>CALCID010000067.1 GCA_937907535.1 uncultured bacterium | reverse complement strand
CTCTCAAAGGTTGGAGCCTCCGGCAAACCCGGGGCGATTCATCCTCTTCTTCCACCCGCACCTCCAGCCCGTCGGCGAACACGGGAAAAACACTTGGGGCCCGGACATCCGCCCGGGCCCCACGCCCCCTGCGCGGCCGCCGCAGCTCAACCCCGCTGCGATCCGTCCTTCGCTTCCGCGAGCTGCATGGCATCCACCCGCGTCCGCTGCCGCGCCGCCCGCTGGATCACCTCCTCGATGTCCACGCCCAGCGCCGAGCTGAGCCCCTCCAGGAGCTGGAACGCGGCGCCGACCCGCTGGTTCGCCGCGGCCGCGACGCCCTTCCCCTCCCCGCCATCCAGCACCACCAGCCGGTCGATGTCGATCCCCTTCACCGCGCCGACGGCCGTCTCCAGCAGCGTCGGCAGCTTCTCCGCAAGGAACACCGCGAAGCCCAGGTCCCCCGACTCCCGGATCTGCTCGTACAGCAGACGCAGCACCTCGACCTGCGCCTTCCCCATCTCCAGGATCGGCGCCGCCGCCGCCTTCGCCATCGCCTCCGCGGCCAGCCGCTCCGCCTCCGCCGGCTCCACCTTGTCCGCCTGCAGCCTGCGCCGCTGCAGCTCGATCCGCTCCGCCTCCAGCGCCTGCTGCGCCTCGATCTCCGAACGCTGCGCCAGGACCATCGCCACCCGCTCCGCCGTCTCGCCCTCCTGGTCCAGCTGCGCCTTCCTCACACGCAGCGCGGTCTGCGCCTCCGCGATCGCGATCTCCGCCTGCGCCTGCGCGACCTCCGCCTGCTTCCGCGCCTCCGCCTGACGCTGCCTCGTCTCGCTGTCGCTCTGCGCCTCCGCGACCAGCGCGTCCCGCAGCACCTCCGCCGTCCGCTTCCGCCCGATCGCCTCCAGATAGCCGACTTCGTCCGTCACGCTCTGGATCTTCAACGTGTCCAGGTGCAGACCCAGCTTCTGGAGATCGTGATCCGCCTCCTGCGCCAGCTCCGTCGCGAACGTCAGCCGGTCCTCGTTCACCTGCTCCGGCGTCAGCGTCGCCAACACCCCGCGCAGGTTCGCCGACAACGTCTCCTTCGCCAGCGCCTCGATCTCCTGGATCGACTTGCCCAGCAGCCGCTCGACCGCGTTGTTGAACACCGTCTCCGGCTCGGACGCCACCTTCACGTTCGCCACCGCGTGCACCGTCAGCGCGATGTTCCCCTTGGAGTACGCGTTGGCCACCGTGATCTCCAGCGGGATCGTGTCCAGCGCCAGATAGTGCACGGTCTCCACGATCGGCACCCGGAGCGTGCGGCCCCCGATCACCGCCCGGTACCCCACCACCTGCCCATCCCCCAGACGACGGCTCCGACCCGTGATGATCGCCGCACGGTTCGGCGGCACGATCACGATCAGGGACTTGATCGTGTAGATCAGCGCCAGGATCGCTATGACGAGGATCCCGCCGATCGCGGCGGGCGCGAAGCTACCGAACATGGTCCCCTCCCGGCTCGAGGGACGGCGCGGCCCCCCCGGCCGCGGCGTCCAGTTCCTCGCTGAACGGTGCGACCAGCGCCATGCCCCGTTCCATTTCCACGATCACGACCTGCTTCCACTCCTCGACCCCCGCCGCCGCCCCGCCGTGCGGCCGCGCGATCAGCTCCACCGTCCGCGGACCGCGCTGAACCTGGATCTTCCCCACCCCGTGCGCCGACAACGGGATCGTCACCGTGCCCAGCAGCCCCACGAAACTCGCCTCGGTCTCCTGCCCCCCCGACTCCGACGCGCGCAGATAGCGGAACACCAGCGAGGCCAGCCCGCCCAGCACCGCGCCCGAGCCCAGCGCGAGCCCGAACGCCAGCGCCGACCGCTCCCCGCCCCACAGCCACGACAGCGCCGTCCCCACCCCCCCGAACCCGAACAGGAAATACGTCGCCGTCCGGAGCGAGAGGATCTTCGTGAAGCCGCCATCCACGTCCGCGTCCAGGTCCACATCGGCATCCGCCACCACGTCCACATCCCCGCCGAAGACATTGCCGAGCATGGACACGAGCAGCAGCCCGCCGCCGACCACGAGGGAGAAGAGATACAGTCCGCTCATTGTTCACCCGAGAGATCGTGGGAGGCCGTAATCTGCGTGCGCACACCGGCTTGCGCAAGCTGAAACCCCGCACGGACTTCCCGCGATGTCCCCCTTCGCTTGACTCGCCTCCGCCACCCTCCCATCCTTCCCCGTTTCCCGAGTCGCGCAACCGGACCGGACCCCATGTACCTACGCGCCACCGTGGTGGTGCTCGTCGCGGCCACGGCCTGCGCGCCCCCCGGCTCCGGCCGGTCGGACGCGCCGCTCTGCGAGCCGGGCGAACACACCGGCCTCCTCTCGGACGACCTCGCCGAATCCAGCGGCGTGGCCGCCAGCCGCGCGTACCCGGGCGTCTACTGGACCCACAACGACTCCGGCTCCGAGCCGGTCATCTTCGCCATCGACTCGACCGGCGCGATCCTCGCCCGCGTGCGCGTCGAAGGCGCCACGAACGTGGACTGGGAGGACGTCGCCCTCGGCCCATGCCCCGCCGGGGACTGCCTGTACGTCGCGGACACCGGGGACAACCAGGAGCGACGCGACCACGCCGTCATCTACCGGATCCCCGAGCCCGCGCCCCGGGACGGCCGCTCCGCGCCCGCCGAGCGCTTCCCGTTCCGCTTCCCCGACCGGCCCCAGGACGCCGAAGCGCTCTTCATTCTCCCCGACCCCGAGCCGACCGCCTACATCGTCACCAAGGGGCGCGCCGGCCCGGTCACCGTCTACCGCTACCCACCGCCCTTCGACCCGGACCGGATCGTGGAGCTGGAGCCGGTCCAGACCTTCGACCCGGGGCCCATGCCGCTCGGCCGCCAGGTGACCGGCGCGGACGCCACGCCGGACGGACGGTGGGTCGCGATCCGTTCCTACGACTCCCTACGGTTTCACCCGGTCGATGTTTCAATGGCGGAGCCACTTCTCGAGCCCCACGGGATCGCGCTGCACCCGCTCCGGGAAGCCCAGGGCGAGGGCGTGGGCCTGAGGCCGGACGGGACGGTGGTCCTGACCGGCGAGGCGGGTCCGTTCCGCGGCGACGCCACGATCCACCTCCTGCGCTGCCGGCTCCCCTGACCGACGCCCCGGACCGGTCGGGCCCGGGCATGGGAAGTGCACCTCCGGTAAAGAGATAGCGATCCGGAGGTCGAGCCATGCACCGACACGACCGAGTCCGCCGATCCCACCCCCACCCCTCGCACCCCGGTGAGCCCGCCCGGCGCGACCGGCGCCTCCACCACCGCGCCCGGAACCCCCACGGCCGCCGGACCGCCTTCGACGCCGGGGAGGCAGGCGGGGGCCCGCCGGAACGACGCGACCGGCGAGACCGGCGGGATCGGCGAGATCGGCGGCAGCGGATGCGTCGCCTGGAGGACTTCCTTCGATACGGCGAGGCCGAACGACGACAGCGCGCGCCGGGTGAGGCCGGAGAGGCCCGCTGGCGCACCGCCGCCCGCGAGCATTGGGAGCGGTTCCGCGAGGAGGACCGACGCCGCGGTTGGACCCGCCGGGGCCGCGAGCTCGCCCGCAGGTTCCGCGACCCGCTGATCGGCCTGGCCCTCGTCGGCGCCACCGCCCCCCTCGCGAGCCAGGCCGTGCAGGCCGCCGGCGAAGAACCCGGCCCTGCCGCGGAACGGGCTCGCCGCACCGCCGCCCGGGCGGGCGGACGCAGCCTGGAGGAGGACGTGGGCCGCCGCTGGGCGGAGCTCGAGGCCGAACGCACCCGCAGGGACACCATCGAGGGCGCCATGCTCCGGTACGGCATCTCCCGCAGCCTCGCCGCCGACATCTACGACCACGCCGTGCGCGCCGGCATCGAACCGGAGCTCGCCTACGGGCTCGTCAAGGTCGAGAGCCGCTTCAAGCACCGCGCGGTCAGCCACGTGGGCGCCCGCGGGCTCACCCAGCTCATGCCCGCCACCGCCCGCTGGCTCGAGCCCGGCATCACCAACGAGGACCTCTTCGACCGCCACACGAACCTGCGCCTCGGCTTCAGCTACCTCCGCGACCTGATCGACAAGTACGACGGCAACGTCCGCCTCGCGCTCCTGGCCTACAACCGCGGGCCCGGTACCGTGGACCGCGTGCTCCGCCAGGGCGGCGACCCGGACAACGGCTACGCGGACCTGGTCCTCGAGGGCTGATCGGCACCTTCGCCCGCCGGCCGGGTAGCGAAAGGGCGTCCTTGTTGGAGCCCGAACCCTCGAAATCATGCGACGTCTCCGCCTCCCGTTCCCGGCCGTGGCCGCCTTCGCCATCTCCGCCGGCCTCGCCGGCCCCGCGACGGCCTCCGCCCAGCAGATCGACACCCTCGCGCTCCGCGCCCACACCTACTTCCTCGCCCACGACCGGCTCGAGGGGCGAGACACCGGCAGCGAGGGCGAACGCCTCGCCGCGCTCTACATCGTGAGCCAGCTCCGGCGCATCGGCCTCCAGGGCGCCGGCCCGGACGGCGACTACCTCCAGCCCGTGCCCCTCTACAGCGCGACGATCGACCAGGCCGCAACCACCCTGACGCTCCGGCGGGCCGGCCAGGCCGCCGAGTTCCGTTACGGAGAGCACTTCGTCCTGAACACCGGCGGCGCCCGCGCGCTCCGGGACTTCTCCGGCAACGCCCTCTTCGCCGGGACCGGCGGCCTCGCCCACGCCGCCCTCGCCGACCACCCGTCCCTCGACGGCCAGGTCATCGTCATCCTCGGCAGCCTCGGCGCCGAGGCCGATCGCCTGATCCCCGACTGGATCCGCCGCGGCGCGGAGGGCGTGGTCTACCTGGTCCCCGATCCCGGCGCGTTCCGCCGGGTCGCCGAGGCCCTCGCGGAGACGCCGCGGCTCTACGTCGACGCCGACGTCGACGACCCCGTCTGGCAACCCGACCTCCCGATCCTCGTGGCCGGGCCCGACCTCTCCGCCGCCCTCCTCGCCGACGCGCCGGTGCCGCCCGACGCCCTCGACGGGAGCCGCCCGTTCGCCGCCGTCTCCCTCGAGCGGGAGGTCCAGGCGAGGATCCGGTTCGAGGCCCGGGCGCTCGACGCCGCCAACGTCGCCGCGATACTCCCCGGCAAGGACCCCGACCTCCGCCACGAGGTCGTGGCCTTCACCGCGCACTACGACCACCTCGGGATCGGCCCGGCCGTGGACGGGGACTCCATCTACAACGGCTTCTCCGACAACGCGGCCGGCACCGCCATGCTCCTCGCCATCGCCGAGGCGCTCGCCCACGAGCCCCCGGCCCGCTCCGTCCTCTTCCTCTTCTTCACCGGCGAGGAGCGGGGATTGCTCGGGTCGTCGTATTACGCGACGTCGCCGCTCATCCCCCTCGAGCGCACCGTCGCCGTCATCAACCTCGACGCCGGCGCGCCCCCCGCCCCGCCCCGCACCTGGCGCGTGGCCGGCGGCACCGACTCCCCCCTCGGACAGATCGCCGCCGCCGTCGCGGCCGAGCACGGCTGGGAGGCCACCACCTCCGAGGCCAGACCCAACTCCGATTACTGGCCCTTCCTCCGCCGGGGCGTCCCCGCCGTGTTCCTCATCCCCGGCCGCGATTGGGAGGGCGTGGACCGCGCCGAACAGGAACGCCTCCACCGGCGCTGGGACCGCTACCACCACCCCGCCGACCACTGGGCGGCCGACTTCCCCTTCTCCGGCCTCCGCCGCTACGCCGAGTTCGCCCTCGCCCTCGGGCGCCACGTGGCGAGCAGGCCGGAGCCGCCCGGAAGGCCCTGAGCGGACGGCAACGCTCGATCGCCGGCGTCATGGCGTCCCGGACACCCGCGCCGGCCCCCCACACGCCGGGGCCGGCGCCTCGATCCCAAAGAGAAACCGGCCGGGGCGAGAGCCCCGGCCGGCCAACGCGTCCGCCCGCACCGAACCCTCCGGCGAAGCGCCTCGCACGCGGCTCCCCCCGATCGCGCCACGCCACCCGCTCACCCCCGGAATGAGCCACCCGGCCCGCTCGATCGCCGCCATGCCCTACCGGCCCTTGCCCCCCGCCCCTCGCCAGCCCACTATCCCGCACGTCCATCGATACCGACTTCACCCCACCGAACGGAGGGACTCATGGCACAGGGACAGAGAACCGCGGAAGCCGTTTGGACCGGCAGCCTCGTCGAGGGCGAGGGCGTCATCCAGAGCGTCGGCAGCGGCGCCATCGGCAACCTCCCCATCACCTGGGCGGCACGCACCGAAGCGCCCGGCGGCAAGACCAGCCCCGAAGAGCTCATCGCCGCCGCCCACGCCGCCTGCTACGCCATGGCCCTCTCCGCCACCCTCGGACGGCAGGGCAACACCCCGGAACGCCTCCACGTCACCGCCACCTGCGGCTTCGAAAAGGATGAGTCCGGGTTCCGCATCGCCTCCATGAAGCTCGCCGTCCGCGGCCGCGTCCCCGGCCTCGACCAGAACGCCTTCGCCGAGGCCGCCCGAAAGGCCGAACAGGGCTGCCCCGTCTCCAACGCGCTCCGCGCAGCGCTCCGCATCGAGGTCGACGCGACGCTCGAATGAAAAAAAGCCCGGCCGGGTCCTGCCCGGCCGGGCTCTTCTCGCTCTCCTCCACGCCGATCGGGGGAGGAACCCGCCGGACCCGCCGCGCTCGCCCGCGCGACCCCGGCCCGGCGCCAGCCCCGCCACCCCGCCAGCCGCCTCAGTTCAACAGCGGCTCGATCCGCTCCGCGAAGCTCGTCCGCGCACGGTGCAAACGGCTCTTCACCGTGCCCAGGTTCACGCCCGTGATCTCCGCGATCTCCTCGTAGCTCTTCCCCTCCAGCTCGCGGAGCTTGAACACCAGCCGATGATGCTCCGGGAGCTCCTCGACCGTCTTCTCCACGATCTCCTGGAGGTACCGCTGACGGTACAGATGGTCCGGCCGCATCGACGAGTCCTCGAACTGCAGCGGCCGATGCTCCGGCTCCCAGTGCGTCGTCAGCTTCTGGAACAACACCAGCGGATTCCTGGACCGGTTCCGAAGCTCGTTCTTCGACAGATTCGAACAAATCGTATAAATCCACGTCGAGAACTTCTTCGACTGGTCGAACCGGTGCAGATGACGCGTCACCCGAATGAACGCCTCCTGCACCAGGTCCTCCGCACGGTCCCGGTCGCCCGTCTTCCGCGCAATGAAGTGCACCAGCTTGTCCCGATAACGATCGTACAGCTCACCGAACGCCCCGGGATGCCCCTCCAGATGCGCCGCCACCAGCTCGCCATCCGACAGCTCGGACAGCTCGGTGAGCTCCTCGCGCTCGAGCGTCTCCGGCTTCACCGTCGTCGTGGCCATTCGTCTCCTTTCAGACCGGCAGGGCTCCCGGCACACGCCAGGACCACCCCCGGACCGGCCGCCTCCGCGGCCAGGGATCCTCTATCTCGCGGGCGGCACCCCGCCCGTCGCGTCCTGCCTCCTGGTTGGCTACCTAAGATACAAAAAATCACCGCCGATCACAAGGGGTCCCGACGGTCATTCTTTGCTATTTCCAATGACCGTTTGAACCCCCGCAAGTGCCAGCAACGACCACTCATTCGCGCTCGACACGGTCGATGAATTCATCGACCAGATCCTCGAACCGGCGCCGCAGCCCCCGCGCGTCCCGCGCAGCCGCATCCGACCGCGACGGATCCTCGTACGCCGGCGGATTGTCGCCCGCCGTCGCTTCGCCGAACGAGGGAGCGTGCCGCCGCGCCCGCGCTCGCATGGACATCCAGCGCCGGCCGGTCTTGTACAGCTCCTCCAGGACCCACTCCGGGGTGCGGACGTCCCGCTGGTTCTGCTCCATAGCGCGCTCCTCCCGGCCCGCGGCCGGCCTCCACGGGCGCGCCCCGCGCCTCGCTCCCGGCCGGACTTACGGACCGACCCGTTGCGGTTGGACCCACGGCCTGCACGTGAGCTCGCCGCGGGTCGGGGTGAACGTGAACCAGCGGCGATCTTCATCGAGACGCTGGTCCATCATCGGCGTGCAGAGCGCGGTCGCGCGGCCGGCGTCCAGGACGAGCGCGGGCGCGGACCCGACGCTCAGCACGAAGTCCGATACGTGCCGGGGCAAGACCAGGACCACATCCGTCCCCGGCCTGGACGGCCGGATCTCGAGCCTGCCGACCTCTTGCGACTCCACCTCCAGCGGGCTGCTCCCCTGCACCCGGAACACGGAGCCCTCCCAGCGCACGGTGACGGTGCGGAGGGTGGCCGGGTCCGGGATCCGGACCGCCGCGGGGGCGGGTCCGACGAACGACGCGCCCCGCGCCGCCGCGCTCGGCGCCGCGGCCGCCGGCTCCGGCTCCTTCATGCGGGTCGGCCGGCCGCTCCACGCGTAGGTGGCCGTGTTCTCGAACGAGCCGAAGTACTCGTCCACCTCGCGGTCCGGCAGTTCGATCCGCACCCGCACGCTCGCCGGCACGACCACGAGGTACGTGACGCGCTCCGCTCCCGCCGAGGTCAGCGTGAGCCGCCCGCCGTTCGTGTCCACGAGGCCGAAGCCGGGGATCCCGTCCGGCGCCCGGGCCGCGACCTCGATGATGCCCGCCGCGCCCCGGGCGAGGTGCAGCTCGCCCGGCGCGTCCGCCGCGACCCGGATCGAGAGGTCGTTGTTGATGTACGTGAAGACCCTGCGGGTGACCTGCTCCTGGGCCACTGCCGGGCTGGCGATCACCAGCCCCAGCACGGCCGCCGCTGCCGCTTGGGAGAGCTTCATGGCGTCCTCCGGGGCACCAGTCGTGGATCTACACCGGGATATCCCCAATGTAATACCTTCGGCCCGCCGGAGCACGGCCGATCTCGCCGCTCCCCTCCGGCGTCCGGCTAGACCCGCAGGAATTCCGCCACGGCGCCCGCTTCGGGGATCGTTGTAGGCGACGTCGTACCCGCGACCTCCGCCGCCGGCGGGAACCCGCCCGGCGCGGCCGCCGCCGCGGCCTCCTCGCCTCCGCCCGACCGGGTGACCAGGATCCAGATGACCACGATGAGGATGAGCAGTCCGAGCACCCAGGCCCAGAGCGGCCCTGCCCGGCGTGGACGTCGATTCATTGTCCCTCTCCAGATCATGCACGGCGCGGCGGCGCCGCCCGGGATGGCTCACCCCTCCCGCACGGCGCCGGCCCGCGGCCGACTCGTTCACACCACGGCGCGGCCGCGCTACGGCGCCGCCGCGCGAACACTCCAGCTTCGACCCCGATCCGGGAATTCCGACCGATCTCTCGGCGCCCGACCACCCC
Source organism: uncultured bacterium (assembly GCA_937907535.1). GTDB lineage: Bacteria > Gemmatimonadota > Gemmatimonadetes > Longimicrobiales > RSA9 > CALCID01. The sequence continues at coordinate 33,874 of CALCID010000067.1, read as the reverse complement.
GCCCGGTACCGCCCGCCGGCGCGGCCTCCCCGGAACACAGACGTGCGAAGCGCGCGGCCGGAGCCGCGCGCCTCGGCGGGCCGCTTCGCGCATCGGGGCCGGGCAGCCGCCGGACCTCACCCGGCCCGGCGCGTCCGCCCGGCGAGCCCCGTCCCTACGGCCTCGAAGACGACGAGCCCGACTGCTGCCCGCCGGGTTGCTGCCCACCCGGCTGCTGGGCACCGGGCTGCTGCCCGCCCGGCTGCGTGCTCGGCTGCACCGGCGCGCCCGCCGCCGGCATCACCGCGATGAAATGCTCCCGGTGCAGGTTCCAGCCCGCCGCCGGCCGGAGCTCCGCCAGCTCCAGCCAGCGATCGACCTGCTCCCCCCGCGCCGGCCGCAGTTGCCCCGTGATCTCCACCATCTGGCCCGTCTCCGGATCGTCCGCCGACAGGACGAAGATCACCATGTCCTGATCCGTGAGCAGCCAGTACCCCTCCTCCGTCGGCTTCCCCACCACCGTGCCCCGGGTCTGGACCATGCGGCCCGAGTCCTCCGAGCCCAGCGGCGCCAGCGTCTGCAGCGGGACCGGCTGGCTCTCCGCCGGCGACGGCACGGCCGCAGGCGGCGTCATCGGCTCCGTCTCCGCGACCGGGGCGGTCTCCGGCTCCGTCCGGACCATCTCCGCGATCGCCCAAATCAGCAGCGCGAGAACCAGCAGGCCAACGATCCACGGCCAGATCGACGGGCTCTTGCGCTCAACGTTGATGTCCGCCATCCGAGCGTACCTCCTTGCGCACGGCTCCGATTCCGCCGGGAGCGCTGCGGCCCGGCCCGGGCACGTAAAATCGCAAGTTGTGTTCCCGGTACGCTCCGGAGCGCGGCGTCAGCCGTCGCTCCGCCGGATCCGGATCCCGCGGCCCTCCAGCTCCGCGATGTACGCCTCCGCCGGCACGCACTGGTCCGGCGTGTGCACGCCCCGCGCCGTGATCCGGCCGTCCACCTGCATCTGCCCGGTCACCGAGAGCGAGAACCCGGTGGTCCGCTCCATGGCGCTGATCCCCGCCGCCTCATCGTAGAAGTCGAGCAGGTCGTAGGTGATCCGCCGGGGCTCGCCGCCACGCTTCCCCGAAACCACCACCCGCAGCGCCACCAGGTCCCGCCCGTCCTCCTTCCGCAGCCGCGGCTCCACGCACGCAATGAAGACCTTCCGCGGCACCACCTCCTGCCCGTTGACCTGGACCGGATCCAGGCCCAGCAGCCCGAGATCCCGGATCACCCGCATCGCCTCCGCGTGCCCGGGGTACCGCAGCGTCTTGTACTCCATGGTCTTGAGCCGGCCCCGGTACGTCCACGGCAGCGTCGACAGCCCGCCCGCCGTGTGGAACGCCTCCAGCGTCCCCACCGGCTCCGGGAACTCCACCGGCTCGATCTCCGTCAGGGCGTCCACCTGCCGCGGCTCCCCGTCCCGCAGGACCCAGGAGCGCGTGGTGTAATAGTCCAGCACGCCCTCGATCGAGTACACGATCTGGTAGTTCAACGGCGGCTCCGGCTCCTGCGGCAGCCCGCCCACGAAGATCCGGACCGACTCCGGCTCGTCCAGCTCCGCGATCCCCGCCGCGGCCAGGATGTTCACCATCCCCGGCGCCAGACCGCAGTCCGGGATCACGCTCACCCCGCGCTCCCGCGCCTCCGCATCCAGCTCCTGCTGCCGGAACACGATCTCCGTGTTCCCGCCCAGGTCCGAGTAGTGGACGCCGTTCCGCACGGCGAGCCGGGTCATGTCCAGGTTGAAGTAGTACGGCAGCGCGTTCATGCACGCGTCCACGCCCTGCATGACCCTGGACACCGCCTCCTCGTCCCGCGCGTCCACCCGCACCAGCTCCAGCCGCGGATCGTTCGCGAGCTGCCGCAGGAACGGCGGGATCCGGTCGATGTTCAGGTCCGCGAGCACGACGCGCTCGACTTTCTCGTTCTTCAGCAGGTCGTAGGCGCAGGCCGAACCCTGTAGCCCGCCGCCCAATACCAGCATCCGCATGTACCCTCCATGGTCACCGACTGGATGATGGGAAGACGCCGAGCCGTGACGTCGGCGTCGTGTCGGCCCGACCCCGCACCGCTCCCCCCGATCCGCCCGAGGCTGCTCCGGCGGCCCCGTCCCCGCACCTCCACACGCGCAATGGCGGAAAGGACTTGCCGGCGCGGTACGGATTGACGCGCACCCGTCCGAGGCACCGATGCTCCGGTCCGCCTCGAGACTCCCTCCGGCACGTGAACGACCCTGTGCGGTGCGCGAAGGTCGGCGGGGCAGAATCGCAAGCGGCGGGTCCGTTGTCAACACGGGGGATGCGCGCCCGCAGGGGCGCGGCCGCCCACCGGCCGGCGGCCGCGGCCCGGCGCCACGATCGCCCTCAGGGCGGCGGCACGACCGGCGCGCCCGGCGGCGCCCGGTCCGGGACGGGACGGCCTAGGAGCCGCCGCGGCCGGTCCCGCCTCGCGGGGCGCTCCGCACCCTCGCCCGCCGGCGGAGAGGCGGGAGGGCGCACCGTGTCCGGCCGCGCCGGCTCCGCCGGACGACGCGCACCGCCACCCCGCTCGCGAACCGTGTCCGGCGGTCGCTCCTCCGCCTCCTCCCGGCGCCGTTCCCCCCGCGGCTCGCGCTCCGACGGGCGCGCCCGGACCGTGTCCACGGGCCGGCCCAGGAGCCCGCCGCTGTCCGTGGGGGCCGCCGGTGCCCGCCCCCGCCCCGCGCCCGCCTCCCCCGTGTTCGGCTCGGCACCGAAGAACCGGCGCCATACCCGCCGATGGAACGCCTCCTCCTGCGGCGTGCCCGGCAGGTCCACCGTGTCCCCCGGCGACCGGCCTCCCCACCCCCGGGCATACCCGCCACCGCACCGCGCCGGCGGCGCGGTCCCCGCCAGGAAGTACTCCGGCCGCGTCGGCCCGACCACGTAACAGCCCGGCGCCACCACGTTCCCCCACTCGTCCACCTCCCGCACCTCCACCCCCGGCGGCGGGCTCCAGCCCGGCGCATCCGCCGGCGCGATCCGCCGCATGATCCGGCCCCAGATCGGCGCCGCCACCTCCCCGCCCGTCGCCCCCGGCACCACCGTCCGCGGCCGGTCGAACCCCACCCACACCCCCGCCGCCAGCTCCGGCGTCACCCCCACGAACCACACGTCCGTCGCATCGTTCGTCGTCCCCGTCTTCCCCGCCGCCGGGCCCCAGTAACCCACCCGCCGGATCGACGTGGCCGTCCCCCGGTCCACCACGTCCCGCATCAGGTCCGTCACCACGAACGCCACCCCGGGATCCAGCACCCGCTTCGGCTCCGGCGCCCGCGGCCAGAGCTCCCGGCCCCGCCGGTCCTTCACGCTAAGGATCAGCCGCGGCACCGGCCGCCGCCCGCCACGCCCGAACGCCGCATACGCCGCCGTCAGATCCAGCAGCGTCACCGCACCCGAACCGATCACCACCGACGGCACCGCCGGCAACCCGTTCAGCCCCAGTCGGCCCGCCAGATCCAGCACCGCCTCCAGCCCCACCCGCTGCGCCAGCCGCACCGTCGCCACATTCCGCGACTGCACCAGCGCCTGCCGCATCGTGATCCGACCCGCGTAGCTCCCCCCGAAGTTCTGCGGCGCCCACACCTGACCCCCCGCCAGCTCCATCCGCATCGGCACGTCATCCAGGATCGTCGTCGGCGGATAGCCCGCCGCCAGCGCCGCCGCGTACACGAACGGCTTGAACGCGCTCCCCGTCTGACGCTTCGCCTGCACCACCCGGTCGAACTTCGAGTCCCGGAAGTCCCGCCCCCCCACCCACGCCAGCACGTCCCCACGCCGCGCGTCCAGCACCACCACCGCGCCCTGCAGATACGGCGAGTACGGACCCGGCTCCTCATCCTCCCGCGGCCCCGCGTACACCGGCCGGGTGTACCGGCCCAGCTCCCCCGACTCGATCGCCCGGAGCTGACGGCTCAGCTCCTCCTCCGCCACCTCCTGCACCCGCAGATCCAGCGTCGTCCGGATCCGCAGCCCGCCCGTGTACACCGCCTCCCCCAACCGCGCCTCCACCTGCCGCCGCACCTGCTCCACGAAGTACGCCGCCGGCTCCACCACGTCCACCCGGTCCCGCGCCAGCTTCAACTCCTCCCGCGACGCCGCCTCCGCCTCCACCACCGACACCAGCCCCTGCTCCACCATCCGCCGGAGCACCACGTTCCGCATCCCCACCGCGTAATCCGGGTTCACCCGCGGATTCAGCCGCGACGGCGCCCGCACGATCCCCGCGAGCAGCGCCGCCTCCGCCAGCGTCAGCTCCGACGCCCGCTTCCCGAAATATTCGCCCGCCGCCGCGTCGATCCCCCAGGCGCCGTTCCCGAAATAGATCTGGTTCAGATAGAGCTCCAGGATCTCCTTCTTGTCGTACTTCGCCTCGATCTCGAACGCCACCCGCATCTCCGCGAGCTTCCGCGAGATCGTCCGCTCGTGCGCCGGCAGCCGGTCCGGGAACAGGTTCCGCGCCAGCTGCATCGTGATCGTGCTGAACCCCTGCTGGAAACGCCCCGCCCGCAGATTCACCAGCGCCGCCCCAACCACCCGCTGCCAGTCCACGCCGCCGTGCTCCCAGAAACGCCGGTCCTCCACCGCCACCACCGCCGCCGGCACGTACGGCGGCAGCGAGTCCAGCGGCACCACCGTACGCCTCACCCGGTACAGCTTCGCCAGCTCCCGCCCCTCCCGGTCCACCACCACCGACGCCTCCTCCGGCACGTACCCCCGCAGCAGCTCCACGTCCGGGCATCCCGCCAGGCCGCAGTTCTGCCACAGCACCCACGACACCATCACCACCAGCACCAGCGGTGGAAGCGCCCAGGCCAGCGCCCGGCCCGCCCGCCGACCGTCCGTTCCCTTCCCGGCTCCCATCGATCCCCGCTCCCGGGCAAGGTCGAGGCCACCCGCCACCCCTCCCGCCCCACGCCCACCCTGGCCTCCCCCGCCCGCGGCCTTCATCTTGACGTCCTCACCCCCGCGGCGTACTATGGGGACTCGAACGAGCGTTCGACCGACGAGGCGCCTATGAGCCGGTTCACCGACGAAGAACTCAAGAAAAAGGTCCAGGAAGGCTACATCCTCGAGTCGCCCGACGAGATGACCGAGGGGTACCGCAAGGCCATCATCACCCAGCTCCTCGTCCAGGCGGACACCGAGCTGATGAGCGCGCCCGCCTACTGGGGCGCCGCCCAGCACGCCCCCTCCACCAACACCATGGTCTCCGCCGTGGCCATCATCCAGGATGAGCTCGCCCACGCGAACATCGCGTACCGGCTCCTGGAGGACATGGGGCTCAGCAAGGAACAGCTCCTCTACGACCGCGAACCCCACGAGTTCAAGCACCCCTACGGGTTCGACCAGCCGCTCGAGAGCTGGGTGGAGCTCGTCGTCGCCAACGGGTTCTTCGACCGCGCCGGGATCACGCTCCTCAGCGACGTCTACCGCAACACCAGCTACGGCCCGCTCAAGCGCGCCCTGGTCAAGGTCGACCTCGAGGAGACGTTCCACCTCCGGCACGGCGAGGTCTGGATGCGGCGGCTCGCCCAGGCGGGCGGCGAGGCCCGGGAACGACTCCAGCGCGCCGTCGACTGGATGTTCCCCATGACCCTCGAGTGGTTCGGGCTGCCGGACAACCTCAAGCGCCACAGCGGCCAGCTCGAGTACCGGCTGAAAGGCCTCACGAACGACCAGCTCCGCCAGGTCTGGATGCAGTCCACGGTCCCGCTCTGCGAGTCGATCGGGATCCGGGTCCCGGCCCACTACGACGAGGCGAAGGGCGAGTACGTGCTCGACTACCCCTTCCCGTGCGAGTACGACCCGGAGGCGAAGCGCTGGCTCTTCGAGGAGGGCGAGATCACCTGGGACCAGGTCTTCCAGCGCTGGAAGGCCCGCGGTCCGATGAACGAGCGGTACGTCGAGTCGATCCGCCGCAGCCACGGCAGCCTCGCCCGGCTGATGGAGGCGGCGTGAACGGCGGCCCGACCGGCGCGGAAGGGGCCGCGGCCGGCATGGAGGCGCGCGCCGGGAACGCGGCGGGCGCGACGTCGCCTTCCTCGGGCGACGCCCCGGCGGCCGGCTCCCCGTCCATGGCCACCGGCCCGGGCCCGGCCGATCCCTCCGTGGCCCGGCTCTGGCAGGCCCTCGAGGACGTGCGGGACCCGGAGTTCCCCATCAGCGTGGTGGACCTCGGCCTCGTCTACGGCATCCGCCGCGACGGCGGCCGGGTCGCGGTGGACCTCACCTTCACCGCCACCGCGTGCCCGTGCATGGACATGATCAGCGACGACGTGCGGGACCGGCTGCTCCGCGAGGAGGGCGTGGACGAGGTCGTCATCAACGTGGTCTGGGACCCGCCCTGGACCCGCGAACGCCTGACCGACAAGGGTCGGGAACTGCTCCGCCAGTTCGGCGTGGCCGCCTGACCCCGCGGGAACCGCGAACCGAACGAGCCATGGTGTACGAAGTCTTTGCCCGCAAGAGCCGCGGCGAGCCGCTCCGCCACATCGGCAACCTGAACGCGCCGGATGACGCCCTGGCGCGGGTCTACGCCTACAGCAAGTACGACGAGGAGAAGTGGTTCGACATGTGGATCGTTCCGCGGGACCGCTTCATCGAGGTCTTCAACCGCGCGGACGTGGAGCCCGCGCGTGCGGCTACGGCCGCGGGAGGTTGAGGTGGCCACCGTCGAACCCACCGTTGCGCTCGACGCGGAGACCGGCGCCGCGATCCGGGACCTGATCCTGGTCCTGGCGGACAGCAAGCGGCTGCTCGGGATGCGCTACGCGGAATGGATCCTGGGCGCGCCGGAGCTGGAGGCCGGGATCGCGTGCGCATCCATGGCCCAGGACGAGTGGGGCCACGCCCGGCTCCTCTACTCGCTGCTCCGGGACTTCGGCGAGGACGTGGTCATGCTGGAGCACGGCCGGGAGCCGTCCGCGTACTTCAGCATGGAGGCGCTGGACCGGCCCGCGGCGGAGTGGACGGACCTGGTGGCGCTGAACGCGTTCGCGGACACCGCGCTCTCACTCCAGCTCGAGGCGCTGCGCGGCACGAGCTACGCGCCGGTTCGGCAGCGCGTCGAGAAGATGCTGGAGGAGGAGCGGTTCCACGCGGCGCACGGCGAGGCCTGGTTCCGGCGTGTCGCGGATTCCGGCGACGTCGCCCGGGCCGCGCTCCGCGCCTCCGCCGAACGCGTCCTGCCCGGCCTCCTCCGCTGGTTCGGCCCGGACTCGCCCCGGGCGGCCGGGCTCGTCCGGCAGCGCGTCGTGGACGCCGCCGGCTCCGAGCTGCGCCAGCGCTTCATCGCCGCCGTGCAACCGCTCCTGGAACGGGTCGGCTCGGACTTCTCCCCGGCCGAGCCGCCGGACTTCGGCGGCTTCAACGAGTCGAGCCGCCGCGTCTCCACCGAGGGGCCGGACCCGGAGACCATCGCCCGCGTGCGCGGAGACCTGAACCGTGCTTTCCGGCTCGACTGACGTGAACCCGGACGCCGTCTACCGCGCGACGGAGTACGGCCTCCCCGCGAGCGTGGAGTGCCCCTTCTGCCGGGGCCGGGAGACCGAGCTGCACTCGCCCTTCGGCTCCGCGCTCTCGGTGGCCACCTACTGGTGCAACCATTGCCGCACGGCCTTCGAGTGGTTCAAGCGCGGCCCCGGCGAGCACCTGCCCGAGCGCCCGGGACCCCATGAAGACGGCTGACGCGCTCCTCGACGCCCTCAACGAACTGCGCGACGAAGCCGAAATCGTGGTCACGATCGCCGCGGCCGAGGCCGCCGGCATCTTCCGCGGCCTCGCCACGGGCGACGCCACCCCCGCCGAGCTCGCCGGCCGCGTCGGCCTGGACGCCCGCGCCGTCGGCATCGTGCTCCCCGTCCTCGAGGAAGCCGGCCTCCTCACCGAGCGCGAGAGCCGATACGCCCTGACCGACGCCGCCCGCCGCCGGCTCGCGGACCCGGACTCCGCCGATTACATCGGCGGCGGGCTCGGCCACTGGCTGAACCTCCTCGGCGCCTGGACCCGGCTCCCGGACGTGCTCCGGACCGGCGCGCCGGATGCCCCGCCCGCCACGGATGACTCCCGCGCCGCCATCGCCCGGTTCATGGCCGCCATGGCCGCGCCCCCCGCGGAACGGGTGCGGCGCGTGGTCCGGCTCTGCCTCGAACGGATCCCGGACGCCCGCACCGCCCTCGACCTGGGCGGCGGACCCGGCCTCTACGCCCGTGAGCTCGTGCGCAACGGCGTCGAGACCACCCTCTACGACCGCGCCGAGGTCATCGACCACGTCTCCCACGCCTACGGCCTCCGGGACATCCAGAGCCTCCACCTCGCCGCCGGAGACTTCTTCCACGACCCGCTCCCCGACGGGCCCTTCGACCTGGCGCTCATCAGCAACATCACCCACGCCTACCCGCCCGCGGCAAACCGCGCGCTCCTCGAGAAGGTGTGCCGCGTGATGCGCCCGGGCGGCGTCGTCGCCATCGCGGACTTCGTGCGCGGCCGCAGCCCGCGCGCCGCGCGCTTCGCCATCGTGATGCTGCTCCGTACCGAGGGTGGGGATACGTACTCGGAAGAGGATTATCGGGAGTGGCTCGCCGACGCCGGGTTCGGCGACGTGCGCGTGGAAGACCTCGATCCGCTGCGGGAGCGCCAGCTCCTGACCGCCGTCCGCCCCTGAGCCGACGGCCCGCCGGGCGCCCCGACGGGCACGGCTCCGCTCAACCCGCGATCACCACCTCGTCCAGGTAGTCCCGCAACGGGCCCGCCGTGCTGATCGTCGCCTCCGCGAGCGCCCGCGGGAGCCAGGCAGGCACCGGCTTCGTGCCGCTCACGTGCCTAGCCGCCACCTCCCCCACCGTCTCCGCCCGCCCGGACGCCGCCGCGTAGTACTCCGAGTACCGCGCGCTCACGAGCTGCTCGAAGAGCGGGAGCTGCGCCCGGGAGAAGCCCCGCGCCTCCAGGTCCTCGAACACCGCCCGGTGCATCTCGTCCAGCACCGCCCGCACCCGCGCCGGGTCCGCGCGCCCCCCGAACGCCTGCTGGCACACCTGCGTGTGCACCCACAGGAAGAGGATCAGCAACTCCTCCGCGACCAGGTCCCGGATCGACACCGCGCCCATCCCCGGCGAACCATCGCCCGCCGCCGGGTCCCGCTCCAGGAAATCCGTGAAGCTCTCCCACACGAACCGCGCGAGGCTGTCACCCAGCTCCCCGGGACTCATGGCTCTTGCCGACGTGGCGCGCTCGGTCATCGTTCCCCGCCGCGTAAAGGGTTGCCGGTCGTACCTCCTCTCTGCTCCCGTGCACCGGTCATCGCCGGCCCAACACGTGCCGCTGCACCCAGACCACCGTCTCCGGAAGCCCCTCGTCCAGCGACCGCGGCCTCCAGCCCAGCTCCGCCGTGGCCTTCGCGTGCGAATGCAGCCACCGCCACCCCGTGCCCGTCTCCACATTCTCCCGCGTGAGCGGGAAGCGCAGCCCGGTCGCCCGCGAGATCCCGTCGCACACCATGGCGGACAGCCGCGCCAGCGCCGGCGGGAAGCGCAGGCGGGAGATCCGCCGCCCCGCCAGCGCCGCCGCGCGCCCGAGATACTCGTCCACCCGGCAGTGCTCGCCCGACAGCACGTACGTCTCCCCCGCCCGGCCCACCTCCGCCGCCAGCCGGATCCCCTCCGCCACGTCGTCCACGTGCACGTACGAGAACCACGCCGGCGGGTTCGGGAACCCCGGGATCCGGCCCCGCAGCGCGTCCGCCATGAGCGCCGCGCCCGGCCCCCCATCGCCCGGACCGTACACGTACGCCGGACACACGATCGTCACCGGCAGGCCCCGCCGCTGCGCTTCCACCGCCAGCCGGTGCGCCTCCACCTTCGTCCGCTCGTAGTGGGAACGGAACGGGCCCACGTTCTCCGTGTTCTCGTCCCCCTCCCCCTCCACCACCGGACCCAGCGCCACGGTGCTCGACACGTACACCGCCCGCGGTACGCCCGCCCGCTCGCACGCCTCCAGGAACGCACGCGTCCCGCCCACGTTCGTGCGCTCCATCGCCGCCACGTCCACGATCCCCACCGCGTACACCGCGGCCAGGTGGAACGCCACGTCCACGCCCGCCAGCTCCCCCGCCAGCCAGTCCACGTCCAGCAGGTCGCCCACCACGATCTCCGCGCCCAACCGCTCCAGATCCGCGGTGTCCGACGTGGCCCTGACCGCGCAGCGCAGCCGCCAACCCTCCTCCGCCAGACGGCGGGTGAGGCGCGAGCCGATGAAGCCGGTCGCGCCCGTCAGGAATGCCAACCGGCCCTCGGGCATGGCCGTTCCCCTCTCGATCGTCGTGCTTGTTCGGACTCGCGGTGCAACACTAGCGCGCGCCCCCCGGGATGTCCAGATCGACGTCCCGTCCCCCCACACCCCCACCCGGCCACCCCGGGCGCGCGCCGCCCGGCCGGCCGGACCTCACGCCGAGCCCAGGACCTCCCAACCGATCGCCACCACCCGGCCATCCCCCACCGCATCCGCCTCGGAGATCACGATGTCGATCTCCCCCTTCGACCGCAGCCCCTCCTCCGTCGGCCGCCCGTACGTGGTCGCCAGACCCACCACACGCACCGCCCGCTTCGACCCATCCGGCGCCCGCAGCGTCACCCGCCGCCCGGGCTTCAGCACGCTCAGCCGCGGCTCGCCCTCCACCAGCTTCAGCCGCAGCATGTAACCCCGCAACGGGATCCGATACGCGTCCGAGACGCGGAACCGAGACACGCCGCTCCCCGCGGCAGCGCGACGTTCCGTCGTAGCCATCGTCAACTCGTTCGGTCTGAGGTCAGCGTTCCCTGGCTCCCGCGAGCCAGAACTCACCCACCGTCACGGTACCGCGCCACCCCGCCCGCGTCAATCGCGCACCCGGACAGGCCCCTCCACGACCCCGGCGCACCCCTGTCCAGCGGCCCGGCACCGCCGCTCCCAACTACCCGCGCGGCCCCCTTGCGGTCCGCCTAACGTCACTCTTGACAAACGCCTGGCCACATCCTTATCTTCCCGCGCAGCGTGAACGGCCGGACGATGACCGACGGCCGTCACAGGTACGCGGGTAGTCTGTAGCACAGCAGTGATCCGGGACCTGCGCACACACGACACGCAGGTCCCTTTTTGTTATCGCCGGCCGCGGGCGCATTACGCGGCAATCTGGTCAGAGGGTACGGGACATCGCACCGTAACCCCCGACGCACGTTACCGATACACCACAGGAGTACAGCGATGGCTCGTACCAGAGGCACCGTCAAGTGGTTCTCCCAGGAGAAGGGCTACGGCTTCCTGACCCCGGAGGAGGGCGCGGACGTCTTCGTTCACCACAGCGCCATCGAGGGGACCGGCTTCAAGGTCCTCTATGAGGGCGAAGAGGTCGAGTTCGACGTGGTCGAGGAGGCCAAGGGCCCCAAGGCCCAGAACGTCGTGCGCCTGAACCCGCCGGCCGAGGCGCCGCGCCGCCCGATGCGGCGTGAGGGCGGGCAGGGCGGCGGCCGCTTCGGCGCCGGCCGCTACCAGAGCCGCTTCTAAACCGGGAGCCACGCTCGAGCCGAACGCCCGTGGGAGGGTCTCTCCCGCGGGCGTTCGCGCTTTCCGGGCCGGTCCGCCCCTCCACGGCGGGCCGATGACGTGCTTTTGGGCGCTCGGCGGCCGCGTCGTCGGCCGCCCGTCACGGGTCGTGCCCGCGGCACCGGCGCGCACCGGCCCATCCGCCCGCCCGGGGAGGGGCTCGCCCCGGACTGTCGCCGTCCCGGGCGGCCGCCCCGCTCGCCTGCCCGGGCCGGCAACGCTCTTCCATCGGGCGACGTCGTCCGGCGCACGCCCCCCCGCGGACCGCCCGTCCGCGGCGGCGCCGGCTCCCGCGCCGGGGCGCATGCGCCTCTGCGCCCGTGACCGCGCGGGCGCCGCCCGGATGCGCCCGGCAAGGGTGCAGGTCTGCGGACCGCTCGGTCCCGGCCCGCGCTCGAAGCCGCCCCGCGCCCACGGGGCGGTGCCATGCCCCGACCCGAGCTCCCGCCGATCGCCCGTCCCGCCCCGCCGCGGCGGCGTTTCGCCGCCCTGACGGATCCCGCTGCACCCGTCCCATGCCCCCGCGACGACCGCCCACCCGGAATCGAGGGCGCGCGAAACGGACCGCCACCCCCGCCGGCGCTTCGAATCTGCATCCCGCGACGGGCTCGGCGCTCTCGGCAACGCGCCCCGCCCCAACCGACCACCCCCGACCCGGCGCCTCCCGGCCGGCGGCCTTCAGGCCTCGCTGCCGCAGGCTCGGCCGTACCCGGGGCTGCGCCGGCGCACCCACCCACCTCCAGCGCCCGGATTTCGCGCGAAATCACCCCATCCCCACGCCCGCTCTCGGGACGCCCCCACCGCCGGCGGGCGTCCCGACCGGCGGTCGTTCCCGCATTCCGCGGGACCGGATGCCCGCTCACGGCCGCCGCTCCGCGCGACCCCCCGCCCCCTCCCGAATGGCCGGGGGTCGTCCTATCTTTCGTATATCCACGATTTTCTTACGACGACGGGAGATTGACGTGTCTATAGAAACGGCGGCGGATCTGGAGGGGCTCCAGCGGGCGGGCGCGGTCGTCGCGGACGTCCTCCAAGAGCTCACCGCCGCGGTCCGGCCCGGCATCACCACGGCCGCGCTGGATGCGCTGGCGGACAAGGTCCTGGAGCGGCACGGCGCGCGATCCGCGCCCCGCCTCCAGTACGGATTCCCGGGCACCATGTGCATCAGCGTCAACGAAGAGGCGGTGCACGGCGTGCCCGGAAACCGGGTCATCCGGGAAGGTGACCTGGTCACCCTCGACGTGACCATCGAGCTGGACGGGTACTTCGCGGACGCGGCGGTCACCGTCGTCGTCCCCCCGGCCAGCCCCCTCGCCATCGCGCTGCGCGACTGCGCGGAGGCCGCGTTCTGGAAGGCCGCGGCCGTGGCCCGCGCCGGCGCGCCCATCTCCGTCATCGGCCGGGAGGTCGAGCGCGAGGTCCGGCGACGCGGCTTCACCGTGCTCCGCGAGCTCTGCGGGCACGGCATCGGCCGCGCCATCCACGAGCCGCCCGAGGTCCTGAACTTCTACGACCCCGCGGCGCGGGAACCGCTCACCGAGGGACTCGTCATCGCCCTCGAGCCGATCGTCTCCGCGGGCTCGTGGCGCACCCGGACCCGCCCGGACCGGTGGACCATCACCACCGCGGACGGCAGCCTGGCCGCGCATCACGAGCACACCATCGTGATCACGCGGGATCAGCCCCTGATCCTCACGGCGGCGTAGTCCTATGGCCAAGCTCGGATATCCGATGCCGGACCACGCCCTCGAGCTGGACCCGGAAACCATGCGCCGGCTCGGTTACCGGGTCATCGACACCATCGTCGAGCGGATCTCGGGGCTGGACGCGGACGTCGCCTGGCGGGGCGCGACCCGCGAAGAAATGGAGCGCCGGCTGCGTGAGCCCCCGCCCGACGGACCCACCGACCCGGACCTGGTCCTGGACCGGCTCCTGACCGACGTTCTCCCCTTCACCGGGAAGAACGACCACCCCCGCGCCTTCGCCTTCATCCCCGGCTGCCCCACCTGGCCCGGGATCCTGGCCGACATGCTGGCCGCCGGGTTCAACGTGTTCCAGGGCACCTGGCTGGCGTCCGCGGGGCCCACCCAGGTCGAGCTGGTGGTCCTCGACTGGTTCAAGGAGTGGATCGGCTACCCGACCTCCGCGGCCGGGGCCCTGGTCAGTGGCGGCTCCGTGGCGAACCTCACCGCCCTGGTCTGCGCCCGCGCCGCCCTCGCCGGCGCCCACGCGGACGACCTGGTCGTCTACGTCTCCGACCAGACCCACTCCTCCATGGAGCGCTCCGCCCGGACCCTCGGCTTCCGCCCGGACCGCGTCCGCGTCCTCCCGACCGATGACGCGTTCCGGCTCGCGCCCGAGACCCTCGACCGGGCGATCCGGGAGGACCGGGAAGCCGGGCTCCGGCCGCTATTCGCGTGCGCCAGCGCCGGCGCCACCAGCACCGGCGCCGTCGACCCGCTCCGGGAGCTGGCCGAGGTCTGCGCCGAGCACGGCGTCTGGTACCACGTGGACGGGGCGTACGGCGGCTTCTCCGTCCTGACCGCCCGGGGCCGCCAGCTCCTGAAAGGGATCGAGCGCGCCGACTCCATCACGCTCGACCCCCACAAATGGCTGTTCCAGCCCTACGAGGCCGGGTGCATCCTGGTCAGGGAGGGCGCGCGGCTCCCCCGCACCTTCAGCATGTTCGCCGACTACCTCCAGGACGTGGCCCCGGACGACGACGCGCCCGCGGAGCTCCGGGAGGTCAACTTCGGCGACTACGGGATCCAGCTCACGCGCTGCTCCCGGGCGCTCAAGATCTGGACCTCCCTGAAGGTCTTCGGGGTGGAGCGGTTCCGCGCCGCGATCGACAACGCCTTCGACCTGGCCGCGCATGCGGAGCGGCGGATCCGCGAGTCCGACCGCTTCGAGCTGCTCTCGCCCGCGAGCCTGGGCGTCGTGTGCTTCCGGCGGGTGCCGCCGGCCGGCGCGGCCATGGACGAGTCCGAGCTCGAGGACCTGAACGCCGCCTTCGTCCGGGGGCTCCTCGAAAGCGGGCTCGGCATGATCTCGTCCACCCGGATCCACGGCCGGTACGCGCTGCGCATGTGCATCCTGAACCACCGCACCCGGAAGGAGGACGTGGATCGGGTGCTGGACTGGCTGGAGAAGGGGCAGCCTTCGCGGTAGGGCTACCTATCCGGGTCGTGAACGGGGGACAGCCTTCGCGGCAGGGCTGCGCTTCCGGGTCGAGCACGTGCACGGGGCAACCTTCGCGGTTGGGCTGCGTTTCCGGGTCGTGCACGAGCACGAGCACGTGCACGGAACCTCCATGAGCAGGCCGGGCGGCGCTGGCGCGTCTGCCCGGCCGTTCCACGCATGTAGACGACCAGCCCGGCCATGGATTCCTGAGCCTCGCAGTGTAGTCTTCTCGACGTGGCCCGGGGGAGAGGAGCGCTCAATGCCTGCGGGGCTCGATCATGAACGGCTGGATGTCTACCGGGTGTCCCGCGAGCTGAGCCGGGAGGTTGCCCGGATCGCCAGGCAGGTGAGGCGCAAGCGGCCGGACCTGGCGGGCCAGCTCCAGCGGGCTACGTCCTCCGTCGCGCTGAACATCGCGGAAGCGTGCGGCAAGCCGACCTTCCGGCGCCGGGCGTACTTCCTTCGCGTAGCCCGGGCTTCGGCCACCAACGCCGCCTCGGCCCTCGATCACATGGTCGACATCGGGCTGCTAGACGCAACCGACATCCGGACCAGCAAAGCCCTCATTGTGCGCATCGTGTCGATGCTCATAAGGATGCTGGGGAGCTGAGGAGGGGATGGCGGAGTAGGTGCCGCGCTCGGATATGTGGGGGAGCGCGTTCGCCGAGCCTCACACCCGCGCTCGACCCGGCTAGGTAGCCCCGCCGCGAAGGCTGCCCCGTGCTCGTGCTCGTGCTCGTGCACGTGCTCGACCCGGAAAGGTGGCCTTACGACGAAGGCTGCCCCCGTGCTCGTGCTCGTGCACGACCCGGCAAGGTAGCATTACGACGAAGGCTCACGGATTCCCCCCCACCACCTCCACCCGCCTCCTCCCCCGCGTGTTCGCGCCGAATGCCGCCTCGATCCGGCCGAAGGGCGTGGCCCAGAGGAGGCCGAGCTCCGCGCCGGTGACCCACGCCCCGCCATCCCTCAGGCGGTCCGCGTCCCCCACCGCGGCGCCGGACCGGATCCGGAGGCGGACCACGCCGTCCAGGGGGATGGGGTACGCGACGTCGCCTCCGGCAACGATCCGGGTCCGGCCCGGCTCCTCGCCCCAGCGCATTCCCGGCACCAGGCGCTCATCCCCGAGGGCCGGCACCGCGTCCGCCGGCGCGCCGTCCGAGACCGCAGCCAGGTCCCCGGCAAGCGCCAGGTACCAGCACCCCGGCCGCCAGACGGCGCCGCCCCGCACCCGCGCCCGGCGGTAATCCACCTCGCCGAACCGGGCCTCCGCCTCCACCAGGGGCGATTCCCCCACGATCCGCGTCAGCCGGTCCGCCCGTTCCCAGCGCAGCGCCGGGCCGACGGAAGCGCCCGAGAGTCCCCCCTCCTGCCGCACCGACTCCGCCCGGATCTGCGCCACGAGCCACCGGTCCGGCCCGATCCACAGCCGCTCGACCCCGAGGAACCCGCCGGCCCGCCGGACCTCGACCTCCCCCCGCACGCCGCCCCGGTCGAAGATCCGCCGGTCCGTCTCCACGAAATGCGCGCCCGCGCTCACCGAGAACGGGAGCAGCGCCGCGGGCACGACCCGCGCCGCCGCGGTCCCGCCCCCGCCCAGCCCGTCCATGTGCCCGGCCAGCGAGAGCTCCACGGGCGTGGCTCCGGCCCCGGCCCGGCCCGCCAGCATCGCCCAGACGCGGCCGCCCCGGTCCGTGTCGTAGCCCGGCGCGCCGGTCAGCGAGAGCCGGGGCGTGGCCTCCGCCCGCACCACCACCGGCTCGGCGTCGCCTCCCGTCGCGCCCCCGTCCGCCCCACCGCCCCGCGGCGGCACGTGCAGCCAGATCCCTTCGAACAGCCCCGTGGCGTACAGCCGATCCGCCGCCCGCAGCAGCCCCTCCGGGTCGTACGGCCCCGGAAGCTCCCGGCCGAACGCCGCCCGTACCAGCGGGGTCAGCCCCGGATCGTCCGCATCCACCACCGGCGCGCCCAGCCGGGCCGGCGCGGGGAGCGGGGCGCGGGCCGGCGTCTGGCCAGGCCCCGCCGGCGGGACCCCGGCCACCGCCGCGAGCCCCGTCTCCAGCAGCCACTCCGGATCCCGCGGGAAGAGCGCCTCCGAGAGCCCCGACCCCAGATCCGGCAGGATCAGCACGTCCGGCTGGATCGTGTCCGGCCGCGCGTTCTCCAGCACCAGCCGGAACGCACGGATCGCCAAGCTCAGCGACCCGATCTCCGGCACCCCCGCGTCCGGCCGGACCACGTCCACCGCCACGATCGGCCGGCCGCCCAGCTCCGCCGCCTCCGCCACCGGCAGGTTGTCCGCGATCCCGCCGTCCACCAGCACCCGCCCGTCCCACAGGACCGGCGCGAACACCCCCGGCACCGCCATGCTCGCCCGCACCGCCCGCGCCAGGTCGCCCCGCCCCAGCACCACGGCCTTCCCGTTCGCCAGGTCCGCCGTCACCGCCCGGTACCGCCGCGGCAGCCGATCGAAATCCCCACGGCTGCGCACCCCCGCATCCAGCAGCGTCCGCTCGAGCAGCCGGTTCACCCGCCAGTCCGGAACCAGCCCGCGGGGCCGGGCGCCCGGACCATCGTCCAGCGGAAAGCCGAACAGCGGATAGACCAGTCGCCGGTCCGGCCCGAACGCCGCGGGCATCGGCGTGAACAGCTCCTGCCAGTCCGTCTCCAGCACCAGCCGCCAGATCGCGTCCGGCTCGTGCCCCGCCGCGTACAGCGCGCCGATGATCGCGCCCATGCTCGTGCCGACCACCAGCTCCGGCGAATAGCCCAGGGAGTCGAGCCCGACCAGCACCCCCGCGTGCGCCAGCCCCCGCGAACCCCCGCCCCCCAGCACCAGCGCCTGCTGGGCCGCCGCCGGCATCCGCAGCCCGACCACCGCCGCCGCCACCGCCGCCACGAGAAGCACCCCTCCCCACCACCGCGCCCGCGCCGGCCCGCGCGCCCCCGTCACCGCGCGAGCCCGGCCCACACCGCGCGCCGTCCCCGACGCGCCACGGTTCCAGCAGCCGACGTCGCTGCGCTCCATAGATTCACACCCGTTTCTCGGGAAGCTCGGGATCACCCCGATTGATGGTGAGACGCCGGAGCCCGGACGGCAAGCCGACCGCCCCACGCCCCGCCCCGCGCCGCGGCTCGTTTCATGCCCCAACCCGCCCACGGAGCCCCCGGGGTGGACACCGGCGCGGGGACATGTACCTTTCGGGAGAGAATTCCCGGCCAACGCCGGGGCCGGACGCCCCGCTCACCCGGGGCCCGCGCCCTTTCGGAGAGGAGAACCCATGTCCGAGATCAATTGCACCCGCTGCGGACAGACCGAACCCCAGATCGAGCGCCCGCCCCTCCGCAACGAGCTCGGCGAACGCATCCACCGCGAGATCTGCCAGCGCTGCTGGGACCAGTGGCTCCGCTACCAGACCGCGCTCATCAACCACTACGGCCTCGACGTCCGCGAAAAGTCCGCGCGCGACTTCCTCACCGCCAACATGGAGGCCTTCTTCTTCGGCACCGGCCAGACCGAGGAGATCGACACCTCCAAGCGCGGCACCATCAACTGGTAGGCAGGGAGAACGCCCGGAGGGCGAACGCCCGCTCAGTTCGCCAGCTCCACCACCCCCGCGGGTACCTCCACGCGCACCCCGCGCGGACGGACCACCGCCATCAGCCGGTACCGGCCCGCGGGGAGCGAGTCCCCCAGGATCTCCGCGGCCGAGACCTGCACCCCGTACTCCCGCGCCTCCCCGGGCTCCAGCCGCACCGGCACCACCGACTCCACGCAGCTCACCTGCCGCGCCTGCACCCACTCCTCACGCCCTCCCTCCCGCCGCGCCTCCAGCAGCACCACGCACCCGTCCGGGAACGTCAGGTCCGCGTCCCGGTCCGTCCGGTTCTCCACCCGGACCCACGCATGGAGTTGCACCGGGTAGCGCTCCAGCACCTCCACCCCCGCCCGGTACGCGATCCCATCCCGTACACGGGGCTCGGGCACATCCCCACTCCCTCCACCCCCCGCGCCCGCCGAGCAACCGCCCACCCCGAGCGCCAGGAACAACAACCTCAACAGACGACTGGATCCGAACAACGAGACCTCCATTGGGGCAACCGTCGCGGCAATACAACCTTTCCGGGTCGTGCACGAGCACGAGCACGTGCACGTGCACGGGGTAACCTTCGCGGAGGTGCTACCTTGCCGGGTCGAGCGCGGCCGCAGATACGAGTACGTTCTCGGGCACGGCTCGATCCCTCGTCGTAAGGCAAGCAGCCGGCCGAGGCACCCGTAGCCCGCCGCCTTCGCATGAACACAGCCTCCGGGTCGGGCACCCTCGAGGGTGCGCCCTCGCGGCAATACAACCTTTCCGGGTCGTGCACGAGCACGTGCACGTGCACGTGCACGGGGTAACCTTCGCGGAGGTGCTACCTTGCCGGGTCGAGCGCGGCCGCAGATACGAGTACGTTCTCGGGCACGGCTCGATCCCTCGTCGTAAGGCAAGCAGCCGGCCGAGGCACCCGTAGCCCGCCGCCTTCGCATGAACACAGCCTCCGGGTCGGGCACCCTCGAGGGTGCGCCCTCGCGGCAATACAACCTTTCCGGGTCGTGCACGAGCACGTGCACGTGCACGTGCACGGGGTAACCTTCGCGGAGGTGCTACCTTGCCGGGTCGAGCGCGGCCGCAGATACGAGTACGTTCTCGGGCACGGCTCGATCCCTCGTCGTAAGGCAAGCAGCCGGCCGAGGCACCCGTAGCCCGCCGCCTTCGCATGAACACAGCCTCCGGGTCGGGCACCCTCGAGGGTGCGCCCTCCCGGCACGGCGTCCGTCCCCCTAGCCACGACGCCGGGTGCATGCCGCAGGGCGAAGCGACCTGCCGGATCGCGCCCGGGCGCCCGCTTCCTCTCGCCAGCGGACAACCCGCCGAACGGACCGCGAACCCGCCCCATCCTTCTCGCCGCTCCCATCGCCCGGTAGGTCCCGGCCTCCCTCCAAACCCGCCTGCCGCTATCCTGCCACACACTCGCGCTGTCCTACGCGAACACCGCCACGAGCACGCCGGCGTCTCCCACGCGGCCTCTCCCACCATGTCTGCTCGGCCTTCCGGCTCGAGCACCCCCCTCACGACGACCAGCCTGCCCGTTCAATCCACGCACCCGCTCGGCCCCGCCCAATCTTCGGCCCACCCACCATACATGTAGTCGTAACCGGTAGGCGGATGCGTGCTCATACACCTTCGCGCCCGCGTCACCGACCCGCCTGGATCCCTCCCGTGCACCTCCCGGACCGTACACACCCCGACCCTCCTCCAACCCGCCCGCCCACCCGACCCGCCCACACGCCATCCCGCCCCTCGTGCACGTGCTCGTGCTCGTGCTCGTGCTCGACCCGGTGACGAAGCCTCACCGCGAAGGTGGACCTCGTACTCGTGCTCGACCCGGAGTGGCAGCCCTACCGCGAAGGCTGCCCAGGAACCCCCGCCCGACCAAGAATCCGGCGCCACCGCGAACGTCACCCCATCCTCGTGCTCGTGCACGTGCTCGTGCTCGTGCTCGACCCGGTGACGCAGCCTCGCCGCGAAGGCTGCCCTCCGTGCTCGACCCGGCAGGGTTGCCCTACCGCGAAGCCTGACGAATAATGATGCCCCGCCGCCGAACACCGGTTTAGTACTCCCCTCCCCCTTCCGTTAGACTTTATGACTTTTATTGTGCATCAACGCCTCACCCCCCGCCGGGTGAAGGAGCGAAGTCGCTTCGACGCATAGATTTGCGCGCGGGATGATGCCCCCGTGATGGCAGTCGAGGTGGGCATGGCTGGAGATCTGGTAGTTCACCGTTGGTCCCCCTTGGGGTCGCCGAGAATGCGCGCGGAGCTCGGAGGCCCGATCCTCACCGCCGCGACGCTGATCGCGCTCTGGTACCTGTCCAGTGGCCCGTTCGCGCTGCCCGGCCCCATCGCCGTGGGACTCCTCGTCACCGTGGCCTCCTCCCTCATGGGCGGATGGCGGTCCGGCCTGATCAGCGCCGCCATGGTCATCGGGTACGCCGTCCTGTGCTACGGCTACCACGGAGCGTCGGCCGAGCTCGTATGGGCCGGCGCGTCCCAGGTGCTCGTGCTGGCCATGGGCGCGCCCGCCGTGGCGCTGGCGGTCGGCGCGTGGCGGCAGAACGTCGGGCGCACGACCAGCTACCTGGAGAGCTCCTACGAGCGCCTCGCCCGGCGCCACGCCGAGCTCGAGGCGAAGCGGGCCCAGCTCGAGCGCCAGATCGCGAAGCTGACGGCCCAGCGGGACGCGATGGGCCGCCGGCTCCGCCGCGCCCGGGTGTTCGTGGACGCCATGGACCGCCTGTGGGACGGCGTCCTGGTGGCGGACCGCTTCCGCCGGATCCGGTACGCGAACGCCGCGGCCGCCTCCATCTACGGCGTCCCGGAATCCGAGCTCAACGGCCGGGGGCTGGACACCCTCTGCGTGCCCCCCGGACCCCACACCTCCACGCGCTGCTACGACGGCAACGGCGACGGCTGGGCCGGCGAGACCGTGCACCAGCGCGCGGACGGCTCGCCGGTCCCCGTGCACGTGACCCAGGTCGTGACCCGCCGGTCGGACGGCCAGCCCATGGCGTTCGTGCTCATCGTGAGGGACCGGACCGAGGCCCGCCGGGTCCAGGCGCAGCTCATGGAGTCGGAGAAGCTCGCCACCGTGGGCGGCCTGGTCTCGGGCGTGGCCCACGAGCTGAACAACCCCCTCTCCGCCATCACGAACTTCGCCCAGCTCATGCTCCTCGACGAGTCCGACGGCGCCCGGCGGGAGATGATCGAGCTGATCGTCCGCGAGTCCCGCCGCGCGGGGGAGATCGTGCGCAACCTGCTGAGCTTCTCCCGCAACTCGGACCGGGCCCGGCGGCTCGTGCAGGTCGAGGAGATCGTCCGCCGCACGCTGGCGCTCCGCGCCTACGACCACCGGCGCAACAAGATCGACGTGGCCGTCTCCCTGGACCCCGAGCTCCCGGAGATCTGGGCGGACCCGAACCAGCTCCAGCAGGTGTTGCTGAACCTCGTGGTCAACGCGGAGCACGCCATCGGCCGACAGGGCACCATCACGATCCGCGGCCGGTCGGTGGACGACGGCTGGATCGAGCTCGACGTCGCGGACACCGGCCCCGGTATTCCCGAGAACGTCCGGCCGCATATATTCACCCCGTTCTTCACGACGAAGGCCGACGGCCAGGGCACGGGGCTGGGGCTCCCGATTTCGAGGGACATCATCGAGCGTCACGGAGGGACCGTGGAGGTACTGGACGAGCCGGGTGGCGGCGCCTGCTTCCGCATCCGCCTCCCCGTCGGCCCCGAGTCGGCCGCGCAGGCGGAGGAGCCGGAACCGGCGGCGATCCATGCAGCCCGGCTGGACGGGGTGCAGGCATGAACCCGGCGGGCTCCCTGCCGCCGCTCGACTTCGCCGGCGCCCGCATCCTGCTGGTGGATGACGAGCCCGCCATCCGCCGGTCCTTCAGCCTGTACCTGGAGCGGCTCGGCGCGTCCGTCACGGCGGCGGCCGATGCCAGGGAGGCGATGGCGCTCCTGGAGGGCGCCGGCGGGGACTTCGATGTCCTGATCTCGGACATCACGCTCCCCGGCGAGTCGGGGATCTCGCTCCTCTCCACGGTGCGACGCCGCTGGCCCGGCCTCCCCGTGATCCTCATCACCGGCTCCCTCGCGCCGGGGATCGGCCCGGAGAGCACCGGCGCCGTGGCGTGCCTCCAGAAACCGTTCCCCCTCTCCCTCCTCGCCCGCCGCGTCGAGCTCGCGCTCCGCGCCCGTTCGCGCCTCCCGCTCCGCTGACCCGGCCGGGCCAGGTCCGCGCCCGGCCGCCTCGTGCACGCATCTTGCCCCCGTGGCCGGCGCATGGGCACCCTGGCTCGCGCATCGGTCATCGGACTGCTGGCGGTTACCGCCGGCTGCCGCGGGGAGCAGTCCCGTACGGCCACCGCCATCCCCTCCAGCGAGACGTTCCGCGCCGCCGTCGAGCGCGTCCTCCCCGCCGTGGTCTACATCCAGGTCGAGGCCAGGCCCACGCCCCTGGCCGGGACCGCCCCCGGCGGACCCTTCGACCCCCGCCGCGAACCCGGCACGCGCCGCCGCCTCGGCGCCGGGTCCGGCATCCTCGTCAGCGAGGACGGCTACATCCTCACCTCCGACCACGTGGTCCAGCAGGCCGACCGGGTCCAGGTCACCCTCCACGACCGCCGACAGTTCGACGCCCGCGTCGTGGCCCGGGACCCCAGCACCGACGTGGCCGTGGTCCGCATCGAGGGATCCGGATTCCCCGTCGCACCCCTCGGCGACTCCGACGCCCTCCAGGCCGGCGACTGGGTCCTCGCCCTCGGTTCCCCCCTCGGCCTCCAGTTCAGCGTCGCCGCCGGCGTGGTCAGCGCCACCGGCCGCGCCATCGGCATCCTCGGCGGCGACGCCGACGGCCGCGAAGGCGCCGCGCCCCTCGAACACTTCATCCAGACCGACGCCGCCATCAACCCCGGCAACTCCGGCGGCCCCCTCGTCAACCTCGCCGGCCAGGTCGTGGGCATCAACACCGCCATCGCGAGCCCCACCGGCCTCTACTTCGGATACGGCTTCGCCGTCCCCATCAACCTCGCCCGGCGAGTCGCCGAACAGCTCATCCAGTTCGGCCGCGTCCGCCGCGCCTTCCTCGGCGTGCTCCTCGACAACGTCGAGCAGGCGGACGCCACCGTCTACGGTCTGCCCGCCGCCGAGGGCGCCGAGATCGTCCACGTCGAGCCCGGCGGACCCGCCGAGCGCGGCGGACTCCAGCTCGGCGACGTGATCGTCGGCATCGCCGGGCACCAGATCCGCACCGTCAGCGACCTCCAGGCCGCCCTCGCCGGCCTCACGCCCGGCACCACCGCCGCCGTCGACGTGATCCGATACGGCCAGCCCACCCGCGTCCTCGTCGAGCTCGGCGTCGTCGAGTCCGGCGTCGTGCCCGAGCCCGCGCCCGAACCGCAGGGCCCCGCCCGGATCGGCTTCGACGTCGCCGAGGAGCCCGCCGGGCTCGTCGTCGCCTCCGTCCAGGCCTACTCCCCCGCATTCCGCGCCGGCGTCCGCCCCGGCCAGGTCATCGAGTCCGTCAACCGCGAGCCCGTCCGCACCGCCGCCGAGCTCGCCACCGCCCTCGCCCGCGGCAACCAGGATGCCGTCTCCCTCATCGTCACGGACCCGCAGATCGGGCGGATCATCATCAACTACGAGCTCCGCCCGTGACGGATTGACCCGCCCCAAGCCCCCGTTCTACCTTGATGTTCGGGCGTCCGGCCCCGCGCCGGCGCCGCCCCGTTCGGTCCAGGATCCTATGCGAACGCCGAATTCGACGTCATCCCCCGGAACCCCGGCGGCCGTCGAGCTCCTGCTCGTCGACTTCGACGACACCCTCGTCGAAACCTCGCCGCGCTTCCAGAACGCCAGGCGCGCCCTCTTCGAGCTCCTGGCGGAGATCGGATTCGAGCCCGGGACCGCCCGGCACATCCACCACGAGGTGGTCGACCCCCGCATGATCGAGCGCTTCGGCCTCGGCCCGTTCCGCCTCGAGCATTCGTTCCGCGAGACCTACCGGCGCCTCTGCCGGGACGCGGGCATCCCGCCCGAGCCGAAGATCGAGCGCCGGTGCGAGGAGCTTGGCCGCGCCGTGATCGGCCCGCCACCCTCCATCGACGGCGCACTCGACGCGCTCCGCGCCGTGGCCGACACGTTCCCCACCGTCCTCTACACCCAGTCGGGCGACCCCGAGTACCAGCTCCGGTGCGTCCGCGAGGCCGGCGTGCTCGACGTGCTCCCGCCCGACCGCATCCGGATCTGCTCCCGCAAGACGCCGGACGAGTTCCGCGCCACCCTCGCCCACTACCGCGTGGCCGAGCCCGCCCGCGCCTGGATGATCGGCAACAGCATCCGGAGCGACATCAACCCGGCGCTCCTGGTGGGCGCCCGCGCCATCCTCGTGGAATCCCGCGACCCGTGGGAGTTCGACCTGGATGAGCCCGTGTCCGACGACTACCTGCGCGCGGCCTCGTTCCCCGACGCGGCCGGATACCTGCTCTCCCGCTTCGCCGCGCGCTGACCGTTGACCCCTGGAGTACCACGATGCAAGTCAAACTCGCCCTGCTCGCGGACTACGCGAACGTGACCGCCGACGGGAAGCTCAACATCATGGGCATCTTCGACCGGATCACCGTCACGGAGCTCCCCGCCGTGCACCCGCAGATGCAGTTCGTGCTCCAGCTCTGGGCGCACCCGGCGGAGCGCGACCGCCAGCACTGGGTCGAGATCCGGCTCCACGACCCGGACGGCCAGGCGGTCTTCGAGCTGAAGGGCGAGCTGACCCCCCGCGGCGGCGGACCCGGCCAGGCGGTCTCCGGCAACCAGATCATCACCATCAACAACCTGACCCTCGCGAAGACCGGGGAGTACAACTTCGTCGTCTTCGTGGACAACGACCTCAAGACCGAGGTTCCCCTGATGGTCGAGCGCGCCGCCGCCACCCCGCCGCTCTCCCAGGCCCCGATCCCCGAGGCGTGACGATCCGCCCGGCGGCGCGGCGGGCGGAGCGGGGCCCCGCCCCGATACCCACCCGCCGGGCTTGCGCCCGCCGCCAGAGCCCGCGAAGTTGCCGCCGATCGCTGACAGGAGGCGTGAATGCTGAATCTGCCGTACCTCGCGCTGTTCCTCGCCTGGCCGCTCGCCGGCTGCCCGGAGTGCGCCCCGGCGCCCGCCGGCACGCCCGCGCCGCCCGCCGCGAAGGCCCAATGCGACGCCGCGCGCAACCCCTACTGCGATGAGCTCCGCCGCATCGCCGCACGGCCGGACGTCCGCCGCGCCTTCGAGTTCATCGTGGAGACGGACAGCATCACCATTCGGGACCTCATTACGCTGACCGAGATCCCGGCGCCGCCCTTCAAGGAGGAGGTCCGCGCCCGCAAGTACGCGGAGATGCTCCGGGAGGCCGGCGCGGACACCGTCTACATCGATGAGGAGGGGAACGTGATCGCCCTCCGGCGTGGCACCACCGGCGACCGCACCGTGGCCCTCGCCGGACACCTCGACACCGTCTTCCCCGAGGGCACGGACGTGACCGTCCGCCAGCGCGGGGACACCCTCTTCGCCCCCGGGATCGGCGACGACACCCGCGGCCTCATGGTCGTGCTCACCGTCCTCCGCGCCATGAACGCCGCGAACCTCCGCACCCGGGCCGATCTCCTCTTCATCGGCACCGTCGGCGAGGAGGGGCTCGGCGACCTGCGCGGGGTGAAATACCTGTTCCGCCAGGGCGGGCCCCGCATCGACGCGTTCATCGCCGTCGACGGCGGCGAGGACGATGCCATCACCCACCAGGCGCTCGGGTCCCGCCGCTACCGCGTGGCCTTCAAGGGCCCCGGCGGCCACTCCTGGGGCGCGTTCGGCACCGCGAACCCGATCCACGCCCTCGGCCGCGCCATACGCCTCTTCGACGAGGAGGCCGCCCGCTTCACCGCCACCGGCCCGCGCACCAGCTACAACGTGGGCCGCATCGGCGGCGGGACCTCCGTCAACTCCATCCCCTTCGAGAGCTGGATGGAGGTCGACATGCGCTCCGAGTCGCCCACGGCGCTCGCGGCCATTGACTCCATCTTCCGCCATGCCATGGACCGCGCCCTGGCGGAGCAGAACACCATGCACCGCCACGGCCCGCCCCTCGAGATGGAGGTCGAGCTGATCGGCGACCGCCCGTCCGGCGAGACGCCCACGGACGCGCCGCTCCTCCGGCGAGCCATGGCCGCCGTGCTCCTCAACGGCAACGAGCCCCGGCTCGGCCGCTCGTCCACCGACGCGAACATCCCGATCGCCCTCGGGATCCCCGCCATCACGATCGGGCGGGGCGGGATCGGCGGCGAGGGCCACGCGCCGGGCGAGTGGTGGATCAACCGGGACGGCCCCCGGGCCATCCAGCAGGCGCTCCTGATCCTGCTCGCCGAGGCCGGGCTCCCCGGCGCATCCAGCTCCGAGTAGCCCGGCCGCCCCGGGCGGTCGGCGGGGCCCGGCACCCGCTCCCCGGCGCCCGCGCGGCACGACCGACGGAAAGGCCCTGCCCGGGCTCCGGCGCGCACCGGCCGCCCCGGCAGGGCCTCCTGACGCCCGGGAACCGCGTCCGGGCCGATCGGACTACGAAACGCCGCCCGGCGCGGCCTCCGCCGCCGGCGCGCCCAGCTCCGCCCGCAGCCCCTCCGCCACCCGGTCCGCCAGCGCCATGATCGTGAGGTACGGGTTGATCGCCAGCGCGTTCGGGAAGAGGCTCGCGTCCGCCACCCGCAGCCACGGCACGCCGTGCACCCGACCCCACGCGTCCGTCACCGAGTCCCGGGCGTCCCGCCCCATGGCGCACCCGCCCATGAGGTGGGCCGCGGACACCGAGACCTTCCCCGGCTTGAAGTGCCGCGACGAGATGAGCGCGTCCACCCGCCCCGCGTCCGCCGCCTCGATCGTCGTCGGATCCGCCGACGGCGCGTGCACCCGCACCGCGCCCGCGCCGAAGAAGATCTTCGCCGACGCACGCGTCCCCCGCACCAGCCGCTCGATCGTCTCCGCCGTGAACGTGTAGTGCACCACCGGACGCCCCGCCC
This sequence comes from uncultured bacterium, assembly GCA_937907535.1. Lineage (GTDB taxonomy): Bacteria > Gemmatimonadota > Gemmatimonadetes > Longimicrobiales > RSA9 > CALCID01. Next base: position 6,419 of record CALCID010000067.1, on the reverse strand, counting down.
GGTCCACCGTCACCCGGTTCTCCGGCACCGCCTCGTCCACCGCCAGCACCAGGATCATCTGGAGCCGCGGGAACGCACGCATGAACCGGCTGTGCTCCGCCCCGAACCCGGTCATGTTCTTCGCCGTCGTGAACGGGAAGTACATGCACGTCTCCAGGACGTACCCCTCCTCCTCCGCCCGGTCCACGTAGTAGCTCTTCGGGTGACCCACGTCGTTCGTGATCTCCCGCGGATGCTCCGCCACCAGGATGTGCGCCGGATGGCAGGTGAAGCCCTGCCCCAGCCGCGGCAGCATCCGCCCGACCCCGGAACGGAGGAGCAGCGCCGGCGAGCCGACCGCGCCCGCCGACACCACGACCGTCCCCGCACGGATCCGGTACTCGCCCGGCGCCCACTCCGACGGCAGCCCCTTCCCGCCCGGCGGCCGCTCCGTGACCCGCACCACCACCGCCCGCTCCTCGATCCGGAGCGCCTCCGCCCGGGTCACCACCTCCACCCCCATCCGCTCCGCGTTCGGCAGCTGCACCCGGTTCGTCCCCTGCTTCGCCCCGTTCGGGCACCCCAGGTTGCAGAGCGACGACCCCTTGCACCCCTTCACGTTCACCGGGAACTGCTCGGCGGGGTAGCCGGCCCGCCGCGCGCCCTCCACGAACAGCCGGTTGTTCTCGTTGATCCCCTCCGGGCCGAGCAGGTGCACGTTGTTCTCCGCCATGTACTTGCGGGACCGGCGCTCGATGTCCTCGTACGACAGCCCCGGCACGCCCCAGCGACGGATCACCCGCTCCGGCGCGATCAGCGACGTGCCCGTGTACACCACCGTCGACCCCCCGTACACCCGCCCGAACGCCAGCGTCATCGTCCCGTCCGCGGTCAGGAACCCGCCGCCGTCCTCGTACAGGGAGTCCGCCATGTCCAGCTCCCGGCCGGTGAATTCGTGGTCCTGGAGCCGCGGACCTTGCTCGACCACCAGCACCCGCAGCCCGTCCCGGGCCAGCGGGCCCAGCGCCTGCGCCACCGTCCCGCCGCCCGCGCCGGAGCCGATGATCACCACGTCGTACGACTTCTCGATCATCGCCGCGCCTCCCACCCCGCGGGGTCCGCACGGTACCCGATCGCCTCGGCCGCGGCCGGCCGGGCGTAGTAGCCCATGAACACCAGCGTCCGGAGCCCCCAGATACCCCGCCGCAGCAGGAGCAACCGGGAGTCCTGGAGCGCGCCGAGCAGCCGCGCCCGGCGACCGTCGTCCAGCGCCGCGAACCGACGGCCGTGCCGCAGCACCGCCAGCACGTCGATCATCCGGATGAGCAGCCCGAGCTGGCGCCGCAGCTTCGGCGGCCTCGCCGCCAGCGCTCGCTCCACGATCCGCTCCAGCTCGTCCCACGCCGCGCCGTCCAGCGCCGCGGCTTCCGGCACCACCGTCCGCGCGATCGCGCGGAACACCGCCCGCAAGGGCGGGAGCACGGGATCGGACATGGGCATCCTCCCGGGCGGCAGATGCGCCGCCTCGACCACCTGTCCACGGGGTTTGCCGCGCAAGGTAAGGTTCCGGCGCGAGACGGGGCAAGCTCCGGACGACGTCGCCCGGCGACCCTCAGCCCCCGGCGCTCGTGTACCGCCGCAGCGCCACCCGCCACAGGAGCCGCGTGAGCGCCAGCGCCGCCGCCGCGACCAGCGCCGACACCAGCGCGAACCCCGGGCCCACCCGCCCCGTCAACGCCCCCGCCGGGACCGTCGTGATCCACGCCATCGGCACCAGGTACGTGAGCACGAACCGGATCGCGCCCGGGTACGCCGTCACCGGGAAGCGCGCGGACTCGTACAGCGCGTCGAACAGGATCGAAAGGTTCTCCACCGCCACGAACCAGAACGCCAGGCTCATGAGCCCGAGCCAGATCGCGTACGCGATCGCCACCGCCGCGGCCAGCGCCACCACGAACGCCACGACCTCCACGATCCCCGGCCAGCGCCCGCCGATCACCAGCGCCGCGGCCGTGAGCCCCAGCCCCAGCACGATGTCCACGCCCCGCCAGATCACGATCCGCCGGAACGTGACCTGGAACTGCGCGTCCACCGGCTTCGACAGGATCAGGTCCATCGTCCCCCGCCGCACGTGCTCCACGATCCGCCCCACGTTCGGCCGGAGCACCGCCTCCACCACGCCCGCCACCGCGTTGAACACGCCCAGGAGCGCCACCACCTGCCAGAAGCTCCACCCGCCCAGCGCCGGCGTCTGCCGGAAGAAGACCGCCGCCGTGAGCACCGCCGTCCCCAGCCAGAAACCCGTGCCCACCACGCTCGCCAGCAGGTTCGCCCGGTACTGCAGCTCCTCCGCAAGGTTCACCGCCCAGAACGCCCGCAGCACCGCGGCCAGCCGCCGGAGCCGGGACACGCCCCGGGGCGAGGGGGGCTGACGCGACGTCGTCGCCTCCACCCTCATCGCTCACCCTCCCACCGCGCCGTAGTGCCGCCGGCCCCGGACCCACACGACCCGGTACAGCCCCAGCCAGATCCCCACCCACAGGAGCTGCCACCCCAGCCCCCGCAGATACTCCGGCCCCGCCGTAACCTGCCCGGTCAGCACCTCCACCGGGAACGCCAGCATGTACGGGAACCACAGCACCCCCGCCGCCGCCGTCACCACCGGCGGGAGCAGCGAGAGCGGCGCGATCCGCCCCGACAGGAATAGCGACAGCCCGTATTGCAGCTCCGCGATCGCCGTCGCCCGCGTGGTCCAGAACGCCAGCAGCCCGTTCACGTACGTGCTCAAGAACCGGATCGCCATCGCCGGCACCACCGCCATCCCCGCCAGCAGCCACTGCGCCGGTTCGAACGGCAGCCGCACCGCCGGCCAGAACACCGCCGTCACCGCCCAGACCCCCGCCGTCAGCGCCGCCGACTTCGCCTTGTACGCCAGGTTGTCCGCGATCGCCTCGTGGATCGGGTCCAGCGGCCGCGCCAGCCGGAAGTTCATCTCCCCTTCCCGGATCCACCGGTCGATGTACCACACGTCCCACGCCAGCGTGAGCTGGTCCACCAGCATCAGCGCGAAGAAGTAGCGCGCGAAATCCGCACGCCCGAACCCGCCCACCTCCCCGCCCCCCGCCACCACCCACCAGATCGCCAGCGACACCAGCGGCTGCGCGGCCCCCAGCACCAGCCAGATCACGATCGCCGCCCGGTACTGCAGATCCACCAGCCACCCCACCCGCATGAGCGCCAGGTACCGCCGCACCCACCCCTCCCGCGGTGCGCGCCCACCACCGTCCGCTGCCCACGTCAGGCCCTGGCCGCTCCCGCTTCGTCCCTCCCGGGGATCGGCGCTTCCATCGGGCCCCGGCCCCGGCCGCTCCCGCGTTCCCGGCCCGCTCACGGCGCCCCCGCGCCCGTCTCGCCCGCGAACACCCGCCCGATCACCTCCTCGATCGGCGGGTCGCTGATCGTGAGATCCGCCACCGGCAGCTCCGACAACAGCCGGCCGCTCACCTGCGCCACCCCGTCCCGCGGCACCTCCAGCGTCGCCCGCCGCGGCTCCCGGCTCCGCACCACGCCGAACCGCTCCACCTCCGCCCCCGCCACCTCCCGGGAAAACGTCAGCTCCACCCGCTTCACCGGCGCGATCCGCTCCGCCAGCGCGCCCAGCGCCCCATCGTACAGCAGCCGGCCGTGGTTGATGATCAGCACCCGGTCCGCCAGCGCCGTCACGTCCGCCATGTAATGGGACGTCAGCAGCACGGTCGCCCCGGTCCTGTCCCGGTAGTCCCGCACGAACGCCCGGATCGTCTCCTGCGCCGTGATGTCCAGCCCCAGCGTCGGCTCGTCCAGGAACAGGATCCGCGGATGATGGATCAGCGCCGCCGCCAGCTCGCACTTCATCCGCTCCCCCTGCGAGAGCTGCCGCACCGGCTTCCCCAGCACATCCTCCAGCCGCAGCAGCCCCACCAGCTCGTCCACCCGGCGCCGGTAGTCCGGCCACGATACCGCGTAGATCGCCCGGTTCAGCAGGAATGTCTCCTCCGGCGGCAGGTCCCACACCAGCTGCTGCTTGTTCCCCAGCACCAGCGCGAACCGGCTCCGGAACGCCGCGCCCCCCGTCCAAGGGTCGTAGCCCGCCACGACCGCCCGGCCCCGGGTCGGGTACAGGAGACCCGCCAGCATCTTGATCATCGTGGTCTTCCCCGCCCCGTTCGGGCCCAGGAACCCCACGATCTCCCCCTCCCGGATCCCGAACGTGACCGACTCCACCGCCACCACCTCCCGGTACCGCGGCCGGAAGACCGACCGGAGCGCCCCCCGGAGGCCGGGATCCCTGACCTTCACCCGATAGTGCTTCGTCAGCGACTCCGCACGGATGATCATGATCGTCGCCTGTTCGCATCCCCGGTTCCGCCCGGGTCCCACGGGCCGGCCGCGCGCCCCGCGCGTTCGCTCCCGCGCCAACGACGGCGCCGCTCCCGGCACGCCCCGCAGGCCGCGCCGGGTCCCCGGCCCGACCGTTCACGCACGACCGCGGCGCGAGCCATGCGGCCGCCGACCGGCCCGCCGCCACTCCCTCCCTGCCGCCACGGACCGCACGGCCCCGTCCGGCGTATACACATCCGATCCGTTGCGCCCGGCACTCCGTCGGGCGCCCGCGCACGATGAATCCCCTGGCAACGCAAGGAATGAGCGACTTCGCCCGTGAGCTCCGCGCCCGCCTCGGCAACGACGCGCCGCCCGCGGCCGTGCTCTTCGACCTGGACGGTACCCTGATCCGGACCCGGGACCTCTACCTCGAGGCCTACCGCCGGGCCCTCGTGCCCTTCCTCGGCCGCGCCCTCTCCGACGCCGAGATCCTCGCCCTCGAGCCCCGCTCCGAGATCCGCCTCTTCCAGAGCCAGGTCGGGGCCGCGGCGCTCGCCGATTGCTTCGAGCACTTTTACCGCCACTACGAGGCGCTCCACCCCACCCTCTTCGGCGGGATCTACGACGGCGTGCCGGAGCTCCTCCAGCGGCTCCGCGCCGCCGGCCGGCCCCTCGGCATCGTCACCGGCAAGAGCCGCCGCGCCTGGGAGATCACCACCGCCCACGCGCCCCTCGGCCCCTTCGACGCCCTCGTCATGGACGACGACGTCCCCGCCCCCAAGCCCGACCCTTCCGGCATCCGCCTCGCCCTCCAATCCCTCCGGGTCCCGCCGGAGCACGCCATCTACGCCGGTGACAGCATCACCGACATCCTCGCCGCAGTCGACGCCGGCGTCGTCCCTGTGGCCGTGCTCTGGTCCCGGCGCGACCCCGACCGCCGGGCCGCCTTCGTCGAACGGGCCGCGGCCCTCGGCGCGCTCATCGCCGAAACCCCCGACGACCTCGCCCGGGCCTGCGCTTGAAATAGAGCCCCGCGACCGGCGTCTCGACATCACCGGGCTCAGCCGAGCGAGCGCGCGACCACCGCCCGTTCACCCGCACCCGCTCCCGCCGGCCATCCGACCGCGCTAGCCCGTCTCCCGCCTCCAGGCCGACACCCTCCTTCGCCGGGCACCTCGCCGCACGGTCAGGCCCGGTCGATCATGAGGCGCCCCCGGCAGTCTCGCATCACCAGGCCACCCGAAAATGACGAAGGGCCCCGCCTTGCGGCGGGGCCCCCGTCTCACGGCTCCGTGGGCGGGATCACTCCACTCAGGGCGTGATCCGTGCGCTCATGAGGCCGTCGCCGGCCGACGTCACCGCGATCGCGAACAGGTTGGCGACCGGAGCCGTGAAGTTGGCCGCGTTGTACGTGACCTTCCACGTGTACGTCCGGTTCCCGCCGTCATCGCCCAGCGTGGCCCCCGTGGCCGAGCCGACGTACTGGACGATGCCATCCCCGTCGACCGCGTAGAAGTGGACCACCGCGTACGGGTTGGCCCAGTTGCCCGTGTTGCCGTGGGCACGCGCCGACAGCGTGCTGCCGTTCAGCTCCACGGTGAAGGTCGTCACGCCGAACGTAGTCGCCGAGACGCCATCCTCCATCGTCAGGTCCGCCAGCGCCTGTTCCGTGTACGCGATGTTGCCAGCCACGTCGACCACGTACCAGGCCGCGGCCCGCGGCTTGACCAGCGTGCCGGACGGAGCGTCCGCGCCATCCACGGGCTCGACCGTCCGCATGTACGGATAGTTCGCCTCGAGGGTGGCCTCCGTGGTCCGGTCGGCGTTAAAGCCGACGCCATCGCCGATCACCACGAACGGGCCGAACGGAATGGCGATCCCGTTGTAGATCAGCCGGAAGCTGTGCGCCAGCAGGTCCACGTTGTCCCGCGCGAGCACGCTGAACGCGAGCGGCTCACCGCCCTTGTACTCGCCCTGGACCGGGACGATGATGTTGCCGAACACCGGCGTCTCCGTGTCCCGCAGGACCGTGCGCGTGAGCGTGTTCGTCCGGTTGCCGGCCTTGTCACGGCCGAACG
>CALCID010000066.1 GCA_937907535.1 uncultured bacterium | reverse complement strand
GTGAGGAGATCCGGGACCTCAACCCCCACCTCATCCGCGGCATGACACCCCCGGGACGGACGTTCGCGGTTCGCATACCGGCGCGTCATGGGGAGACGTTCGCGGCGAATTTCGAGCGGGTGCGGGCGGAGAGCCGCGTCGCCCGGGCATCGATCGTGGAGGTGCCGGGCGCCCGGCGCCACACGGTCCGGAGGGGTGAGACCCTCAGCCACATTGCGCGGCGGTACGGCACCACGGTGGCGGAGCTCCGACAGGCGAACGGCGGGATCCAGCCGACCCGGCTACGGGCCGGGCAGCGGATCGTGATCCCGGTAGGCTCGTCCGGTGGCGCATCCGTGGCGGCACGTTACCATCGCGTGGCGCGGGGCGAGACGCTCTGGGGGATCGCCCGCCGCTACGGCGTGACCGTCCAGCAGCTGCAGCGGTGGAACGGGATGGGACGGCGCACGCGCATCCTTCCGGGGCAGCGGCTCCGGGTGTCGGCGTGACGCCCGGATGCATTGCGGGATGAGAGATCCTTGCCACGACCACGGTGGCGCGGCTCGTGCGTTGCTGTCCGCCCGGGAACGGACGTAGCCGGGAGGTCGAGCGATGCACTGGGTGAAGGTCACGAATCCGCAGTACGAGCAGTCGCGCCCGTATTACGGCCAGATCGGCGAGGTGGTCGGGCGGTGGGGGCCTGAGAACAGTGCGGATGGTCGCTCCGGCTACCTCGTGGAGTTCGCCAACGGCGAGATCGTCGGGATCGCCGAAGACGAGGTGGAGATCGTGAAGGACACGGGGATCGAGGGCCCGCCGGGCCGTGGCGCTCCGTCCCGTACCTGAGCGGCGGCGGGGCGGGCTCAGGGACTCGCGCCGACCGACGCCCTGGCCGTCAGGGTTCCGCCGGGCTGGCGATTCCCCATGACCGCCTCGGCGTATCCGTTGGACGGGTCGCCACCGGCACTCCGGATGGCGTCGACCGTGCCCGGTCCACGGTTGTACGCCAGCAGGGCGAGACGCAAGTCTCCGCCATAGCGCTCGATCAGGTACCTCAGGTACCGGAATCCGAGACGCAGATTGGTTTCCGGCTCGAAGAGAGCATCATGGGAGATGCCGGGCGCGAGGGCCTCCGCGGTGCTCGGCATGATCTGCGTCAGCCCTACGGCACCCTTCGGGCTGACCGCCGTCGGGGAGAATCCGCTCTCGACACGGACGAGCTGGAACGCCAGCCAGGGGTCGAGTCCTTCGGCGAGCGCAATGTCGTGGATCGAAGCGGCGAGACCGGCCGGGATGCGGTACCGTGTCGAGAAGTCGGCCACCGCCCGCAGCCGCTCCAGTTCGATCCTGGCCAACGCAAGCCCCGCCTGTTGCGTTGCCAGCGAACGCTCGAGCTCTTTGACCCGCTCCCGCCGATCCAGTGTATCGGGCCCGGCGGCCCCGCGCGGCCCCGCAACGCCGACGCCGAGGAGGAATGCGACGGTGGCCACGATGACCGTCCGGCCCGGCCGGCCCACCCGGGCAACCGACCCCCTCAGGAACCTCCACACGGCCGGTGTGGTTTCGGATTCCCAGAGTTGCAGCGGGGAAGGGAGTTCCCCGGATCCGTTCGCCGGACGGAGCGCCTGCCAGGCGTAATGCCGCCACTGCCCGGAAGCCGATCGCATGATCGAACCTCGCCGTTCGGAAAGCAGGTGCCGGGTTCGAACTACGGAGTCGTGCTGCGTGAAGCGGCGGCTTCCGGTGCACGTATCGTGCCAGCGTCAGGGCGAGGCGGTCCAGGTGCCGCTGCGGCCACCTTCCTTGCGGAGGAGCCGGATCCCCTCGATGCGCATGCCCCGGTCGATCGCTTTGAGCATGTCGTAGGCGGTGAGCAGAGCGACGGAGACCGCCGTGAGCGCCTCCATCTCCACGCCGGTCGCCGCAACCACGCGGACCGTGGCGGTGGCGCGGATGCCGGGGAGCGCGTCGTCGGTTTCGAGCGCCACGTCGACGCTCGTGAGCGGCAGGGGGTGACAGAGCGGAATGAGGTCCGACGTGCGCTTGGCTGCCTGGATGCCGGCGATCCGTGCCACGATGAGGGGATCGCCCTTGGCGGTGCGGCCTGCGCGGAGCGCCTCGAGGGTTTCGGGTGCCATGCGCAACGCGCCTTCGGCAATGGCGGTGCGGGCGGTCGGGGCCTTGGCGCTCACGTCGACCATGGTGGGCCGGCCGCTCTCGTCCAGATGGGTGAGCTTCGGCGAATCCATCAGCTTGCGGGGGCTGCGGTGAGTTCCCGGTGGATCTCCCGGGTCATCCATGCCGTGATGAGTTGCGGGTTCACGTTGCCATGGGCCATGGCAGCCGCCTGTTCGACGACGCGGATCGCGGAGGGCACTCCGTGGGCCGCGTCGGCGAGTTTCCTGGCCAGCCCGGTGAGGAACGGTACGGCGTCGCCATTGAGCACGAGGTTGTCGGCGCCGGACGCGATGGCCGCGAGATCGCGCAGCCAGACGGTCAGGAACTCGAGGACGTGGACGAACGCTCCGCGAGCGCCGGCGGGCGAGAGCGTGTGGGCCGCGGCGAGCCGGGGCACGGGCGAAGGATTGGCTGCCGCCTCCAGCAGGGCGCGGGCCTCGCGCCGCAACTCCTCGAGCGGGCCGGGCCGGTCTCCGCTGGGGAGGAATCCCAGGGCCTGGCCGATCGACCCGTCGGAGAGGCGGGCGGCGATGCGTGCGGTGTTCTCGTCCACCTCCGGCAGCTCGGACCGGAGGAACCGGAACACCAGATCCTGCGGGAGCGGGCGGAGCCGGACGGGCAGCACCCTGGACCTCAGCGTCGGAAGCAGGCCATCGGGCTCGGCCGCGGTGAGCACGATCGTGGTTTCGGCAGGCGGTTCCTCCAGCAGTTTGAGGAGGGCGTTCGCCGCTTCGGTCGTGGCCTCCTGCGGCGCGAGGAGCTCCGCGTCCCCGATCAGGAAGAGGCGGCGTCCGCCCAGGGCGGGGCGGGAGGCTGCCATTTTCCGGAGCGTCTGGACCTGGGCGAGGAAGATCCCGACCGGCTCGCCCGGATCGCGGGTACGGAGCGGATCTTCGCGCCGTGTGGCGAGCTCCGAGGCACGCACTTCCTCCAGCGCCTCCGCGAGCTTGTCGGCCGCAATCGAGCCCTTGGGCCGGACGACGGGAAAGAACCACTGGATGTCCGGATGCTCGAGCCGGAGCGCGAGGCGACACGGCTGACAGGTGCCGCACGGATCCGGATCGCCCGGCTGGAGGCAGACCAGGCGTTGCGCCAGCCATAGCGCGAAGCGCTGCTTGCCCACACCCCGCGGGCCGTGGATCAGGAGAGAGCCCGGCAGGGAGCCGCGGTCCATGGCGCGGGCCAGCGCGCTGCGGGCGTCCTCGTGGCCGTACAGAGGACGGAGCATGGTCACGATCCCGATCGGTTGCGGAGCCAGGTCAGGGGGTCGACCGCTTCGGGCACGCCACCGCGGACCGGGGCCCTGACCTGGAACTCGATGTGAGGACCTTCGGGCGTCCGCTCCCCGCCGACCGTGCCGATGACCTGCCGCTTCTCCACCTCCTGTCCCACCCGAACGGAAACGGAGCCGAGGTAGAGGTAGAGGGTGTAATACCCCCCGCCGTGGCTGATCATGACCGTCGGGCCGTAACCCTCGAAGGGCCCGGCGAGCACGACGGTTCCGCCCTCCACGGCCCGGACGGGCGTACCCGGAGGCGCGGCGATCCCGATGCCGTTCCACCGCAGGACCACGCCGTTCGGCCTGCGCTCCGGCCCGAAGCGGTACACCAGCTCGCCTTCCACCGGCCAATCCAGGGTGCCCAGATCCCGGGTCGTGATCGTACCCTCCCGGGCGGGCGCGCCGCCTGCCACCACCCTGCGCCGCTCCTCTTCCAGACGGCGGCGCTCGAGTTCGGCGATCGTGTTCGTCAGGCGCGCCTCATCCCGCGCGATCTGCTGGAGCCGGGCCTGGGCCTGCCGCTCTCGCTGCTGGAACTGGCGAAGCGTGGCTTGCTGCCTCGCACCGAGCTGCTGGAGCCGCTGCAACTCATCGACCCGGGCCGTACGTAACGCCTCCAGCTGGATCAGGTCCGAGCGGAGCTCCCGCTCCTGGTGCACCAGCTCCGCCTCGAGCTGCTGGATCTCCCGGACCAGCTTGCGGTCGTAATTGTTGATCAGGTGGAGGTACTTGTAGCGGTTCAGCAGGTCCGCGAAGCTCTCGGCCGACAGGAGCACCCGCGCCGCGTGCATGGGACCCCGCTTGTAGATCGAGCGGATCCGCTGGTTCAGAATGACGTTCCGCTCGCTCAGCCGGTCCCGGGTGAGCAGGAGCTGTTGCGTGGTGGATTCGATGGTGCTCGCCAGCGCGGCGGCCTGGAAGTCGAGCTCCCGGAGCGCGCTCTCGGATGCCGAGATCTGCCGTTCGATGTTCGCGAGCTGGCCTGCCAGGTCGTGGACCCGGGACTGGAGCTGCGCCATCTCCGCGCGGAGCTGCTCGCGCTCGCGACGGATCTGTTCCAGCCGCCGCTGGCTCTCGCGCAGCTCCTGGCGCACATCCTCCTGTGCCCGGGCCGACTGCGGCAACAGCACCGCCGCCCCGATCGCGGAGAGCAGGACGAGAGCGCGGAAAGAGGTCATGTCCCCTTCAGATGACGATGCACGGCCAGCGCACTGGCGATGAGGCCCAGCACCGCGCCAATGACCACACCGCAGACGACCCAGTACCCCGGTACCCACTGGAGCTCGACCACCGCGCCGGAGAGGAGATGGTAGACGCCATAGGTCGCGGGCGCGGCCAGCAAGCCCCCGAGCAGTCCGGTGAGGAATCCCTCCAACAGGAACGGCCCCTGGATGAACCCGGGGGTTGCGCCGACCAGCCGCATGATCGCGATCTCGTCCCGGCGGGCGTAAATGGCCATCCGGACCGCCGCACCGATGATCAGCGCGGCCACCGCGGCGAACGCCAGGCCGAGCACGGTGGACGCCGTGCCCGCAATGCGCCGCAGGACGAAGATCTTATCGAGCCACTCCTGGCCGAACTGCACATCCTCGACGAAGGCGTAGGCGCTCAGCCGCTCAGCGACCTCCGCCACCACGTCCGGCGTCCGGTGGCCCGGCCGCAACGAGATCTCGAAGGACGCCGGCAGGGGGTTGACGTCCGCGTCGACGAGCACGGCGCTCAGCTCGCCCAGCTCCCGGTTCGCGACCTCGAGGGCCTCCTCCTTCGAGATGTAGTTCACCGCCGCCACCTCCGGGAAGGACTCGATCTCCGCCCGGGCGAGCCGGATGGCGTCCGGCGGCGCGCCGTCCCTCAGGTATGCGACGACTTCGACCCGCTCCTCGATCCGCTCGACCACCTGCTGGACGTTGTACGCCGCCACGCCGAAGAGCCCGACCACGAAGAGCGAGAGCGCGATCATGGCGGCCGACAGCGCCGTCAGCAGCGGTGCGCGCCGAAAGGCGGCCAGTGCCTCGCGTACGATGTACTTCACGCTAGATCTCCGGCGCCGTGTCCCTGACCAGGAAGCCCTGGTTGAGCTCGATGATGTGCGCGTCCGGCACCGCGCGAACCAGCTCGTGGTCGTGGGTGGCCATCACCACGGCGGTCCCCAGGGTGTTGATGTCCCGGAAGAGGTCGAAGACCCCGCGCTTTGCCTCGTCGTCCAGGTTGCCGGTCGGCTCATCGGCGAGCAGGACGAGCGGGTCGTTCGCCAGGGCGCGGGCGATGGCCACCCGCTGGCGCTCCCCGCCGGACAGCTCGCTCGGGTACGCTTCCGACCTGTGCGCCAGCCCGACCTGGGCGAGGAGGCGGCCGACCTTCGTCCGGACGACCGACTGGTGCGCGCCCGTGACCTCCAGGGCGAAGGCCACGTTCTCCGCGGCGGTCCGGTCCTCGAGGAGTCGGAAGTCCTGGAACACGAAACCGACCTTGCGGCGGAGCAGCGCAACCTCTCTCGGCTTGATCTGCGACGACGAGTAGGCACCCACCGTCACCTCGCCCGTCGTGGGTCGCACCGCCATGTGCATGAGGCGCAGCGCCGTGGTCTTGCCCGCGCCGCTGTGGCCGGTGAGAAAACAGAACTCGCCCTTGCGGATGAAGAACGAGACATCATTCAGGGCGAGCCCCGATCGACCGTACTGCACCGTCACGCGTTCGAAACGGATCATCTTCCGGTAGAGCTGTCGGATGCACGCTGGCTCGCGAGCTTCGCCGCGAGCCGGATGGCCTCCAGCATCGAGGAGGGATCCGCGAGCCCGCGGCCGGCAATGTCGAGCGCCGTGCCATGATCGGGTGACGTGCGGATGAACGGGAGACCGAGCGTGACATTCACGCCGCTGCCGAAGCTCGCGGTCTTGAAGGCCGCCATCCCCACGTCATGGTACGGGGCGACCACCGCGTCGAACTCCCCACGGATCGCACGGACGAACACCGTGTCCGCGGGTATCGGGCCGGCCACGCTGACGCCTTCCGCGCGCAGGATGCCGAGGGCCGGCTCGAGGATGCGGGCCTCTTCGTCTCCGAAGAGCCCGCCGTCGGACGCGTGCGGGTTCACCGCACAGAGCGCGATCCGCGGGCGGTCCAGGCCCCAGGCCGAGCGCAGGCCACGGTCGGTGAGGCGGGTCTGCTCGACCACACGTTCGACCGTGAGCACCACGGGCACATCCGCCAGACGAACGTGCGTGGTTGCCAGTACGACGCGCAAGGGGCCGCCCAGCGCCGTCCGCTCCGCGGCCATGAGCATCGCCACGGGAACGCCGCCGGCCAGCTCCGCGAGCATCTCCGTGTGGCCCGGATACGGGAAGCCGCCGGCGTTCAGCGCGGCCTTGTCGATCGGCCCGGTGACGATCCCGTCCACGGCGCCTTCGAGCGCCATCCGCGCGGCGCGCTCGATGGCGAGGCCGGCCAGCCGGCCTGCTTCGGCAACGCCCCCGGTCGCGCCGTCCCAGTCTCCGATGGGGACGAATTCGTCGCCGGCGGCCTCTGCCGCCGTACCCCGCGGTCCGATGAACACGAGATGGAGCCGGTCACGCTCAGCGCCGAGGCCGCGGCCGGCCGCCGCGGCGACCTCCGGTCCAATGCCGCGCGGGTCCCCCAGCGTCACCGCGAGTCGAGTGCGCCGCACGGTCACCGGGCGCCGATCTCCTAGAGGCGGATGTCGACGTACGTCTGTCGGCGAAGTTCGCCGACCAGCTCCTCCAGCAGCTTCTGCTGCTCGAGCTGCTGCCGCACCTGGGAGCGGACCAGGGGATCGTCCAGCGAGTACTCGCCGGCTTCGGTCAGGCCCATGACCTTGACCACGGCCCATTTCGATCCGCCGTCGCCCGCCAGCTCGAACGGGCCGATGACGTCCCCGACCTCGACCTGGGCCAGCTCCGAGTCGTACGGGGGCGGGAGCCGGTCCCGCGGGAACGGCCCGACCCGGTCCCGCTCCGACCGGTCATGGTAGCGGGCGGTCAGATCATCGAGCGATTCGCCGTCCCGGATCCGCCGCGCCACCTCCTCCGCGATCTCCCGCGTCCGGGCGCGGTCCGCGTCCGTGATCTGCGCCGTGATCAGGATGTGGCGCGCCTGGCGCTCCGAGCCCCGCACCCGGTCGAGGCGGATGATGTGGAAGCCGAACGTGGTCTCGACGATGCCGCTGAGCTGGCCCGGACGCATGGCGAACACGGCCGAGTCGAACTGCTCGACCATCTGCCCCCGCCGGAACCACCCGAGATCGCCACCCCTTTCCCGGGACCCCGGATCCTGCGAGTAGCGGCGGGCGAGCTGGGCGAAGTCTTCACCGGCGCGCAGCCGGTCCAGGATCTCCGAAGCCAGGGCAAGCGCCGAATCCCGCGCCGCGTCGCTCGGGCGAGGCGCCACGACGACCTGCCGGAAGGTGATGGATGCGGCCCGGGGGCCATACCCCTGCTTCACGACTTCGAAGTAGGCCTGGAGCTCCTCCTCCGTGACCGGCGGCGGGCGGCGGTCCATCTGCGCCCTCTGCAGATACGACTGGATCAGCATGCTGCGCCGGATGTCGGCCGCCAGGATGTCTCGGTACTCGGCCAGGGTCAGCCCTTCGGCCCGGAGCGCCATCTGGAAGTTGCGCTCGCCGCCGATCTGCCTCTGCCGTTCCGCGATCTCATCCTGGACCCGGCTCGTCACCACGTCCTCCGGAACCTGGACCGAGTCCCGCTGAGCGGCGATCACCAGCAGCAGCTCGTTTATCTTGCCTTCCAGGATTTCTCGCCGGAGCTTCGCCAGCTGCTCGGGATCCGTCGGGAGCTGACGCCCCATCAACGCGAGACGCTCGAGTTCAATGTCCAGCTCCGAGCTCAGGATCATGCTGTCCCCGACGATCGCGACGACCCGATCCACGAGCTCGCCCGGCGGCGCCGGCGCCTGCGCGGCGGCCGGCACGGCGTGGAGACCCACCAGGATCGCGATGACCAGCGCCCGGACCGACACTCGTTCCATACCAGTGAAATCCATACGCTCAACGGAAATGGGCCGGCGTTCGCCGCCGGCCCCCTAATATCCCGCCGGCGGAGTCAGGTTCCTGCACCGCCGGGCCACGGCACGAGGCCCGTTCTCGGAGCCGCTAGCGGCTTACCGCTACGGCTGCCCGGTCGGCTCCTCACCGCCCTGCGGGCTGACCGGAACCGGCAGCGGGCCCAGCGGCATCCGCTGCGACGACAACAGCGCCTCCGTCCGCGCAACGACCATCGGGAACGCCCGCTCGTAAACCTGCCCACCGTGCTGTTGCCGCAGCGAGAAGCTGATCGGCCCGAGCGGGAGCACGTTCCGTTCGCCCAGCAGGATCCCTTCCATCAGCGCGTTCACCTTACGCGCGATGGCCTGGTTCATGGTTTCGCCTTCCTGCGGCTCGATCTGCTTCAGCCCCGCCGACGCCGCAGCCATGTTCAGCTGACGACGCGCCTCGTTCACCAGCGAGTCCCGCTGCTCCGAGGTGATCTCCAGGCCGCGGCGCTTCGCCTCCGCGATCAGGATCTCGTTCCGGGCGAGATCCTGGAGCACCATCTCGAGCTGCTCGTCGCTCGCCGCGGCATAGCGCGCCCGCTGGCTCGGGTTGAGCAACCGGATCAGGTCCTGGAACTCGCCGGCGGTGAACGCGCCGCCGCGGTACGAGACCAGCGCCCTCGACGCGGCGCGGTTGCCCAGCTTCATCCCCGGCTTGCGCGCCAGCTCCCGCGCCACGTCGTACGCGCCTTCCTGGACCTCGATGTTCAGCGGCGAAGTCAGCTGCTCGAGGTACGCCTCCTCCGCATCGATCTGGAGCTGCATCTTCGCCTGCTCACGGAAGCCCGCCTTGACCTCGTCGAAGGTCGGCATGATCCGTTCCTCGACCTTGATCAGGTGCAGGCCGAAGGGCGTCTCGACCACATCGCTGATCTGGCCGACCTCGAGCGCGAAGGCGGCCTCCTCGAAGGGCGCGACCATCTGGCCCCGGGTGAAGAAGCCCAGGTCGCCGCCCCGCTCCGCGGCGCCCGGCTCGTCGCTGTACTCCCGCGCCAGATCCGCGAAGTCGCGGCCGGCGAGCGCCTGCGCGCGCACCTCCCGCGCCAGCGCCAGCACGCTGTCCCGCTGCGCAGGCGCGGCATCCGGCGCCATCCGGAAGAGAATGTGCCGCGCCCGCACCTGGAGCCCCGGCTGCATCTGGTCGTACAGCTCGCGCAGCCTGTCATCGTCCAGGGCCGTGTCCACCTGGATCACCTGGTCCCGCAGGCGCCACACGATCTCCTGATCGACCTGCGGCTGGATCACCGGCTCCAGATCGATGGACTGGAGGGAGGTGTCCTTGGCCGCGGCCGTGGCGAGGAGCACGTAGTCCACCCAGAGGTTCGCAATGGCCTCCACGACCATGGGATCGGCGGGGAGCCGCGGATTCTTGGCCAGCAGCGCGGCCGCCTGCTCGACGGTGAGTTCCTGTCCTGCGGCCCGGGCGACCACGTCCGTATGAGCCGACATGGCCTGGCCGAAGCCATTGCAAGCCGAGAGTGTCAGACTGGCGAGGGCAGCAAGAGCGACGAATCTCGTCATTCAAATCTCCTTATCGCGGAGGCATTGGAACCATAAACTTCCAAGATACTTGGAAAGCCGCGTCCCCGCCAGCCGCCGGGATCCGGGCGC
>CALCID010000065.1 GCA_937907535.1 uncultured bacterium | reverse complement strand
GCGCCGGGTGGCACATCCTCGAGGCCATGCTTCCACCGCTCGGGACGCGGGCGCCCCGATCGAGCTTGATCGACGGCATGCTCCGGAGGCTCGATACCGGAACCCCGTGGCGCGACCCGCCCGGGCGGGTCCCTGGCAGACCGCGTGCAGCCGCCTCCGGCGCTGGGGCCGAAGCGGGCTCCGGGACCGGATCCCCTCGGCGCTCCAGCGAACCCGGATCGGTCCTCGGTCCATACCCCGCCCCCGCGATCCGCGAGGCGAGTCCCTCGCGGATCAGCGACCGGACTGCGCTCGGGTCACCGTGCCAGCTTCTGCTTCACCGCCCCGAGGTGGTAGGCGGCATGGGCGACCGCCGAGAGCGCGCCGCCGAACGACCGTTCGTCGACCAGGGCCCGTTGCCGGAACGCGTCGAGCAGCGCCTCGTACCCGGCGCGGAGCCGATCCCGGAGCTCGCGCCACTGCTCCTCGTCCACGGTCGAGACCTTCCAGCTCTCGGACCAGTCCCGCGGCTGCCAGCGGTCCATGATGAAGTCCGTCGAAGCGGAAAGGCTGAAGACCATGTGGTGCACGTGCGCGGCGATCGACGTGCCGTTCGGCCCGGACGGCCTCGACGCCTCCTCCGCGCTCAGCCGGTCCAGCATCCCGAACCAGCCCGCTTCCGGGCCGTCGTCTGTGAAATAGCTCCAGCTCGTCTGCGGCCCTTCGAACCCCTCGCGGAGCACGGCGATCAGCTGCTCGAGGGCCTTGTCCGGGGTGACGGTGGTTTGCTCCATGGGTTCTCGCGTCGTGTATGTGGTAGACGTGCGATGTCGTCTTCGCGGCCGCCGCGGCAAGGAAGGTATATTTCGGTTTTTCTTCGGTCAAGAGGTGGTGGGGAAACCGTGCCAACGAACACGAAGGGTACGGCCAGGGCAGGCACGCGGTTCGATCATCGGGGGCAAGGCTTCGCGCAAAGCCGCACGGGGGCGAGAGGGCCGATCGCCTCGACGCCGCCATCCGACGGACAGCCCGTCGGACGAGCCGTTCCCCGACGTCCCGTAGCTGGGGCCGTGCTCGACGGGTCGCGCGGCAGGGGTCATGTGATCGCCCCGAGCCCGGGCACTACGCGGAACCGGGTTGCTGGATTCGCGAAGTGCAAGGGGAAGCGCCGATCGCTCTCCGGCCAGGCGCCACGGCGCCCGTGGACGAATCCCCGGCGGCTGACCCGGCGCCAGGATCCGCAGGGGTTTGGCGTGCGGGGACGATCGGGGCGCTGCCCTCGAGGATGGCCTGCCGCACCCAGCGTGTCCCGGAACTCCCGAATCGCCGATCGAGGACGCCCTCCTGCTGCTGCCGGGCGAAGGCGGTCGGAACCGCAACCGGCGGCAGGTCGGCCGGCAGGAATCGGACGCGGCAGCGCTGCTCACACGGGCCGGTCACGGTGAAGGAGCGTCGGGAGTCCAGAGGCGACGTCGTCGGCCTCCGGTATCCGGGCCTGCCGCCCATCCTTCGGCACGACACGCTCCCGACGCAGCCGCGAGCCGGTCGGAAACGAGGCCGTCGGAGGCGAGCCGGTCGAAGACCGGGTCGTGCGCATCGGAGTACGGTGCCAGGCGAGCAACGGCGCGGGTCGGCTAGCTGCCGCGCCGGGCGAGCGTCGCCAGGGGGTCGGGAGCCAATCGGCGACCGGGGGCGGAGGTCTCGGGCCCGGTGCACGGTGGGAAGAGCCGGCGGCCGCGGCGCCGTCAGGGCCCGCGGACCGCGGCCCGAGCGACCGATTCCACGATCCGACCGTAGTGCCCTCGAGAGGCGCGGCGCCGCGGCCGCCTCACCCGCCCCCGCTCCCCCACGCCGACCTCCGGAAGGCCCGCTACCGCCCCGCCTCTCCGCCCGCTTCCGCCGCGGCGGGCGCCGGGGACTCGCACCGGTCCCGCAGCACCCGGCGCCACCGGCCGTTGCTCGACATGCTCAGCGCTTCGAACCAGGCGTCGGATTCGCCGAACACCTGGAGGAGCACGTCCACCTGGCCGTTGCGGTTCCAGTCCAGGTAGTCCACGATCCGGGTGGCTGCCTTGCCGCTGGTCGCGTACCGCGTCAGTTCGACGAAGGTGGGAGCGTACCCGGTCCGCGCCTCCGGGCGCGCGATGAAGAACAGCGCGTAGCCGTCGCCCGCCGGCCCGACCGCGAGCGTGTCGCCGATCAGGAACGTGGCCGCGAAGCCCGGCTCGTCCGACCCCCCGAACGGGATCGGCCGGAGCTGGACCATGGCGCGCTGCCAGTTCCCCGGGAGCGGCGCCGAGCGCTCGCGCAACAGCCGCTCCGCCACGATCGGCGCGAGGAGCTGCATGCGCCGGTCCGGTTCGGCGGCCGCCGAGAGACCCTGCCCGGGGTCGGGCGCGAAGGACTTCCTCAAGGCGAGGTACTCGGGGTAGCGGTCCGCGCCGGCGATCAGTTCGAGCACGCCGGTCGCCCGCGGCACGCGCCGGCACTCCCCCTCGCCCGGAAGCTCCGCCGATCGGGTCACGAATGTGCCCACCCGCTCGCCGTTCCGGAAGAGCGCGAACTCCGACCCCTCCCGGAAGTGCTCGGCAATGAACCGGTTGCCGAACACCTCCTCGTTCGCCGCGGCGCGGACCGGGATCAGCGTGTCCCCGGAGACCTCGGCGAGGGGGACCATGACGCCGAGCCCTTCGGCGACCGGCTGGACGTAGTAGAGGACCGGACCCTCGGGGAGGCGCTCCTCGATCGGCTCCTCCGCGGCCTCCCCCTCGGACTCCGAGACCTTGGGCGGCGGGGAGATGACGGCGACCTGCGCGCCGCCCCACTGCACGTTGTCGCACCCGGCGGCGAACATTAGAATCACCGGGGCCAGGAGCCGGATCCGCGCGGGATGCCGAATCATAGCTGCACCAGGAGGCCTGCCCGGAGCAGGCGGTCGTTCGGCCGGACGTCCGGAGCCGGAGTCGCGTCACGGTCGAATTCGTGGGTCATGGTCAGCGCGATGCGGCGAGTCACGAGGATCCGCAACGCGGTCTCCAGGTTCAGGAGGTAGTCGTCCAGGCGGTCGTGCACCGGCCGGTACTGGGCGGTGTGGTTCAGCGTGATCCCCTCGCTGATCTTGTGTCGGCCGTTCAACTGGACGCTCCAGCGGGCGTTCCGGTTGATGATGCGCTCCGAATCCGCGTTCGACTGTTCCTCGTAGGAGTGGAGCATGGCGAGGCTGAGGGTGGCCTCGCTGCTCGGCCCGCGGGGGATGAGCACGAAGCGGGCGCCGCCGCCGCTCGTCACGCGCACGTGCAGGCGCTTGAACGGGTCGTGCTCGGCGGTGCTGTAGAGGAACGGCCCCCACCGGCTGGCGGGGGTGATGCCGAAGTCGACGGAGCCGCGGTAGCTCTCGGCCACCCGTTCACCGTCGCTGGAGCCGTAGCGCGCCTGGATCTTGAACTCGAGGGCGTAGACCTCGGTCTGCCGGTGCTTCAGGGTGAAGCCGGTGGTGAGCAGGCTCATGTCCTGGTTGCCGCGGGTGTCGGTGAAGGTGAGCTCCGCGGCGGCTTCCCAGCGGTCTGGCCGCTCTTGCGGCTGTTCCTGGGGTCGGACGGGGGCGGTCACGACGAGGAGCAGGCCGAGTGCTGCGAGGGCTGGACCGAGGACACCGGCGGGAGGGGTGATGCGGCGGTACACGGTCGCGTTCCGGTATTGCTGCATGGGCGATTCAAACTGCGCGTGAACGGATCGAGCAAAAGTTAGGACAAGACCGTACCGTACGCAACGTGCTACTGACGCGACTGCGGCGACTGGCGCAGGGCTCCGGGAGCGGGTACACGCCGGTGCTCGGGCCGGTCGACATGGCGGGGTTCGAGGCGGACGCGGCCGGGCTGTCGGAGGCCGGCGCGGAGATCGTGGAATCGCCGCGAGACGGGCTGCGGGCCATCCCGGTCGGCTCCCCGGAGGGCTCGGCGTTCACCTGTTTCCTGGACGGGATCCAGCAGGCGGACGTGGCGCTGTACCGCGACGGGGTGCCCATCGTGTACGCGTACGCGGCCGCGGTGGTGCGGGTGCGCCGGGCCGGGCGGATGTCCACGTTTCGGGGTTCGCCGGGCGACGTCGGGTCGGCCGGCCGCGCGGCGTTCACCACCCGCGCCGCGGGGCCAGCTCCGTCCGGGGCGCCCTACGTGGTGGAACGGGAGGCCGCGATCTTCCCGTTCCGCTTCGTGGACCCCGCGGAGATCGCCGCGGCGGTGCCGGACGTGTCCGTGATCGACAGCGGCCAGCCGGACGACGAGCCGCTCCCGCTCTTCCCGCCGCTCCTGTACGCCCGGGCGGCCGCGGCCGTGAACCGGCTGCGGGAGGGGCTGGAGGCGGGGCTGGCGCGCCGCTGGTGCGCCGAGGCGCCGGCCGGGGAATGGCTCCTGGTGGATGGGAGCCTGACGCTCTGCCCGGAGCTGGCGGCGTGCGGCCGGGCGGTCGGGGTGATCAAGAGCCATCGCACGCGTTTCTTCGATGGCGACGATGCACGGATCCTCCTCGGCCTGGAGGTCGGCGAGCGCACCTCCGTCTTCCGGCCGCTCACCCGTGAGCACACGCCGGTCTATTCCTGGTACCTGCGGCTGCGCTCCCCGGCCGGGCGGGACGGGCTCTGGGGGCTCGTCCGGGTGGAGGCGGCCGCCGACCCGTCCACCCTCGAACGGGCGGATGAGATCAGCCGGTGGATCCTGGCGGAGACCGTGCCGCTCCCGCTGCCGGACCCGCGCTGGGACCGGCTACTCTACCCGATCCGGAACTGCGAGGAGTACCTTCGCAGCCGGGCACCGGGTCTGTGAGGCCCGAGCAGCATCGAGCGGGTCCCGCGCCCCTTCGGCGGTAAGGTCGCGGGACGGAGAAAGACCTCGCCCGCGCGGTGCGGTTCCATGCGGGCGATGCAGCCATCCCGACCGATACGATCCGCACGCCGGGATCGGGCGTGGGTCGAGCGAGCGACCCGGGGAGCCGCGCGGTCAATCGCGAACCAGGAAGAACCCCACGCTCTGGGGCACGCCCTCCACCAGCTCCACACGGGGCGGGCTCGGCGTCTTCGGGTTGAGGGTGAACCCCGCCGGGATGTCGATGCCCACGTCGTAAGTGCCGGGCGGCAACGCGAACGGCACGAAGCCCTGTTCGTTGGTCTCGCCGCTGGCGACCACCATCGACTCGCCCGCGACCCTCACCCAGACGGGCACGCCCGGCTCGCTGACGGTGTCCGCAGCAGCTGTGGCCCCTGCACCCACGGCGACAGTCAGGTTGTGGGTAGCGTCCAGATCCAGCGTGACCACTTCTCCCGTAGCGAAATTGACGAGGATCGTGCCGGGCGCGCCTGGCGGTAGCGCATAGCCGACGGGCAGCGTCAGTTGCAGCTCCCATGTCCCCGACTCCGGTACGCCGATCGCGTACTGGCCGTCGGCATCCGTCTTGGCCGAGCGCGAGACGACCCCGTTGCGCGCGAGCTCGACGGTCGCGCCGGGGAGGCCGGCGCCGGTTGCGAGGACGACGGTGCCCCGCACCTCCGCCACATCGCCTTCGAGGTGTGCACGGGGCCGTGCCGGATCCTCGCTGCAGGCGGATAGCGCAAGCGCGATCCCGAACCCCACGGTCGCTGCCACCAGGCGGTTGGCCATCATGTTCGCTTCTTCCGTCCGAGAGTCCACGTGCGGATGAGGGCGGGTCGCGCCCTCCGTGTCCGATAACCCGTGCACCGCCGCGGCGCGTCACGGTCGCCGGCGCGAGTGCGTCTTTGGTGTGCGGACACGGCCACGGACTTGTGTCCCACCGGCCAAACTGCCTCCGGACACGGGGCGTGACGCGCCGCTGGACTGCGTGGGTTTCATGAGTGTGTCGGTACCCGATGCCGAGCTGGTCCGCCGGTCGCGCGACGGCGCCCCTGCAGCGTTCGAGGCGCTGGTGGATCGTCATTACCCGGACTGCCTCCGGTACGCGTTCCGCATGTTGGGGGATCGGGCGGAGGCGGAGGAAGCGGTGCAGGATGCGTTCGTGCGCGCGCATCGCTCGCTGTGGCGTTACCGGGAGCGGGAACAGTTCCGCGCCTGGCTGATGCGCATCCTCGTCAACAGGTGCCGGTCCCGGGCGGCCGCCGCGCGGCGCCGCCTGCGTCACCTGGAGGCGTTCGCGGCCAGCGTGGACCGTATGGTCGTGGACCCGCAGCCGGGTGGTGGGTTCGGCCGCGCGGTCCGGCGGGCGCTGGCAGCGCTCCCGCCGGAACAGCGGGAGGCGTTCCTGTTGAAGCATGTCGAGGAACTGAGCTACGATGAGATTGCGAGGATCACGGGCGCCGGCCTGTCCGCGCTACGGATGCGGGTGAAACGGGCCCGGGAGCGGCTGGCTGCGCTCCTCGAGGCATATCGCGATGACTGATCGAGATCCTCTGCTGGACCGCGTGATCGCGGAGCTGAAGCGGCCCATCGAGGTGGACCCGGCTGCGCGGAGGCGGCTGCTCGATGCGGTGGCGGCAGGCTCGCGGCGCAGACCGGCGGCCGCGCTGCTGCGTCGGGCCGGGCTGGTCGGGGTCGCCGCGGCGGCCGGGATCGTCCTCGCCGTACTGGCCTGGCCGGGCGCGGACAACGAGCGCGACGTCGGCCGGGCGACGCCGGTGCGTTTCGCGCTCGCGGCGCCGGCGGCCCGCGACGTCGCCCTCGTGGGAGACTTCAACGACTGGGACCGCGATGCGACGCCGCTGGAGCCCGTTGGCACCGGCGACGAATGGGCCACGACGGTCTGGCTGCGGCCGGGGCGCCACGCGTACGCGTTCGTGGTGGACGGGATGCGCTGGGTGCCGGATCCCTCGGCGCCCCTCGCGCCGGATGACGGATTCGGTATGCCGACTTCGGTCATCGTGATCCCGGAGAACATGTGACCATGCGGTGGGTGGCTGCTGCACTGTGTGCGCTGCTGGCTACGGCGACGCCGCTCCATGGTCAGGACCGCCGGCTCGACGACCGGCTGGATGCGGAGACGCGGCGCGCCGTGCTCGCGCTGGTGGACTCCGCGCGGGCGGCGGGCTTGCCGACCGAGCCGCTGATCCAGAAGGCGCTCGAGGGAGAGAGCAAGGGCGCGACGGGCGAGCGCATCGTCGCTGCGGTGCACGCGCTGCTGGGACGGCTGCGTGAGGCGCGCGGCGCACTGGGCCCGACGGCCGGCGATGCCGAGCTGGTCGCGGGCGCGGCGGCGATCTCCGTAGGGGTGTCGGCGGATCGGCTGGAGCGGCTGCGCAGGGTGGGCGCCGGCGCGTCGCTCACGCTGGCGCTGGTGGCGCTGGCGGACCTGGTGCAGCGGGGCGTTCCGCCGGATACCGCTGCCACCGCGATCGAAGCGCTCGCGCGCGTACGCTCGGGCGAAGCCGAATACAGGATGCTGCGGCAGCTCGTTGAGCAGGACATCCGGACCGGGGCGGCGCCGGCCGCGGCCGCGCTGGAACGGGCGCGCCTGATCACGGGCGGCCGTTCGCCGGTGATCCCGCCGGACGGACCGCCTGGCCCTGAGCCGCCAAACGTTGGAGGCGAGCGCTGATGGTCGCGCGGGTGGGCGGGCGCGCGCACGTTGTCGGGCGGACAGCAGGCCGCCCGGGGACGTTGCTGCGCCGCTGCCCGGGCCGTTCCCGATGGGCGCCGCTGGTGGTGGCACTGCTCACGCCCGCGGCGGCCGTTGCCCAGAGGTTGGACATCGAGGCGGGCACCGGAATCATTCGGTCCGGCCCGGCGACCACGGCCGCCGCCGCAATCCTCGCACCGACGCTGGCGATCGGGGGCGGTGACTCGATCCTGCAACTGGGTGGGCAGCTCGCCGGTCTCGCGACCGGGGGTGTGGCTGCGGAACTGTACGGTACCGGCGCATGGTCCCACGCGGTCGGCGACGGCATCGGCCTGGCCGCCCGGCTCGAGGGCCGCTGGAGCGCGCTTCCGGCGGCGGTAGACGTCGGCGAGGCGCGCGTCATGCTCGGCATCCGGCTGGGCGGCCCGAACCGCGGCGCGAGCGCCGAGATCGGGGTGGCGCGGTACCGCGCGCCGACCGGTCCTCAGACTGCGCCGCAAGGAGAGATCGCTGCCTGGAGCGTGTTCGGACGGCTGCGCCTGCGCGCGTCCGCGGCGATGAGCGCGTTCCGCGAGCCGTTGACAGCGCCCCAGGAGCCGGTCGTGGAACCCCCGGACAGCGCGTTGTCCTCCGAGCCGCCGGTTGCAAGAACCATGCGATTGCGGCGTTACACGGATGCCGAGCTGGGCGCCGAGTGGCGGCCCGGCCGGCTGGAGCTGCATCTCGCCTGGGGCGTTCGCATGCGTGACGCCGCGAGCGTTGCCGAGAGCTGGGGGCGGGCGGCCGCCTCTTACGTCCTGCGGGACGGCCTCGCGCTCACGGCCGCGGCGGGCGTGATGCCGACCAGTATCGAGTGGGGACTGAGGCGCGCACCGTTCGGCCGGATCGGGTTGAGATTCGACGTGTCGGCGGCCGGATCGGGCGTTCCGCCAATCCCCGCTCCTCCGGGCACTCCGGCGCTACAGGTGCGTAACGCGAGCGACGGCTACGTCGTGCTCCTGGCGCGCGTGCCCGGAGCCCGACGCGTCGAGGTGAAGGGAGACTTCACGGATTGGCAGCCGGTCGAGCTGTCGGCGGCAGGCCCGGACCTCTGGCAGGCGCACCTGCGCGTGGCGCCGGGAATCCACCGGGTCAACCTGCGCGTGGATGGCGGGGCGTGGATGGTGCCGCCCGGCTTGCCGTCCGTCTTGGACGAGTTCGGTGGCATGGTGGGCCTCCTGGTGGTCGAGTAGGCGGAACGGCGATCCACCACCCGCCTGCGGTGGCCCCGTGGTCCTGCGCCGCTCGCGGAGCGGCGCGTAGTGGCCCGGCGCCAGACCCGGCCGCTTCGCGTGAAGGTATCGATGCCGCATGGTTGAAGGGCGACGCCGCGCCGCTGGCCACCGGCCTCACCCGAGCCGGCATGCGCGTCGGACTCTCGGGCCCTGTCGAACGCCTACCTCTCCGTACGTACCGGCCGATTCGCTTCGCACCGAACCTCCTGGCCTACCCTCACGTGGGCAGGCGCCCCGGGCGCACGCCCGGAGCGCTCTCGATTTCACCGGAATCCGTCGCGGCGAGGACGCCGGCCACGAGCGCACAGCCTGCCGGCCCGTCCCGGACCCGGCCGTTCCAGCCAGGCGCATCCGCGCTCGCTGGCCGCGGTCCGGGGCGCCGCTTAGATTGCGCGCCGGGAGCGCCGCGCGGGAACACGGCGGCGCTCGATGGCTGTTCCACGGCAACTCGCACGACCGACGGAGACATCGATGCGGAAGGCCCCGTCGGTCGCTCCCGTTCCCGGACCCGCTGGGGGACCGCTTGCTCTACCCGATCCGGGACCGCGAGGAGTACCTTCGCAGCCGGGCACCGAGTCTGTGAGGCCGATGAGCATCGAGCCGGACGCGTTCCGCAGGATCATGGGCAGCTTCGCCACAGGCGTGGCGGTGGTGACCACGTCCGACGTGGATACGGGCGAGCCGTACGGGCTGACCGCCAACGCGGTGGCCTCCGTCTCGCTCGACCCGCCGCTGCTCCTCGCCTGCATCGCGCTGGACGCGGACACGCACGACTTCATTCGCCGGGCCGGGTACTTCGCAGTGAACATCCTGGAGGAGTCCCAGGCCGGGCTGGCGGAGCGGTTCGCGTCGGAGATCGAGGGCGGCAAGTTCGAGGGCGTGCCCCACCGCCGCGCGGCGAGCGGCGCGCCGCTCCTCGACGGCGCGCTCGCCTGGGCGGACTGCCGCGTCTGGGCGGCGTACCCGGGCGGCGACCACACCATCTTCGTGGGCGCGGTGCTGGGCGGCGGGGTGGGGGACGGGCGCCCCCTCCTGTACCACCGCGGCACCTTCGGACGGTTCGCGCCGTGACCAGGGAGCTGCGGGTGTACCGGGCCGCGGCGCTGGTGAGCGCCGCGCTGGCCGGAGCCGCCATCGGGGCGGCGGCGCAGGCGGGGGGCGCGCTCCTCCTCTACACGGGCGAGGGGTTACTGGCCGCTGCGGCGTTCCTGCTCGCCCTCGTGCTGGCCGCGCTGGGGGCCGGCCTCTGGGTCGGCGGCCCGGCCAGCGGCTCGACCCGCGGCCGCTGGATCGCGACCGTGGCCGCGTACGTGATCGCGGCGTTCTTCGCGTCCCTGTGGACGACCGTCCCGCAGGTGCGCGAGCCCGGGTTCGGCCGCGCCCTCGCCGTCCTGCTCTTCCTCGCCGAGCCCGCGTATCTCACCGGGTCGCTCCTGGCCTCGCTCCAGGCGCGGCGGCGCCGCTGGCTCCCGCTCTCCGAGACCGGCGCGCTCCCCCTCGTCGCACTGATCGGCGCCGCGCTCGGCGTGCTCGCCTCGGCGGTGGTGTTGATCCCGCGGTTCGCGCCCGGCACGGTCTTCATGGCCTGCGCCTTCGCCGCCACGGTCGCCGGATTCGTCGAGATGCGGCTGACACCCTCTACCGCGAGCAAGGAGCCACCGAACATGCGAGGCAAGGTCGTGATCGTCACGGGCGTCGGCGCCCGCGGGCAGGTGGGCTACGCCCTGGCGAAGGCGTTCCTGGAGCAGGGATGCCGCGTCGTGATGACGGGCCGCACCGCCGCCGTCGAGGACCTGGCCGCCGAGCTGGGCGGCGAGCCGGACGTGGTGGCCGTGCGCGCGAACCTCGCCACGCCCGAGGGGGCGGAGGCGGTGGTGGCGGCGGCCCGCGAACGGTTCGGCCGGCTCGACGTGCTCGTGAACGTGGCCGGCGGCCTCTCCGTGATCGGGACCGTCGAGGAGACGAGCCTGGAGGAGTGGCGCGAGGAGTTCGATCGCAACGCGACGACGGCGTTCCTCATGTCCCGCGCCGCGCTCCCCCTCCTTCGCGAGTCCCGGGGCTCCATCATCAACTTCGCCTCGCCCGCCGCGGAAAAGGCCAGCGCGACGCTCGCCGCCTACAGCGCGGCCAAGGCCGGCGTCCTCGCCCTCACCCAGGCCCTCGCCCGGGAGGAGCGCCAGTACGGCGTGCGCGTCAACGCCGTCGCGCCCGGCATGATCGACACCGAGCAGAACCGCGAGACGGTCCAGGATCCGGCCTCCGTGACCTGGGTCGGCCGGGACGAGATCGCCCGGGTCGTCCTCTTCCTCGCGAGCGACGACGCGTCCGCCATCACCGGCGAGATGATCCACGTGCTCGGGGTGTAGCACCGGGCAGCCGGCGGCCCCGCTCCCCCGGGGAGGCCGCACTGGTCCCGGGCTGCCGCGAATGGACGCCGGGCAGGCGGTGCTGGCGGCGGCGCCACCCCTCTGCTCCCGCAGGCCCACCATCCGGTAGCGCGACCGCTCGCGGCTCGCGATGGCCGGAGGTCGGACGCGGCGACGGAGCCGGAGGCCCGCCGGCGGGGGGCCCGGATGACGTCGCCCGAAGAAAGCAGCCGCGCGTCCCCGGCACGCAGTACTGCCGGAGACGCGCGGACCGGTGCGCCTGGCCGCGGCGACCCGCGGCGCGCGGCTACACCCCTTCCTGCACCTCGATGATCTCGTCCTCCACGAGCCCGTGGGCCAGCCGGTGCACCCGCTCCGCGGCTTCCCTGCTCGGTGCGCGGCACAGGCAGATCACCGTGCCCTCCTCCTCGTTGAACCAGTACTGCAGGTACTCCACGCCGTGCTCGCCCTGGACTTCGAGGTCCCGCGCGTGAGCCCGAGCGACCGCCTCGGCCGTCAACCCTTCGAGGTTCCGATGGATGTCGATGTAGAGCGGCATGGGTTCCTCCGGGTTCAGTGTTCCATGTGCGCCACGCTCGCGGCGAACTGGCAGGTGACGTCGGGGTTCCAATCCGCGAACACGCCGTTCGGGTTCTCCTTCTGCACCCACACGTGCAGCGCCCAGAGCCCGAACGTGAAGTTGTGCTTCAGCTCCTGGCCGAACAGGGTTGGGGCCGGCTGGTCCTGGGGCCAGACGTCGAAGGGGATCACGTACTCCACGCCGACCAGCTCGAGGGAGCCGTCCGGCCGCGGCTCGTAGATCAGGACCTCGGGGCTGTTCGGGCTGACGACGCCGTCCAGCAGGTCGGGCTTGAGGTAGTGCACCCCCATCCCACCGAGCTGCGCGTGCGCCAGGCAGGTGTGTCCGCTCGTCGGGTGCGCCACCTCGACGGCGTAGCCCGCGTTCTTCGCGGCGTCGATCTGGCGGTACGGCGCGATGGTCCTGCGCAGCTCCGAGAGTTGCGCGTTCAGCTCGGACGACACGCCCGGGAAGAGCGGCTCGTCGTCATCCCCGCATGCGGCCGCAATGATGCCGAGTGCGCCCGCGCCGAGCAGGGCGAGCATCAGCAGGTTGGATCGTCGAGACATGGCTGCCATCCTCCTGTTCGGGTGACTCCCTGGATGCCGCCGCCCGGGCGACGGCGCTTGCTCCGGCCGGTTGCGCGCCTGTCTTGGAGCTGGCGCATCGTCTGTGTCTCGCCGGTGCATCGTCCCTGGATCGCCTGCGCTCCAACATGTTCTCGCTCAAGCTCTTCGGCGGTGCATCCATAGAGGGTCCGGGCGGCCCGCTCACCGGCAGCGCCGTCCAGCGCCGCCGGCTCGGGCTGCTCGCGCTCCTGGCGGCGGCGCCCGAGCGGGGCGTGAGCCGGGACAAGCTGGTGGGGTACCTGTGGCCCGAGCGGGATGAGGAGCGGGCCCGGCACGCGCTCTCCGATTCCGTCTACCGGCTGAACAAGGAGCTGGGCGGCGAGGCGATCCTGGCGGTGGGTGCGGAGCTGCGGCTCAACGCCGCCGTCATCGTGAGCGACGTCCAGCTATTCCGGGAGGCGGCGGAGCGGGGGGCCTGGGAGGAGGCCGTGCGGATCTACGCCGGTCCGTTCCTGGACGGGTTCTTCCTCTCCGACGCCCCGGAGTTCGAGCGCTGGGTCGACACCGAGCGGGGGTTCCTCGCCCGGCAGTATGCCGGCGCGCTCGAGGCGCTCGCCAGGCAGCGGGCCGAAGCCGGGGACCTGGCCGGCGCCGTGACCGCGTAGAGCCGGCTCGCGGCGCACGATCCCTACAGCGCGCGCTACGCCATCGGGCTCATGGAGGCGCTCGCCGCGGCGGGGGACCGGGCGGGGGCGCTCCGCCACGCGCGGATCCACGCACAGCTCGTGGAGCAGGAGTTCGGCACGAAGCCGGACCCCGCCGTCGTCGCCCTCGCCGAGCGTCTGCGCGGGGAGCCCGCGGCGGCCGCAATGACCCCGGGGAGCGAGAAACCGCCGGGCGCGGAGCCATCCGCCGTGCGCGCTCCGGGCGACGTCGCCTCGAACCTTCCCGGCGCCAGCTCCACCCCCGCGGCCTCAGCCACGCACGCCACATCCGCTCCGGGCGACGTCACGCCGAACCCGCCGGCCAAACCCTCACCCCCACCGGTCGCGCCGGCTCCAGCACGCCCCCCCCTGCCACCCCGCCCCTGGCCGGGCCGCACCCTGGCCGGCGCCCTGGCGCTCGTGGTCCTGCTCATCGCCGCGTGGCTGGCGTGGCCCGCGCGGGAAGCCGCGACGCCGTCGCCCCCCGAAAGGGTACGCCTCGCGGTGCTCCCCCTCGCGAACCTCACCCCGAACGAGGAGAACCGCTACTTCGCCGACGGCGTGACCGAGGACATCCTCACCCACCTCGCCCGGGTCCCGGACCTGTTCGTGGTCTCCAGCGCGTCCGTGCTGCCGGACACCGGCAGGCAGCGGCCGGTCGCAGAGATCGCCGCCATGCTCGGCGTCGACTACATCCTGCGCGGCAGCGTCCGCCGGGA
Organism: uncultured bacterium; assembly: GCA_937907535.1. GTDB lineage: Bacteria > Gemmatimonadota > Gemmatimonadetes > Longimicrobiales > RSA9 > CALCID01. Next base: position 3,468 of record CALCID010000065.1, on the reverse strand, counting down.
CGGGGACCGGGTGCGCATCACCGCCCAGCTCGTGGACGCCAGGCAGAACGCGCACGTCTGGGCGGAGACGTACGACGAGCGCCTCGAGGACATCTTCGCGGTGCAGAGCGAGATCGCCACCCGCGTGGCCGCGGCGCTCAACGCCGAGATCGTCTCGGGCGTCCAGGAGCGGATCGAGCGCGTGCCGACCCACGACCTCGTCGCGTACAACCTCTACCTGCGCGGCCGGTACTTCTGGCATCGGCGGACGAAGACGGCGCTCCTCGAATCCGTCCGCTTCTTCGAAGAGGCCGTGGCCCGGGACTCCAGCTTCGCCCGCGCCTGGGCCGGGATCGCGGACGCCTATGCCGTTCTCGCGTTCTACGACTACCTGCCGCCCGCAGAGGCGTACCCGAAGGCGAAAGCCGCCGCCCGCCGCGCCCTCCAGCTCGATCCGTTCCTCGCCGAGGCCCACGCCTCGCTCGGCTACATCGCGCTCTACTACGACTGGGATTGGAACGCGGCCGAGGCATCGTTCCAGCGCTCCATCGAGCTCAACCCGAGCTACACCGTCGCCCACCAGTGGTACGCGAACCACCTCGTGGCCCGGGGACGGTTCGAGGAGGCCGCGCGGGAGATGACACACGCGCGGGAGGTCAACCCGCTGTCGCTCATCGCGAACGGCGCGCTCGGCTGGGTCTATTTCTATGCCCGCCGCTACGAGGACGCCATCGCCCAGTGCGACCTTGCCCTCGAAATGGCCCCGGATTGGGACCTCTGCCACATCTGGAAGGGTCAGGCGTTCGAGGAGCTCGGCCGGCGGGACGAGGCGATCGCGTCGCTCCAGGGCGCCGTCGAGCTGTCCGGCGGGACCGGGATCAGCATGGTCGCGCTGGCCCGGGCCCATGCCACGTTCGGTGAGCCGGACCGGGCCCGGGAACTCCTCGCGGAGATGCGCGCCGCCGGGGAGTACCAGCCATCCTACGAGATCGCGAAGGTCTACGTGGCCCTCGGGGAGCACGACCGCGCCCTCGACTGGCTCGAGCGCGCCTGCGAGGAACACGCCCACTCCATGGCGTTCCTGAAGGTCGACCCGCAGCTCGTGCCGCTGCACGGCAACCCGCGGTTCCAGCGGCTGGCAGAGAGGGTGGGGGTGTAGGGGGCGACCACCGTGTGGTCAGGGGGCCGGCAGCGGGGGACACGCCGGCAGAGGTTGTCTAGGCGGGTGCGGTGTGGGCGTTCAGCGCGCGGGGATACGCCATTGACTCATTGATTCGACGCCCGGGACATTGACCGGTTTGCGGTTACGGAAACGCGCGCCGGATGGCCGGGTGAGCCTCTATCCGGCCAGAGCGTTTCCAGCAAGGACCTGCAGCAGGACCGCGTTCTGATCGTGCTTCGTGGCCGGCAGCGTCATTCGCGACGGAAACCGCCGGCCACAAACCGCTACTCCTCACCGAAGAAATCTGCATCGACGCGTTTCACCGCGTAGGTCGCGGTCGTGGACACGCCGATGTCGTAGTCGTAGATGAGCGAAGCGAGCTGATTGCCGTCGATCAGGACGATGCGCTTGTCGATCCGATCGACATAGTCGTGTGCTTCTTTCGAGAAGCTCGACGTGGTGATGAAGATTCCCTTCTTGGCACGGACGCCGTCGAGACTCCCCGCGAACGACTTTACGTCCGGGCGGCCAACGGTCCGGTCGTTCCACCGCTTCGCCTGGATGTGGATCACGTCGAGGCCGAGGCGGTCCTCCTTGATGATCCCATCGATTCCGCCATCGCCCGTACGTCCGATCGCCTCGCCCGCGTCCTTGAGCGACCCGCCGTACCCCATCGCCACCAGCAGCTGAACGACCAGCCGCTCGAAGAACTCCGGGGACGCGTTCTTGACGAGCTGGAGCAGCTCGGCCTCGATCGTGGAGCGGAGCCGGTTGTAGGCGGCTTCGAGGGATTCTTCGGGGGTTTGACTTTCTGCAGACGGCGATGATGCCCGGCGCCTTGGAGTCGGCGGGGTCGAGCGGCTCGCGAACTCCCTGAACTCCGGGAACTGTTCGAGCACGGTGACGTCGACCCGGTCCGGGTACCGGCGCAGGACGTCTGCCCCGCGGTCCGTGATGACGTAGACGCCGCGCTTAGGGCGGTCGAGCAGGCCCGCCTGCTTCATGTACGTGATCGCCCAGCTCACCCGGTCATTGAAGAGCGGTTTCTGGCCGCTGGGTACGAGTTCTCGGAGGTCGTCCTCGGACAGCCGGAGATAGGCTGCCACAGTATTACGGATCTCCTGCACAGACCGCTCCCGACCGTCACTCCGGGCGAGCAAGACGGGCTGCATCAGCGATTGGTAATCCGGAACGGGCACCGTACCCTCCAGAGCGAGCTATGGGACGAACCTCCCTATACGCCGATCTGACCATTGATCGCGCGATGCGAGCTCGCGCGAAGTAGGCGAATGCAGATGTGGGGTGCAACCCGTTGCTTGTCCGCGGCCGGGGGAGTCACGAGGGCCGCTGCGTCCGATCTCCAGACCTCAGCCGCCGACCTCACCCCCACCCATTCCCAGCAGCTTCTCCCACAACCCCTCCTCCACCGGCACCACGCTGAGCCGACCCTGTCGGACCAGGGCGAGGTCCTTGAAGTCGGGGTCGGCCTTGATCTCCGCGAGGGTGACCGGGCGGCTCAGTCGCTTTCCGACCTCGACGTCCACGACGACGATCCGGGCGTCATCCGCCTTCGGGTCCGGGTACGGTTCGGAGACGACGGTGGCCAGCCCCACGATCCGCTTCTCGTCGCCGGTGTGGTAGATCATCGCGACGTCGCCCGGCTTCATGGTGCGGATGTGCTTCAAGGCGAGGGCGTTCGTCACGCCGTCCCACACCGTGCGCCCGTCCCTCTCCAGGTCGGCGAAGCTGTAATCCGACGGCTCCGTCTTCAGGATCCAGTAGTTCGGCATCGTCACCTCGGCTACCGGTTGGTTCACGAAAATGCGGGATCGAGCACCCGTGGGCCGCTCCGGGACCCTGCGCCGACATCGCGTCGGCGCTGCACGCGTGCTCGGCCAACACCGGGCGGCTCGGCGCTGGGGCGCGGGCATATCGTGAGCCCCCGGCGGAACGCGGCCCGGGCTCAAGCACGGGCGCCGGTTCTCGTCGAGCAGCCGCCTCAGTGCTTCGAGGCGGCCTGAAACGTACCGCGGCTCGCCGGCTGCAGCAAATTGGCGGCGATCGCCCCGACGGCGGACGTTGGGCAATGGGGCGACGCAGTAGTTGCGCCGAGTCGTTAGCCCCGGGGGCCGTGGGCGCGCCTGAACCGCGACCGTCTCCGGTCCATAACGGGCAATGCTGACACGCCGTGGGACGAGCCCGGATGCGCCGCGAGCGGGTCGCCATCGGGCCGCGGTTGCCGGACCGCGCCTTCGCCCCACCCCTGGTCCGCCCATTGCGTTCCTCGCCCACAGCAGGAGGTGGAGCGTGGACAACATGGAGATCGT
>CALCID010000064.1 GCA_937907535.1 uncultured bacterium | reverse complement strand
CAACTTCTACGACCTCGGCGGGCACTCCATGCTCGCGCTCCAGGTCGTCTCCAGGGTGGAGAAGGCGCTCGGGGTGCGGATCAATCCTCGTGAGTTGAACTTCCAAACCGTTCGACAGCTCGCCGCCAGTTGCGATGCCCTGCGCGCGGCGGGGGACGGTCGCAAGGCCCGGGAGCAGAACGTCATCGAGCGAGTCCTCGGCCGCTTCGGGTTCCTCGGGGCTCGCTCCGGAGAACGGTAGACGATGCGTACGGAGCTCAGTGTATCGCCCCGGCTGCCTCTGTATTTCGGCCCGTCCGACAGCGCGCTGTTCGGCTGCTACGATCCGCCCGCCGGCGCGCCCGCGAGGGACCGTGCCGTCGTGCTGTGCCAGCCCGTGGGCCAGGAGTACATCCGTGCCCACCGCTCCTTCGTCCAGCTCGCCACCCGCCTTGCGCGAGCGGGCTTCCCGGTCCTGCGCTTCGATTATTGCGGCTGCGGGGACTCGGCGGGCGACGTTGAGGATGCCAGCCTCGCACGCTGGATCGAGGACGTGGGCCGCGCGATCGACGAGGTCCGGCGGCGGAGCGGCCGATCGCGGGTCAGCCTCGTCGGACTCCGGCTCGGCGCCGCGCTCGCCGCGCACGCCGCGTGCGTTCGGGACGACGTCGCATCCCTCGTTCTCTGGGCGCCGGTCTGCGATGGGGCCGCATTCCTGCGCGAGCTCCGTCAGCTCCAGGCGGAGCTGCTCAGGTTCGCGTACGTCCGACCCGCCCCCGGCACGGAGCGCGACGCCGCGGCCGAGGTCCTCGGCTTTCGGCTGCCCGCCCACCTCCGCGAGGAGCTGGAACGCCTGGACCTCCTCGCGCACGGCACCTGCCGGGCCCCGCAGGTCCTGATCATCGACCACGACACCGCCGGCATTGCGCCGCTCGAACAACGCCTGCGGGCCAGCGGCGTCCGCGTCGAAACCCGAGCCGTGGCTGGACCCCGGATCTGGCTGTCGGAGCCGTTCCGCGCCCTGGTCCCGCACCAGACCCTCGAGACGATCGTCCAGTGGCTGAGCGAGGAGTCGGTATGAGGGAGTCCGCCGTACTGTTCGGGGCCGCCGACTCGCTGGTCGGGATCGTGACAGAGCCGGAGCCCGGCACCGCCCGCACCGACGCCCCGGCGGTGCTGATCCTGAACTCCGGCCTCGTGCACCGCGTGGGTCCGAAGCGCATGCACGTCCGGCTGGCGCGCCGCCTGGCCGCACAGGGCTTCCTGACCATGCGCATCGACTTCTCCGGGATCGGGGACAGCCGTCCGGCCGACTCCACGACCCCCATCCCGGAGCGCTGGATCAACGAAGCGCTGGACGCGATGCGCTACCTCCGGCGAAATCACGGAGCGACTCACTTCATCACGGCCGGCAACTGTTCCGGCGCGGCGCTCGCATTCCTCATCGCCCGGGCCGAACCGGACGTCACCGCCGCGGCCCTGATCAACCCCCAGGGGCCTCCCTCGCTCCGCTACTACCTCCGACTCGCATTCTCTCAACCGGCGTTCTGGCGCAGGCTCGGCCGCCTGGAGCTCCTCCGCGACCGGCTGCAGGAGGCACGGCAGCTGGCCGCCCGCGCCGCTGCGGAGTCCAACCAACCAGCCTGGGACACGCAGCGCATCCTCCAGGAAATCCGCGCACTGATCGAACGGAACGTGCGCCTGCTCATCGTGAACTGCGAGTGGGACGCGGGCTACGACCTCTACCAGTTCAAGCTCCGGGATCGACTCCTGGCCATGGGCGGCAACAGCCATATCCGCCTCGAGAAGATCCCGGGCTCCGATCACGACTTCAATCTGGTATCCAGCCAGGAGCGCCTGCTCGACATCGTCCAGGACTGGGCCGCTTCGCTGTAGGCGTTCGCGGGTTCGCCCGCACGCGCTGCTCCTGGCGACACATACGGAGAATCCGGTGCCGGCGCTCGCGGGTTTAATGCCGTCCTGCCGGCTCGATTCGGCCGGCAGCGTAGCCGGCGTCATCGATCGGCGCGGTAGCGGTCCGGTGTGTTGAGCGATCGGAGATGGCTGCGAGCCGGTTCGGAGAGCGACGACCGCCGACTTCCGCGACCTGCCGCCCCCCCCGATCCCCTGCGCGCGATCCGCGACCCCGCAAACCCAACACCCCGGCACGCGCCCGGGCTGGCGGCGTGACGCCCGGGCACCGAGTCCACGACGGCCGCCGGGAGGTACGGAAGCTGCACGCGCCGCTCAGCGCGCCGCGGGCAACCCCTCGATCGCGGCGCACCCCACACCCGCGGCTTCGTTCGCCACCGGAGGGTGCCCCGATGTCCCACACCGTCAGCGACTACGTGGTCCGGCGCCTCGGCGACTGGGGGATCCGCCGGATCTTCGGCTACCCGGGCGACGGCATCAACGGCTTCCTCGGCGCGCTGGATCGGGCCAGCGACCGGATGGAATTCATCCAGGTCCGGCACGAGGAGATGTCGGCGTTCATGGCGTGCGCGCACGCGAAGTTCACGGGCGAGGTCGGCGTGTGCATGGCAACGTCGGGGCCGGGCGCGATCCACCTCCTGAACGGCCTCTATGACGCGAAGATGGACCATCAGCCGGTGGTCGCGATCGTGGGCCAGTCCGCCACCTTCGCGCTGGGCGGCGACTTCCAGCAGGAGGTCGATCTCACCAACCTGTTCAAGGACGTGGCGTGCGAGTACGTGCAACTCTGCACCGCGCCGTCCCAGGCCCGCACCCTGGTTGATCGTGCGGTCCGCATCGCGAAGGCGGAGCGCACGGTCACCTGCATCATCTTCCCGAACGACATCCAGGAGATGGACGCCGTCGAGTCGCCGCCGCGCGTGCACGGCGCCACGTTCACCGGCACCGCCTGGTCCGAGCCGCGGGTGATCCCGAAGGAGGAGGACCTGCGCCGCGCGGCGGACATCCTGAACGAGGGCAAGAAGGTCGCGATGCTCGTGGGCGCCGGCGCGCTGCACGCGGCGGACGAGGTCGAGGAAACTGCGGAGCTGCTCGGCGCCGGCGTCGCCAAGGCGCTCCTCGGCAAAGCGGTGCTGCCGGACGACCTGCCCTACGTCACCGGGTCCATCGGCCTGCTCGGCACGAAGCCGAGCTGGGACCTGATGATGGACTGCGACACGCTGCTCATGATCGGCACGAGCTTCCCGTACGCCGAGTTCCTGCCGAAGGAAGGCGCCGCGAAGGCGGTGCAGATCGACATCGCCCCCCGGATGCTCGCGCTCCGCTATCCGGTGGACGTGCCGCTCTGCGGCGACAGCCGCGAAACCCTCCGGCTCCTCATCCCGCTGCTCCGGCGCAAGACGGACCGCTCCTGGCGGGAGAAGATCGAGAAGGAGGTCCGCAAGTGGTGGGATGTGCTCGAGCACCGCGCCATGAACGACGCCGAGCCGATCAACCCCCAACGCGTCTTCTGGGAGCTGTCCCCACGGCTGCCGGACCGCTGCATCCTGACCGCCGACTCGGGCTCGTGCGCCAACTGGTGGGCGCGCGACCTCAAGATCCGCCGCGGAATGCTGGCCTCGCTCTCCGGCAACCTCGCCACGATGGGGCCGGGCGTGCCGTACGCGATCGCGGCGAAGTTCGCGCATCCGGACCGGCCGGTGGTCGCCTGCGTGGGCGACGGCGCGATGCAGATGAACGGGATCAACGGGCTGATCAGCATCGCCGCGTACTGGAAGCGATGGAAGGATCCGCGGCTCATCATCCTCGTGCTGAACAACCGCGACCT
>CALCID010000063.1 GCA_937907535.1 uncultured bacterium | reverse complement strand
AGATTCTCCACCGAGCCCTTCTGCTCCGGGCTTCGGGCCGCGCACAGCTCGATCGCAAAACCGTAGTCGATCGCCACCTGCGCCAGCGTCGCATTCCAGATCGGCCGATCACCGTCCGTACCGACCACCACCGTCTTCGGCCGGTCGAAGACCACCGAGAGCGGCACGCCGCCGCTCGCCTCAAAGGCCAGAAGCAGCGAGCGAACCAGCGACTCGATTCGCTCGTCCGGCACGATCACCACGTGGATCCAGCGCGAGTACTTGAGCCGGTAGGCTGCGAAGTGGACCCGCTTCTTGCTGCCGTCCAGCAGCCGCACGTCCACCTCGCCGAAGTCGAACTGCGCGAACTCGCCGGCCACGCCCTCGAAGCGCACCATGAGAGAAGCCGGCAGCGCCGAAACCGCACTGCGGTAGAGCCGGTAGAACGTGCTCTCGCCGAGCCCCACCCCTTCTTCGCGCAGCTGACGAAGGATCTCGAGCGGCGGCGCCTGCGGGTCTTCCGTCACGAGCGCGATGATCCGGAGCCGCACCCGCTCCGGCACGCCCGGCCGGCCCACGCCGCGCCGGCGCCGCTCCTCCGCGTCACTCGCACTCGCAACCGGCGGCTCCTTCAAGATCCGCTGGACGGTGCGCTGCGAGACCCGAAACTGCGCCGCGATCTCCTTGGTCGAATGCCCCGCCTCGCGCAGGGCCCGTACGGCATGTCGATCCAGCATCCTGAGCATCCTCCTCTGGCCTCCTCTGCACGAAAACGTGGGCGGAAGGCCAAAACGTAGACTCCAGATGCCCCAGGACGCGACAGAATTTAGAGAGGATCGGCGACAAAGTTTAGAGAACCCACAAGCTGCACGAGGAGTACGTTGCAACCGGGAAGGTGCGGTGGACCTACGTCCCGTTCGTCCTGGGCATATTCCCGAACGGTGCGGAAGCCGCGCGCGCGGCGGAGTGCGCGGGCGAACAGGACCGGTTCTGGGAAATGCACGATCGATTGTATGAAGGACAGCGCGACTGGAAGTCCAGCCGGAACCCGGCATCGATCTTCACCGGCTATGCGGCGGAATTGGGCCTGGACGCGGACCGGTTCGGGAGCTGCTACGGAGAGAATTCGGTCGGTCGGAGGACGACCCTGAACAATCGGGTCGCCGCCGCGCTCGGGGTGCGCGCTACTCCGACGTTCATCGTGAACGGCCGCCTGGTCCAGGGCGCGGTGCCGGCCGACCAGTTCCGGCTGATTCTCCACATGAGCGGAGCGCGGTAGGACCGGCGGCGTATGCGTTGTCCGATGGCGGGCGTGGTGGTTCTTAAGCCGAGGACGTGAGCGGCGGCGGAGCTGTCTACGGTAGCGGGGCTGGCAGGGGCCGGCTCCGCGCCCTGGCCGGCCACGGCCGCCGCTGATTGGAATGCAATCCCGATCCTCGCCGGAATCCGGGGTGAGCCCTGAAGTCCACTCACGCCGGACCTTTTGCCAGCTAGGCCACCGTCGCTTCCGGGACACGTCCGCATGGTGCGCCCCGGGCCGGCGTCGGCCGGGGCATCGATCTCACGGAGGCCCCTATTCGGCGCACGGGCCGAGGTGGAGCCACCGCGCCTCCCACATGCACGGCAGAGAGCCGAACACGACGTCGCTCGGCTGTGGCCAAGCCCGCCCCTACGGATCCCGCAGCACCTTCGTCGGCTCGAGGAGCGCCGCGCGCGTGACGGGGACGAGCACCGCGAGCGTCGCGACGGCGAGCACGAGAGCGACCACGCCGAGAAGGGTCGTGGGGTCTGACGGCGAGACGCCGTACAGCATGCCCGAGAGCAGGCGCGAGGATGCGAACGAGAGCACGATCCCGAGCACGCACGCCGGGGCGACCACCCACGCCACCCGGGCCAGGAAGTGGGCAACGATGCCGCGCCGCGGCGCACCCAGCGCCAGCCGCAGGCCGACCTCGCGCCGCCGTACGCTGATGGCGTAGCTGAGCGTGCCGTACAACCCCACGCAGGCCAGCGACAGCGCCGTCGTCGCGAAGAGCGCCAGCAATAGCATGCGCAGCCGGTTCTCCGCGAACGCGTCGCCAATCCGCTCCTCGAGCGGTGCGACCTCGTAGACCGAGCGCAGCGGCTCGATCTCCTTCATCAGCCGTCGCACGCTCGGGGCGAGCGCGCCGAGGTCGCCCCGAGCGTGCACGACGAAGTACGGCATCGGGTTCGGCGCACTCATGCACCAGTAGACCGTCGGCCCCGGCTCCTGATCGAGCCCGCGCTCGCGCGCGTCCCCCACGACGCCGACGATGCGGCTCGCGGGGATCGGACCGTCCACCTCCCGCAGGTGCAGGCCGATCGGCGAGGGGCGGTCGGACAGGTAGCGCTCAACGAACGCGTGGTTCACCATCATCTCGTAGGCAGGCGGCTCGGATCCGCCCGGCGGCGGCGCCCGGCGGCACGACTCGCCCGCCAGCACCGGGATCCGCATGGTCCGGAAATACTCGGCAGAAACCGCGCGCCCTTCGGCGACGATCGGGCGGGCATCCGTCGACGCCTCGACCACCTCGAACGTCGTGTGCCATTGCGTCGGCACGCCGGGAACGTCCCACCCCGACGTGGCCGCCGCCTCCACTCCCGGCAGCGCCGCCAGCGCATCGATCGTCGCGTCGATGCGCTGCACGATGGCGGCGTAGTTCGCCGTCTCGCCCCAGCTCCCGCTCACGCGGAACGTCAGCACGCCCTTCGCGTCGAAGCCCGGCTCCACTCGCGACAGCTCGTGGAGGCTGCGCACCAGCAGCCCCGCACCCGCCAGGAGCGTGATGCTCAGCGCCACCTGCGCGCCTACGAGGAGCCACTGGAGCGGGTTGCGCGCGGACACCTGCGCGCGCGCCGCGCCTCCACGCAACGCCGCCAGCCCACCGGCCATCCGCAGGGCGGGCAGAAACCCGCACAGCAGCGTCACCGCGACCACGCTCGCCAGGGTGTACAGCAGCACGCGGCCGCCGACCGCCACCTCGTCGAATCGCGGCAGGTCCACGCCCGCCGCGCGTAAGGCGCCAGATGCCGCCGCGGCGATCCCGACGCCGAGCACGCCGCCAGCGAGCGCCAGCACTCCCGTCTCCGTCAGCAGTTGCACCGCGACCGCCGCGCGCGACACGCCCAACGACTGCCTCACGGCCAACTCCTCGCGCCGATGCGCGCCCCGCGAGAGCAGGAGCGCCGTGATGTTCGTGCACGCGATCAGCAGCAGCACCGTCACCGCGCCGAACAGCAGCCACAGCGACTGCCCGACTGCGCCGACCGCCGTCTCCTTGAGCGGAACGACGTCGATACCAATGTCCCGGTCCGTATCCGGGTACCGCTCGCCGAGCTGCGCCTGCACCGCGGCCAGGTCCGCCCGCGCGCGCACCGGCGTCACGCCCGGCTTCATCCGGCCCACCACCGTGTACCACGGGCTCTCCCGGGTCTGCGCGTACGGCGCGTCCACATGGACCGGCGCCCAGAGGTCCACGTCCCGGTCCGGGAAGCGGAAGTCCGCCGCCATCACCCCGATGATCGGGACCGACGCCGTCCCGAGCCGCACCGTGCGCTCCAGGATGTCCGGCGCGCCGCCGAAGCGCCGCCGCCAGTAGCGCTCGCTGATGATGACCGCCCCGGGACCGCCGAACCGGTGCTCCGCCTCCGTGAAACCCCGCCCACGGACCGGGCCGATCCCCCAAACCTCCAGGAAGCCCGGACTCACGACCGCGCGCCGGACCCGCTCCGGCAGGTCACCCGATGTCTCCGAGACGTCCTCCACGTAGTAGCCGTGGATCGCCTCGAACGCGGCGTTGAGCTGACGCCAATCCTCCAGCCGCGCGGGCGGGATCCCCGTCGTCGTCGTGCGGTCGCTCACCTCGCTCACGCTCACCAGGCGGTCCGCGGCAGGGAAAGGCAGCGGGCGCAGGAGGACGGCGTCCAGCGCCGAGAACACCGCGGCGTTCGCGCCGATCGCCAGCGCCAGCGTCAGCACCACCGTGGCCGTGAAACCCGGCCGACGCAGCAGCGAGCGGACCGCGTACCGCACGTCCCGCACGAAGGTGTCCAACCAGCGAACCACGTGCACGTCGCGCGTCCGCTCCGCCTGGAGCGTCGGGTTGCCGAACCGCGCCCGCGCCCGCCGCTCCGCCTCGGCTTCGCTCAGCCCCGCGGCGCGGAGCTCGTCCGCGCGCTCCGCCAGATGGAAGGACATCTCCCGCTCGATGTCCCGCTCCACCCGGCCCGGCAACAGCGCCGTCCACATGCGACGCAGCCAGGCATTCAACCCGTGCCACATGGGAGCCCCCTCTCCGTACGCGGACTCATCCGCTCACGCGTAGCCCAACACCCGCGCCACGCCCTCCGTCAACCGCGCCCAGTTCTCTTCCTCCAGCACGAGCTGCTTGCGGCCCAGCCGTGTCAGCGAATAGAACCGCGCCTCGCGATTCTTCTCCGTCATGCCCCACTCCGAGCGTAGCCAGCCCCGCTGCTCCATGCGGTGCAGGGCAGGGTACAGCGAGCCCTCCTCCACCCTCAGCAGATCCGCCGACACGCGCTGGATGTGGTTCGTGATCGCGTAGCCGTGCATCGGCCCGTTCACCGCGAGCGTCTTGAGGACGAGCATCGCGAGCGTGCCGTACAGGACATCGTTCTTCTGTGGCGCCATGGGACCTCGCCGGGCTGTCGGGAGCCGGGGTC
>CALCID010000062.1 GCA_937907535.1 uncultured bacterium | reverse complement strand
CGTGCTCGTGCTCGTGCACGTGCTCGACCCGGTAACGCAGCCCCGCCGCGAAGGCTACAAAAAGCTTCGCCCCGCGCGGCGCGATGCCGGCGGGGCGACACTTCACGGTATGGGCGCTGAGGGAGTCGAACCCCCGACCTCTTCCTTGTAAGGGAAGCGCTCTAGACCAACTGAGCTAAGCGCCCGCTGCGTCGTTCAGAGGATGATTCCCAGCGGAATGAGCACCACGTAGCCCAGGACGAGGAGCAGCGGTGCGGCGGTCGTGGAGCCCTGGGCGAGCAGTGCGTACCCGAGCGCGACCACGGCGAGCCCGAGTCCGAGGAGGCCCCAGTTGACGGCCGAAAAGCGGAGCGACCCCTCCGGCGCCGCGGTCGGACGCGATGCGTTCCGAGTCTTCATAGCTTTTGAAATTTAAGGATTTTCGCCGTTAGCGTCAACACGCCGGGCCGCCTCCCCCGGCTCCGCGCCGGCGTCCGGCTGCGCTTCGGGAACCTCCAGGACCGGATCGGGATCCAGCCAGTATGCCGGGTCATCCGGCGGCTCCGTGGCGCGCAGTCGCTCCAGGCGGTCCTGGTCCCGTCGGCGCCGGATCGCGAACAGGGCCATGAGCATCGACGCGCCGAACGCCCAGAACACCGCCGAGTGGGAGAGGGCGAAGAGCCAACCGTACCGCCGCTTCACGAAGCGGATCCAGTCCATCTCGAATTGCGACTCGGTGCGGCCGTAGGTGTCGCGGAGCGCGGCATCGAAGGACCCCGAACCTGCCCACCGCCGCATCAGGAGTTCGAGCCCCTCCACCCCACCCTGCTCCACCAGGTACGCCACGGCGCTCGTGGCAAGGAGGTATGCGATGCGCGCATCGGATTCGGCCCGCGGCCATTGGAGGGTGAGCGAGTCCAGGGGCGGCGCGCGGTGGAGGGCGAACGCAACACGGAGCTGCCAGGCGGATTCTCCGTCCCATTCGCCGGCGACCCAGCGCGCGTAGCCTTCGTCGAACCACCGGGGAACCCTGGCTGGCGCCACGTACCGGGCGAGGGCGATGTGGGCGAGCTCGTGGCGCAGCACCCTGGGCAGGTCGTGCGGCGCGCCCCGGCGGGACGCATACGCCGGCAGCACCACCACGCCGGCGGCGGGCATGGCCACCCCTGCGCCCCATTCCGGAGCCCGGCCGCCGGTCAGCGAATCGAAACGCGCCGGGTCGGGCGCGAGGTAGATGTCGACCGGGCCGGCGCCCAGCAGCACATCTCCGGGCAGTGCCGGAAACGGAGGCATGGCCCGCACGGCGCCCGCGAGCTGTCGGGCGAGCGCCTCGCCGCCCGGCCAGTAGTGGATGCGGATGTCGCCCTGGACGATGAGCGTTTGCGGACCCGCGTGGGCCTGATGGGAATCCGGTGATCGGGCGGAGTCGGATGCCTGCTCGCCGACCGGCCCGGGCGGGGCGTCGATGCTCGTCCTCGCGCCTGGAAATCCGGACGCCATCGACGCGGCTGTCGGAGCCGGTGCGCGAGCGCACCACGACTCCGCCGCGCCGATCGACGAGACGGCCATGAGCAGGGCTGCCAGGATCGCGATGCGCATGACGCGGCTCCACGGGGCTCCGAAGTCGCGTCGACGGGCACCGGCCGGACGCCCGGGCGTTGTCCCGCGGCCGGACCGCTCCCCGGCGGGGCCTTGCCCGGCCCCACCGGGTCAGCGCCGCACGAGTCCGAGCTGGTCCACGATCCTCCGGCCCACCGCGGCGGGGATCGCCTCGAGCGGGAGCACCTCGTGGGCATACGGGGCAGCCGCCCGCGGCATCCCGAAGACCACCGAGGATGCCTCGTCCTGTGCCATCGTCCAGCCGCCGACCTCCCGGATCGCCCGCAGCCCGTTGGCCCCGTCCCGCCCCATCCCGGTCAGGACGACCCCGACGCTCCGCGGGCCGAAATGGCTGGCCACCGACGCGAACAGCAAGTCGGCGGCTGGTCGTACCCCCCAGACGGGCGGGGTTTCCTCGAGGCGGGCCACGATGCCTTCCTGTGTCCGGCCGAGCACCAGGTGCACCCCGCCCGGGGCCAGGTACACGCGGCCGGGCCGGATCGGCTCGCCCGCCTCCGCCTCGCTCACCGGCAGCGCGCCGACGCCGTCCAGACGCTCCGCGAGCGCGCGCGTGAACCGCGGGGGCATGTGCTGTACGATCAGGACCGCGGCGGGAATCGTCGGCGGGAGCCCGGCCACCAGATCGGCCAGCGCCCGCGGTCCGCCCGTCGACGCCGCGACCGCCACCGCCCCCGTCCCCTCGCCGTGCCGTCCCGCGGCCCGCGCCGCGCCCGCCCCGCGGCGCCCGCTCGACCGCACCTCCCGGAACTGCAGGTTCGCCAGTCGGGCCTCCGCCGCGGCCCGCAGCGCGGCCAGCAGGCGAGTCCGCAGCGCCTCCACGCCCCGCCGCTGGTCCCCCGCCGGCTTGAGCACGAAATCCACCGCGCCGTAGTCCAGCGCCCGCAACGTGATGTCGGCGCCTTCCCCGCCGTGGGCGGACAGGATCACCACCGGCCGCGGCGCCTCGCTCATGATGTAGCCCAGCGTGTCCAGGCCGCCCAGGTCCGGGAGCTCCAGATCCAGCGTCACGATGTCCGGGGACAGCTCGTGGACCAGCCGGATCGCCTCGTACCCCGTCGCCGCCTGCCCCGCCACCCGGAACTCCCCGGACTCCTCCAGCAGGTCCGTCACGAGTTCCCGCATGAGCGCGCTGTCGTCTACGACGAGCACGCGCGGCCCGGTGCGTAGCCCCACCCGACGTCGCTCAGAGTATGACATCATCCCTGCGGATGGACCGGATCAGCAGACGCCCGTCCGACAGACGGAAATAGACCGACCGACCGAAACCACCCCCCACATCCTGCGCCCGCAACGGGATCCGTGCCCGCTCCAGCGACTCCTTCACCGCCGCGACGTTTCGGGCGCCGAGGGACGCGTTCCCCGCCGCCGCCAGGTTCTCGAACATCGACGCGCCGCCCGCGATCCGGGCGAAGATCCGCGAACGGTCCGCACCCTCCGCGATCATCATCGTGAGCAGCGCATCCACCGCGGATGATGCGAACCGCCCCGGCGGACCCGGCGACCGCGCATGGGACGGATCCGGGAGCAGGACGTGCGCGAGCCCGCCGATCTTCCGGATGGCATCGTACAGCGCCACCGCCACGCACGACCCCAGCCCGAGGGTCAGCAGCGTGCTCCCCGCGGTCCCGACCTTCAGGTCTCCGACCTTCACCATCACCGGGATCTCGCCCGGCCCGAATCGGTATCGGCTCATAGCTTCTGGAAGATCCGCTCTCGCCCCGCGATCGGGCGGAACCCCGAGTTCGTCGCGCCGAACAGCGTCTCCACCTTCCCCAGCACGAGGTACCCGCCCGGAACGAGCGCCTCGCGGAACCGCGCGAACAGCGCCTCCTGCACGGCCCGCTCGAAGTAGATGACCACGTTCCGACACAGGATCATGTGCTGCCCCGGCGGGATCTCGTCCTTCAGCAGGTCCGCCTCCTGGAACCGGACCAGCCGCCTCGGCTCCGGCCGCAGCCTGTACACCGGGCCGCCCTCGAACCACCTCGACCGCACCGCCTCCGGCGTGTCCGACAGCGCCAGTTCCCCGTATTCCGCCCGGCGCGCGTGGTTCAGGCTGTCCCGGTCGATGTCGATGCCGACGATCTCGAAGCGCCTCACCGCGGCCGGCCGACCGATCCGCTCCGCGTGCTCCAGCAGGAGGATCGCCACCGAGTACGCCTCTTCGCCCCCCGCCGAACCCGCGCTGAGGATCCGGATCGGCGACCCGGGAAGCTCGAACAGCGCCGGGATCACCTGCTCCCGCAACACGTCCCACACCTCGGGGTTGCGGAAGAACTTGCTCACGTTGATCATGAGCGTGTCCACGAGCCGGTCGTACTCCGCCGGATCGTTCCGCAACACCTCGCCATAGTCCGCGTAGCGGTGCACGCCGCGCGCGCGCATCCGCACCGCGAGCCGCCGCCTCAGGCACTTCGACTTGTAGCCGTCACAGAACAACCCGGCCCGCTCCTGGATCACCCGCTTGAGCGCCTCGAACTCCCGCGCGTCCGCTTCCGACAGCTCGCCCTGCGCGAGCGGGAGCGGCCGCAAGGGACGCATGGCGTCCCCGTGATCCGTCCGTGCCTCGCCTTCACCCGGCCGCATGGGCGACCACGGCAAGGTTGTTCTTGACGACCTCATTCTGCGGGTTCAACTCGAGCGCCCGCTCCCAACAGCGCACCGCCTCCGTCCGGTTGCGCTGACGGTAGAAGATGTTGCCGAGCTTCGCGTACAGATCGTCGCCGAGCTCCGGCGCCAGCTCCTGCGCACGGCGGTAGTGCGCCACCGCGTCCTCGTACATTCCCCGCCGGTACGCCAGGTCGCCCAGGTTCTTGTGCGCCTGCGGCAGCTCCGCATCCTCCTCCGCCGCGTGTCGGTACAGCGATTCCGCCTGCGCGTAGTCGCCCCGCCGCTCCGCGATCGCCCCGGCGAGCAACAGCAGCGGCGCCGAGCTGGGATACGTATCCAGCCCATCCCGGATCGTGGCCTCCGCCATGTCCAGCCGTCCGGCGAGCGCCGCGACCAGGGCGGCATAGTGGTAATACGGGGCCGCCGGGGGCTCGGCCGTCCGCAGCCGGAGCTGGTATTCGGCCAGACTCTCCGTGGCCGCATCCACGTCGCCCATCCGGAGCTGGATCGCCGCCCGCAGCAAGGCGACGACGGGCGTGGCCGGCCGCTGCGCCTCCGCTTCGTTCAGCGCGACCAACGCGTCCTCGCTCCGCCCGAGCCGGTCGAACGCGATGGCGAGATTCACGAACGCCGCGTACCGCGGCCCGACCTCCTCCATCAGCAGCTTCAGCCGGCGGACCGCTTCCCGCTCCCGCCGCTCCCGCAATGCGATGAGCGCCAGGTAGAAGCTCGCCGCCGCATCATCCGGGCGCATCTCCAGGACTCGCCGGAACTCCCGGACCGCCTCCTCGTACATGCCCGTCCGGTAGAACGCGATCCCCAGATTCCGCCGCTCCGCGATGTCCGCTTCACGAACCCGCTGACCCTCCGTCCACTCCCGCTGCCCGACCCGATGGGCGAACCCGGCCTGGATCAACCCGTAGATCGCCTGGCCGACGTCGAACTCCGTGAGCCCGCTCTGGTCCGCCACCTCCTGCACCGTCCGCGTCCCGTCCAGCAGCGGGAGGACCCGCTCCTGCTCGGGCGTGAGGCTGACCTCGGCTTCCCGCAACCGCGCCGTGTCCACCTCGAAGATCAGATCCAGCGACGGGATCTTCTTCTCGATCAGACTCCATTCATCCACCCGGCGGGCCGCTTCCAGCAGCAGGCTCTCGGGATTGATGTCCACGAGGATCTCGCCCGGCTCCGGCTTCTGGTCGACCTCGAAGTAGAAGCTGCCCTTCGTCCACGTGAAGAGCAGATAGACCGCTTCCTCGATCTGCTCCTGCGCGTACCTCTGCAGCTGGTCCTGCTCGATCCAGCCCCGCGCCATCAGGATCTCGCCGAGCCGCCGGTCCGGCGTGCGCGCCTGCTCCGCCAGCGCATCCTGCAACTGTTCCGGCTGGATGACCCCGTCCCGGATCAGATAGTCGCCCAGACGGTCCCGGCGGTTCACGATCTTCGCGAACGTGATCCGCCCGCGATCGAAGAAGATCTGTCCGAAGCTCGAGCGGTCCGTTACCGATAGCACTCCGGACTTCTGGCCAAGCGCCAGGAGCTGGCAGACATCCGCGAGGCTCGCCTCCTTCAGGCTCCCCTTGATGGCCATGACGCTACTCCAGCTCCTCGATCAGCCATTCGTTGCTGTACGGCCATTCCCAAACGATCTTCTCCCGGCTCCGGAACCAGGCGTCCATCTTCCGGACCGCCGGCGCATCCACGAGGCTCACCCCTGCGACCGTGTCCCGCAGCGTGGGCGCCGGCGCGCTGATCTTCCGGAGCTCCAGGTCGCGATCCCGGTCCTTCTCGGCCGGGAGCTCCACCACCAGCCCCGCCTCGAGTCGCGTACGCAGCCGGTCCTGAAGTCCCTCGAGGTCCCGGGGCTTCCCGGCTGCGGCAAAGACGAGCTGCGCCCCGGCGCGCTGCAGCGAGTCGAAGAGATGGAACAGCTCCTCCTGCGCCCGCTCCGTCCCGGCCAGCACGTGCAGGTCGTCCAGGATCAGCACGCGCGCCCGGCGGAACCGCTCTCTCCAGTGCTCGACCCGATTGCGCTCCAGGGCCTGGATCAGCTCGGCGGCGAACCCGGGCCCGTCGAGGTACGCGATCGGGAGCTCCGGATACCGCTTCGCGATCTCGTTGCCGAGCGCGGCGAGGAGCACACTCTTCCCCGCACCGGAGGGGCCGTGGATGTAGAGCGGGTTGTACTTCTCTCCCGGCGCATCGGCCACGGCCAGGGCCGCGCGTACCGCGAACAGGTCCGTCGACAGGTGCAACGTCTGGAAGGTCGGCTCCGGTGGCGGCGCCGGCAGCGGGCGCGAACGTTCCCGCACGCCCCCGAGCAGCTCCTCCGCCTCGGGGATCCGGTCCGGGTCCTTGAGAATGTCCGCCCGGGCGAGCTCGGGAGCCCCGGGTTCCAGCGCCATGATCTCTCCCGTGATCTCGCGGAGCCGGTCCACCGCCCGCTCGAACTCCCGGAGTACGTCCTCCACCTGCGCCGGGTCGTTGGCCGCAGGCCGGGCCAGCTCGAGCCGCCGCGTGCGGTAGCCCTCGGCGCGCCACCGTTCGATCGCTTCCGTGATCGGGTCCTTGACCTCCTCCGGCTCCGGCACCGCATCCGCCAGGACGCCGACGATGTCCTGCAGGAAGTCCTCGAACTCCTCGGTCCGCGCGGCCGCGCGCACGCCGCTCACGAGCTCCGGCACCTCCTCCGCCGTCACCGTCCGGCCCTCCAGCTCCTGGACCGCCAGGAGCCGGTTCAGGGCCCCCTGCAGCTCTCGCACGTTCGCGAACGCGGTACGCGCCAGGATCTCCGGGACCCCGGGACCCAGGACCTGCCCGCGCTCCTCCGCCTTCCGCCGTACGATCGCCACCCGGGTCTCGTAGTCCGGAGCGCCGATGTCCACGATCAGACCGCCGGAAAACCTCGACAGGAGCCGCTCGTCGATCCCGTCGATCTCGGGCGGCGGCCGATCGCTCGCCAGGACCACCTGCCCACCGCGGCTGGAGAGCGCGTCCCAGAACCGGATCACCTCCTCCTGGGTCCGATGCCGTCCCGCGAGGAACTGGACGTCGTCGAGCAGCAGCAGCTCGATCCGGGAGAGGCGGTCGCGGAACACGTCCCGCTCTCCGGCCTCGATCGCCGCCATGACCCCTTCCATGAACTGCTCGAGCGTATCGTAGACCAGGCGGATCTCCGGATTGATCCGGCGCGCGTGGTGCCCGATCGCGGTCAGCAGGTGCGTCTTGCCGAGCCCCGACGCACTGTAGATGAACAACGGGTTGTATGTCGTGCCCGGCGCCTCCGCTACACGGCGCGCTGCCGCGCACGCGAGCCGGTTGTTCGCGCCGACCACGAACGATTCGAACGTGAAGCGCGGGTCTAGTTCGAGCCCCTGCATGGCGTTACGCTCACCTTGCCGCGTCCGGGACCAGCGGCTGCTGATACTTCGCTGAAAGTGCCTTGAGCACGCGCTCGCTGATGGCGCGCAGCGTGTCGAACACGCCCTCCCCGCTCACCGCCTTGGCAGGAAACGACGGAACGCCCCGGAAATTGAGCGCGTCCTCCAGCTCGTCGATGGGCATGACCCCGGGGAGATCCCGCTTGTTGTACTGGATGACGACCGGAAGGCTCTGGAGGTCGAAGTCCTGCTCCAGCAGGTTCTCGTGCAGGTTGCACAGGCTGTCGATGTTCTCCTCCAGCAGCTCCGGCTGGGAGTCGGCCACGAACACTACGCCATCAGCGCCACGGAGCACAAGCTTCCGCGTGGCGTTGTAGTAGACCTGCCCGGGCACGGTGTAGAGCTGGAGCCGGGTCCGGAAGCCCGAGATCGAGCCCAGGTCCAGTGGCAGGAAATCGAAGAACAGCGTCCGGTCCGTCTCCGTGGCCAGCGAAACCATCCGGCCCTTCCGGCTCTCCGGTACCGACGCGTGGATGTACTGCAGGTTCGTCGTCTTCCCGGAACGACCGGGGCCGTAGTACACGATCTTGCAGGTGATCTCGCGGGTCGAATAGTTGACGAGTGGCATGGTTACCTCTCAGGCCCCGGGTACGAGCATCTGACCGAGCCCGGCCTCGAGGTCGCGCTCGAAGCTGCGCGCGTCGGCGGACGGCGCCGCGTAGGCGAATTCGGGCAGCGCCCTCACCTCGTCCGCCAGCGCGTTGAAGAAGAGTTCTACGACGCCGATCGACGACTCATCGTCGAAGATGGCGACCAGGACGATCTCGCCCGCCGGTGTCGAGAACGGCGCGAGGAAGAGCTGCCGGTTCCCGCCCTCGTGGTGCATGTGCCGCCAGCGGGGTTCCCCCACCAGAGCGGCCAGTGCACGCGACGACGCGTTCGCCGCGGCCGCCAGCGCGGCCACGTTCGCCACCTGGTAGCTGCCGGCGAAACCCTGCTGTGCCATGATCTGGCCGCTGGCGTTCACGACCAGCGCGACCCGCACGCGGGCATCGCGCACGAAACGGCGGACCGGTTCCGCCAGCGCCGCACCGAGCCGGGCGATCTCGTCGCGTCTCATCGGACCGCCTCCGCCAGCTTGCGGACTTCCAGCCGGACGAGCCCGAGTTGCGCCGTCGGTTCGGCAAGGGCCACCACCATGACATCCTTGCCCTGCGCCATCAGGATGTGTCCGTGCTCGGCCACGAGCTGGAGCGCCCGGACCTGGCCGAGCCCAGCGTCCCGGGCGGAGCGCTCCGTACGCCGGTAGAGCGACGCAGCGAGCGCGGCGAGCGCCGGGACCGGGACGTCCGGCGACACGTCCGCAATGACCGGGACGCCCGCGGCGCCATCCACGATCAGCGCGCCACGCACCCCGCGGATCCGGCTCAGTCGATCGAGCCCTTCCCGGTACGGATCGCTCATGACCTCGCCTCCACGAATGCCGACGCGAGCGCCGCAGCCCGCGCAGCCGCGCGCAGGATCCAGCCCGGTGGCGCGCCCGGCATGGCAACGAGCACGACCATGAGGTCATCCCGCAGAGGAGCCAGGTGCACGGCGGCCTGCTCCGTCTCGACCAGCATCCCGCGCCACGCGCCGAGGGTCGTATGCGACGTCGCGCGAACCGCATCCTCCACCACGCTGCTCACGATCGCGCCGAGCGCCTCCCCGTTCGCCCACTCCCCGCCCTCGATTCCGCCCGCCAGCACCAGCCCCTGCGCGTCCACGATCAGCGCGCCGAGGAACGGCGTCTCCTCCCGCAGCGGCTCGAACAGCCGCGCCGGATCGATGCCCGGCCGGGCCGGCGCCCGCTGCGCGCTTCGTTGGGGGGCTTCCTCTGCGGCCCGCTGCGGCGCCCGCTGCCCGACGTGCTCCCGCCGCTTCGCCAGCCGCGCACGCACCAGGCTCAGCCCCTCGCGCACCGCCCGGTCCCCCGGCCGCTGCGCCTCCGCCCGCCGCAGGTGCTCCAGCGCAGCTTCCAGATTCCGCTGCTCGATCTGGTAGAACCCCATCCCCCGGTGCGCCTCGAAATTGTCGGGGTCCAGGCTCAGCACGATCGCCCACTCGTCGCAGGCCCGGACGCGGTCCCCCGCCTCGAGGTAGAGCCGCGCCAGGAGCGCGTGGCCGGCCACGTCCGTCGGCCGCTTCTCCAGTCCCCGCAAGCAGATCTGGAGCGCCTCTTCCCGTCGGCCCTGCCGCCGATACGCCTCTGCGAGCGCCACGAACGACGCGGAACCCGGATCCCGCGCCACTTCCGCGCTCCAGCGCCGGAGATCAGCGGATGGCTGTAACCGATTCATGAGCCTGTGCCGACTCCTGGTTCAGTGCTTCCACGAGTGTCCGCACCGCGTTCGACGCGGCTTCCACCGCCGCCCGCCGTTCGTCATCCCGCGCGAGCCGCAGGAACGTGTCCCAGGCGCGCACCGCCCGCGTGAAGTCCCCGACCCGCGACGCCGCGTACCCCAGATGGTAATGCCCCTCGATGAATAGCGGATCGAGCTCCACGGCCCGCGCGTACGCTTCCGTTGCCGCGCGCCACCGCCCCTGCGCCGCAAAGACCCGTCCGGCGACCAGCGCCGGCTCCGGCCGATCCGCGTACTCTGCCTGGAGTTCCACCACCCGCCGCCCCGCCGCCTCCAGGTCCCCGCTCTCCAGGAGCGCCGCCGCCTCGGCGAGCAGCGCATCCAGCTCCTGCTCGGCGGCGCGGAGCGGCCCATCGTGGACCCGAAGCACGCCGATCGCGACGAGACCGTACACGATCTTCGCCACATCGAACGTGCTCTTGCCGAGATCCGCGGCGATCTGACGGATGTCCCGCTCCCCGTCCACCTCCGCCAGCACCTCCCACTCCTCCGGCCGCAACCGCAGTGGCGACCCATCCTCGCCCATCACCGGCGCCAGCGCGGGGACCGACGTGGCGCCGGGCACCTTCGCCTCGATCCGGGACCATTCGTCGATCCGCCGCGCTCCCTCTACCAGCAGCTCGTCGACCCGCACCCGAACGTGCACCCGTTCGAGCCGCAGGTCCACGTCCTCGTCGAACCGGAACCGCCCCTCGTCCCACGACATCAGGTCGTAGATCGTCTCCTCGAGCTGGAAGCGCAGGTACTTCTGCAGCGTGGGCTCCGTTACGCTCCCCATCTCGAGAAGGATGTCGGCCAGCCGCGATCCCGGGTTCCGCCGCTGGATCTCCAGGGCGCGCTCCAGTTCCCGCTCCGTGAGTTTGCCCGCCCGAATGAGCAACTGGCCGAGTCGGCGCGGCGACCGGCGGCGCACCGCGAAGACGACGTCCCCACGGTCGAAATGCACCACCGCATCATCGTTCAGCCGCTCCGACCGGACCGTCAGGACGCCCGTCTTGCGCGCCAGTTCCAGGAGCTGCAACACGTCCTGGAACCCGAACTCCTTGAGCGGACCCTCAATGGCCATCGCTTCAGCCCATCGTGGACGGCGCGCGCCCGGCTGCCACCAGACGCAGTCCGTCTATCGCCCCATCGTGCTCCGGATCGAATCGCAACACCCGCCGGAACGCGGTCTCCGCCTCGTCCATGCGCCCCGCTTCGTACAGCACCCAGCCCAGCCGTGCGAGCGCCTCCAGGTGGTACGGATCCACCAACAGCAGGTCCACCAGCACCGCGACCGCCTCGTCCCACCGTCCGGCGCCTGCCTCGAGCTCAGCGAGCTGGAGGGCGGATTCGCCGTGCGTCGGCACGAGTGCGAGCGCCGCCCGGAACTGGGTCGCGGCCTCCGCCACCTCCCCCCGCCCCGCCAGCAGCCGGCCCAGCGCGGCCCGCGCCGCGACCGCACCGCCGTCCACGTGGATCGCCCGGCGCCACGCCTGCTCCGCGCCCGCCAGATCCCCCGCGCTCGATCGCGCATCGCCGAGATCCGTCAGCAGTCCGGGATCGTCCGGGAGCAGCACCGTCGCCTCTTCCAGTACCGCGACCGCCCGCCCCGCCTCCCCGGACCCCACCAGCGCACGCCCGAGCACCCGCAGGCCATCCACCGCGCCGGGTACCCGCTTGCAGTACCGTTCGGCCAGGTCGCGGGCGGCCTCGAACCGGCCCAGCTCCAGATTCGCCCGCGCCGCGCCCAGGAGCGCCCTCTGCACGTCCTCTTCGGCCACCCCTTTGAGCCCCAGCACGGCGTTGTACCGCTCGAGCGCCTCCCCGGCCAGACCCTGGCCCAGGTACACGTCCCCCAACAGGAGCAGCACCTCGGCCGATTCCGACCCGCTGGCCGCGGCGCGCACGGCCTCGGCACCCGCCGTATCGTACTCCCCGCGTTCCGCCGCCTCCCGGGCCGCCACCAACGAGTCCCGTAGCGCCTCGTCCGAACCCGCGCGGCTCCGGCCCGCGGCGGCTCCTTCGAACTCCGCGAACAGGCCGTCCAGCTCCACGCTGTCGAACTGGAAGCTCTCCACCCCGGCGCCCGACGCGACCCGCTCCGCGACCTCCAGCTCCGGAGCGTTGATCCCCGCGTGCTCGAACTGCAGGTCGATCAACAACCGGAAGCGCGGCGTCGGATACAGCGGGTCCAGCTCGATCGCCCGCTTCGTCTCCCGGAGCGCTCCCTGGAAATCCCCCGTGGCCGACAGCGCGAACGCGAGCTGGTACCTCGCCTCCGCAAGGTCGGGATCCAGGTCAACCGCCCGGACCAGCGCGGCCCGGGCGTGGTCCATGTGCCCGGCCTCCATGAGCGCCGCGCCCAGCCCGCTCCACGCCGGCGCGTACTTCGGATCCAGCTCCAGGGCACGCCGGTACACCTCGATCGCGCTCCGGATCGCGCCCGCCCGGGTCAACAACAGGCCCAGGTTGCGGTGTACCTCCACCGGCGCCCGCCCGCTCGCGATCGCCTCCCGGAACGCTTGCTCCGCACCGTCGTTGTCGCCCCGGTGGTGCCGCGCCACCCCTAGGTTATTCCACGCAATGGCGTACGACCGGTCCAGCTCGAGCGCCTGCTCGTAGCACCGCTCCGCCCCGTCTACGTCCCCGCCCTGGTGCAGCGCCACGCCCCGCTCGTTCCAAAGCTTCGGGCTCCCGCTCTCCTCCGCCAGCAACTGGCCGTAGAGCGCCGCCGCCAGCGCCCCTTCCCCCCGCAGCAGGTGCAGCTCCGCCTGCGCCTGGCGGACCAGCTCCGGCGCCTCCCCTTCCTCCAGCGCTCGCTCGAACTCCTGCATCGCCTGGTCGTACAGGCCCCGCTGCCGGAACGCCAGCCCGAGGTTGTAGTGCGCGAGCTGCCCTTCCGCGATCTCGGGCCTCCGGGCCCGGTCCCCGACCAGCTCGTCGTAGCGCGCTTCGTTGTAACGGTCCAGCGAGAGGTTCGTCTCCGCACGCGCATACGCCGGGTTCAGCTCGGCCGCCCGCCGCGCCGCGGCATCCGCCAGCTCCGACTTGCCCATGTCCCCGTAGACGAACGCCAGCAGGTGATACGCTTCGGCCAGCTTCGGGTCCAGCTCGACCGCCCGCTCCAGCGCCTCCGCGGCTTCCGCGTTCCAGCCCCGGTGATAGTGGATCTCCCCGAGGTGCAGATGGACCGGCGCGCTGTTCGGGAAGCGCCCGGCCGCCTCCATCAGGCAGGCAAGCGCGGTTTCCGGCGCTCCCCGCTGCCACTCGGCCCGCGCCAGTTGCAGGCGCGCATGCTCGTCATCCGGCGCCTGCTCCACGATCCAGCGCCACTCCTCCGCCGCCTTCGCCGGGTCCCCGCCGTACAGGTACGCCGTCGCGAGCCGCTTCCGCGCCACCAGGTCCCCCGGATCCGCTTTCAGCATGGCGTGCAGCCGCCCCACGAGCTCCTCGAAGTAGCCCGTGTTGAAGTACGCCACTTCCAGGTTCCGCCGGGCGACCTCCATCCGCGGGTCCAGCTCCAGCGCCCGCTCGAATTGCGCGATCGCCTCCTCGTACAGCCCCTTGTTGAAGTAGACCACGCCCAGGTTGTTGTGCGCGCCCGCATCGTCCGGCGAGATCCGCCGCGCCAGCGACCTCAGGATCTCCAGGTCCCGCGCAGAACGCGGCTCGAAACGCACCGTCCGGCCCCGGGATCCCGATCGCCGGGCCCCGCCGCCGATGTCCTGGAGCTCGACGCCCCGGCCGTTGGTCAATAAAGGCACCACCTTCATGCCATTCGCACCGAGCGCAGGATGACTTCCAACGAAGGACTGTCCGGCAGCAGGAGGAAATGCGCGTGCAGAGGGTTCCGGAGCTCGTCCACCCGGAACAACGTCTCGATGCAGAACACGTATTCGTCCAGTTGCCCCGTCGCGAGATAACCGCTCGTCAGGGCCGCTGCGGCCATGTCGAGGGCAAGCGAGGGCACGGACGTCAGCACCAGGAGACCCAGGAAATCCGACAGGGCGCTCAGGTACGCCGCGCCCAGGATGTTGGCCGCTTCCTTCAGGGCGGACTGCTCCATCTCGCCGAAGCCGTCGGGGAACGAGATCCCCTGGCGGTTCAACAGCGCCTCGGCGATCCACTGCGCCGTGGAGCCCGGAAACACCTGGACCGCCCGGCCCGTCAGATCCCCGAGCACCTGCATGACCACCGCCGCGACCGCCTCATCCGGAACGCCGGTCAGCTCTGCTACCTCCTCCAGCCGGACCACCCGGATCTGCGGGACGTTCAACATGATCCGCTGGCGCGTGAGCTGGGAGAGCGCCGTGGCCGCGTGGCCCGCGCCGATGTTCGCCACTTCGCGCAACGCGTCGAGTTGCAACGTGCCGAGCTCGCGTATGTCGATCATCGTACGTCCGCCTCAGAGTACGCTTGTGGGATCGAGTACCAGGGCCGGCCGTCCATCCCCGAGGAGCGTTGCGCCCGAGAAGATCGGCAACGTGCCCGCAGCCGCGTCGAACCCCTTCACCAGGATCCGTTCCCTGCCAACCAACCGATCGACGGCGAGGGCGCCGCGCCGTTCGCCCACCGCCGTAATCACCGCCGCGGACTCCTCGCCCGCGCCATCCGCCGCGAGGACCTGGCCCAACCGGACCAGCGGCAGCGGTTCCCCGCGCACGTCCACGAATTCGCCCCCTTCGGTCCGGGTCACCCGGGCATCCCGGAGATCGATGGCCTCCGTCACGTGCGTGAGCGGAAGCACGTAGTCTTCGCCCGCCACCTGGACCCGGAGCGCGTGCGTGACGGCCAGCGTGACCGGCAGCGTGAGCTGGAACGACGTCCCCACGCCCGGCTTCGTCTCCATCGCGACGGCGCCGCCGAGTGCTCGCACCCGCTCGAGCACCGCATCCAGGCCGACGCCGCGCCCGGATACCTCCGTCACCTTCTCGGCCGTCGAGAACCCGGGCCGGCCGATCACCCGGAGCAGGGCCTCTCCGGTGAGCTCGGTCCCGGGGGGCACGTCGATCCCGAGCTCCCGGGCGCGCCGCCGAACCCGCTCGGGATCGATGCCGCGGCCGTCGTCCTCTACCACGATCCGGACGCTGGACCGGTCGCGCACCGCGCTGAGCCGCAGCAACCCTCGCACGGGCTTCCCCGTGGCCAGCCGCTCCTCGGGCTCCTCCAGCCCGTGGGCGACCGCGTTGCGCAGCAGGTGGACGAGCGGATCGGTGAGCTCTTCCAGGATCGCCCGGTCCAGCTCGACATCCTGCCCCTCGATCCGGAAATCGACCTCCTTGTCCAGCGCCCGCGCCGCGTCCCGGACCACCCGAGGGAGCCGGTCGAACACCTCCCGGACCGGCACCATCCGCAACGCCAGGGCGGCCGCCTGGATCTCTTCCACCTGCCGGGCGATCCGCCTCGCCGTCTCCGCCAGCGCCGCGGGCACCTCCGGTGAGAGCTGTGCCACAAGGCGCCCGGCCACGACCGCCAGTTCGGCTATGCCGTCCGAGATTTCGTCGAGCCGCCCCGCATCCACCCGGACCGTGCGCCCGTGCGCCCGCCCGGCCTCCGCGTCCCGATCCGGCCGCGCCGGTTGCTTCGGCTTCGGGCCCGTGGCCGGCCCCGCGGGCCGCGAGTAGCGCATCGGAACGATGAACTCCACCCGCTCCACATCGCCCGCCCCCCGCACCGCCGCCTCCAGCGCGGCACGATCGCCGTCCCTCCCGAGGAAAACGAGGAGCGGCCGGTTCACGTGCTCGCTCGGATCCGGCGGCCAGCTCCCGAGCACGGGGACGAGCTCGGAGAGACGTCGCCGGATCACCGCCGCCCGCGCCGCCCGCAGCGGCGTGTCTTTGCTCAGGATGACCGCCGCCACCAGCTCCGCGTCCTCCGCGAACCCGGCGACCGCGTCGGCCTCCAGGTCCGCGCCCGCACCGGCATCGAACGGTTCCGCCGGTCCCTCCGACTCCTCCAGCGCCTCCGCCGACGGCCCCCTCTCCACCGATTCCGCGACCGCAGCCTCCAGCGCGTCCGCCACGGCCAGCATGGCATCCACCCATGCCGGATCCGCGGGCCGCCGCCCGGACCGGACCTCCGTCAGCATGTCTTCGAGCCGGTGCGCCTCGGCGGCTACGGTTTCGAACCCCATGGCCGCCGCCACCCCCTTGATGGTGTGCGCCGCCCGGAACGCCGCCTCAAGCGCCCCCTTCCCCTCCCCCGCCTCCAGCGCCAGGAGCGCCCGCGACAACGCCCGGAGGTTCTCCTCCGTCTCCGCGAGATAGAGGTCGAAGTACCGGCTCAGATCCATGGTCAGCCGAGCACGCGCTGCACGGCCTCCAGCACCCGCGACGGCTGGAACGGCTTCACCACGAAGTCCCGCGCGCCCGCCTCGATCGCTTCCACCACCAGCGCCTGCTGCCCCATCGCGCTGCACATCAGGATCCGGGCTTCCGGGAACTCGCTCACGATCGCACGCACCGCGTCGATCCCGCCCATGTCCGGCATCACGATGTCCATCGTCACCAGCGCGGGCTTGAGCTGCCGGTACAGCTCCACCGCTTCCGCTCCGGTCGCCGCCTCGCCCACCACCTGGAAGCCCGCCCGGCGCAGGATGTCGCCGAGCATGGTGCGCATGAAGATGGCGTCGTCGCAAATCAGTACGGTCTTGTCCATGCAGTCACTCCGAAGGTCCGGCACTTGAGGGGGTTCGGCTCAACGAAGCAGCCGCGTCAGGATGGGACGGGGATCGATCGCCAGGAACCCGTCGTCCCCGGCGCCGATCGCCCCGAGCATGGCATCCTCCGGCCCGCCGGGCAGACCGGCCTCGCCCGCCGACGGCCGCGTCTCCGGTTCCGCCGCCCGAACGACCGCGATCACATCATCGACCGCGAAACCCAGTAGCTTGTCGTCGTGTTCAATGAGCAGGAGCCGGTGGCCGGGATTTGCGGCCGCCTGCCGGAGCGCCATCACGGCGCCGAAATCGAATGTGGTGACCACCCGTCCCCGGCGGCCGACCAGACCGAGCACCTCGGGCCCGCAACCCGGCAGCCTCGTGGCCGGTCGGGCCGGAAGGATCTCCCGTACGCTCGCCATGGGCACGCCGAAGCGCCGACCAGCGCACGCAAAGACGACCCATTGCGGCGCTTCGGTCGATACCGCATCGCCATCGATGGCAACGGATTCCGCGGGATGCACAACGACTACCAGGAAGATGGGTGGAGGGAACCCCGGGGTGGGACCGAGACAAGATAGTGTAGACACCCGCCCTCGGTCAACTCCATCGTTCGGACGGGGCGGCGAACCCCGCCACATCCCCGTCCCCGCCGGCTGCGGGGCGGATCCGCTGGATCCCCGCTTCGACCGCAACCGGCGCTTCGGCGAGGCTGTCGGCCCCCGGGCCGGGCGGCCGGGCCGGATCGGTCAAGGGCCGGGGCGAGTCCCTCGACCGCCCCGGCTCAGCGCTCCTGCTCGGGCATCGAGCTCCGCCTCGCCCACTCCGCCGGCTCCGCGAGGTCCGGCGGCAGCGGGCTGCGGAAGACCATCGGCTCGCCCGTGCGCGGATGCCGGAACGACAACTCCGCCGAGTGCAGGAACTGGCGCGTGACGCGGCGCGCGAACTCCCGGGCCCAGGGCGAGGCCGGACCGCTGATCCCCCGCTCCGCGCCCGCGCCGTACACCTGGTCCCCCACCACCGGGTGCCCGCGGTACGCCAGGTGTACGCGGATCTGGTGCGTACGCCCCGTCTCGAGCTCCGCCCGGAGCAGGTCGGCCGCGACCCACCGCTCCAGACGCCGGAATCGCGTCACCGCCCGACGCCCGTCCGCCGTTACCGCCATTCGCTTGCGGTCCCGCGGCGAACGCCCGATCGGCGCGTCCACCGTGAACTCATCCGTGTCGAAATGGCCCCACGCCGCCGCCAGGTATGCCCGCCGGATCTCCCGCCGCTTGAGCGCCGCGGCGAGCTGGCGGTGCGCCCCGTCGTGCTTCGCCACGAGCATGAGCCCCGACGTGTCCTTGTCCAGCCGGTGCACGATCCCCGGCCGCAGCACCCCGCCGATCCCGGAGAGGTCCCGCACGTGGTGGAGCAGCGCGTGTACCAGCGTCCCCGTCGCGTGCCCCGGCGCAGGGTGCACCACCAGCCCCGCCGGCTTGTCGATCACCAGCAGGTCCGAGTCCTCGTACACGATGTCGAGGGGGATCGGCTCCGGAACGAGCGTGGAGGGTTCGGGCGCCGGCAGCTCGACTTCGATGACGTCGCCCGCAGCGACCCGATCACTCTTGCGAGGGGCCCGGCCGTTCAGCAGCACCCGGCCCTCCAGCACGAGATCCGCCGCGCGCGCCCGCGAGAGCTCCGGCACACGCCGCGCCAGGTACACGTCCACCCGCTCGCCCCCTGCCTCCTCCACGACCAGACGGAGCCGTTCCACCAGCGCGCTATCCACCTTCGTCGTCATCCCGATCCTCCCGCCAGAGCGATAGCGCGAGATAGATCGCCCCGGCGGTCACCGCAATGTCCGCTACGTTGAACACCGGCCACCGCACGTCCCCGATCCCGATGTCCAGGAAGTCCACCACGCCGTTCGGCGAACGCACCCGGTCCACCATGTTGCCCAGCGCGCCGCCGCAGATCAGCGCAATGGAGTTCAGCCGGATCCGGTTCGTCGCCGGCGTCGCCCAGTACATGACCGCGAGCGCCGCCAGCGCCAGCGCGGAGAGCACCAGGAACACGAGCCGCGAATGGGGCCCCACGTGGATCCCGAACGCGGCCCCGGGATTGTAAATGTACGTGAGCCGGACGTACTCGCCTATGACCTCGACCTGCTGATAGCGCTCCAGCGACCGCTGGATCATGATCTTCGTG
Organism: uncultured bacterium; assembly: GCA_937907535.1. GTDB lineage: Bacteria > Gemmatimonadota > Gemmatimonadetes > Longimicrobiales > RSA9 > CALCID01. The sequence continues at coordinate 58,542 of CALCID010000062.1, read as the reverse complement.
ACCAGGTCCAGCGTCAGCACCGAGAGGCCGATCCCGAAGAAGAGCGCGGCCTTGTTCCCCGCCCAGGAGCCCACGACAAGGCCCGGACTGCGCGCGTCTATCCCGTCCACTGAGCTCCCTTCCTCCGACTCCTGCCGGGCCTGACCGCCGGCGCCGCACGTCCCCCGGCGCGAGCCGCCAGACTCGTGATCCCGAACTCCTTCATTCCTTCTGGACCTGAACCTTCCAGGCGACGTCGACTCCGCCATCCCCCGGCGCGATCCGCCCTCCCGGGGTGGTCATGCCTTCGCGAGACCGATCCGCGCCGTCGCCCCATCCACGTCCACGGTGCGCATCACCGTGTACCCCACCGCCTCCCATGCCGGGTCCGCCGTGTACGCCGTGGCCAGCGTCTCGCCGGCGATGAACGCCTCGTGCCGCCTCGCCGCCTCCACCACCTCCCCGTCCCCACCAATGGCCAGCCGGATCCGGTCCGTCACCTCGAGCCCGGCCTCCCGGCGGAGCCGCTGGATCCGGTTGACCAGCTCCCGCGCCACACCCTCCAGCCGGAGCTCGGCATCCACCGTCGGGTCGAGCGCGACCGTGACCCCGCCCCCCGACTCCACGACCAGATCCCCCCGCGCCTCTTCGACGACCGTGAATTCCTCCGGCGACAGCTCGTGCCGCTCTCCATCCAGCTCGATGACCACGGGCTCGCCGCGGCGGAATCCCCGCAGGACCTCCGCCGGGAGCGCCCGGATCCGCTCCGCGGCCTGCGCGGTCCGCGCCCCGAATCGAGGCCCCAGCGCCCGGTAGTTCGGCTGCGCACTCAACGCCACCAGCGTATCCGCCGATTGCAGGAACTGCACCGCCTTGACGTTGAGTTCCGCCCGCAGCACCGCCAGCAGCTCGTCGCCCGGCGCAACGCCTGCGGGCAGCACCGCATACAGCGTGCGGAGCGGCTGCCGGACCCGGATCTTCACCCGCTCCCGCGCCGCTCGCCCGAGCCGGGCCATGGTCCGGATCACTTCCATCTCCGCCTCGAGCTCCCCGTCCCGCAGCGCGGCATCCGGTTCCGGGTAGCGCTCGAGGTGCACGCTCCGCCCCCCGGCCAGCGCCCGGTGCAGCCAGTCCGCATGGAACGGCGCGTACGGCGCGATCAGCCGGGCCACCGTGACCAGCACGTCCCGGAGTGTCCGGAACGCCCCCCGCGTGTCCGCCGACGCCCCGCTCCCGTAGAACCGGTCCCGGCTCCGCCGCACATACCAGTTCGACAGGTCATCCACGACGAACTCGCCGATCGCCCGGGCCGCGCGGGTCAACTCGTACCCGTCCAGCTCCTGCCGGACACGCTCCACGAGCCCGGCCAGCCGCGAGAGGATCCACCGATCCAGGGTCGCCCGCTCCGCCGGCGGCGGATCCTCCTCCCCCGGCCGCCAGCCCTCCGGGTTCGCGTACAGCGCGAAGAACCGGTACGTGTGCGCCAGCGTGTCGAACATCCCCCGCGCGGACTCCGCCAGCGCCTTCGGGTCGAAACGCTTCGGGACCCACGGCTGGCTGACCGTCATGAGATACCACCGGATCGCGTCCGCGCCGAACGTCCCGATCGCGTCCCACGGGTCCACCACGTTTCCCCGGGACTTCGACATCTTCTGGCCCTCCGCGTCCAGCAGGAGGTCGTTCACGACCACCGTCCGGTACGGCGGGCCATCCCCGAGCATCGTGGCGATCGCCATGAGCGAGTAGAACCAGCCCCGCGTCTGGTCCACGCCCTCGCAAATGAAGTCCGCCGGGAAGTGGCGGCGCCACTCCTCCCGGTTCTCGAAGGGGTAATGCCATTGCGCGTACGGCATCGCGCCCGAGTCGAACCAGACGTCGATCACCTCGGGCGTCCGCCGCATCACCCCCTCGCACCGGGTGCACCGCCAGCCCTGCTCGTCGATCCACGGCTTGTGTGGGTCGAACCCCTCCGGCAGCGGACCCACACGCTCCGCCAGCTCCGCGAACGAGCCGATGAACTCGACGTGCGACGCCTCCCGGTCGCACACCCACGCCGGGAGCGGCGTGCCCCAGTACCGGTCCCGGGAGAGCGCCCAGTCCACGTTCCCTTCCAGCCACTCCCCGAACCGCCCCGTCCCCACCTCCGGCGGGTGCCACGACACCCGCCGGTTGTTCTCGAGCATCCGCTCCTTGACCGCCGTGGTCCGAATGTACCACGAATCCCGCGCCATGTAGATCAGCGGACTCGAGCACCGCCAGCAGTGCGGGTATGCGTGCGGCTCGAGGCTGTATCGCATTACCAGCCCGCGCCTCGTCAGGTCCTCCACCAGCACCGGGTCCGCGGCCTTCACGAACAGCCCTCCGACCTTGTCCAGCTCCGGGAGGAACTTCCCCGCATCGTCGACCGGGCGGAGCATCGGGAGACCGTGGCGCTGGCCCGCGGCGTAGTCATCCGCGCCGAATGCCGGGGCGATGTGCACCACCCCCGTCCCGTCCTCCGCGCTCACGAAGTCCTCGGCGATCACCCGCCACGCGTCCTCGGCCCCTGCGGGCGCCGGAACGATGTCGAACGGCCGCCGGTACCGAACCCCGACCAGCTCCCCCGCCGCGTACCGGCGCCGCACCCTCGCCCCCGGCCCGAAAACCGCCTCGACCCGCGCCTCCGCCACGATCAGCCCGCGCCCGTTTTCCTCCACCTCCACGTACGTGAGCGCCGGGTTCACCGCGAGCGCCACGTTCGAGGGCAGCGTCCACGGCGTCGTCGTCCACGCCACGATCGCCCGCCCCTCCTCGTCCTCCGCGCCCCCGGGGCCGAGCAACGGGCACAGGAAGTACAGCGATGGATCCAGCACCTCCTCGTAACCCTGCGCCACCTCGTGCGAGCTGAGCACCGTGCCGCACCGCGGACAGTACGGCACGCTCTTCTGCCCCCGGTAGATCAGCCCCTTCTCGTGGAGCTGCTTCAGGATCCACCAGACGCTCTCGATGTACGCCGGTGCGAAGGTCACGTACGGCCGCGTGTAGTCCAGCCAGTAACCGATCCGCTCCGAGAGCCGCTCCCACTCCTCCTTGTACGTGAACACGCTCTCCCGGCACACCTCGTTGAAGCGCGCCACGCCGATCTCCTCGATCTGTCGCTTGCCGCTGATCCCGAGCCGCTTCTCCGCCTCGATCTCCACCGGCAGCCCGTGCGTGTCCCACCCCGCGATGCGCGTGACATGACGCCCGCGCATCGTCTGGTAGCGGCAGACCAGATCCTTGATCGTGCGACTGATGACGTGATGAATGCCCGGCCGGCCGTTCGCCGTCGGCGGGCCTTCGAAGAAGACGAACGGCTCACGACCCGCCGTCGCCTCGAGGGTGCGGAGGAACAGCGATTCGTCCCGCCACTTCTGAAGGATCGATTCTTCCAGCTCCGCAGTGCTCGCCGGATACGCCGGATACGTCATCCGCCCTCCTCGCCCCGTCCCGGGCGCGTCGCGATCCCACCACCCGGGGCCGGATGCAGACCCGAGGCCCGTTCGTTCACCCCGCGCCCGGAACCGCTTCGCCTCGGAGCGAATCCCGGGGCGTTCCCCGGCCCGGCCACCGCTCCCGTGCCGCAACGCGCCCCCACCCCGGAGGTCCCGGCGGACGGAGCGGGACCCGGCCGCAGCCAGCCCATGGCACGCCCCGCGCACGTCCTCGCAACGCCCATCGTGACGGCGCCCCGTCGAGCTCGCCCGGGTCCCCGCTGTCCGCAGGGCGACCCGCACCGCGCTTCCGCGACCGCCTCAGCACGGCGGCGGCTCCCGGGCGAGGAACGGTCCCGGAAGTCCGCCCGAGGTTCCGCGGCGAACGCCTGATCGGGCACCCGCTCCCGTATCACCGGTCGGACGTGTGGCACACTCCGGAGAGCCCCGGGCATCGACCATCCCCGGAAAGCACGATGGGGGCCGTGGCCCTTGCATCGCCAACCAGCCCCCTGACGATCCGAGTGCCCGGCCCGAGCGCCGTTGCGCCCCACCGGTGCACGCCCGCTGCTCCCGGACCGCGAACGGCTACCGCCCGGCGTGGACGCCATCGCGCCGCGGCCGGATGCTAGCGCCGACGCCCGCTCCGAGCCGGCCCGGAAACCCGTCCGCCGCGGGACTACACGGGCGCCACCCGCGCCGCAGACGCCCGCCAGCCCTCCGCCGCGGCTGCGGTCACAGCTCCTCCTTCAGGAGCGACGACAGCCAGTCCAGCCCTTCGCCGAAATCCTCCTCCTGCTTCTCCGCCCGCCGCTCTTTTTCTTCCTCGGGCGACGTCGCCGCAGCCTCCGGCCCGGCCTCCGCATCCGTCGCGGCGGCCTCCGGTTCCGGCGTGGCGACGTCCGGCTCCACCGCCGGCTCCGGCTCGAATTCCAGCGGTGGCACCGACGGCAGCGGCTCGCTCGCGAGCTCCAGCGTGTCTTCCAGGATCTTGAGCTCCGCGAGCTCCCGCTCCAGGAACATCCGGTAGCTCTGGAGCAACTGCGCCCTCCTCGCCCGGAGCTGCCGCAGACCTTCCTCCTCCCGCTCCCGCGCCTGCACCGCCACCGCCCGGATCTGCGCCGCTTCCATCTCCGCCTCCCGTAGCAGGAGCTCCGCGTCCTTTGCCGCCTGCCGCCTCAGCTCCTCCCGCATCTCCTGCGCCGAGACCAGCGCCTCGGTCAGCGCACGCTCCCGCTCCCGGTACTCCGCCGTGCTCGCCTCCAGCCGACGCAACTGCTCCGCGTAGTTCGCGTTCTCCCGGACCAGCTCCTCCATGCGGTCGGCCACGAGCTCCAGGAAGACATCCACATCCTCCGGCGCATACCCCCTCAGCACCCGGCGAAAGTCTTCCTTCTTCTTCCGTACTTCGATCGGCGTCAGATCGATCATGGCCTTCTCTCCCCAAAGAGGATGGTCCCCAGGCGAACCATGGTACTCCCTTCCTCCACCGCCACCTCGAAATCATTGGACATTCCCATCGACAGGTGGCGCGGCTCGAAGCCCGGCACCTCCGATGCGCACCGTTCGAACAGCTCCCGGGCGCCCGCGAACGTCCGCCGGAGCTCTCTCTCGTCGGACGTGAACGGCGCCATCGTCATGAGTCCGCACACCCGGAGGCCCGGCAGGGACACGATCTCTCCCACCGCATCCACCGCCTCGGCCGACGAGAAGCCGCCCTTCTGCGGCTCGCCGGATGTGTTCGCCTGGACCAGCCCGACGATCTCCAGCCCGGACCGCTGCGCCTCCTCGGACAACGCACGAGCGAGCCGCAATGAGTCGATCGAATGGATCAGATCGAACAGCCCCACCGCCTTGCGCACTTTGTTCCTCTGGAGATGCCCGATCAGATGCCACTCCACCCGGTCGCGCCCGACCTCGTGGACCTTGGCCTCCAGTTCCTGCACCCGGTTCTCCCCGCACCGCGTCAACCCGGCTGCCAGCGCCGCCTCCACCACGGAAGCCGGATGGCCCTTCGTCACCGCCACGATCGTGACGTCGTCCCTGCGGCCCGAACGAGCCCTCGCCCGCTCGATCCGCTCCATCACCGAGTCCAGCGCCGCCTTCAACGCCACTGCATCCATATTCCCGAACCCGGTCATCGCCGGGACCGTGGGCCGCCATGCGTCGGGCACCGCACCCCGAACGGCCGCGGCGCAGCCACGCCGCTCCCGACCGCGGCAGTCTCATCCCCGTGCAGACCCCGGCCCCTGCCGTCGCTGTTCCCCTAACTGTCGAATTGTAGACGGCTTCGAACCAAAGATCAACCAGAACCGGAGCCTGTGCACGGCCCGCCGGAGTCCCGCCCGGAAACGAAAAGGACCGGCCGAAGCCGGTCCCCTCCATCACACCGTCGCGGACTGGACCTTGCGTACCCGCAATTCCGCCCGATCGATCGGGTCACTTGGCCGTGAACGTGATCGGCAGCGCCACCCACACCGGCACGTTCCGGTCACGGTTCACCGCCGGGCGGAACTGCATGATCTCCGCCACCTTCAGCGCCGCCTCATCCAGCGCCGGGTACCCGCTCGACTCCCGCAGACGCGTGTTCACGACCTTCCCGGTCTCATCGATGAAGAACCACACCAGAACACGCCCACCGATCCCGGCATCCCGCAGGAGCGGCGGATAGAACCGCTCCAGCGCGCGCTGCACCTCCGACCGGTTCCTCAGTTCCGGAGCCACCGTGTACGGCGTGAACGTCGGCTCGTCCGCCAGGTTCCGCTCCCCCGTCCCGGTCGGCGGCGGAGGCAGGTTCTCGATCGGGTTGTCCTCGAACGTCGTCGGCGCGATCGTGATGTCCTGGTCAATGTCCGCCGCGGCAACCACCGGCGTCGCCGGACGCGCGATCTGCTGCGGCGGCGGCGGAATCTCGATCTCCGGCGGGAGCTCCACCGCCGCGATCTCATCCGTCGAGAACGAATAGTCGTCCGCCGTCAACGACGGGAAGAACGCGAAGATCGCAAAGTGGATCAGCGTCGCAACGACCAGCGAGCCCCAGAACCACGCACCGAATCCGCCCTTGAACCGGTCGTTCGCCGTAATCAGGACCGGCCCCTGTGCCACCGCTTGGGTAGTCATGGATCACCTCCTCTCGCGACGGACGCGATGCTCGAGGTTCGTGTAGAACGTCACTCGCACGGCCCGAGCTTCCTGCAGCTCCTTCTGCACGAGATCGATGATCCGGTACGGAACATCACGGTCCGCACGCAGCGAGATCACCAGCTTACGGCCAGACTCCTCGTACAGCGGCGCAACCAGGTTCGACACCTGCTCCATCGGGACGAGCATGTCGTTGATGTAAACTCCGCCATCCCGCTCGACCCAGATGTTCAGGATCTCCTTCCGCGGCACATCGATCTTCTGCGTCGCCGCCGCCTCCGGGAAGGGCAGCTTCCGCGGCTTCTCCTTCGGGAATACCGTGCTCACCATGAAGAAGATGAGCAGCAGGAACGCCATGTCCGCGAGCGACGAATCCGGAATGTCGCTGGCCGCCTTCGACTTACGCTTCAGTCCCCCTTGGATCATCGCCCGTCACTCCAGGATCTGGAGGGAAATACGCTCCGCACCGGCGCCCTGCAGCTCGTCCAGCACGTTGATCATATGCCGATACGGCGCCTCGGGATCCGTCTTCACCGCCGCGATCAGGTTCGGATTGTTCGCCGCCTCGTACCGCCAGATGCCTTCGAGCTCGTTGTGCCTCACCGTCCGAACCTGCGGGCTCTCACCGTACCGGATGTCCACCAGACCATCCGCCCGCACCACAATGTGGAGGATGTTCTTCTGCGACACCTCCACCTGGTTCTGCGGCTCGGGCAGCACGATGGGCAGCCCCCGCTCCTCGTCGAAGACCGTGGTGACGAGGAAGAAAATGAGCAGCAGGAACGCGATGTCCGCCATCGAGGAGGTGGGGATCGCCCCGCTCGCCCTCTTCCTTTCTCGCATGATCGCCATTTCGCCACCTACCTCAGTTGGCAGTCCCCGGTTGGACGGCGGAACCCGGCCCTCCGGCCGTCGCGAAGCGCATGCCGCCCCCATGCTCGATGTCCCACGCCAGGTTCAGCACCGCCGCGGAGCCCTTCTCCATGTCCATGATCAACGCGTCGATCTTCATCACGAAGTAGTTGTACGCGATGTTCACGGGAATGGCGATGATCAGCCCCGTCGCGGTCGTGATCAACGCGATCTTGATCCCCCCGGCGACGAGCGACGCCTCCACCTGCCCGGCCAGCGCGATCGCGCCGAACGCATCGATCATCCCCGCGACCGTGCCGAGGAAGCCCATGAGCGGCGCCACGTTCGCCACCGTCGCGAGGACCACGAGCCCGCGCTCGAGGAAGCCGAGCTCGATCGTGCCCGTGGTGCGAACCGCCTTTTCAATGGCCTCTCCCGTCGACCCCCCTTCCGCCAGCCGCCGCAGCCCCGACGACAGGATCGCCGCAACCGGGCCGGGCGTCTCATCCGCCAGCCTGGTCGCCTCCGCCATCTTCCCCTGCTTCAGGAGATCGGCGGTGTCGCTCAGGAGACGTCTCGATGCGCGGTGCGCGGCGTACAGCATGTAGGTCTTCGCTATGATCACGCCCACCGCCACCAGCGAGCACAGCACCAGCGGGTACATCATCAGCCCGCCGTCTGCGAAGAGAGTCAGCAGTTCGTATTGATTTCCGTCCAAGGTCACTCCTCGGGGCTGCGGGTTCGGGGGTACCCCCGGCTACGAGTTGTTAGGATGATGTGGGCAATTTACGGTTCGGCGCGAAGACTGTCAACGCACCCGATCGCCGGCGCGCCTTCGCGGCCCCGCCCTCGTGCGCGCCTCAGCGCTTGCCCGAAGGCAGCCGCCCCGGCTCCATGCCGGCAAGCGCCTCCCGGAGCCGCTCCGGCCCTACGTTCCGCTCCAGTCGCCCACGGTGCGCCAGGGAGACCTGCGCGGTTTCCTCGCTCACCACGATCACCAGCGCATCCGTCTCCTCGGACAACCCCAGCGCCGCCCGGTGCCGCGTGCCCAGCGACTTGTCGGCCACCGGGAACTGCGTCAGCGGCAGGATCACCCCGGCCGCAATGATCGTGTCCCCGGCGATCAGCACCGCCCCATCGTGCAGGGGACCGTACGGCGAAAAGATGCTCACGAGAATGTCCGCGGAGACGCGCGCCTGGATCCGCGTCCCGGTCTCCGCGTACTCTTCCAGCCCGACCTCCCGCTGCACCGCGATGATCGCCCCGATCTTCGCCCGGGAGAGCCGCTCCACCGCTTCGACCAGCTCGTCGTACACCGCCGTGGTCTCGAGCCGGTTGAAGATCCTCAGCATCCGGCTCTGCCCGAGGCGTGCCAGGGCGTTCCGCAGCTCGGGCTGGAACACGATCAGTGCCGCGATCGCCCCGTACTGGAACAGGACCTCCATGAGGTAACGGATGAGGTCCAGGTCCAGCAGCCGCGCGACGAAATAGATGCCCGCGAGCAGCAGGAAGCCGAGCAGGATCTGGATGGCTCGCGTCCGCGCCAGCAGGCGGAGCACGTAGTAGAGCCCGGCGGCAACGATGAGGATCTGGACCAGATCCTTGAGCCCGGGCAAGAGAAAGAGGTAACGGTCCAAGGGGTTCACGGCGTGGTGCGGAGGGATTCGGCCACGTCGAGCGCGCGCCGGATGGCGCCGACGTCATGAACGCGAAACAGCCGCGCGCCACGGAGCAGCCCGAAGACGCACGCGGCGATCGTCCCCTCGAGACGCTGATCCACGGGCAATCCGCCGCCCAGCTCCCCGATGAAGCGCTTGCGCGAGGGGCCGATGAGCACCGGGTGGCCGAGCGCGATGATCCGGTCCAGGTGCGCCAGCATGGCAACGCTGTGTTCGGTTCGTTTGGAGAATCCGAGCCCCGGGTCGAGCACGATCGCGTCCCGGTGCACCCCCGCCTCTAGCGCCCGGTCCCTGGCCGCAGCCAGCTCGGCCACCACGTCCCCGACCGGGTCCGGCCCGTACTGCGCCATCTCGTAGCGCGCCATCCGCTCCACCGGGCCGCGGGAGTGCATGATCACCAGACCCGCGCCGGCCCCCGCGACCACCTCCGCCATCGCCGGATCCAGGCGCAGCCCGGACACGTCGTTGATGCCCGCCGCGCCCTCTTCCAGCGCCGCCCGGGCCACCTCGGCCTTGACCGTGTCGATCGTGATCGGCACGGTCGGCCAGCGGCGAACGAGCTCCCGCAGCACCGGGAGGATCCGCGCCATTTCCTCGGAGGCCGCAACCGCCCGGGCGCCGGGCCGCGTCGACTCGCCGCCCAGATCGATCGCGTCCGCACCCGCCCCCAGCATCCCCTCGGCAGCGGCGAGCGCTGCATCCAGCCCGGCGTAGCGGCCGCCGTCCCAGAACGAATCGGGGGTCACGTTCAGGATCCCGACCACCACCGGCCGGCCGAGGTCCACCCATCCCCGTGCGGTCCGCCACGATCCGGCGGCCCCGGCGCGCTCCCGATCCGTCATGTCAGCGAGGCGCGTCCGGGTTCACCTCCGCGGTCCGGAGCCTGCTGGCGGCCGCCTCCCGCGCCGCGGACGCCGGCAACGACGCGGCCCCGCTCTCCGCCTCCACTTCGCCACCATCACCGAGCGCGGGAACCGGCTCGCCTTCCTTCTTCCGGCCCGGCTTGCCGGCCCCTCCCTCCGCCGCCGCCACCGGCGGCAGCGGCTTCCCGGCGGCGAGCAGCTCGATGTCCTCCCGGTCCAGCGTCTCCCGCTCCAGCAGCGCTTCCGCGATCGCCTCCAGCAGGTCCCGGTTCTCCTCCAGGATCCGCTTCGCCCGCGCGTACGCCTCGTCCAGGAACTTCTTCACCTCCTGGTCGACGAGCTGCGCCGTCCGCTCCGACACCTCCCGCCGCTGCACCAGCTCCCGGCCCAGGAAGACCTCCTGCTCCGAGTCGCCCACCGCCATCGGGCCGATCACGTCGCTCATGCCGAACTGCGTGACCATGCGCCGCGCCATGGCCGTCGCCCGCTCGATGTCGTTCCCCGCACCCGTCGTGATCTTGTCCGGCCCGAAGACCAGCTCCTCCGCGGCGCGCCCCCCGAACAGCATGTCCAGCCGCGCCATCAGGTAATCCTTCGAGTACGAGTGCCGGTCTTCCTCCGGCAGCGACGCCGTCACGCCCAGCGCCCGGCCCCGCGGCACGATCGTCACCTTGTGCACCGGGTCCAGCCCCGGCGTCCGCAGCGCAACCACCGCGTGCCCCGCCTCGTGGTAGGCCGTCAGGCGACGCTCCGCTTCCGAGAGCACCATGCTCTTCCGCTCCGCGCCGAGCATCACCTTGTCCTTCGCCTCCTCGAGGTCGGACATGTCCACCTTGTCCTTGTTCCGCCGGGCGGCCAGCAGCGCGGCCTCGTTCACCAGGTTCGCCAGGTCCGCTCCGCTCATCCCCGGCGTCCCCTTCGCCAGCACCGACACATCCACGTCATCCGCCAGCGGGATCTTCCGCAGGTGCACCCGGAGGATCCCTTCCCGCCCCTTCACGTCCGGCGCATCCACCACGATCTGCCGGTCGAAGCGACCGGGCCGCAACAGCGCCGGGTCAAGCACGTCCGGCCGGTTCGTCGCCGCCAGCAGGATCACGCCCTCGTTGGACTCGAACCCGTCCATCTCGACCAGGAGCTGGTTCAGCGTCTGCTCCCGCTCGTCGTGGCCACCGCCCAGCCCCGCACCCCGGTGCCGGCCGACCGCATCGATCTCGTCGATGAAAATGATGCACGGCGCATGGGCCTTCCCCTGCTCGAACAGGTCGCGCACCCGCGAGGCCCCGACGCCCACGAACATCTCCACGAAGTCCGAACCCGACATCGAGAAGAACGGACGCCCCGCCTCCCCCGCCACCGCCTTCGCCAGCAGCGTCTTCCCCGTGCCCGGCGGACCCACCAGCAGCGCGCCCTTCGGCAACCGGCCGCCCAAACGGCTGAACTTCTGCGGATCCTTCAGGAACTCGATGATCTCCTTCAGCTCCTCCTTCGCCTCATCCGCACCCGCAACGTCCGCGAACGTCACCTTCGGCGTGTCGCCCGTCAGCAGCTTCGCCTTCGACTTGCCGAACTGGAACGCCTTCGATCCGCCCGCGTGCATCTGGCGCACGAGGAAGAACCAGAACGCGATCAGCAGGATCCACGGCAGCAGACTGATGAGCAGCGCCCACCAGTTCTGGCTCGGCTCCTTCGCCCGGATGATCACGCCCCGGTCGTGCAGCTCCGCCACCAGCTGCTCGCTGTCCCGCACCGGGAGGATCACGAAGAACTCCCGGATCGGACGCGTCTCGTGCACCACCGGCTGACGCAGCACCCCCTCCACACGCTTCCCTTCCACGAGCGTCACCTCCGACACGTTGTTGGCGCGCACGTGCTCCAGGAACTGCGTGTAGTTGAACTCGACCGCCTCCTGCTTCCGCGGTGCGAGCATCTGGATGATCAGGACCGGGATCAGGATGACGAGGATCCAGAACGAGGCCGCCCGCGATAGGCGCCCGAACCGCCCCCCGCCGTTCCCGCCCTTCCCGTCTCGTTCAGCCATTGCTTTCCCTTCGTCCACTCCCGCGGCCTCAGAGGCTCGCGATAAAGGGCAGATTTCGGTAGTTCTCGCTGTGGTCGAGGCCGTAGCCGATCAGGAACTCCCGCGGCGCGTCGAACCCGACCCAGCGGGGCTCCCGCACGAGCCCGGTGGCGATCCGCTTGTGCAGCAACGCGCACACTTCGAGGCTCCGCGGCTCCCGCTCCTCCAGCATCGGGATCAACCGGTTCATCGTCGTGCCGCTGTCCACGATGTCTTCGACCAACAGCACGTGACGGCCGCGCAGCGACGCTTCCGGGTCGTACAGCAGCTTGACGACCCCGCTGCTCTCCGTCCCGGACCCGTAGCTCGATGCGACCAGGAAGTCGACGTGCAGCGGACGCGGGATCTGCCGCACGAGGTCCGCGAGGAAAATGAACGAGCCCTTGAGCAGTCCCAGGACCAGGAGCGGCTCGTCGATCGGGTACGCTTCCGCGATCTCACGCCCCATCTCGGCCACCCGCGCAGCGATCGTCTCCTCGTCGAACACGATCCTGCGAAGTTCCTGACCGCCCATCCGGGCACTCACATCGATCGAATTGCCGCCCATCGGGTGCTCCGTCACGGCCGCCTCTCCGGCGGCCAGCAGGTGAAGTGGCGTCTCGGACCTCGCCCCGTCACGGTGCCCACGCCGATCTCGCTACCCGATCGGCCGCACTAACGGTCGACCACGTGCACGAAAACGGTCATCCGGGGGTGGCCGGGACGGTGCCGCCCGACCTCCGAGCGCGCGACCCCCGGGATCCAGAGGATGCGACCCTCCGCGTCCGCCAGGACCGCGGTCCGCGCCCGCTCCGCCACCCCGATCCGTTTCTCGGCGAACAACTTCTTCAGCTTTTTCGTGCCGTACGAAAGCGTGATCCGGTCCCCAGGGCGCCAGCCCCGCACCTCGAGCGGAAAGCTCAGCGCCCCGATGTCGAACGACTCCCCCTCCTCCCCCGCGCCGATCCACCATCGGACTGAAAACCGGCGCCCGCCGACACATGCGATGCCCGTCCCATCTCCAGGGCCCTGGATGACCACATGCCGGTCCCCCACCCCGCCTTCCGGGCGGGGCGTGACCGGCTCGATCCGGATCCGGTCGAACTCCCGTTCGATGCGCACGCCGCCGAGCAGGATCACCCGACTGCCGCTCGAACCAGAACTTATAAACTCAAGTGCTGAACGGGTTCCGGCTCCATCGGCCGCATGGCCGACCCGGCGCAGCGCGCGCCGGATGACGCGCGCACGCACGTGCGGATGATACGAGAGCAGTTCATCCCTGGCAAGCTCGACGCCCTCGTCGGTTGCGCGCATCAGCCCGGGTTCCAGCCGATCGAGGACGCTCTCCCAGGCAAGCTCCGCGTCCCGCACGTGCTCCGCGAGCCGGGCGAGCGAGGCCGCGGCGCCCGGCGCGATGGCTTCCAGCCGCGGCATGATCTCGTGCCGGATCCGGTTGCGGGTGTAGGTCAGGCTCAGATTCGTCGGATCGTCCCGGTAAGAGATCCGGTTCCGCGCGGCGTATCCGGCGATCTCCGAACGCCGGAACGGGAGCAGTGGGCGTACGATGCGACCCCTCCGCGCCGGGATCCCGGCGAGCCCCCGCAGCCCGGTTCCCCGGATCGCCCGGAACAATACGGTCTCCGCCTGATCATCCGCGTGGTGCGCGGTGAGGATGTACGTCGCGCCCGCGCGGTCCGCGGCTTCATCCAGGAATTCGTAGCGCGCGGCCCGGGCTTCCGCCTCGGAACGGAGCGGACGCCGCGCGCAGCCTCGCACCAGCGGGACCTCCCATGCCGTGCACAGGCCGGCGGTCCAGTCGGCGTCCGCCGTGCTGTCCGGCCGCATCCGGTGGTCGAAATGGGCGGCGTGCAGCCGGAACCGCCAATCCGAGAGCGGGAAGCGAAGGAGGTGGAGGAGCACCACGGAGTCGCGCCCGCCGGAAAGCGCCACGAGGACGACGTCGCCTTCCGCCAACAACCCGCTTTCGCGGAGATGCCGGTCGAAGCGTGCGGCGAGCTCATCCGGCGGGCCGCCCGGGCCCGCTGCGCGCGCCGCATGCCGGATCGTGGGCCAGGGGTTCCGCGGGTGGGCCGCCGACGCACCCGCTACGACCCCCTCCGGTGCGTTCGCGCCAGTCGACATTGCGGGTCCTCTCTCCGGCGGCATGGTGGAGCACGGCGCTCCCGCGCCTGGGGATGCCGTGCGCGACGACGCGCGCGCCGGGCCGCTAAGATAGGCCCCGTATCCCGCCGGCGGTCAAGGCCCGCCCGCTCACCGGCGGCGCCGGCGCTCCCGCAGCTCCTCCCAACCGTACCCCTGAGGCCGACGACTCCGGCCCCATCGGGCAGGCTCCTCGGGGAGTTCCGGCGTGTACGGGCCGCGCTGGCCGATCTCGAACTCGTCCCAGGGCGTCGGGTAGCCGGCCCGGCCGCTGTAGTCCGTTTCCGGTCCGCCGGCCTGCCGGCCGTAGTCCAGGTCGTAGGTGTGGATCCGCTGAGGCGGATACCCCCGCATCACCCGCCCCGGCCCCGGGTGCGGGTAGCCGGGCTCGCCGAACCGCTCGTACGGCTCGCCGTACCCCGCGTAGCGCCGCCTCGGACTCTCATAGCCGTATCCCGGCCCCCCGAACTCCGGGCCGTAAGGCCCACGGCTCCAGCGTCCCCACGGCTCCCAGCGGTCCGCCGCGCGGCGCCCCTCCCCGCCACGCCGCACCCGCCGACCCCGTGTGCCCCACAGACCCCAGCCCTCCCGCCGTTCCGTCCCCTGGCGCCGCTCCGGCGACTCCCGCCATTCCCGATCGTAGTACGCCATACCCCGCTCCCTCGGTCTCCGCCTGTCCCGCGTGGCTCAAACACCGTCCTCGCCCTGCTCCGCTCCTTCCTCCCGACCCACCTCCTCATCGACCGCTCCGCGCGCTTCGCCGCTCCTGGCGCTCTGCCGCCGCGTGCGCGCCGACCCGCTCGCTTCCACCTTGCGCTCCTCGCCCGCAACGGTCGCGCTCATCGCCTCCCCTTCCTCCTCCACCTCCTCGCCCGGACCGGCCGCCGCGCCCTCCGTCATGCCACCGCCCCGCCGCGGACGGCGCAGGCCGATCCGCTGCCGCCCCGCGCCCTCCTCCACCTCCAGCTCGCTCCTCACCCCGCGGACGCCCTCCACGTCCCACGCATCGTCCACCGCGTACCGGACCTCCTCGTAGTGCGGCAAGGTCCCCCGTAGCGTGACCACGCCGTCCTTCACCTCCACCTCGATCCGGTCCGCATCCACCCACGTGTCGTAGAACAGCGCCTCTTCCACCTCCTCCTTGATCTCCTCGTCCGAACGGCGCCGCCGCCACAGCCGCTCGTAGTACGGACCGTACCCGTAGCGAGCCGGGCCGTACGGCTCGCCCACGCCCGCGGCGGCCTCTCCCCAGTTCGCGCCGCCCCGGGACGGCCCGCCCCACGCCTCCCGCCCCCCGGCCGGCCCTTCCCCCCTCACCTCCCGCCCACGCAGCCCGCCCACCCGGTACCCGTGGACCAGATCCGGATTCGTCCCCCCGTACCCCCGGCCTCCCACGTAGCCATCGCCGAACTCGAACTCGTCCACCGGGTTCAGCCCGGATCGCAGCTGCCCCGCCTGGTACGAGCCCCGGCTCCGCATCGTCCCCCCGTAGCCCATGCCGTAACCCCGCTCCGGCGGCGCGCTCGGCGACTCGTAGTCCAGCCCGTACTCACCCCGCCCGATGAGATCGCCTCGCGTGCGGCGCCGGTAACGCCTGCGGGATCGGTAGTCGCGATCGTAACGCATGGCTCCCTCCCTGGCGGAATTGCTTCGTCCCGGTGCCACCTGCCCGCTCGTAACGCGACGGCGCCGCACCCGATCCGGATGCGGCGCCGCTCCCTGCCCTGCGCGGATGAGCCCGCTCCCCGCGCAATCTTCATTCCACGGATCCGTTCCCTGGCCGGGCTATCCCACCCCACCCTCCACCGCGCCCCGGCGCACTCGCTCCGCTCGCCCGAGCAGCACCTCCCGCAGCAGATCCGGCCGGTCCGTCACGATCCCGTCCACGCCCCAGTCCAGGAGCCGCTCCATGTCCTCGGGCTCGTTCACCGTCCAGACCTGCACCGCGATCCCGTGCCGGTGGAAGTCCCGGATCAGCTTCGGCGTCACGACCCGCCGGCCCTTCCACACCTCCGGTACGCTCGCCACGTCGATCCGCGGCGCCCAGAGCCAGTCCAGCCGGAGCCGGGTCAGCACCGAGAACCGAGCCAGCTGCTCCACGCTCCCGCTCACCGGCCCGGGGTACTCCGCGAACAGCAGCGTCCGGTCCTCGTGCCGCTCCCCGGCCACGATCACCCGGTCCGTGGCCCCCGCCGCGAGCAGGGCGTCCAGCAGCGGGCGCTGCACCCGCCCCTCCTTCACCTCCACCACGAACCGCATCGTGGGCAGCGCCTCCAGCACCTCCCCGATCGTCGGGATCCGGATCCCCTGGCCCCGGAACGGATAGCTGCGCCCACCGTCCGGCGTGAACCGGTAGCCTGCGTCGAGCCGGCGGAGCTCCTCCAGCGTCAACTCCGCGACCGCGCCCGTTCCGTCCGTCGTGCGGTCCACCGTCGCGTCGTGGATCACCACGCAATGGCCGTCCGCGCTCGCACGGACGTCCAGCTCGATCATGTCCACCCGCCACTCCTCCGCCGCACGCCGGAACCCGTAGAGCGTGTTCTCCGGATAGAGGCCCGCCGCCCCCCGATGCCCGATCACGTGCGGCGCACCCGCGAGCACCGGATGCGCCGCCCGTCCCGTTCCGAACCTATCCCGCCGCACCTGTCCGCAATCGCTCCAACCGTTCCACTTCCTCCGCCCGGAGGTCATAGAATCGGTAGAGGACTTCGTCCAGCAGCCGCTCCGTCAGCCGGCGCTCGCAGAGCGCTTCCTCGTCATCCGACGTCACCGATTCGATACAACGCCGGGCCAGGAAGAGCATGATGTCCTCCACCACCTCCGTGCGCGGCCCCGCGGCCGCCCCCGTGCCCGCCCCCCGCAGCAACAGCCCGCTGATGAACGCCAGGAACCCCGGGAACGCGTGCTCCACGACATCCTCCCCGGCGCTCGCGTCCCGCGGCGTCAGCTTCTCCCACGCGAGCTCGTTCCAGTAGAGCTCCTCCCCCTCCTCCCGCAGGAACCTCCGCCGCTCCGGCGGCATCGGGCGGCCCCGCGGCGCCACCAGCGGTCGCCCGAGGTGCCGCTCCAGACGCGCCCGACGCATGGCAAGCACCGCCTCCGGGTCCAGACCACGGTACGTCATCGCTCCACTCACACGATCTCGCGGGGTCAGGGGTTCGCTCCGCCCATATACTACGCCGCCGGCATCGCCCCGGCAAACTCACCCGATGCAAAACGCGCCCGGCTGGCTACCCACCAGCCGGGCGCGTCCGATCGCGCTTCCCTCGTCCCGATCAGGACTTGCGGATCTGCTGCCGCCGCGCTCGCCGTCGCGCTGACGCGGCCTTGCGCTTCCGCGCCTCGCTCGGCTTCTCGTAGTGCTTCTTCCGACGGAGATCACTGAAGATCCCAGCGCGCTGCACCTGCCGCTTGAACCGCCGCAGCGCGCGGTCCAGACTGTCCCCGTCTTCGAGAACCACGTACGTCACTCGCTTTCACCACCTTTCACGGTTGATTCGAGCCCGGGCGTCGCTTCGCCCACGCCTGCGGGCGCGTTGGAACATCCTAGCCCTCTAATATCGCGAATTTCCGCCCCGAACGCAACACACGGGCACCCGCCTGCCCCGCCCTCGACACCGCGCCCCCCGGCCCCGACAACCCGCACGGGAGCCGTCCCCCGGCAGCAGATCCCGGCACCGCCGGCCCGGGAAAATCCGGGGGATCCACACCGCCGGCGTGTCCCATCGCACCGGAGGGGAACCGAGGGGTGTCTCGCTGGCGGAGGTCCCACATCCTTCCGCCGTCGGATCCATGTTACCGGCGTGGGCGCAGCGCGGCGCCGACCTCTTTCCGTGTGGACCCGGGCCGCGCCGGGCAACGACGCCCGCCGCCACCTCCGGCCGTCGTGGGAGCGCTGCGGCCGACCGTACCGAGCCAGCCGCCGGCCCCACTCGACAGGCGTTCCGGCGGCACCGCGACGGCTTCGCTTCGCGATCGGGTCGGCCGCGCGGGCGGGCGCTTCGGCGCACCCTCTCCGTCCTCGGGAATCCGGACCGGACCGCTCGGCGCGCCGATCGGACCTGCGGCGAGACGTGGAGGAGGCGCACCCGGTCGTCCAGCGCGGATCAGACGAGCAGCACCGGGAACGGCGGATCCACGAGATCCGCCCGTGCTCCCGCCCGGCGTCGGTCGCTTCCCCGCTAAGCCGGCAGGGGCGTCATGGACCCTGGCCCCGGTGCTCGAGCCCGGTCACGGGGGCGGCGAACGAGGGCCCCACCGGCCACCCACCGATGGGCACTTCGCGCGTCCGCTCCCGGTGCCGTGACCTGGCCACGATCCCACGGTCACCCCTGTCCACGGTCGTGAAGGCGACGTCGACGCCGCCACGCCCCGGTGCTGCCGCCGACCGCCGTCGCCGCCGCAGGGTATGGCCCTTGCACCCCCGGCCAGGGCAAGGATCCGTGCTCGGTCCCGATTCGGAGGAGGCAAGCGTGCGGAAACGGGAGCGGACCCCGGAGCCATCGCCCGCCGGGGAAAACGACCAGCCGCGTGGCGCCGCGGGCGCCCGGGCCGACCGCGGGACTGCCGCTGGCGCGTCCCCCCGACGGGCGGCGAACCGCGAGACGCCCGCGGTCGATCACTACGAACAGGAAGGGGAGGGCGTGGCCGGGGAAGGCCTGGAGGAGAGCGGAACCCTGCCGGGCTCCGTCGGCGGCACGACGGGCACCTCCGGCCGCGCCCACGGGATCCAGGCCCCGGGCGCGACCGTCTCGTCACTCCCCGGCGTGGACCCCGCCGAGATGATCCGGAGGCGCGCCCGGCGTGGCCAGCGCCCGGATGAGGGCGCCGGATCTCACTCGTAGCGCAACGCGATGATCGGATCGAGGCTCGCGGCCCGGCGCGCGGGCCACAGGCCGAAGAAGATCCCCACGAACGCGGCGAAGCCGAACGCGAGCCCCACGGCCTCCGGCGCGACCGCCGTGTTCCAGTTCGCGAGGCGTTGCAGCGCGTGGGCGCCCCCGATCCCTGCGGCCAGGCCGATCGCGCCGCCGGCCAGACAGAGCACCAGCGCCTCGATCAGGAACTGGAGCAGGATGTCCCGGCGGCGCGCGCCGAGCGCCTTCCGGATCCCGATTTCCCGGGTCCGCTCCGTGACGGACACCAGCATGATGTTCATGATCCCGATCCCGCCGACCAGGAGCGATACCGCCGCGATCCCTGCGAGCAGGAACGTGAAGGTGCGCGTCGTCTCCTGGAACGTCGAGAGCAGCGTCGTCTGGTTCCGGATGTTGAAGTTGCTCGGCTGACCGGGCCGCAGACGGTGCACCCGCCGGATCTTCGTGTCGATCTCCGCGATCGCGGGATCCATCGCATCTTCGCTGACGGCCTGGACGTAGATCGCCCCCACGCGGTCCGTGCCGAAGATGCGGAACTGCGCCGTCGCGAGCGGGATGTAGATGTTCGCGTCGGGATTCATGAATCCCTGGTCACCCTTCGGCTCGAGCACCCCGATCACCTCGAACGGAATCCCGCGGATCCGGATCGTCTTGTCCACGAGCTCACGGGTGTCGGAGATCCCGAGCCTTTCGCCCACGGCGGCGCCGAGCACCGCGACTCTGCGGCGCCCCCGGTCTTCACCCTCCGTGAAGATCCGCCCGGCGGCCACCTTATGGTTGTGGATCGCGAAATAGCTGGGCCACACGCCGACGATCTGGGAGTTCGAGTTGGCCCCGCCGTAGACCACCTGGTGGCGCCTCTGCATCTCCGGAGACACCGCGGCGATGTTGACCGGATTCTCGAGCAGTGCCTCGGCGGAGCGCACGGTGAGCCGGTTCTCCCCCCGGTCGATCCCCCCGAAGAACTCCTGGCCGGGCCGCACGGTCAGCACGTTCGTGCCCAGTTGCGCGAGCCGCGCCTCGACCGCGCGCTGCGCGCCCTCGCCGAGCGCGATCATCGTGATCACCGCCGCGATCCCGATGATGATCCCCAGCATCGTCAGGAACGAGCGGAGCTTGTTCGCGCGGATCGCACCGATCGCGACGCGCAGCGTCTCCCCGATCAGCATGGTCCCTCCTCCTACCGCCGCCCGGGGGCCGGCCCGCCTTGCTGCCCGGGGAACAGGCCACCCGCCCGCTGACGCAGGCGTTCAGCGAACTGCTGCTGCTGTTGCTGGAGCCGAGCCACGGAGATGATCACGACCTCCTCGCCGGGTTCGACGCCCCGGATCACCTCCGTGTAGTCCCAGTCGTTCATGCCCAGCACCACCGGCCGCGGCTCCGGGCCGTTCGGCCCCTTGACGAACACGAAGCCCATACGCGGCGTGAAGGGCAGATCGGCCGCCGCACCCGCCTGCGGTCCGGCACCGCCGGCGCCCGGTCCGCCGCCGAAGAGCTGGCGGCACTCCCGCAACTTGGCCCGGTCCTCGTCGCTCAGCGCCGACATTCCGCCGGCCTGGAGCCGTTCCCGGAGCGCCGCGCACTGCTCACTGAGCCCGGCATCATCCGCGGACTTGGCACCGGCCTCCGCCGGCGGCGCGGACTCGCCCGGCCCCTGGACCGGCCGCGCCGCGACACCTTCCATCGCGGCCGGGGCGGCGCCTCCCGGCCCTCCCGGCCCTCCCGGCCCTCCCGGTCCGCCACGGCGGCTGCGCATGGCCGTGCGCACCGCATCCTCGTCCAGACCGACCGCCAGCGCCGCGGCCATGAGGTCCTGTGGACTCACCACGGCCGAGTTCGGAACCACCACCACGTCCTCCCGCCGCGCGATCTCGATCTCGACCTCGGCGTTCATCCCCGGCTTCAGCAACCGCTCACGGTTGTCGAGCCGCACCAGGACCGGGAACATCGTCACGTTCTGGTCCACCACCGCTTGCGGCTCGATCTTGAGCACCGACCCCACGAACGTCCGGCCCGGATAGGCCTGGACCTGCACCCGCGCCACCTGCCCCGGCCGGATCTGGCCGATGTCCGTCTCGTCGATCAGCGTCCGCACCTGCATCTCGGAGAGGTCCGCCATGATCAGCAGCGTCGTCCCGCCCGAAATGTTCTGGCTCGCGGACGCGATGATCTGCCCGACCTCGACCTCCCGCTTGATGATCGTGCCGTCGATCGGCGCGCGGATCGTCACGTCCCCCATCCGCTCCCGGGCGAGTTCCAGGTTCGTCTGCGCCTTCACCAGCTGCGCCCGCGCGTTCGCCTCCTCCATCGCGGCCGATTCGTATTCCTGCTCCGTGACCACGTTCGCCTTACGGAGCTCCTCCGCCCGCTGGCGCTGCGCTTCCGCGGTCGCCAGGCGCGCCCTCGCGACCTCGAGGTCCGCCTCCGCCTGCAGCAGCGCGTTCCGGACATCCCGCGGATCGATCTCGACCAGCAGCGTGCCCCGGGTCAGCTCGTCCCCCGTTTCCGCGAGGATCCGCAGGACCTCCCCCGACGCCTTCGACTTGACCTCCACCAGCCGGATCGGCTCCACGGTCCCCGCCGCCTCGACGCGCACATCCAGATCCCGCCGGACGACCGGCGCGACGTCGCCCCCATTGGACGATTCCGGCGCCCCCGATCTACCACACGCGGCCAATCCCGCGATCAACAGGAGCGGCAGCGCCGCTCCCGACCATCTGGACCACCGTGACTTCAAGTTGCACCTCCGTGCGGTTCCACCGCCGCCGACCCGGCGCCCACCTGGGCGCCCCAGTCCCGCTCGTCGCGTTCGATCACTCCATCCCGAATGAAGATCCGGCGCTGGGCGTGTTCGGCGATGTCGGGCTCGTGCGTCACGAGCACAATCGTCTGCCCGGCCTTGTGCAGCGAATCGAAGAGCGCCATGATCTCTTCGCCCGTCTGACTGTCCAGGTTGCCCGTCGGCTCGTCCGCCAGCAGGATCGCCGGCTCGTTGATCAACGCTCGCGCGATCGCGACCCGCTGACGCTGCCCGCCCGACAGCTCGGACGGACGGTGGTCCATCCGCTCCTTCAGCCCTACCCTCTCCAGCATCGCCGCCGCCCGCTCCCGCCGCTCCCGCGCCGACACTCCGGCATAGATCAACGGCAGCTCCACGTTGTGCAGCGCCGTCGCGCGCGGCAGCAGATTGAACGTCTGGAACACGAACCCGATCTCCCGGTTGCGGATCCGCGCCAGTTCGTCATCCGACAGCTGCGACACCAGCTGGCCGTTCAGCCAGTATTCCCCCGAAGTCGGCGTGTCCAGGCACCCGATCAGGTTCATGAGCGTGGACTTCCCCGACCCGGATGGCCCCATGATCGCCACGTACTCGTTCCGGGCGACGTCGAGGTCCACGCCGCGCAGCGCCCGGACCACCTCGGACCCCATCCGGTATGCCTTCGTGAGTCCCCGCGTGCGAATCACAACGTCCTGAATGACGCGACCCGTCCCGTTCGTGCCGGCCGCACCACGCCCGTTCTCGCTCACAGCTCCCTCCCTGCCAGCGCTTCCAGTTCCGCGCGGGCGATCTGATAGTCGTACCGGGCGGCGATCAGGTTCACTTCGGCCTGCGCCAGGTTGAGCTGGGACGTGATCTGGTCGAGGAT
Organism: uncultured bacterium; assembly: GCA_937907535.1. Taxonomy (GTDB): domain Bacteria; phylum Gemmatimonadota; class Gemmatimonadetes; order Longimicrobiales; family RSA9; genus CALCID01. The sequence goes on along the minus strand of CALCID010000062.1, from coordinate 35,833 downwards.
CGTGGATGCACCGAGCCGATACCGCTCCTGCTGGACCCGGAGATCCTCCTCGGACACGCGCAACGCTTCCTCCGCCAGCGCGATGCGCTCACGCGCCAGCGCCAGGTTCGCGAGCAGCCGCTCCACCTCCGCCCGCGCCTGGCGCCGGGCATCCTGGAGCTGCGCCCGCGCTACGTCCGCCTGGATCTCCGCGCGATCCACCGCGGCTTCCCGCGAGAACCCGTTGAAGATCGGATAGGACACGCCCAAGCGCACGTTCCAGCTCGTCCGCCCCCCCGTGAACGCAGCGTCCTGGTTGAACCAATCGTATCCGCCACTCAGCCGGAGCGAGGGCAGGTACTGCGCACGCGCCGCACGCGCGGCCGCATCCCCGGCCTTCACCGCCGCAGCCGCGGAACGGATCGTCGGCGCCGATTCCAGGACCAGCGCGACGATCTCGGCATCACTGAGCGCGAGCGGCTTCGGCTCCAGCGGCTCGTTCATGCGCGGCACCACCGGCGCCTCGCTGCCGACCAGCCTCCCTAGCACATACGACGCGGATCGCTTCTGTGCTTCGGCTTCCAGCAGCGCCTGCCGCGCATCCGTCCGCTCGAGCTGCGCCCGCAACACGTCCGACCGCGTCGCGGTGCCCGTTTGCATCCGCCGCTCCGCTACCTCCAGACCCTCCTCGGCCCGCTGCAGCCGCGCATTCGCCACCCGGATCAGGTCATCCGCCCGCAACGCGTCGAAGAACGCCCGCTTGACCGCCAACGTCACCGCGAACTGCTGCTGGATCAGCGACGCCGTCGCGGATTCCGTCTCGGCTCGCGAACGCGCCAGCTCCGCTCCGCGTCGGCCGCCCGTGAACAGGTCCAGCCCCGCCGAGAGACCCGCACTGTAGCTGTCGTTCGACCCGGTCACGGTCGTGTTCGTGGTCGGATTGAACCGCTCCGTGCTCGACAGCGACGCGCCCGTGCTGAACGACAGCGTCGGCAGGAACGAGCCGACCGCCGTCCGCTCGTCCACCTCCGCCAGCTGCAGGCTCCCGCGGCTCTGCACCATCGTCGGATGGTTCCGCAGCGCCGCTTCGATCGCCTCTTCCAACGTCATCTCGACCGGCCGGGCTTCCTGCGCCTCGAGCGGTCCCGCAACGGCCAGAAACAGCGCGAGCACCAATCCCACAGTGCCCGCCATCCGCTCCCCCAGCCGACGAACGCGATTCATCGGGTACATCTCACAAGGTCCTTTACCGCTGCGACGATCCTTCCGTTTGACGCCGCGCCCGCTGCGCCGCGCGCCGCTCCGCCAGCATCCGTTCGTACTCCTCCCGTTGCTCCGGCGTCAGCAGCGCCCGGATCTCAGCCCGAGCCGAATCCACGATCCCGCGCAGCAATGGACCGTGCTCCTCCCAGAACGCCTCCGTCTGCTCCCGTCGGTGCTCCAGGATCTCCTCGATGCGCGCACGCTGCTCGTCCGTCAGGTTCAGCGACGCGAAGATGTCGCCTTGCGGCCCCCCTCGTTCGGGCTCGCACCGCGCGGCCGATGCCGCAGGCTGCGGCGACTCGCCCGTGAACACCCGGTCGAACGCCGCGCCCGTCAGACCGCCGACGAAGAACGCCGCGGCAAGGAGCATCAGGCCCAGGCGCCGGGTCCGGCTTGCGGTTTCAGGCGTGATCATGGAACCGCTCCTTCTATCGCGAGAACCAGGTCGTAGACACTCGGGGCCCGCGCCTCGATCAGCCAGTTCGAAACCGGCGCGGAGAGCCGCAGCGCTTCCTCGACGACCGGGCCGTCATACAGCTCCGGCTCCCGCCCGTTCACGGAGAACGCGATCACCCCCGTGGAGATCGCGGCCAGGACCGCTGCGGCCGCCATCGCCGGCCGGGCGAAGCTCCCGATCACCGCAAGCACGCTCCGGGCTGCGGCCCGCCGGGCGAGTTCCGGTTCCGCACGCCGCCTGATCGAACGGATCAGCCCCTCCCAACGTTCCGGATCCGCCGCCGGATCCAGGGGCGATAGGTTCAGGCGTTCACGTTCCATATCAGGCCTCCTCCTCCATGAACTCGGCTCCCAGCAGTCTCCGCATGGCCCGCCGGGCCTGCGAAAGGTGCGCTCGGGCGGTCCCTTCGGGAATCTCGAGCGCCTCCGCGATCTCCCTGTGCCGCCACCCTTCCAGGTCGTGAAGCATGAGCACCTGGCGCTGAATCTCGGGAAGCTCCTGCAACGCATCGAGCAACCGATCCCTCACCCGCGCACGGATCGCTTCCCGGTCCGGACTCTGTCCGCCCGCCACGCCGTGGATCGCCTCCAGTGGCAAGGCCTGGCGCACGCCGGCGTATCGGATCGCGTTGCGCGCGCGGTTCCTCACGATCTGGAGGAGCCACGCCGCGAATCGCTCCGGACGACGGCAATCTTCGAGGCGCTCGAGCGCGACCAGGAACGCATCCTGACACACGTCTTCCGCGTCCGCGACATCGCCCAGGACCGACAGGGCCACTGCGTACGCCGCCCGCAAGTGGCGCCGGACGAGTGCCTCGAAGGCGTCCGTGTCGCCCGCTCGGGCCAACGCGACCAGGCGAGCGTCGGATTCGGACATGTCCAACCTAGATGACACGCGAGCCCCGGAAAACGTTAGCCCAGACCCTTCCCTCCACAGCGCGGACCGGATGGTCGATTTGTACGATTCGAGGGCCGCAAAGGGTCCAGGTCCAGTGCGGACCATAGTCCCTCGCAGCCCCCGAGATATCCGCCAGCAGACGCTGGCGAGTGCGCCCCATTCGCCGCCTTCGATCGCCAGTGCCAGCGGCCCCTCCGAATCCGCCCGGGGAGCCCCGCGCCGGTCCGGGGCGGCCCCGCCTCTCGCCCCGATCTCCGGGACCCGGCACCGCCGTCGAGCCCCGCCGCCCCCGCCGGCACCTCACCGGCAGACGCCGCCCCCGCGGCGGACCGGCGCCCTCGGACGCGCTTACCGGCGATTCCGCAATGCCCGCGCGGCCCGGCGCCTCGCATCCGCCGATTTCCGCTTCCGCGCCACGCTCGGCTTCTCGTAGAACCGCTTCTTCTTCATGTCCTTGAACAACCCCGACCGCAGCATCTTGCGGCGAAACTGCTTCAGCGCCCAGTCGAGCCGGTCGTTCTCCTGTAGCGTGATCTCCACCATGGTCCTTCCCGGTTGTGAGGAAACAGAAACGGGAACCGAGCAAGCGCCCGGTTCCCGCTTGGCCTCAGTTTCTCTGGGGGCCGACCGCGCGACCGACCCACGTTGGTTGCTGAAAGCTAACCTGTTCGTCCGGGGATGTCCATTTCGAGGATCCCCGCGCCGCTCGGGACCGAGCGGGAGAGGCGTGGCCGATCTCGCTTCGCGCCGGCTGCCATGCTCCCCCAACCGGACCGGACCCGCGCTCCGCCCGGCGGCTCCTGTACGGAAGGACTGTCGACGCCCCGGGCGCCGGCGTTCGCGCCCCCACGCCGGACTGCGGCTTTACCCTGCCCGGCGCCCGAGCCCGGTCACGGATCCCCGGCCCCCGACGAATGCCTGCAGTGAGCCGCGACAGCCCCGCTCAATCCGCCACGAACGACCTGTCCGCGTATGCCCGGCCGAACTCCGTGAGCCACAACCTCTCCCCCTCCCGCCGCACCAGCCCGCGCCGCTCCGACTCCCGCACCACCCGGCCCGCGAATTCCGGCGTCCACCGCAGGTGCTCGTGCAGATGATCCACCCGGCTCTCCTCCACCGCGTCCGGCGCGCCCTCGTGCTGCGCCAGGTGGATGGCGAGCATTCGCTGCGCAAACTCCAGCCGCTGCCGCGCCCGCCTGCGCACCGCGGCCACCAGCCCCCGCTCCGGCGCGAACAGGAAGGACGCCGTGAACGCCACGCCGGTCATCGTCGCCATGCACCCGGCAATGGACGCATCGAGCAGGAACGACAGCCAGAATCCCGCAATCGCGCTCACCGCGCCGATCGCCGCGCTCAGGCCGATCATGCGCCCGAGGTCGTCGGTCAGCAGATACGCCGCCGCGGGCGGCGCGATCATGAGCGCGATGACCAGGATCGATCCCACCGCGTCGAACGCCCCCACCGCCGTGATCGATACCATCGACATGAACAGGTAGTGCACCAGCGCCGGCGAGAAGCCGAGCGCGCCGGCCAACGCGGCGTCGAAGGTGGTCAGCTTCAACTCTTTGAAGAACACGGCGATGAACGCCACGTTCAGCAGCAGGATCGAGCCCATGACCCACAGGCCCCGGGGACCTACATCCCGGCCCGCGACCTCCATCCGGTCGAACGGCGCGAACGCCAGCTCGCCCAGGAGCACCGCGTCCACGTCCAGGTGCACGTCCCCCGCGTACCGCGCGATCAGGATCACGCCCACGCTGAACAGCGCCGGGAACACGATCCCGATGGCCGCATCCTCCTTCACGAGACCCGTTCGGTAGACCAGTTCGACCAGCGCCACGGTCAGGACCCCCGTGGCCGCCGCGCCGACCACCAGGAGCGGCGAGGTCAGGTCCCCGGCCACGAAGAAGCCGAGTACGATCCCGAGCAGGATCGCGTGACTGATCGCGTCGCTCATGAGCGCCATGCGGCGCAGTACCAGGAACACGCCCGGCAACGCGCACGCTACCGCCACCACCACCGCCACGAGCTGGATCTCGAGTTCCGGGGACATTACGGCGCCTCCCTGTCCCCGACCGCGAGCAGGGACTCCGCTTCCCGGATCCCCGCCGGCGTCAGCGACCAGAGGTCCCGCCCGGCACGGCGCACCAGCCCCCGCTGCTCCAGCGCGCGCAGCGATGCCAGCGTTCCGCCCCGGCCGTAGCTCATGGCCCGCACGGCAGCCGTGCTGTGCGCGTGCTCCAGGTGCTCGTGCTGCCGGGCGAGGGCGTAGAGGTCCACCAGCACCGACTGCACGCGCAAACGCCGTCGGCTCCGGTACCGCCGCGCCGCGTTCCAGACGAGGCCCCGGTTCGGCGCGAACAACAACGAAGCGAGCACGATCACGCTGATGCACAACACAATGGTCGGGCCGGTCGGGAGCCGCTCCACCATGCTGCTCACCAGCGCGCCGCTCACGCCGGCCAGCGCGCCGAACGCCGCCGAGAGGAGCACCATCACGCCCAGCCGGTCCGTCCACTGGCGCGCCGCGGCGGCCGGCGCCACCACCATCGCGCTCATCAGCACCACGCCGACGGTCTGGAGCCCGATCACGATGGCCAGCACGAGAACCGAGGTGAGCACCACGTCCACGGTCCGCATCGGGATCCCGAGGCTCTCGCCGAACGCCCGGTCGAACGCGAGCAGCTTGAATTCCTTCCAGAAGAGCGCGGTGACCAGGAGCGCCAGCGCCCCGAGCCCGGCGATCAACGCCACGTCCCGCCCCACCAGCGCCGCAGCCTGCCCGAACAGGAATCGGTCGAGCCCGGCCTGGCTCGCCGTCGGCACGCGCTGGATGTACGTGAGCAGCACCAGCCCGATCCCGAAGAACACCGACAGGATCAACCCAAGCGCCGTGTCCTCCTTGATCCTCGAACGCTCGACGATCTGCATCACCGCGAGCGTCCCGATCCAGCCCGCCGCCGCCGCACCCAGCACCAGGACCATGGTCGACCGGCTGCCCGTCAGCAGGAAGGCCAGCGCGATCCCCGGTAGCGCCGCGTGGGAGATGGCATCCCCGAGCAATCCCTGCTTGCGCAGCACCGCGAACACGCCCAGCGCTCCGCTCACCACGCCGAGCGCGCCGGACCCCAGCGCAACCATGCGCAGGGTGTAGTCGAAGACCGGCAGGGACAGTCCCTCGGCCATGCCGACCTCAGCGTTCCGATCCATCCGCGGTCCGCTTCGCCGCGGCGACCCCGGCCTCGCCGGCGAGTCGCCCGGGCCCCGGTGAGCCGTCCCCCACCCGGCCGTCACCGCCGACACCCGTACCTTGCGGCGCCACCGCGGCAATGAACGGAACCCGCCCGCCGTACGTCAGCCGCAGGTTCCGGTCGGTGAACACCTCATCCACCGGGCCGCTCGCGATCCGCCGCACGTTCAGCAGCATGACCCAGTCGAAGTACTCCGGGACGGTCTGGAGATCGTGATGGACCACGAGCACGGTCCGACCGGACGCGCGCAGCTCCTGGAGGAGCGCCACGATCGCTCGCTCCGTTCGGGCATCCACGCCCTGGAACGGCTCGTCCATGAGATAGACCTGCGCGTCCTGGACCAGCGCCCGCGCGAGGAACACCCGCTGCTGCTGCCCGCCCGAGAGCTGGCTGATCTGGCGGTCCGCGAATGCCGCCATCCCCACCTGCTCCAGGGCGGCCATCGCCAGCTCCCGTTCCCGACGTCCGGGCCGGCGGAACCACCCCAGCGCCCCGTACCGCCCCATCATCACCACGTCCAGCACGTTCGTCGGGAAGTCCCAATCCACGCTCCCCCGCTGCGGCACGTAGGCCACGAGCCGCCGATTCTCCTCGTACGGACGCCCGTGGATCTGCACCTGCCCCGCCGCAGGGCGGACCAGGCCCAGGATCGCTTTGATCAGCGTCGTCTTCCCCGCTCCGTTCGGACCCACGATCGCCATCAGCACGCCCGATGGCACCTCGAGGTCGATGTCCCACAGCGCCGGCCGGTCCCGGTACGCCACCGTCAGGTCGTTCACCTCGATGGCCGGTCTCTCCGCCGTCATGCCGCCTGCTCCCCGAGCAGTCCGCTCACGATCGTGTCGATGTTGTGCCGGACCATTCCCACGTACGTGTCCGCGCCCGAGCCCTCCGGGCCCAGCGCATCCGAGTGGAGCTGCCCGCCGATCCGCACCTCGAAGCCGCGTGCCCGGACCGCCGCCTGCACCGCCTCGATCGTCCGCGGCGAGACCGACGACTCCACGAACATCGCCGGGATCCGACGCCCCACGATGAACGACGCCAGCGCCTGCACGTCGCCCGTCCCGGCCTCCGTCGCCGTGCTGATCCCCTGCAGCCCCCGCACCTCGAAGCCGTAGGCACGCCCGAAGTAGTTGAAGGCGTCGTGGGCCGTGATCAGCACCCGCCACTCCGCCGGAATCCGCGCGGCCTGCTCGAGCACGTACCGGTGCAGCCCCTCCAGCTCCGCCAGGTACGCCGCCGCGTTCACCTCGTACTCCTCCCGCCCCTCCGGGTCCAGCGCCGCCAGCTCGTCCCGCACCCGCTCGACGACCGCCATCCACAGGGTCACGTCGAACCACACGTGCGGGTCATACGCCCCCTCGAACTCCGGCGGCGCCAGCAGCCGCTCCCTCGGTACCGCGTCCGTCACCGCAACCGTCCGCGTCCGATCCCCCATCCGCTCCAGCACCTCGCCCATCCGCGCCTCGAGGTGCAGACCGTTGTAGAAGATCACGTCCGCGCGGAACAACCGCCGCACATCCCCCTCCCGCGCCTTGTACAGATGCGGGTCCACCCCGGGCCCCATGAGCGACGTCACCTCGACCCGATCCCCCCCGACCCGCCGCACCACATCGCCGATCAGGCCCGTGGTCGTCACCGCCCGGATCGCACGCCCCTCACCACCCGACTCCTCCGCGCAGCCGCCGGCCAGCAACGGAGCCAGGAGCACCCACACGCCCGCGAGCCATCCCAGCCAACCGCCGCGCTTCCGGGACCGCGCCCGGGACGTCGAACCGCCACGGCCAGCCGGCTTTCCGTCCGCCCGCTGGACGCCCGCAGCTTCCCTTGCCCCCTCCCCCCTTTGCCGCACTCCGCCCGCCTTCCTTTCGACCGTCATGCGCCCGGCGACTCCGTGATCCCGCCCGCTCCTCGTCCGCCAAACCTCGACGGCTCCAGAAGATCAGGTAAACCTAAAGCATAATTTAGCCCACCCTAAAATTACGGTCGAGATGCACCCCCCGGCAAGAAAGGTCTGGACAATCGTCGGAAGCCGCCCCGAATCCCCCCGGACGCGGGTCGGACGGCCCCTGGCCGACCCGCTCAGATCAGACCCGCAACTCGTTGGAGCCAGCGGATATACGCGGTGATCGCGGCGATCTCGTCGTCGTTCAGCCCGGGGACCGACGGCATGTCCCCGAAGCGCCAGTGGTGGGCGCGGACGCCGTCCGTAACGGCGAGCCGGAAAGCAACGTCCGCGTGGTGGCGAGGCAGGTACGTGGCGTGGACGAGCGGCGGCCCCTGGTCGGAACCGGATGCCGCCGGCCCGTGGCATCCGCTGCAGTGGGCATCGAAGAGCCGTGCGCCCCGGGCGTGCTCCGCCGGGACCGGCGCGTGTGCCCACGAAGGCTCCCGGAGGGCGTCGCCGTGCGGGTGGGCATCGGCGCCGCACCCTGCGGCTGCGAGCGCCGCGGCCGCCAGAATCGGAAGAAAGCGCGGGCGCCGCGCCGCCCCGTCGCGTTCCCGCCGATATTGGCAAGGAACGGACGGGCGGCGCCCTGCACCCGCATGCCGGCTCAGGAATCGACCCACTCCCGCCACTGGTCCTCCTGCGCTCCGATGGTGAGGCGGTTGCCCCACCGGACCAGCGGCATTCTGAGGAGCATCGGCTCCTCGACGAGCTTCTCGATCCAGCGCTCCGGACTCAGGTGCGCGTGCCGCAACCCCAGGTCCTGGAAGCGACGGGAATCCCGGTCCACCAGCGCGTCGATGCCGAACTTCTGCACGAAGCGCCGCAGCTCTCCGGGCGACGCGGGCCGCTGGGCCAGGTCCACGAAGTGGGTCCGGATGCGCCGCTCCGAGAAGAAGCGGAGCGCCTTGCGGGTGTCCGCGCTCTTCCGCACCCCGAAGATCTGGACCTCCACGATCCCTCTCCCTCAGCGGTAGTTGCCGAACGAGAGCTCCACGCCGAAGTCCTGGCCCCGGAGGAACGCGATCACCGCCTGGAGCGCGTCCTTGGACGGGCTGCTGACCCGCAGCTGATCGCCCTGGATCGCGACCTGGACGTTCTTGGGCTTCTGGTCCTTGATCGCCCGTGCGATCTCCTTGGCCGTGTCCGCGGGGATCCCCTGCTGCAAGGCAACTTCCTGCCGAACCCGGCCGAGCGCCGCCGACTCCAGCTTGCCCGGCCTCAGGTTCTTGAGCGACACGCCCCGGCGCACGAGCCGACCCTGTAGGACGTCGTACAGCGCCTTCATCCGGTACTCGTCGTCCGCCTCCATGCGGATGACGGCCCGGGAGCGGTCGAGCTCGATGGAGCAGTTCGACCCTTTGAAGTCGTAGCGCTGCCCGACCTCCTTCATCGCCTGGTTGACGGCGTTGTCCACTTCCTGGAGGTCGACGCGCGACGTCACGTCGAAGGAGTGCTGCGTGGCCATGACCTCACCTCGTCATCGCCCGCACCTGGGCCAGCCCGTCTTCCGTCCACTGCGGCGGCTCCCGCCGGGTCGCGATCTCGTACCCGAGGTAGAACACGAGCTTCGAGATGCGCGCGATCTTGTCCACGTCGATCTTCTCCGGCTCATCGGACGGGCGGTGATAATCCTCGTGCAGCCCCGTCGTGAAGAAGATGGCCGGGATCTCCTTGCGCGCGAAGTTGAAGTGGTCGCTGCGGAAGAAGAAGCGCTCCTCCGGCCACAGGTCGGGCGCCACCGTGAGCCCCAGCTCCGGGTGCTCCGCCGCGATCTCCTGCACGAGGAGCCCGAGGGAGGAGAACTCCTGCCCGATGGCCACCACGCTGTCCGGCGAGTTGCGCCCGATCATGTCGATGTTGATGTTCGCGACGATCCCCTCCAGGGGAACGGTCGGATTGTCCGAGTAATGGCGCGAACCGAGCAGCCCCTTCTCCTCCCCGCTCACCGCGAGGAAGACCACGCTGCGGGCCGGCGGCTTCGGCAGGCTCGCGAAGGCGCGGGCGACCTGGAGGAGCGCCACCGTGCCGGAAGCGTTGTCATCCGCGCCGTTGTAGATCGAGTCGCCGGCTGCGTCCGGCGTGCCCACGCCCACGTGGTCGAAGTGCGCCGTGACGATCACGTACGTGTCCCGCAGCTCCGGGTCGCTCCCCCGGAGCAGCCCGACCACGTTCGGCGGCCGGCTCTCCACGGAGTTCGCCCGGGCCGACATCGCCACCGTCATGCCGCCGAGCGACGTCGCCTGCGCCGCGCTCCCGGGCTCGGCCTGCCGCGCGGCGTCCAGATCGACACCGGCGGCGTTGAACGCCTCCCGGACCGCGTCCAGCCGGACCGCGCCGATCGTGATCGGGAAGGCCATGGGGCCCGAGACCCCCTGGGACACCATCGCGACCGACTCCTCCTTGAACGCGGGGTCCAGTACGAAGAGCACGCCCGCCGCACCGGCCCGGGCCGCCGACCCCGCGCTCTGCACCAGGGTCCCGCCCCACTCCGAGTTCGGCTCCGCACCCTGCAGGTAGAACACCGCGATCCGCCCCTGCGTCTCCGCCGGCATCTCACGGATGCCCGGCGCCGCGGTCCCCAGGAAGACCGCCTCGCCCACCGCCGAATCCGCGCTGGACGGGAGCACGAAGTACTCCCTCCCGTACGACGGCTGGACCGTCGTCCCACCCCGGCGGAGCTCGAGTTTGACCCTGGCCGGGTCGAGCGCGATCGCCCGGTACGGCCACCGCTGGATGTAGGTCCCGGAATCACCGGCCGGCTCGAGACCGAGCCCCCTGAACTCCGCGGCCAGATACTCCGCCGCGCGCTCGAGCTCGGGGCTCGGCGTCTCCCGCCCGCGCATCGCGTCCCCGGCCAGGTCGTTCATCTGCCGCCGCACGCCCTCCGGCGTGATCGCCGCCGCGCCTACATCGGCGGCGCGCGCCGAGAGCGCCGACGGCGCCGGTGCGGTCTCGAGGCCGCCGCTCGCGCACGCGGGCAGCAGGACGAGGGCCGGGATCAACGCGATTCGGGCGAGTCGTGTCTTGATCGTCATTCCGTTCTCCAGTGAAGTACATGGCAGTGCCCGGGCCGACTGGCCCGGGTGATACGCCTTCGGGGCCTGGTGGTTTCAACCCCCCCGACGTGCGCCCCCGAGTGGGCGCCGAAGACCCGCGGTTCCACGGCCGGTACCGTTCGCCGCCGGGAACCGCCCCTTGTCCTGTGCGGCGCCGGCGCAGTACCGTTTCACGCCGCGGCATCGCAATCGCTGCGCCCGGGGCGGCGCCCGCCGATCGGGAACCGCCCCGCACCCGACCCTGGTCATCGGCCCGGTGGCCAGGCTGCGGACGGCGGCGTCCGGTAGCGCCCCGGCCCTCCGCCCTCGGGAAACGGGCGCGACCCGGCGAGCGGCCGGCCCGATCGCCCACACCCGGAGTGGTCCGGCAAGGTCCCCCTACGCGATCGGCCGACGCGGGGTTGCGCCCGGCCGCGGCGTTCAAGGACCATCCTCGATACCCATCAGGAAGTCTGCCGCCATGCGACGCGAGCCACGTGCGCTCTTCCGGACACCCGGCCCCCGCAGCATCGGTCTGGCGTTCGTCCTGGCCGCGCTCTTCGCGGCTTGCCGCCAGGTCGACACGGTCCGGGACCACTTCCGGCCCGAATCGCCGCACGCGGCTTACGCGTACGCCCTCTCGCAGGCGGGGCTGGCCTCCGCCGCCCTCGTCCGGGACTGGATCCACGCCGCCGAACACGCGTTGCGGGAGCCCCATTACGTTCGGCTCCCCTACCGGGAAACCGGCTGGTTCCCGCCCGAGCGGCCGACCGCGGTGAGCTACCGCTGGTCCGCCCGGCGCGGGCAACGCCTCGTCGTCGAGCTGGAGCTGGCGACCGACGACTCCGCGCTCGTGTTCCTCGACCTCTACCGTATCCCCGGGGACGCCTCCCGGCCGCCCCACCGCGTGCTCAGCGCCGACAGCGGGCGCACACGGCTCGAGTACGAGGCCCGCCGCGATGCCGACTACCTGCTCCGCATCCAGCCCGAGCTCCTGCGCGGCGGCCGATACACGATCACGATCCTCGCCACCGCGTCGCTCGCCTTCCCCGTCAGTGGCCGCGGCAATCACGACATCGGCGGCCCGATCGGCGCGCCGCGGAGCGGCGGCCGGCGCCACCACGGCATCGACATCTTCGCGCCCCGTGGCACGCCCGTGGTGGCCGCCGCGGCCGGAACCGTCACCCGGGTGGCCGAGACCCCCATCGGCGGCAAGGTCGTGTGGTTGAGGGACGAACTGCGTGGCCAGTCCCTCTACTACGCGCACCTGGACCGCCAGGTCGTGGAACCGGGAATGCGTGTCGGGATCGGGGATACGCTGGGATTCGTGGGGAACACGGGGAACGCGCGAGCCACCCCGCCCCACCTCCACTTCGGCATCTACCGCCGCGACGAAGGCCCGGTAGACCCGCTCCCGTTCGTGTACATCACCCACACCGCTCCGCCGCGACTCGCCGTGGACACCGCGCTCGTCGGCCAGTGGACCCGCACCGCCCATCCGGGCCCGGTGTACCGGACGGCGCACGACCGCGCGCCGGTCCTCCGTGAGCTGCCCCGGCACACCCCGCTCCGGGTGGAGGCCGCCACCGGCCAGTGGTACCGCGTACGCCTGCCGGACGGGTCGTCCGGCTTCGTGCCCGGCCGGCTCGCCGAGCCCATCGACCAGCCCATCGCGAGCGAGCGCCTCGCCGCCGGCACGCCCGTCCAGAGCCGCCCGGCGCCCGAAGCCGCACTCGTCGATCACCTGGCCGCGGGCTCCGACGTCCCGGTCCTCGGCCGGTTCGGCGACTTCCTCTTCGTCCGTACCCCCGCCGGCCGGCACGGCTGGCTCGCCCTCGATCCCGGGCTCACGGACGAATGAACGAGGCGCGGGGTCGCGCCCAACACCCGCGCGACCCTTCGCCTCCGCCGCGGGTCACCGGGCTCCGGACCCCTGCCCGGCCCGGCTCCCCAGCCACGCCTCCCGGAACGCCCGGATCTCCGCCGTCACCGGCCGCCCGGCGTCCTCGAAGGGCACCACCTCCAGCGTGGGATCCTCCGTGAGCACCAGCTCGGCCCGCACCCGACGGCCGCGCTGCTCGTACTCCACCGGCACCCGGTCCCCGGGCTTCCGCGCCGCCAGCACCGCCGCCACGACATCTTCACCGGTCACCTGTCGACCGTCCAGCGTCAGGATCCGGTCGCCCTGCGTGACCCCCGCCTCGTAGAGCGGCGTCCCCTGGAGCGTCGGCTGCGCCACCCGCGCCGCACCGCCCTCGTACACGAACGCGCTCGCGCCCAGCGTCGGCTGGCCCGGCCGCGCCCGCCGCAGCAACAGCCCCGCAGGCGCCAGCAGCGCCTCGTAGTCCACCACCTCCCGCCCGTACACGTACCGGTCGAAGAACTCCCGCGCGAACGCCTCGTCCCCCGTCACCTCCGCGAGCAGCGCCCGCAGATCCTCGTTCGTGTACGGACGCTCCGGCACCCCGTACCGGCGCCACGCCGCGCGCATGTAGTCATCCAGCGTCAGGCCCGGGAACCGCGTCCGCAGCGTCAGGTCCAGCCCCAGCCCGAGCATGGCGCCCCACGTGTAGTACGAAATGAACGTGTTCGCCCGGTTCGTCGGGTCCACCGACACCGCCTGGTCCACCAGCGGCGCCTGTATGCTCATCTCCACCGGGCTGAAATAGCGCCGGCCCGGCGAGTTGACCACCGCGTTGATCTGCCCGCCCACGTGGCGTGCGTACTCGGCGACCGACATGAGCCCGGCGCGGCGGATCGTGAGCCGGTCGTAATAGCTCGTGACCCCCTCGCTGAACCACAGCTCCCCGCTCATGTTCGCCCGCTCGAAGTCGAACGGCTCGAGGGACGCCGGCCGCAGCCGCTCCGTGCTCCACACGTGGATGAACTCGTGGGACAGGGTGCCCAGGTTCGCCAGCGCGCCCGTGGAGAGCGGCCGCACGCTCGTCAGGATCGTCGAGTTCCGGTGCTCCATGCCGTCCCCTGCCACGTACGGCAGGTAGCACGCGATGAACACGTAGCTCCCGTAGTCGAAGTCCGGCAGCTCGCCGAACACCGCGATCTGCTCCCGCACCACCGCCTTCGCCATCTCCGTGTAACGGTCGAGCTCCTCGGCCGTCCCGTCGTGGTGCATAGCGATCCGGATCGTGTACGTCTTCCCCCCGGACTCCACGGTCCACTCCCGGAGGTCGAAGTCGCTCAGCTCCACCGGGCTGTCCATGAAGTACTGGAAATCCGGCGCGGTGAAGGTGTACGGGTCGGCCGTCGGCACGAGCTGGGTGGCCGCCTTCCACCCCGAGCCTTCCGGCACGTGGAACTTGACGGTGATCGGAGCCCGGTCCGCGCCCCGCGCCCACATGAAGGTGGCCGGTATGTTCAGGTGCGCGTGCGTGGCGTCGATCCCCGAATACGTGCCGTCCGCCCGGTCCGCGAAGAGCGTGTACCGGACGCGCACCGTGCCGTCGTGCTCCGGAATGTCCCACTGGTACGGGTTCGGCCGCACGATCCGCAGCGGGTTCCCCCGGCCGTCTTCCGCCCGCACCGCGTAGACGTTCTTCCCGAACTCGTGCAGCGCGTAACGGCCAGGCGAAGAGCGGCTCATGCGCAGCTCGAGCGGGCGAGGCGGCACGCCGGTGAACGTGACCGTGATCTCCGCCTCGTGGTGGACCGCGTTCGGAAAAGAGACCTCGTAGTCGACGCGGGCCTGGCTCCGCGCCGGCAAGGTTCCAACCGCCGTCGCGAGCAGCAGCGCGCCGGCAACGTGGTATACGCGACGTCGCATGACTCCCTTCCTCGTCTTGGGAAGCTTTGGCGAGATTCCTCCGGCCCGCCGCGCGGGACGTGCCGAAGCGCCCGGCTCGGGCTCCACCTCGGGGCTACACGGTAGGCGAGCCTTCCCCGTCCTCGTCCAGCCCGAGGATCTGGCGGGCCTCATCGAGCCGATCGGAGGGTACGAAAAGCGTCACGCCCCGGCTGGTCGCGCCCGCGAAACCCGGTCCGAAGATCCCGACCTCCGGACCCTTCACCAACACCGGGATCCCGGCGGATTCCAGCGTCGCCCGGTCCACATCCGACTCCCAGGGAGCCGCGTAACTGCCGATCTGTACCCACCGCGGTGCGTCGCTCATTGGACCCTCCCGATGGTGCGGCCGAACACCGTGGCACCCGCCTCCCGGACTGCCTGGATCCGGGCCGGGCCGGGATCCACCCTGCCCGCCCTCAGCCTTCCTCGACGCGCCCACCCTCTCGCTCCCGACCCGGGAACCCCGGCGCCCGCTCGAGCCGCCAGATGTGCCAGAGGTGCCGCCGATTGTGTGCGAGGATCAGTCGGTAGGTCTGTCCTGCGGTGAGACGGATGCCTTTCACGAACGGGAGCCGCACCCGCGGCCGGCCCAGATCCACCCCGTTCGCCCTCACGATGGATCGTTCCAGCTCGAGTTGCGCCCCGAGGAAGTCCGCGAGCACCGCCGCCGCCGGCCCCGGCTCCCCCGGATCCAGCTCCCCGCCCGCCCGGAACCGCAGCCTCGACGGCGGCTCCATCATCCGCACGACCAGGTTGCCGAGCCACCCATGCCGGTACGGCCCGGGGCCGGTGAATCCGCCTGCACGGGTCCGCTCCACCGCCGCATCGATCGCCGACAGCCAGCTCCGCGTGGCCAGCGTCAGATGCGACACGTGCTGCGCGATCGACCACTGCGTCGGATCCGGCCGCCAGTACAGCGCCGCCTCGTCATGGCCGCCGAACAACGCACGGATCTCCGCCGTCTGGGCTCGAACCTGACGCGCGTATTCCCGCAGTTCCGGGGCTAATATGACCCGCACGCCGTCCACGCCGCGCAGCATCCTCGACGCCTCCGACCCGATTCGCGCAGCGAATCAGGCACTCCCCTTCCGTTTACCGTTCTTCGTCGGCATCGACCGGGCGAGCTCCGGCGATGCCAGGAGTTGTTGCGCAAGCGGCGGGAGATGACGGATCGCACCGGGCGTCAGGGGCATGTCCGGCACGTGCTTCCACCGCAGCCGCCGCGAGATCATCGACACGTTCTCCGGCGTCGTGTCGAAGATTTCCGCGATCACCGCGTGCGGCACGCCCAGCCGCACCAGCTCCCGAATGCACACGACGCACAACGCGTCCAGCCGCGCCAGCGGATGGCTCTCGCCCTGCCGTACCGGGATCGGCCGCCGCGCCTTCCGCAGCGCCGGACGGTTCCGCGTCCCGCCCGGAATGTCCTGACGCGCGTCTCCACGGCCCAGCCGCACCACGTACGACGGCGAGACCCCGTACTGCTCCGCGATCTCCGCGACCGTCTTCTCCGCGGCCGCGTACAGCGCACGGATCTCGTTCACTTCCTGATGGGACAGCGCCTGCGTCCTCCGCCGCTTCGCAGGACGCTTCGGACTCTTCAACGCACCGGGGATGTGCGCGTAAGTATGCCCGTAGACGCACGCCTGGATCGCCTTCTCCGAGACACCGAACTGCTTGGCGAGCTCGCGGCAGGTCGCCTTCCGCGTCCGTACCTGCTCGCGACAGTAAGCCACATGTTCTGCGAGCATGCGCTGTCCCACTGGCGTCGAGCGACTGAGTTGTAGGGATGTCGACCGCAAAGTACGCATTGCTCCGGCGCTGTCAAGCGTTTTGTCCCGCGCCCGCAGCGCCCTTCCGTGTCATCCCCGCTCAGTTGTTCAGGACCCAGCGCCGATCCGCCACGTCGTAGTACAGCACGGGATACCGCTGCTCATTGGCGGCCACCGACAACGTGAAGTAATACGCGACGTCTCCCGCGCCGCCCGCGTCGGCCGAATCCGCCGCCATCCCGGCGTCCGCCTGCACCGCGTAGCGTCTGTACGTCCATTCGCCCACGCCCCACGTCGGTCGTTCGATCCGCGCGAGGTAATCCGGCACGAGATCGTCCAGCGTCTCCGGGTACTCCCCACGGTCCGCCCGGTACGCCTCCAGGGCCGCGACCAGCTCCGCGCCCAACCGCCGCGTCTCCTCGAGGCGCCCGGCGTCCCGGTGCGCCCACCAGTAAATGCCGACCCCCACCGCCAGGCCGGCCAGGACCACCAGCGGCAGCGCCAGCTGGAAGCGCCTCCCGTGCCCCGCCTGCCGCGCGTTCAACGCACGACCTCCATGCATCTCCGGGAGCCGCGTCCGGCCCCCTCGGTCCCCGGCAGGGCCATCCCGCGCCGCCAGCCCACCGCGCCCCCCGCGCGACCCGGCGTCTGGCCCATCACGGCCCTCGTGGTTATCCTTCCGATGTTCATGATCTGACTGTTCGTTCGCTCACTGCGCTGAGCCGATCGGAGGGCCGGCGAATGCTCACGTCCAGGCAGCGCGCGCACCTCAAGCGACTGGCGCACCCCCTCAAGCCGATCCTCCAGATCGGCAAGGAAGGCGCATCCCCCGAGGCCATCAAGGCCGTGGAGGACGCCCTCAACACTCGCGAGCTCCTGAAGTTCAAGGTCCTCGAAGCCGCTCCCCAGAGCGCCCGCGAGACCGGCGAAGCGGTCGCCGCCGGCATCCCGAACGCCGAGGTGGTCCAGGTCATCGGCCGCACCGTCATCCTTTACCGGCCCCACCCGGAGAATCCGACCATCCGCCTGCCGGACTGACGCGGAGCCCGTGACCGTCCCTTCGCCTATGCTAGAATCGGCTGCGAAGCGGAGGCGTTCCGGATTGCTCGGCGGCCGGCCGTCGGACGGGGCGCGGCGCCGCGACGGCAGCTCGCCCGGGGCCGCTCGATCGCCCGGGCGGCGCTCGCCGTGTCGAGCGTGACGATCGACCGCGCGCGCAGCGATCGCTGCCGGTTCCCCCAGCCCGTCCGACCCGTCACTCCTCGGCGCCGGACACCGCGGCCGGATATACCCGCACCGTCTCCCAGCGGCGCAGCCGCACCTCGCCCGGTTTCGCGCCCCTCGGCTTGCTGACATCCGCCGCGCGGCACACGTGGACCGGGACCTTGCCCCCCGCGTTCCGCGCCTTCGAATGCCACGCCGCGAGCGCCGCGGCCCGCTCCAGCACATGGCGCGGCAGCTCGGCGAGTCCATCCGGGTTCCGGACCACCACGTGGCTCCCCGCGTACCCGGCCGCGTGGAGCCAGAAATCCCGCGGCTCCGCGACCCGGAAGGTCAGCTCATCGTTGTCCCGGGCGCTCCTGCCCACGAGGATCTCGAAGCCATCGACCATGACCGTGCGCCACGGCGCCCCCTTCCCCGTCACGGGCCTGCTCCCCCTTCCCTCACGCCCTCGAGACCCGGTCGCTCCGGCTCCACCCGTTGCGTCCCCCGGCGCAAGCTCACTCCACGACGACCACCCGGTCTCCGACCGCGACCCCGTGCTGGGCGAAGTACCCGCGGTTGACCTCCAGCGCGCTGCTGTAACCGACCCCCGGCGAGTAGATCCGGCAGAGGCGAGGATTCGGGCTCGTGCACGGCTCCATCGACCGGATCGCCACGATCCGCCCGTCCTCGTCCAGGAACGCGATGTCCAGCGGGATCCGCGTCCGGTACATCCAGAACCCGGAGCTCCCCTCCTGAGGCTCATCGTACCGGAAGAGCATCCCGGCATCCGGATCCAGGTGGTCCCGCTCCATCAGCCCGTACATCCGCTGGTCCTCCCGGTCCGCGAATTCGACGCGGAGCTCCAGTGTGTCCGTCCCGGTCTCGATCCGGACCTTCCCCGCCTCGAAGGTGACCACCGGGATCGCCCCGTCATCGGTGGACCAGGTCCCGTCCCCGCCACGGTTGCACGCACCGAGCGCCAGCACGGCCAGCAACAGGCCGGCAGTGATTCTGTGGGTCATCTGCAACGAACACCTCATTACCAAGGTATTTCCCGACACGTGTCACCGAGCGGGCGACCCGGCCCCGCCCCCGCCAGGTACACCGGAAGCCATGCGCGGATTCACGCCCATCCCCGGGAACGGCCACTCACGCCGGCCCGCGGCCGCTCCCACCCGTGCGCCCGCCGGAGCGACCCGTACTGCCTGTGAAACCAGGGAAAGATAGCGGGGAGATGGACCGGATGGAGTGGCTGCCGGCGAGCCGCTGGAGGCCGGGCAGTGCCTCTGGCCGCGATGCGGCCGTCAACCTCGGCTCGCGTCCCTCACGTGCCCGGCTCCCGCGTCCAGATCAGGATCGTGCCGCAGCCGGCTTCCAGCCCGCCGAACTCGATGGGCGGACCCGCCGCCCCCATGTAGACCTCGATCCCGTCAATGTCCTGCGGCAGCACCACATCCACGTTGCCGCGATCCACGAGCCGGACGCCGTCCACGATGATCTGGGGCCCGCAGCGCGCCGCCCCGCGCAGGAGCACGAGGTTCTGCCCGAAGCCGCGCGGCACCAGCCGCACGCCCGGCACTCCGCGGAGCGCGTCCGACGTGGATACGTGTGGCTTCTTCTCCATGTCCTGCCGCGTGAGGAACCACCCGATGCCCATCCGCTTCCGTTCGTAGAACCCCACGCGCTCCAGATTCTCGATGCGCGGCGCCGCAACCAAGGACAGAGCTTCCAGCAGCACGGCGTCCACCGCGAGCCGGAACTCCACGTCCACGACCATGCCGTTCCCGAGCTCGATGGGACCACCCGACGCCGATCGGTACCCGAGCGACTCGCCGCGCAGCCAGTATGCGCCGGGGACGTCCGCCTCGAGGAGGAATGCCCCGGACTCCGAGGTCACGGCGCTGGCCACCTCTTTGCCCTGAGCATCCAGCAGGGCAACGGTGCCGGCTACGATCGGCTGGCGCGTCTCCGCCTCCAGCAGGAATCCGCGGACCGACTGCGCCGAGACCGCACCGGCCGCGCCGAGGCTCAGCGCCACTGCCATCGCCACACGGGTCAACGGGTAGTGCATCGGGGCGCACCTCCTCTGTCGCGGCGACCCGCGACCCGGCGGGGCCGTCCCGGCGCCGGGAGGCGGGAAGCCCACGGCGCCGATCGACAGACCCGCCGGCCGCGTTCACGGAGTGTAGGACCGCCGACCCGAACCGGCAAGGACACGTGGCCCCTCGCAGCCGGCGCTCACGCCTACACCGCCCGCGCCCGGCCGCACGATCCGCGCCCGGTGCGCGGCGGTCGCCCGGGGAGCGGGCTGCGGCGACGTCGCCTGACGACCGGCCTCCGTACCTGGCGGCCCGCCGGCACGCACCGCCCGCCCCCGGGGCAAACGGCGGTGCGCTCACCCGCTCAATCGCCGGCCGCGGACGTCGCCCCGTCCACCGCCCCGTTCCTCCCCACCCCGCCGTGCTCCTCCCCCAGGATGCGCTCCACCTCGTAGAGCACCCGCTGCGGGGAAACCGGCTTCGACAGGTATCCCGCGCACCCGATGTCCAGCGCCCGCCGACCCACCGCGCCGTAACTGTGCCCCGTCAACATGAAGATCGGGATGTTCGCCGTCTCGGGGTCCCGCTTCAGCTCCCGCGCCACCTCCAATCCCGTCTGGCCACGAAGGGAATGATCGAGGAAGACGATGTCCGGCCGCCGCTCCCGCACGCACCGGAGCGCGCTCTCGCCATCGCTCGCCGTCAGGACCTCGTAACCGTGTTTCTGGAGATACGCGCTGTGGATGGACCGCAGCTCCAGCTGGTCATCCACCAGGAGGATGGTCCCCTTCGAATCTCGCTCCATTGCTGCTCGACCGTACTGCTCGTTGAAACGTCGGGACGGTCCGCCCCGCGCGGGACCGCAGGATCACACGGCGCCGTCCCACGGCCCTCATTCGTACATCGTCACCGGATCCGCCGCGGCCAGCTCCACCAGGAACGACCCGATCCGCGCCGTCACGGCGTCCAGGAAGCGCGCGCCTTTCTCCGCCGTGGCCGCGGACGGGTCCCCGATCCCCGTATCCTCCGTGACCCGGCTCCACGGCCGCGGCGCCCACGCCCAGCCTTCCACCAGCGCCGCGACCCGCGGGCGCCGCTCCCGACCCGGCCCCGCCTCCGACAACGGCAGCACCAACTCCGGCCTCAGCCGCAGCATCACGCTCGTCTCCAGCTCCCCCGCATGGTCCCCGGGCTCCTCGAAGAACTCCCGCGCGTTCAAACACGCATACCAGTTCACCACGCAGAGATAGAGCCGGACCCGCGGCTGGAGTTCTCGGACCATCGCACGGAAGTCGTTGCCGCCGTGCCCGTTGAGGATCACGAGCTTGCGTATCCCCTGACCTTCCAGCGCGGCCGCCAGGTCCGCGAGCAACGCCGCCTGCGTGCTCGGATTCACGTTCAGACACAACGGTATGTCGAGCTGTCCGGTCTGCACCCCGAACGGTACCGCCGGCAGCACCACCACCCTCGCCCCCGCCTCCCAGGCACGCCTCGCCGACTCCGCCGCCACGTACTCCGTCGCGTACGTGTCCGTGCCGTACGGCAGATGGCGGTTGTGCGCCTCCGTCGCGCCCCACGGCAGAACCGCCACCTCGTACCTCGTGTTCGACACCGTCTTCCACGGCGTCTCCGCCAGTATGTACGGCCTCCCCGCCATCCGGTCCGTTCCTCCGGTCTCCGTTCCTGCGCGCCCGCGCGTCGCCCGCGCCCGCACTAGCTTCCGCGAGTGCGTTCTGAGCCACAACCCGGGCAGCTTCCATCCATGGGTCAGTCGCGGAATTTGCTCCGTTCTGGTCCGCGAAGGAATGGGGTGCGGGAAAGTTCGGACGAAAGGCGAGCGGCGGCCGCGCATCTGCGCGCGGCCGTATGAAGTGCGACCCGTCGATGGGTGTCGGACCGAAACCCTGGATGCGCTGGCTGATCGTTCGGAGGGCCCGGAGAGCACCCGCACGGCTCACGGTGCCCCTGAAGGCGGGCACGGCTGGCCCCGCGCGCCGGCGCCGCTCCGGGGGCCGGGCAGGGGCGCGATGAACCCTTTCCGACCCGCACGGCGCAACCGCGCGTGCAGCCCGTCATCGCGACGCGACGGTCTGGCCGGCCCGCAAGCCCACACGGTGTCCCGCCCCTCGGTCCCGTTCAGGACCGAGGGGGGTCTGCCGCGAGCGCCCGCGCCTCTCCGGAAGCCCCCTCGCCCGCGATTGAATGCGTGTTCGTATACAGGTGTGTGATCAATATGCGATGGAAGTCCGCAGCCACGCAAGAGTCTCGTTCCACACGCCTCACCACCGGCGCAACCCCTTGGCGCGACACCCGTTACACCGTCCCGGACACGACCCCGGTACGCGCCTGATCACGTCCGTGCACCCTGCACGGGATCGCCGGCCGCGCCCGGCGAACCCGCAACCCCGGCGCGGCTCGGCCGCCCCGACCGGGGGCTCGGAGGAGACCGGGCACCCGGAGCCGGCCCGCCTCCTCCCTCTCCCGTCCGGATGGTTCGCCCCCGTCAGCGCCGCGGGAACGATCGCCCGGACGCACCTGCGGCCGTGCGGCGTGGAAGTGAGACTCGACAGCGGATGCCCGGCTCGGCCGACGTACCCGCAGGGATCTGAACGACCACCGAGCCGGTGGCGTCGGATCGGGCATGGCCCCGGCAGTCGGCGGCAAGGCGGTCTGAGGTGCGATCGGCGAGCGTCGTTGCCGGGCAAGTCGTGGCGGGGGTTCGGCAGCCGGGCGGGTCGAGCGCCGGGGAGCGGTCCGCCGTGCGACGTCGCCCGTAGCGCGCCTCGCATGCGCTGCCTCCGCGGGACGCGCAGGGACCGCGCGCTATGGCTGCCCGTCCGACCGGGCGGAGCGGGGCGCGTTCGCCCGCGGCCCGGCGTGCACCTTCTCCCCATCCTGCGGCGCACGGCCAGGAGGGACCCGGTACGTCACCGAGACCATCCAGTCCTGGTACGCGGGATCCAGCGATTTGAGCGCGGCCAGGAGCCGCTGGCGGAAGGCGGTCTCGATCACCTGGGTCTGTCCCGGCCAGAGACGGAACTTGACCCGCAGGTACCGCCACCCGCCCTCCGCATCGAAAACCCCGAACGACTCGGGGTCGGTCACCACGACCGCCGGATACTGGCTCCGTATCCCCCGCGCGATGCGCTCCACCGTCTCCTGCACTTCAGCTTCCGGCACCGACGGCGGGACCTCCACGTCCACGTACGCCCGGATCATCCCCCGCCGATAGCGGCTGACGTGTGCGATGTTGCGGTTCGGGACGTTGACCGTGGCGCCGACGAACGTGACCAGCGTGGTGAACCGGAGTCCGATCTTCTCCACGCGCCCCACCTGGCCGGCCACCTCGATGACGTCGCCGATGTCCAGAACGTCCGAGAAGATCAGGGTGAGTCCGGTCACCACGTCCTGCACCAGCCCCTGCAAGCCGAAACCGACCGCGAGCCCCACCACCGTCGCGGTGACCAGATAGTCTTTGAGCTCCACTCCGAGCTCGTTCAGCATGAGCCCGACCGCGAAGAAGTAGAGCGCGAAGGTAACGGCGCTGACCACCAGCCCGGCGACGGTGGCCACCTTCGGGTGGCGGCGCTTGACCAGCTCACGGGCCACCCGGGGCGAGTTCGCCGGCGTGAGGATCCATTCGCCCAGCCGATGGACCGCCCGTACGGCGAGGTGCGCCGCGATCGCCACGACCGGGATCAGGACCAGCCGGACACCATGCGGGAGCTCCGACCAGAATTCCGGGGTTATGTCCATCCGATCTCTCTCGATGATCCAGTGCTCATCGCATTGGGGATTCCGCCGTCCGGCCGGCTCCTGGCTGCGCAGCGGGAGCGGGCCGCGGCCCCCGCTTCATCCCTTGCGGCATCGCCTCGCCGTCGGCGATGCGGTGGGTCGGGCGGGCCGCTCCCCTGCTCGCCGCGGCCATGGCGCGGCCGGCTCCATCCGACCCGCTCGAGCGCCCACGGAACGGTCGGTACGAACGTCTGCTCGGGGTTCCGCGCTTTTCGTCGTGCGCTGCGGCCATCCCGGTTCAGCGGCGGGCGAACAGGAAATAGCCTGCGGCCCCCGGATCCCGACCGGGCGAAGGCGGCCTTCGGTGCGCAACGGCCAGCCTGCGCTCCCGCCCCCGGCCACCGACCGTGCGGAGGCGCCCGCTACCGCGCGTGGGGCCGCGCGGACGGCCGGCGGTGACCGCCCACGTCGCTCCGGGCGCCGCGGCCGCCGCCATCCACGGCACCGGGAACCCGGGCAGGGCGAGGACCGCCGGGGCCGGCCTCTTGGTCCGCACGAACGCCACGGCCCGCCGCACGTCTGTGGGGTGTCTCGCGGGTCGGCTGCGAGCCGCCGGGAGACGCCAGGTCTTCCGTCTTGCGGGCGGCGCCCGCGTGCCCCAGCGCCGCGTCCGTGCCCGCCGTTCCCGCGACCTCGGCGACCGTGGCCGCGGCCGATGGCGCGGTCGCTCTGAACACCGAGGTGGACCCCGGGGCCGCGTCGCTCGAGGCGGCGGGCGGCGGCCCTCTCCGCCTCCGTCAACGGGTCCGCGGGGACCTATCGGGTACGTGTTGCGGGGTCGCGGCGTGCGGGTGGACTTCCGGCCGGCGCAAGTGTGCCCCAGCGATCCGGTGAACCGGTCAGCCCCGGAATTGATACCATGGCCGCTGCGGATCGTTCAACGGATCGCGGCAGGGCGCGAGGGAGCCGCCTCCCCGGGAGGGCCGATACGGCTCCGGTGACGCGAGGAGCCGCTCGCGTGGAGGGTCAGTAGCGGCGCGGGCGGCCGCGTGCCCGGCGTGAGCGTTCCGGGCGCGGACGTCGCCGGGAGCGTCCCGGGCCGCCCGCCGGCCGCCCGCGCCGCCCGGTCATGGGCGGTCCGAGCCGGTAGCCGTGGCTCCGCGCCCACCTCCGCAGCTCCCGGTCCGCGCGCCGTCCGTACGTGGGACTCTCCTCCGCGGTCCCGTGCGGCGAGATGTAGCCGTGCCAGTAGTCGTAGCCGTAGGCGTACGCGTACGGGTCCACGCCGAACGGTGCCGCCGCGTCCCAGGCCGCCCCTTCCAGCCCGTACAGCATCCCGCCGCCCGTGTAGGTCGGCAGGAAATGCTCATCCCAGGGCGCCCGTACGAGCTCCCTCCCGTACCCGGATGCACGGTCCCGGTCTCGATCGCGGAATCGGCGCCAGTGCAGGGGCATCGGCCTCTCCGGTCCAGGGTGCGTCAGCCACCATCCCGTGGGGCAGATTGTGTGCCGGGACAGCCTTCGCGGTGAGGCTTCGTCACCGGGTCGAGCACGGAGGGCAGCCTTCGCGGTGAGGCTTCGTCACCGGGTCGAGCACGAGCACCTGCACGAGCACGTGCACGGGTGGGAGGCCAGTTCGCGGTAGGGGTACCGTTCCGGGTTGGGTACGCACGAATCCCCGGGTACGTGGCCGGGTGCCCTTTGACGTTCGCCGAGAACCGCTGGCGCCCTCCCGGACCCGTCACGATGGTGGCCGTCATCTGCGAGTACGACCGGCGCCGTGCTCACGGCCCTGGATCGTTCGCGGGCCTGGAGCGGGTCCCGGGCTCGGGGGCGCCGTAGACGACGGGCACGGTTCCGGCGACCGCCGGCGAGGAAGCTTGTCTCCCGGGCATGGCCCCCCGGCTCGTGCGCACCTGGCCCGATGCCCGCCGGCTTGCAACCCCACGCCAGCCCCCCTGACCATGACCGCGAATCCCCCAACGCCGCACACCCTCCCCCATTACTCGTGCTCGTGCTCGTGCACGTGCACGACCCGGCAAGGTGGCATTACGACGAAGGTTGCCCCCGTGCACGACCCGGCAAGGCGGCATTACGACGAAGGTTGCCCCACCCTTGCATCCCCACCCCTCGACCGCGTCTACAGTCCACGACCACGAGGTGCGGCGATCATGGGCGAGGATCGGAGGAGCAACGTCGCAGGTTATCCGTTGGGGCCTGGCCCCGAAGAGGAGATCGTCGAAGAAGAGGAGGCGCTCCCGGACCGCATGCGGGAGCTGAGGACGAGAACGCTCCGCGACCGGGAGCCGCCGCCCCCCGGACCGGAGCTGGACCGTCCGGTCGAAACGCGAGAGGGGGAGCGGCGCGGACACGGAGCCGGAGCCCGCGAACGCGGCCGTACGACGTCGCAATGAGCGTGCGCTGTTAGCCGCGTACGGGAACCGGTCGTCTCCTCGGGTGTGGGCACGCGCCCGTCATGGACGCACCGGTCCCGCCCCGGAACGAATCGCCGCGGCCGTCGCGGCTCCGTTCGGGCCGGCTCTCCGGTGCATACGATTCGTCGGGTCGCGTCGATCCCGGCCATCGAGCGCCCGGACCACGGCGGCGCCACTCGCCCCCTGGCCCCCGCCGCGTACGCCGGATCTCGCACGCTGTCCGGTGCGCCTCTCAACTCGCGGCCCGACGGGCCGCTTCCTCCAGCGCCGCGGCCAATGCGGGGCTCACTTCCACCGGGTACGGCGGATCCGCGGGCTCGAGCGACAGCAGACGCTCCGGCAGCCGGCCCAGCTCTTCCCGCGCCCGGTCCCGCGCTTCGTCCAGCGTGCCCCGCCCCACCTCCGTACGCCGCCCGCCGGCCATGACCTGCACCAGGAGCGGCCGGCCCGGCAGCTCCTCGTCGTACCGCGCGATCACATCCTTGACCGCCCGTCCCCCCTCCTCCACCCGGAACACCTGCTTCCGCCCGGGCAGCAGGACCTTGCCCGGCGAGAGCTTGACCCGCCCCTTGCCTTCGTATTCCGTCAGCTTGTAGGCAATGTCCAGCGCCGGCGCGTCCGCGGAGAGCCCCATTCTCGTGCCCACCCCGAAACCCGTGATCGGCGCGCCCTGCTTCACCAGCTCGTCGATCTCGTACTCGTCGAGCCCGCCGCTCGCGAAGATCTCGACGTGCTCCAGCCCTGCCGCGTCCAGCATCTCCCGACTCCGGAACGCCAGCTCCGCCAGATCGCCCGAGTCCAGCCGGATCCCCCGCACCCGGAACGCCGGTCCCAGCTCCCGCGCCAGCTCGATGACCCGCCGGACCCCCTCGAGGGTGTCGTACGTA
Organism: uncultured bacterium; assembly: GCA_937907535.1. Classification (GTDB taxonomy): domain Bacteria; phylum Gemmatimonadota; class Gemmatimonadetes; order Longimicrobiales; family RSA9; genus CALCID01. The sequence continues at coordinate 9,124 of CALCID010000062.1, read as the reverse complement.
TCCACGAGCAGGATCGTCTCCGGGTACAGCTCCGCGAACGTCCGGAACGCGTCCAGCTCCCGGTCGAACGCCTGGATGTAGCTGTGCGCCATCGTCCCCGACACCGGCACCCCGTACACCTGCCCCGCGAGCACGTTGCTCGTCGACGACACGCCGGCCACGTGGAACGCCCGCGCCGACTTGAGCCCCGCATCCACGCCGTGCATGCGCCGGATCCCGAAGTCCACCACTGCCCGCCCCCGCGCCGCCGTCACGACCCGCGACGCCTTCGAGGCGACCACCGTCTGGAAGTGCACCTGGTTCATGACCAGCGTCTCGACGATCTGCGCCTCCGCGATCGGCGCCACCACCTCCAGCAACGGCTCGTTCGCGAAGACCGGCGTCCCCTCCGGCACGGCGTACACACCCCCCGTGAACCGGAAATCCCGGAGCCACGAAATGAAATCCGGAGAGAACTGCGGAAACGTCGACAGGTACTCGAGCGCCGGCTCGGAGAATCGGAACCCCTCCAGGATCCCCACCGCGTCTTCCAGGCCGCACGCCAGCAGGTAATTGCGCGCGGGCGGCAGCCGCCGCACGAACAGGCTGAACACCGCGGTCCCGGCCATTCCCGCCCGCCAGTAGGCCTGGACCATGGTGAGCTCGTACAGGTCCGTCAGTAGGGCGACGTTCTCATCCGTCACCCACCGTCCCCCGACCTTCATCGGCCATCCTCCGGTTCATTCGAGGCCACAACGCCCCGCACGGGCACCCGCGACGCCGCGCGCGCCCACCCACCCCACCATCCTCCCCGGGCCGCTCACCTGCCGCCACCACCCGTCCTCGACTCCCGGCCCCTCACGCCTGCGGCAGGTGCCCCCGGTCGTAATGCTGCCCCGACCTCCGCATGAGGTCGTGCCACTTGTGCCGCAGCCACGCCTCCAGACTGCGTCGCATCGCTTCCTGCTCGTGCTCCGGAACGGCCGGCTCGACGGGTTCGTGCTCCGGCTCGATCCGGGCGTACGGGCGACCGCCGTTGTAGTGAATACGCGCTATCCGCCGCTCCCCCGCCCCGTACACGCCCGCCGGACTCACCCGGTCCATCCAGTCCTCGGGAGCATCCGTGGCACGTAGATGCACACCGATCTCATCCTCGTGCTCCGGATGCCACGAATACCCGCCGCCCGCCGGACCGAGCGCCGACGCCGTCTCGCACAGCATCCGCCACAGCGACCGGTCGACCTCGACCTCGAAATCCACGTTCCCCAGGTCCATACCGGAACCCCGGATCGCCCTGGAACCCGGTCAGGCCGCACGGCGCGTGAGCGCCGGCGCAATGTCGCCCCCGGCGATCTCCCGCGCCGCCCGACGCGCGCCCCTCGCCACCTCGCCGGCCGAGTGCCGCGCCCAGTCCCGGACCTCGTCCAGCTTCAACTCCGGCGCGTGCCCCGGCTGGATCCCATCCGCCGCGCGCACGCCCACGCCGTGCTCGTAGACCATCTTGCCGCCAAGATACGCGGAGTAGACTACGGCGCCAATGGCCCCGAGCCCTGCCGCCAGATAGCCCAGGCTAGGGCTCTTCCGGCGGAAGCGGCGAATCATCATGACCGTGGCGGCCGTCGCCGCGCCCAGGTTGATGTTCCGGTGGGTGACGAGGAGATCCCGGGCGCGTCCCTCGGCGCGGACCTCCTCCTGGGCGATCAGCCCGGTGATCCCCGCCAGCACCGCGGAACCAACGGTCAGTGCCATCCCCCACTTCCCCACGCTGAGGAGGGTTCGGTTGCCGGTCACCTTGCCCGCAATGTCCGCCACGATGGAGAGAGGCAGGAAGGCGATCGGCATGTGCACCACGGACGGGTGGACTTCCTGGAGCCGGATGGTCATGGGTATCTCCTTGGCTACGGACCGCCAACCTGTATGCGCAACCCGCATGCCTGCAACGGACCCGGCACGGCCCGGTCGAGCGGCCCATGAATTGCCCCGCAACCGTAGGGACCGCGGTCCGGCGGTTCCCGAGGGGTGGGGTGATTCCGGCCGCGCCCGGCCGGTTGCCCGATCGTCGCGCCGACGCGGGGGAATCCAGGCGAAGCGGTCTCCTGTTCTCCCGCGCCTCGTCTTTGCCCCCCGCGACCCCGGGGCCCACCCGGCGAGCCGTGCACGCGAACTCGACATTACAGATGTCTTCGCCGGGCACAGGATCGGCGGCCCGCGAAAGAGGAGGCGATGACCATGGGTTGGCCGTCCCCGTTTGGATCGAGACGGCTCTATCTCGTCCGGCCGGCGGTCACGGACGCGGAGGTGGACGGGCGGGTCGTCGGCCCGGACGCCGTGCTCCACCCTCGCGGGCGCATCGCTGCCATGCAGCTCTCGCAGCGCATCCGGGACCTCGGGATCGATGCCATCTGGTCGAGCCCGGTGCCGCGGGCACAGCAGACGGCGTCGCTCCTCGCGGTGGACTACCCGGTGCCGTTCGGGCTGGACTACGCGCTCCGCGATCTCGAGCCGGGGCCGTGGCAGGGGCTCACGGAAGAGGAGATCGCGCTCCGGTTCCCGGACGCGTTCGCCACCTGGTCGCTGTCGCCTTCACGGCTGGAGCTGGAAGGCCGGGAAACGCTGCACCAGCTCCAGGCCCGGGTGTTGGGCACCCTCAACCGGATCCTCTCCCGGCACCGGTCGGCGCTGTGCGTGACCCACCTGGCCGTGATCCGCGTCGCGTGTCTGCACGCCCTGGGCGAGTCCCTGGACCAGTTCCTGCGCGTGGACGTGGGGCGCTCGACGATCGTCGAGCTGTCCTGGCACCATGGTGCGGGTCGCGTGCGCGCCCTCGATTGAGCCGGCGGCCTCCCCGGAGTCCCGCCGGGGATTCGCCGGTGCGTCGGAGACGGGATGATCGTCTATCGGGACGTGATCCGGCGAATCGATACGCTTGCTGCCGTGGCACGGTTGCGGCACCTGGTCCGGCCGGAGACCGTGACGGAGTTCCTGGTCGAGGCCGGAGAGTTCGAGCAGGGCGTGCTCGATGCCCTCCACGATCGGCGGGACGCCTGGGATGACACGGCTGCGCTCCTCCGCGGGCTGAGTCTCGCGGCCGGCACGGCGTTCGTCGCCCTCTCGCCCGGACGCGGCGAGGCGAATTCGGCCGAGCAGGCCCCGCCGGAAATAGCGGCCCGGATCGACCCTGCCCGGCGGCCCGGCCCCGGAGCCGCGGCCGCATGGCAACGGCAGGCTCTCGACTTCCTCGATCGGCTCGCCGGCGCCGACCTTCCCCCTTCCTTGCTCGTTAAGGCGCCCGAGGGATACGCCCATTACGGCCTCGACCCTGCCGCGTACGCGGACGCCGCGCACCGTTACGTGCGGGATGTCGGCGCGGCGGCCGCGCGGCGCGCCCTCGTGGTTGGCGTGCGCACCATCGGGACGAGCCTCTCCGCGGTCGTCCCCGCGGTTTGCGGCACCGAACGGTCGGTCACGGTGCGACCTCGCGGCTCGACCGGCGCGCGCCACATCCGTGCGGATGGTAGCCTCATGACGCGAATGCGCAGCCTGCTCGACGGCGCCGGCGACGTGCTCGTGGTGGACGAGGGTCCGGGCGCCACGGGCGAGACCGTCGAGTGTGTGACCGCCTGGCTGCGCTCGATCGGCGTGCCACCCGACCGGATCGTCCTCATGGTCAGCGCGGATTCGGCGATGCCGCTGGCACCGGAGCCGCGTCGCAACTGGTTCCGGCAGACCCGGAAGTTCCTGCCGCCCCATTCGGACGACCGGCCAGCCACGATCGCCGCGCGGCTCGGCCTCTCCACGCCCGAGGCGCTCGGCGCCGGCCGCTGGCGGACCGTCGTCCGCGGCGCCGCATCGTTCCCGGCATGCGTCGGGTTCGAGCGGGCGAAGTACCGGGCCCGCGGGACTCTGCCGGCCGGTATTGGCAGATCCGTTACGCGGGGCTCGGCCGCTGGCTGGAGGAGTTGTGCGCCCGCGCCGACCGCCTCGCCGCCGCCGGGCTCGGCATGCCTGTCCGCGCGGCCAGCGCGGGATTCATCGTTGCGCCGTGGGTCGACGGCCGCCCCCTCCATCGCGGATGCGCGCCCGATCGAGCGCTGCTCCGGTCCCTGGAGCGCTATCTCGTGGGCCGGGCCGGCCGTTTCCGGACCGGTGAGCCCGTGTGGATTGGTCTGTTCCTCGAGATGCTCCTCGAGAACGCCGCCGCCGCGCTCGGGCCGGACTCGCCCGCCCTCACGGTCTGGGCCCGCCGCCTCGAGGCGCTCCCTTGCCGCGAAGCCGTCATCCCCGATGCCCGGCTCCGGCCGTTCGAGTGGCTCCGCACGCCCCACGGCTACGTTAAGGTCGATGCCCTGGACCACGGTGACGGCTTCCGCTTCCCCGGTCCCACCGATGCCGCGTGGGACCTGGCCGGCGCCGCCGTCGAGTTCGAGCTCGATCCGGCCACGCTGCACCTTCTCGTCCGGCGCTGTGCGCGGGCCGGCGGTGAATCCTGGCGCGAGCTCGCGGCCGCGGTCGAGGCCTACATGCCCGTCTACGCCGCCTGCAGTTACGGCGAGGCGGAGCTCTCCTCCCGGGAGGCGACGTCGTCCGGGGACCGTCGCCGGCTCCTCGCCGAAGCCGCGGTCTACGCCCGCTCCCTCGTCGCGCAGGCCGCTCGCGCCGGCAGCGTGCCGTGCGACGTCGCTTGACACCCCCCGGCTCGGCCCGCATCCTACGCAAACCGATCCAATGAGCCCACGTTGCGCCGCAGCGCGGCCGATCCGTCCGGAGACCGGCTTTCCGCGCGGCCGTCGGCGGCGCACGTGTCACCATGTACCACGACCGGGGGCCCGAAATGTCCAGAGCACGCTGGATACTCCTCACCCTCTGCCTCGCCGTGGTCTCGCCCGCCGGCGCCCAGGAGCGCCCCCTGGCGTTCCGCGGCGCCCGGATCCTTCCGATCACCTCCGCGCCGATCGAGAACGGCGTGCTCGTCGTACAGGGTGGTCGGATCGTGGCCGTCGGCCCGGCAGACCGGGTCGCCATCCCGAACAACGCCGAGGTCCACGACGTGTCCGGCAAGGTCATCATGCCCGGGCTGGTGGACACCCACTCCCACATCGGCGGCGGGGACGGCGGCGACCGCTCCGACTCCATGCACGGAGACGTGCGCGTCATCGACGCCCTGGACGCACGTCACGAGAGCATCCAGAAGGCGCAGGCGGGTGGCATCACCACGGCGAACATCATGCCCGGGTCCGGGCTGCTCATGAGCGGCCAGACCGCGTACGTCAAGCTGCGGGACGGTCGTACCATTTACGACCTGCTCATCTGCAAGGACGTGCTCTCCCAGATCTGCGGCGGCCTGAAAATGGCGAACGGCACGAACCCGCGCGGCGAGCCGCCGCGCCCCGGTACCCGCGCCAAGGCCGCGGCCCAGGTCCGGGCGTTGTTCATCAAGGCACAGGAGTACCGTGACCGGATCAAGGCGGCGAACGGGGACGAGTCGAGGCTGCCGCAACGGGATCTCGAACTCGAAACTCTCGTCGAGGTCCTGGAGGGCAAGCGGATCGTCCACCATCATACGCACCGGCACGACGACATCCTGACCGTGCTCCGCCTCCAGCGGGAGTTCGGGTTCCGCCTCGTGCTCCATCACGTGAGCGAGGCCTGGAAGGTCGCGGACGAGATCGCTCGCTCCGGCGTGCCTGCCTCCATCATCGTCCTGGATGCGCCCGGCGGTAAGCTCGAGGCCATCGACGTGAGCAACGAAAACGGAGCCGCGCTGGAGCGGGCCGGCGCCCTCGTCGGGTTCCACACCGATGACGGCATCACCGACTCCCGGTTCTTCCTCCGCTCCGCCGCCCTTGCCGTGCGCGCGGGCATGTCCCGGGACGCCGCGCTCTACGGCATGACCATGGCCGGGGCGCGCATACTGGACCTCCAGGACCGGATCGGCTCCCTCGAGGTCGGGAAGGACGCGGATTTCATCGTCCTCTCCGGCGACCCGCTCAGCGTGCGCACGCGCGTGGAGCAGACCTGGGTCGAGGGCGTGAAGGTCTTCGACCTCGCCGACCCTGCCGACCGCGCTTACGCCGTCGGCGGACACAAGGTCTCGCGACCCACCGTCAGCTTCCACCACCACGACATGGAGGGGCACGAATGATCCGGCGTACTCCGTTCTCCGCCGTGACGATGGCTGCGGTACGCCCGCTCGCGGCCGCGGGCATCGCCGTCGCATTCGCACTCGCGGCGATACCGTCGCGCGCCGCCGCCCAGGTCGCGGTGCGCGCGGAGACCCTCTACACCATGGCGGGCCCCGCCATCAACGACGGCGTGGTCCTCATCGGCCGCGATGGCAAGATCGAGCGCGTCGGCCCGGCTTCCCAGGTCCGGATCCCCGACGGGTACCGCGTCCTGACCGCGAAGGTCGCGACCCCCGGGCTCGTGGACGCCCACACCGTCGTCGGGCTCTCCGGCTACCTGAACCAGCCCCACGAACAGGACCATCTCGATCGAACGAACGCGATCCAACCCGAGCTCCGCGCCTTCGACGCCTACAACGCCGAAGAGGCGCTCGTCCGCTGGCTCCGCGAGCACGGCGTGACGACCATCCACACCGGTCATGGCCCGGGCGCCCTCATGAGCGGCCAGACCATGGTGGTCAAGACCCGCGGCCGCACCGTCGAAGAGGCCCTCGTGGATTCCGTGACCATGGTCGCCATGACGCTCGGGCCCGAGGTCTCCGCGAACTACAACGGCCGTCCGGGCACCCGTGCGAAGGGCATGGCCCTCGTCCGCGCCGAGTTCATCAAGGCCCGGGACTACGCGAAACGGCGCAAGGCGGCCGATGAGAGCCGGCAGCCCGCCAGGGACCTGAAGCTGGAGATCCTCGCCCGCGTGCTCGATGGCGAGATCCCCGCCCTCATCACCGCCCAGCGCGCGACCGAGATCCTCGCCGCGCTCCGACTCCAGAAGGAGTTCGGGTTCCGCCTCATCCTCGACGGCGCGGCGGAGGCCTACCTCGTCCTGGACGAGATCAAGGCCGCAGGCATCCCCGTCATCCTGCATCCGACCATGGCGCGCCATACCGGCTCCCTCGAGAACGCTACGTTCGAGACCGCGGTGCGCCTCCGGAACGCGGGGATCCCGTTCGCGCTCCAGAGCGGCTACGAGGCGTACGTGCCCAAGACCCGCGTGGTCCTGTTCGAAGCGGCCGCAGCGACGACCTACGGCCTGTCCACCGAGGACGCCCTGGCGGCCGTCACCATCGACGCCGCCCGGATCATCGGGCAGGACCGGAGGGTAGGGTCCCTGGAGCGCGGCAAGGATGGCGACGTCGTCCTCTTCGACGGAGACCCGTTCGAATTCACGTCCCACGTGTGCGGCGTGATCATCGAGGGGCAGGTCGTCAGCGAGACGTGCCGCTGAGTCCGGCCCGGCTCGCCCGGGCCTCCTCAGGCGTCGAACCCGAGGTGCAATGATCGAGGACACGATCCAGGCTGCCGTCGGCGTGGTTCAGGAAGGTCCGGACACGGCTGCCGCAGTGGAGTTCTGGACCCGTATCCCCGGAGTGAGCACGGCCGTCTACTGGCTTCAGGACCATCCGGTCCTCGCCACGATCACCGGCCTCTCGATCCTGTTCTCCCTGGCGTGGCTCGCCCTGGTGGTGGTGAGGCACTACGTCCTCGCCGCCATCGGGGCCATCCTCAAGCGCGGCACGCCTTCCTGGTGGTACGAGCTCTTCTTCGACCGCATCGTCTTCCGGCGGCTGAGCTGGGCCGTCCCGCTCATCATCCTCTACAACGGCGTCACGCTCGTACCCCACCTGCCGGACCTGGTCGAGACCCTGGTCCGGAGGCTCGCCGCCTCTCTCCTGATCGTGGTGGCGGTCCGCGCCTTCGCCGGCCTCCTGAACACGATCAACGAGATCTACAGCCGCTACCCGATGGCCAAGGACCGCCCCATCAAGGGGCTGCTCCAGGTCATCAGCATCCTGGCCCACCTGGTGGGCGCCATCCTGGTCATTGCCACGCTCAGGGACCGGTCCCCGGTGATCTTCTTCAGCGGGCTCGGCGCCATGTCCGCCATTCTGCTGCTGATCTTCCGGGACAGCATCCTGTCCCTGGTGGCCGGGATCCAGATCACCAGCAACAACCTGATCCGGGTCGGGGACTGGATCGAGATGCCCCAGTTCGGCGCGGACGGGGACGTGGTCGAGATCGCCCTCAACTACGTCCGGGTCCAGAACTGGGACAAGACCTACACGATCATCCCCACGCACAAGTTCCTGGAGAATTCGTTCAAGAACTGGCGTGGCATGCAGGAGTCCGGCGGCCGCCGGATCAAACGGTCGGTCTACATCGACATGGCGACGATCCGCTTCCTCTCGGACGAGGAGATCGACCGCTTCTCCAGATTCGTGCTGCTGTCCGAGTACATCGCGAGGAAGAAGAAGGAGCTCGAGGAGTACAACCGGATCCACTGTCCGGATCCGTCGTTCGTGGCGAACGCCCGTCGCCTGACGAACGTGGGCACGCTCCGGGCGTACCTGGTCAACTACCTCCGGCAGCACCCCGGGATCAACCAGGACATGACGCTGCTGGTGCGGCAGCTCCAGCCCACGCCGGACGGCCTCCCGATCGAGATCTACGCTTTCACGAACGACACCCGGTGGGGGGTCTACGAGGGGATCCAGTCCGACATCTTCGACCACATCCTGGCCATCGTGCCGGAGTTCGGGCTGCGCGTCTATCAGCGGCCATCGGGCCACGATCTCGCGGCAGCGGTTCGTGAGAGCAGGTTGGAGCCGGCGTAGCCCGGGGCGTGGGTCCCGTAGGGCCGGGATCCGGCGAACGCGACGTCGCCTCGCAACCGCCCCCGGAACGACGAAAAGCGCTGCAAGGGTTCAACCTTCGCAGCGCCTTCGATCATTCTCGCTCAGTAGCAGGGGCGGGACTCGAACCCGCGACCCCGGCATTATGAGTGCCGTGCTCTAACCGGCTGAGCTACCCTGCCGTCCGTCCGTGCACACCGCGAGTGCGCTTGTAGACCCGGACAGACTACTAATTTACGACAACCACGCGCTTCTGTCAACGTAGAGGCCGCCCTGTTCCGTCAAGCCCGGGTACATCCTGACCCACCCTGGAGAGGCGTTGGTACTCGGCCT
>CALCID010000061.1 GCA_937907535.1 uncultured bacterium | reverse complement strand
TCCCTGGTGGCGGGCACCGGGTGCACTACATCCGCCAGCCCTTCGGCCGCGAGCCGGATTTCGGCGTGACCGCCGTCAAGTACGGGTTCCACGAGCTGGTGGCGAAGGGGGAGGTGGTGTCGGCATGACACCCGAAGAATTCCAGAAGCTCCTCTCGGCGCCGGAAGGCACGAAATTGGAGTTCAAGGAGGCCAGCAGACGCTTCGGCTTCGAAGAACTGCTGCGCTACTGTGGTTGCCATGGCCAATGAGGGCGGGGGCAAGATCGTCCTCGGCGTCACTGACGGCCGGCCGAGACAGGTCGTCGGTACCGCCGCCTTCCCCGAGCCCGGGCGGACGGAGGCGAGCATCTATCAGGAGATCGGCCGGCAGGTACGGATCGAGGAATTCGACCACGAGAACGGGCGGGTCCTCATCATCCACGTGCCGCCCCGGATGCCGGGAAGCGCATGGAGCTACAGGGGAGCGTATTGGAAGCGCGCAGGAGATGCTGTCGTCCCCATGACGGACGACGAACTGCGCCGCATCCACGCGGAGGTCGCTCCCGATTTTTCGGCCGAGTACGCGGACGGCGTCACCATGGCCTCTCTCGATCCGCGCGCGATTGCCGAGTTCCGGCGACGCTGGGCAAGGCGGAAAGGCGATCAGCGGATCGAGACGTGGAGCGATGAGGAGGTTCTCCGAAATGCGGAGCTGGTCATCGATGGACGTTTCACGAACGCCGCGCTCCTCCTCTTCGGAACCCGCGATACGCTCACGCGACACATTCCTCAAGCCGAAATCGTCTTCGAGTACCGTTCTGGGGAAGCGGCCGGCCCGGCCCAGGACCGCGGTGAATTCCGGGAAGGCTTCCTGCTCTTTCACGATCTGCTCTGGGAGCTGATCGACCGGCGCAACGATCGGCAAAGCATCCAGGACGGCCTGTTTCGGACCGAGATCCCCACGTTTGACGAGGCAGTCATCCGGGAGGCGATCCTCAACGCGTTCTGTCACCGGGACTACCGCCTTCCGGGATCAGTCTTCGTGCGCCAGTTCTCCAGACGCCTCGAAGTAACGAGTCCCGGCGGCTTTCCGCCCGGGATCACCCCGGAGAACGTCCTGGACGAGCAGAACCCACGGAACCGTCGTTTGGCAGAGGCCCTCGGACGCTGTGGCCTTATCGAACGGTCCGGGCAAGGCATGAACCTGATGTTCGAGCGCTGCATCCGGCAGAGCAAACCGCTGCCCGACCTGACCGGGACTACCGATCGCGAGGTGCGCCTCGTCTTGAACGGCAACATCACGGATCCTGCCTTCCTCCGGTTCATGGAGCGACTCGGAGAGGAGACGTTGGCGGGATTCAATACCCGAGATATGCTGTTACTGGACCTGCTCCACCGGACCGACTCCATCCCAGCAAAATACCGGGATCGCGCCCAGCGTCTGATCGAACTCGGAGTAATTGAGACCGTGGGCCGCGGGCGCGGGACACGCTATCTCCTCAGCCGACGGTTCTATACGGCTATGGGGAGGCCCGGCGTGTACACGCGGCGGCGAGGGTTGGACCGTGAAGACCACAAGGCGCTGCTGCTCAAACACCTTCGGGGCGTAGGGAAGAGCGGCAGCCCGATCTCGGAACTCCAGCAGGTGCTCCCTTCGGTTTCCCGGTCGCACCTCAAGCGGCTACTGGACGAGATGCGTAGCGAGGGGGCTGTCACACTCAGGGGCGAACGCCGCTGGGCGCGCTGGGTCGCGGTCGACTCCTCGGCTCCATAGGCTCCGTGGTTATGAGCCAGATCTGAGCCATAGCGCTGATTCATAAGCGCGAAAACTCTCGAATCACCGGGCTTTCTATGGAGCACCAATGCGATTACAGACCCGTAGCCCGTGATCCATAGAACGAGGCTCGCGGGCCGGTGGCCGGCGCTGCTCGCGGGGCCGCGCCGGGGCAATGTCTACGTACTGGCCGGGTCGTCGGGTCTCGGCAAACGCCGCTGAGCACCGGATGACGACCGACTCGAACGCGACGGCCTTGCTGCGCGCGGCCACACAAGGTAATCTCAATTACCGTAATTGAGATTACCCTACTCCAGAACCGCCCGATGTTCGTAGGACGCCAGCGAGAGCTGGCTGTGCTGCAGCGTGAGCTGAACGGCGCGAAGCCGTCCCTGGTCGTGGTGTACGGCCGGAGGCGAGTGGGGAAGTCCACGCTCATCCTCCGCGCGCTCGAGGGGCGGGCGCACGTCTACTTCCAGGCGACGCGCGTCACGGATCCCGACAGCCAGGAGCTCTTCCGCCGGCAGATCGGCCGCGCGCTGGGCTCGGACCCGATCCTGGACGGGCTGGTCGGGTGGGAGGCGCTCCTCGGCTACCTCCAACGGCAGGCGGAGGCGAGGTACCCGGGACTCACTGTGGTGCTGGATGAGTTCCCGTACCTCTGCGAGGCGAATCCGGCGCTCCCTTCGATCGTGCAGAAAGTGTGGGATGGCGTTCGGGCTACGGGGAGTCCGCTGAACCTGATCCTCTGCGGCTCCTCGATCAGCTTCATGGAGGAGCTGCTCGCTGAACGCAATCCGCTCCACGGCCGCCAGTCCGCCGAGTTGGATGTCGCACCCCTGTCGTATCGTGAGGCGGCGGAGTTCTTCCCATCGTGGAGCCCGGAGGACCGGCTGCGCGCTTACGGCGTGTTCGGCGGGATGCCCTACTACCTCTCGCTGTGCGCGCCCGAGCGGACGCTCGCCGACAACATCCGGGATGTCATCCTGGTGGACGGCGCGCCCCTGAGCGAGGAGCCGGAGCACCTGCTCCATGCGGAGCTCCAGAACGTCGCCCGGTACGCGAGCATCCTGCGGGCCGTCGCGGATGGCTGCACGCAACGCTCCGAGATCCTGAACCGGGTGCTCTCGAAGGAGGAGGTCGGGACGAGCCTGACCCCGTACTTCCACAAGCTCGAGGCGCTGCGGCTCCTCCGCACCGAGGTCTCGCTCGACGTCCGGGACCCGGACCGCGCACGCAACGCCCGGTTCTACCTGAACGATCCGTTCCTGGCGTTCCATTACCGGTTCGTCCTGCCCCACGGCTCCGCGCTGGAGGCGGGGCACGCGCAGGAGGTCCTGGAGGAAGTGATCCTGCCGCGCCTCGACCATTACATGGGCGAGCGGTTCGAGGAGATTTGCCGCGACTGGGTCCGGCTGCACGGCCGGGAGCGGCTCCCCAGCTCGGCCCGCGAGGTGGGTCGTATCTGGGGGTCGGATTTCGACATCGACGTCGCCGCCACGCTCCTGAACGGCGAGCAGGCGTTCGGCGAGTGCAAGTGGTGGGCGGATCCGGTGGGCCTGAACAAACTCGAACGACTCGAGGAGAGCAGCGCCCGCACGAGGTACCGCAGGAGGGACGGTAGCCCGTACTATCTCCTCTTCGCCCGGAGCGGCTTCACACCGGAGCTGGAGGCCCGAGCCGGGGAGGACCCGCGGGTGATCCTCGTGACTCCCCGGCAGCTCCTGGGCGAGCAGACGAGAGCCTGCTGACGAGGCCTGCGCGGGCTGGTGGCCGATCCGGATCGTGATCGCGCCCGGCGGCCTCCCCGGGCCGGCCTGAAGATGTTGACGACCTTCGACCGCGCGACGTTCCCATCGCAGGAGCGTCGCTCACGACACGACCGGGTATGAAATACCGCAAGAAGCTCATCGAAGTCGCCCTCCCCCTCGACGCCATCAACGCCGCGTCGGCGCGGGAGA
>CALCID010000060.1 GCA_937907535.1 uncultured bacterium | reverse complement strand
CTACGACGTCGGCAGGGAATCTACCACGGGGTAGTGACAGTAACGCGACGGCGGGGAGGCGGCGCCGATCACAGGCTCCCACCTCCCCGCCGTCTAATTCCGCCATCTCGTTGCGGATTCTCGAGTTCCGCGAAATTACGAGACAGCGCGTCACGAATTACGATAGAATCCGCTCAGAACTTACGAGAGAGCGTGCAAACCCACAAGCGTGCAAACCCACACGCGCGTGCCGGGTCCCCTTACCCCTGCACCGCGTTGATCATGTCGAAGATCGGCAGGTACATGGCCACGATCATGCCGCCGACCACCGTGCCGAGCACCACGATCATGATCGGCTCCATGGCCGAGAGCAGCGCCTCGACCGCGGCGTCGACCTCTTCGTCGTAGAAGTCCGCGATCTTGGAGAGCATCTCGTCGAGCCCGCCGGTCTGCTCGCCGACGTTGATCATCTGCACGACCATGGGTGGGAACACGCCCGACTTGCGGAGCGGCTCGCTGATCGTGTCACCGCCCGCGATGCTGGCGCGGGAGTTCATGATCGCGTCGTGGATCACCCGGTTGCCCGCGGTGCGCGCCGTGATCTCCAGCCCTTCCAGGATCGACACGCCGCTCGAGACCAGCGTGCCCAGCGTGCGCGTGAAGCGCGCAATGGCGGCCTTGAGCAGGAGGTTGCCCATGATCGGGACGCGGAGCAGCAACTTGTCGATGGCGAGCTGCCCCGCGGGCGTCCGGTACACCTGCCGCAGCGCCACGCCGATCGCAAGGATGATCCCGACCACGCCCCACCAGTAGCTCTGGAGGAACTCGCTCAGGCTGATCACGATCTGGGTCGGGACCGGCAGCTCGACGCCGGCGCTCTCGAACATGGCCTGGAAGGTCGGGATCACGAAGATGAGCAGGATCGCCACCGCCGCGACCGCCACCGTCATGATCACGCCCGGGTAGACCATGGCGCCCTTGATCTTGCGGGCGAGGGCATCGTTCTTCTCCAGGAACGCGGCCAGACGCAGCAGGATCACGTCCAGGATGCCGCCCGCCTCACCCGCGGCGACCATGTTCACGTACAGGTCGCTGAACGCCTTCGGATGCTTGCGCATGGAGTCGGCGAGCGTGTTCCCCGCCTCCACGTCGTACCGCACCTGATCGATGACGTTCGCCAGCGCCTTGCTCTCGGTCTGCTTCGCCAGGATCTCGAGACTCTGCACCAGCGGGAGCCCCGAGTTGATCATGGTGGCGAACTGGCGCGTGAAAATGACGACCTGCCGGGTCTTGATCCCCGACCCGATGCTGATGTTGATCGACGCCGACTTCTTCTCGACCTTGACCGGGATCAGCCGCTGGCGCCTCAGGTAGCCGACCACGTCATCCCGGGTCGGGAGGTCGACCTCGCCGGTCTGGAGCTCACCCGTGAGCGTGCGCGCTGAATAGACGAACGTTGCCATGGCTCATGCTCCGTTTCCGTTGGCGTGACCGGCATCGCCGACCATGCGCAAGAGCTCCTGCGGGTCGGGGGAACGCTTCAGGCACTCCTCCAGCGTGACCTCGCCCTGGATGATCAGCTGGTACATCGCGTCGTTCAGCGTCTGCATGCCGTGCTTCTTGCCGGCCTGCATGATCGAGTAGATCTGATGGACCTTGTCGTCCCGGATGCACGCGCGGATCGCGGGCGTGCACACCATGATCTCCGCGGCGACGACGCGGCCTCCACCCTTCGCGCGGGGGATCAGCGTCTGCGTGACCACACCCTCCAGCACGAACGCGAGCTGCGCCCGGACCTGCGCCTGCTGGTGCGACGGGAAGACGTCGATGATGCGGTTGATGGACTCGGCGGCGGAGTTCGTGTGCAGCGTGGCGAGCGCGAGATGCCCGGTCTCCGCGATCGTAAGCGCCGCGGCGATCGTCTCCAGGTCCCGCATCTCGCCGATCAGGATCACGTCCGGGTCCTGGCGCAGCGCGTACTTCAGCGCGCTCGCGAAGGACTTGGTGTCCGCCCCGACCTCCCGCTGGTTCACAATGCAGCCCTGGTGCCGGTGGATGAACTCGATCGGGTCCTCGACGGTGAGGATGTGACCCCGGCGCTCGCGGTTGATCTTGTCGATCATGGCCGCCAGCGTCGTGCTCTTCCCCGACCCGGTCGGACCGGTGACCAGCACCAGGCCGCGGGGCTTCTCCGCCAGCTTCGCCACGATCGGCGGCAGCTTCAGCTCTTCCAGGGACTTGATCTGGAAGGGGATCTGCCGGATCGCCAGCGAGACGCACCCGCGCTGCCGGTACACGTTGCCGCGGAACCGCGCCAGGTTCGCGATCCCGAAGGAGAAGTCCAGCTCGTCCTCCTGCTCGAAGCGCTTCTTCTGCGCGTCGGTCAGGATCGAGTATGCGAGGTTCAGCGTGTCCCTCGGCGTGAGCACCGGGTTCGTGACGGCATTCACGATCTCGCCGTCCACCCGCAGCTTCGGACGCTCGCCCGCCGTGATGTGC
The DNA here is from genome assembly GCA_937907535.1 of uncultured bacterium. Taxonomy (GTDB): domain Bacteria; phylum Gemmatimonadota; class Gemmatimonadetes; order Longimicrobiales; family RSA9; genus CALCID01. The sequence continues at coordinate 65,259 of CALCID010000060.1, read as the reverse complement.
AGGTCGCTCGCGTTGACGCGGATCATCTCCTCGAGCAGGGCCCGCAGGTTCACCGCGAGCCCGTTCTGCTCTCCGGATCGACGCGTCGCATCCGTCGGCGCGGTCGAGACCGCGTCGCTCGCCGGCGCGGATGCAGGGGCCGTAAACTCCATCATGCTGCCGTCTCCTTGATGACCTCTTCCAGCGTGGTGATGCCCCGCGAGACCTTGACGAGGCCGTCCATGCGCAGCGTGAGCATCCCTTCCTTGAGCGCCTGCTCGCGCAGCTCATCCGCGCTCGCGCCGTTCATGATCAGGCGCCGGATCGCCGGGCTCATCGGCATGACCTCGTACAGCCCCTGCCGCCCCTTGTAGCCCGTGCCGCCGCACTGCTCACACCCCTTGCCCTTGTAGAACTTCAGCGTCTTCCGCTGCTCCTCCGTGATCCGCGCGGCATCCAGGTACTCGGGAGGATACGTGGTCTCGACCCGGCACGACGGGCAGATCCGCCGCACCAGCCGCTGCGCGGTCACCAGGTTCAGCGCGGCGGCCACGTTGAAGGGCTCCAGCCCCATGTCGATCAGGCGGGTCACCGTCGAAGGCGCATCGTTCGTGTGCAGCGTCGAGAGCACGAGGTGCCCCGTGAGCGCGGCCTTGATGGCGATCGAGCCCGTCTCCAGGTCACGGATCTCACCGACCATGATGATGTTCGGGTCCTGCCGCAGGAACGCCCTCAACGCCGCCGCGAAGGTCATCCCGATCTCCGGCCTCACCTGCACCTGGTTGATCCCGTGCAGGTTGTACTCGACCGGGTCCTCCGCGGTCATGATGTTCACTTCCTCGGTGTTGACTTTGGAGAGCGCGGAATAGAGCGTGGTCGTCTTACCCGAGCCGGTCGGGCCCGTCACGAGCACCATCCCGTAGGGGTTCGAGATGGCCTGCATGAAGTCCCGCTCCGCCTTCGGCTCCATCCCGAACTTCTCGAGGTCGAGCGACAGGTTGCCCTTGTCCAGGATACGGAGCACGATCTTCTCGCCGAAGATCACGGGCAGGGTCGACACGCGGAAGTCGACGACCTTGTTCTTGATCTTCAGCTTGATCCGCCCGTCCTGGGGCACGCGCCGCTCGGCGATGTCCAGGTCCGCGAGGATCTTGATGCGTGAGGTCAGCGCCGCCTTCATCCGGAGTGGCGGCTTCATGATCTCGTGGAGCACGCCGTCGATCCGGTATCGCACCCGGATCTCGCGCTCATACGGTTCGATGTGGATGTCGGACGCGCCACGGAGGACCGCGTCCGTCATGATCCCGTTGATGAGCTTGACGACGGGTGCTTCGTCGATCTGCGCCTGGAGCGCAGCGAGGTTGATCTCCTCTTCCTGCTGCTCGATGACCTCGATGTCGTCGGACTCGATCTCCTGGAGGAGTTCCTGGAGCCGTTCATCCGCGACCTCGTAGTGCCGCTCGAGGTGTTTCTTGAGGGTGAACTCGCCGACGATGACCGGCTCGATGTCGTGCCGGGTGACGAAGCGCAGGTTCTCGAGGGCGCCCGTGTCGGACGGGTTCGCCATCGCGACGGTCAGCGTACGGCCGACTCGCCGGAGCGGGAGCACCTGGTGCTTGAGGGCGAGGTCTGCGGGCACCAGCCGCAGGATCTTCGGATCAATGGTGACGCGGTCGAGATCGACCGCCGGGACCCGATACTGGCGGGCGAGTACACGCGTCAGTTCCTGCTCATCGACGATGCCCAGCTTGACCAGCGAGTAACCGAGCCGCGTGCCGTTCGCTCGCGCATCGGCCTGCGCCCTGCTCAACTGCTCCTGGTTGATCAGTCCGCTTTGTAAGAGGAGGTCGCCGATCCAGTCAGTGGTGGACAGCGTCGCATTGGCCATGGAGGTTGATCCGAGGTCCCCGTGCCCGGGGTTGGGGGGAGAGGTCTGAAAGATACCGATCTTCAGAACCCCGGTCAAGGGAATCGTGTCATGCGGTCTAACCGCCGACCCGGACGAGGGTCCGCAGCCGCTCCAGGGTGGCGGGGCCGATCCCCGGGACTTCCAACAGTTCCTCGACGCTGCGGAAACGCCCCGCCGTGCTCCGGCGCTCGATGATCCGCTTCGCCAGGGCCGGTCCGATGCCCGGAAGCCGTTGCAGCTCCGTCTCATCGGCCCGGTTGATGTCCACGGGTCCAACTCCGGCCGGGGCGGCCGAACCGCTTCCCGCGGGGGCGCCTCGCGTGGAGCCGGCATCCGGCAACGCGATATGCGACGTCATCCGCTCCAGCGTCCGCGGCCCGATTCCCGGTACGCGGGCGAGGTCCGCCACGGTGCGGAAGGGCGCGCGCTCGCGCTCGGCAACGATCCGGGCCGCCACCGCCATCCCGACGCCAGGCAGCCGCGCGAGTTCGTCCACGGGCGCGGTGTTCGGGTCGATCCGCTCCGTCGGGTCCAGCGGCGTGCTCCGCCGCTCCCGGGCCGCCCGGTCGGCGTCCACCGCCATCTCCATCGCGGCCAGGTCGAGCGCGGCCAGCTCCGGCTCCAGCTCCGGTGCACGGTCGAGCATCCGCGCCGTGGCGGCGAGCACCATGAGCAGGGCCAGGAAGCCGAGCACGCGGGCTTCGTCGGTGCTGAGTCGCATGGGATCGCGGCTCCGGGCCGCGCGGTCATCCCCCTCTGCGAATCAACTCCAGCAGGACCCTCCCCACCGCCTCCAACCCCTCCGGCCCGGTGTTCTCCAGCACGTCGTCCAGCGTGTGCCAGTAGCGGTTCCCGGGCCCGTACTCGAAGTCGATGATGTCTACGGTCGGGATCCCCGCGCGGTTCAGGGGAACGTGGTCATCCATGACGTACGGGCCGGGCGAACGCCGGAACCGGTGCCCGTAGCCGATCTCCGCCGCCGCGCGCCAGACGCGGTCCACCACCTCGGGCGCGTACTGCCGCGAGTACCCCTCTTCGGGGAAGAGCGGATCCAGGTCCGCGACCATGTCCACCACCACCCCGTAGAGCGGCCGGTAGCCGGGCGGCAGATGGTTCGCGAAGTACGTGGACCCCAGGTACATCTCGCCGGGCCCGTAATCCTCGCCGTCGACCAACAGTATGTCGACGCCGATCGGAGGGGAATGGCGGGAAAGGACATCCGCAAGATGCAACAGGACGGCGACGCCGCTCGCACCATCGTTCGCGCCCGGGATCGCCTCGCGCCGACGCTCCGGATCCGTCTCTTCGTCCGCGGTCGGCCGGGTATCCCAGTGAGCGACGAAGAGCAGCCGCGTCGGGTCCGAGGGCCGGAACCGCGCGAACAGATTGTACAGGACGATCGTATCCCCGCCGCTCGTCCGGTGCGTGAACCCCTGGACCTCGAGCGTGTCGGCCCGCGGCCGGAGATACTCCCGCATCCACTCGAGCTGCGCGGCATGGCCGGGCGAGCCCGGAACCCGCGGACCGAAGGCGACCTGCCGCTCCAGCAGCGCGTAGGCCGCGCGGCCGTCGAACACCGCCCAGGACGCCGCGGTCCGAACCCCGCGCTCCTGGCCTCCACCCGGCTTGCAGGCGATGAGCGCCAGCCCCAGCGCGGCAAATACCACGAGCCGTGCGCCGCCCGTCCGAATCCTCACCGGCCCGGCCACCCGCCCGCCCCGAGCGAGCCCGCGGTGAAGTAGAACTGGCCGAACAGCCCGAACTGGAACTGGCTCGAGCCGTTCCGGGTCCCCACGAAGTTCTTCTGGTCCGTGTAGCTCATCTGCAGCCCCACGTTCAGATCCGAGATCACGGTATCGATGGTGAGGTTCAGGCTGCGGTTGAGCACGTCGACGATGGGTACGCAGACGGCCGGCTCATCCGCGCTCCCGCCCCGGGCGCGGCACTGCTGCTGGTCGTTGTACGTGTACCGCAGCGACAGCATGACGGGCTGCATGAGCTTGTCTCTCATGTGCTCGGGCGGCATGAACGAAGCCGACAACTGGACCGAATGGGAGTTGCTGCTCGACTCCGCGTCCCCGGTCGCGTCCCGGACCTCGCCCCGCGCCCGGCTGCCGCTGTACGACGCGGTGATCCCCGCCGCGGTGCTCAGACTCACCTGGAGCGGGATCGACCGGTCCCGCCGGATCGTCCGCTGCTCGATGAAACCGCCGAACCGCTCGGTCTCCACCTCCCGCGACTGGAACCCGCTGGTCACGGATACGTGGGTCACATACTGCCGCACGGCCTGGGGGAGCGGAATGGACTGCCACGTGAGGCGCACATCCGGCCAGGTCCGGTCATCGTTGCGCGTGTCGCCCCCGCGCAGGTCGTACGACGTGCCGCCCGCGGTCGCGTAGGCCACGGCGACCTGCATCCCGAGCGGCAGCCGCAGCCCGGACCGGGCACGGAACTGATCCCGCTCCTGCGCGGAGGCGGCCGTGTCGCCCTGAATGATCCGGAAGCTCTCGAGATCGCCGCGGCCGAGCTGATAGCGGAGGCCGGGCATGAAGGTCTCGCGCTCGAACTGCGAGCCGACGGTGGAGGACCAGCTCAGGTCCAACGGCTGCACCGCGCCGATGAGCCGGAACGCCGCGCCCCGGAGCAGCCCCTCATCCGCGCGGCGGGGGCCGAACAGCGCCTGGGCAAGGCCCGTCGGCTCCACCAGGAGCGTTTGCGTGACCTGCCGGGACGCCTGGAACCGGCGCTGCATCACCGCCATGCTGTCCGAGGCGCCGACCGGGATGAACTCCACGTACGACGGGTTCCGGTCCGTCCGGAACTGCGTCGTGTAGCTGAAGCCCGGACGCAGCCAGTCCGTGACCGTCGGCCGGAACGTGATCGACGAATTCACCGAACGCCCCGTCTCCCAGCCGATGTCGGCGCCGGCGAACTTCGCGCGGGCGTTCTCGATCGCCTCGCGCTCGTGCGGCCGCGTCGTCGCCTTCGTGGCGGGCAACAGGTCCCGTGTGCTGTTCACCGCCACGTCCGCGGCCAGGGACTGGAACGGCCGGAACGCGATCCGCGCCTCGTTCGTCAACCCGCGCGTCTCCGATTCCACCGGCGCGATCAGCGTGTCTTCCGGCGTCTCCAGGATCCGGTCGTAGCGATAGGTCTGGGCCTGGTTCCCGAAGTATCCGCTGCTGAAGGAGACGACCTCCGGGCTCCAGCGCAGCCGCGCACCAATGAGCCGCTGGAAGAATTCACTCCGCTCGAGGGACTCCGGTGCGATGCCCCGGAGCACGGACGCGATCACTCCCGGCACCGCGTCGATCTGCCTGGCCCCCGGGGTCCGCGCGTACGTGGCCCGGGCGTTGATCCCCCGCGCCTCGCTCGACGAGACGACGCTGCTCGTGCTCCCGGTGTTGTACCCGAACTGGAGCTGGGTGCCATCCACCAACAGGCCCACCAACGGGTTCGCGGACGGGGTGCGCTTCCGCAGCGACACGCCGATGCGGGTGCTCTCGTTGGAGGTTCGGCGCAGCCCCTGGAGGTGGTCGGCCCGGACGTCGCTTCGCTCGAGGAACGTGGGCTGCATCCCGCCGCGGGTGTGGTTGACCACGACCGGGAGATCCACCCCGAGGGACGAGGGGAGCAGATTCCCCAGCTGGACGCTCGTGGCCACGCTCAGGTCCCCGCGCGACAGATACGACGCATCCTGATTGAGCTGCCGGAAGTACGCCCCCTGGCCCGAGTACCCCACGCTCGCCGTGATGAAGTCCCCGCCGCGGACATCGAGCGTCAGGTGCCCCGCGAAGCCCGGGTCCGTGACGGCTCCGGCCAGCCGCATGTCGTTGATCCAGACCTCCCCCGCGGGGATCGGCGTCGGACCGGCGTTGTACACCGCGAACGAGATCTCACGCACCGCCGACAGGTTCGGCGCGCGCCCGCGGTCTTCGAGCACTACCGCGTACGCGCTGTCCGCGCTCCAGACCACCAGTGGTTCCCCGTCCGTCCGCGGATTGATGATCAGCTCCTGCTCGGCCAGCGCCCGCAGCTCGAACCACCGTTCGAAGTCGATCACGAGCTCGGGGAGCCAGTCGGAGGGGTCCACGCCCCGGTCGCTGACCGCCTCGCGGAGCGGAGTCTGGAAGAGGTAGTAGTTGCGCTGGTCCGTCCCGACCTTGACGACGAGGCGCTGCGTCCCCTGCGGGCCCCAGTTCCCTTCCCGGGCCACGGCCCACAGCCGGAGCTGCCGGTAGCTCATGAAGTTCCGGGACTCCTGGGGATACCGGAAATAGACCTCGGCCCGCTCGTCCGGCTCGAGCCCCTCGTAGCGCAGCCGGAGCGCCTTCTCGTTGAACTCCGTGGAGCCCAGGCCGAACGCGCTGGTCGGGTCCTGGAGCTGGTCCCGCACGCCGGGCGGCGAGGCGTACGCGGAGCCGTCGGTGAGCCGGCTGACCGGCCCGACCTCGAAGCGGGTGGCGCCCGCGCCGAGTCCCGGCTCGTCGGAGATCAGCCCGGCCATGATCCCGCTCGCATCCCGCTTCGTCCAGCGCGAGCCGATGATGCGGGGGCGGGCCAGCGCCACGATCGTCCCGCCCGACGCCTCGGCGACCAGCGTCATCCGCAGATGCTTCACGTAGCGCCACGACCCGGCGTTCGCGCCCGGCAGTGGAATGGCGCCGCTGCCACGGAGCGGGATCCGGTACAGGCTGAAGACGGTCCCCGTCGCGAGCGTGTCCCGGACCAGGTAGGGCGAGCTCCCGTCGAGCCGGACCACGAACCGGTGGATCGGCCCGTCCGTGGCGTCCAGGAGACCGTTCCCATCCAGGTCCTCGGTGTCGACCCGGCCGTTGTTCCGGGTGCAGTTCGCGTTTCCGTCGCCGAGCGGGAAAGCCCGGTCGAGAGCGCCCTCACAGTCCTGGTCCCAGAGCCCGCGCGCATCGCTCTCGAAAGACCAGATCTCCCGCTCGGAGAGGCGCGCTTCCTCGTCGAGCACGCCGAGGCCCCATTCCCGGCCGTCCTCGTACGTCCCGTTGGTGCGGCCCTCCGCATCGAAGTAGAACGCGTCCTCGCTGACCGTGCCGAAATCGAAGATCAGCGCGACTTCCCGGGACGGGTCGTGCGCCACGTAGAACTCGAAATACTCGCTCCGGGTCATGTCCCGGCCGGTCGTGGACAGCACGGTCGTGAGCGAGCGCCACCGCTTCTCGCCCGGCGCGACGCTCGTGTCGCCCAGCGTGATGTAGAGCACCGGCTCCCGGATGGCGGTCCCGGCCACGTTGATCTGGCGGTCGATCCCTTCCGGCGTGGTCGGGCCCACGATCTGGCCGTCCGCCGACAGGAAGTAGTCCTGCCACGTGATCCGCGCGGCGTTGAAGGACTCCAGCGGCAGCGGGAGCACGTCCAGCGCGCCGGTCGGGTCCTCCATGCGGGAGCCGAGACGCCAGAGGTGGCGGTCGAGCCCGAGGCGGATCTCGTCCGATCCCTCGAAGTCATCCAGGTAGGTATTGCCCCGGGTGTTCGGGTTCGGCAGCGACATCGCCACCTCGCCCGTGAGGTTCGCGGACGACTGGCTCCCGAGCCGGAGGCCCGGCACCTTTTCGAGCACGCGGTCGAGCCAGCCCACGCCGAGGTCCAGCCGGCCGTTCGCGCCGCCCATGAAGATCGCACTCGGCTCCAGCCCGAGCTGCGGCCGGGACATCAGGGACTTCTCCGATTGGTAGAGCCCCATGAAGTTCAGCTCGCCCCGCTGACCGAGCCGGTAACGGGTGTTCATGCCGAACACGCTCGTCGGCGCGATCTGGAACGCGGCCTTCTGCTCCCACGTGGCCCGGATCTCCGCGTCCGGGTTCGCCGCGAAGAGCCCCTGGGCGTCGCGCAGGGTGACCAGGCCGAGGTCGTAGTCGATCTCGTAGTCGACGTTGCGCTGGAGCAGCTTCCCGTCCACGAAGATCCGCTCGCTCTCCTCACGGATCCCGAAGGCGCCGAGGTTGAAGCTCGAGACCAGCCCCTCGATGCGCACCCGGTACTTGAAGCTGAGACGGAACCTCGAGGCGTTCTCACGGATCACCGGATCCGGGTTGTCGTAGATCGCGGCGTTGGCGTCCGCGCCCAGCACCGCGCGCGCATCCTCCGCGCTGAGCCCTGCGCTCGGCACGGGCGGCGGCTCCGCGAACGGCCGGAGCGTCGGGAACACGATGTACGTGCCGCCGATGCGTGCGTCCGCAGTGCCGCCGAAGGCGTCCCGGCCCGGTTGATAGATATGGGACGCGTCGATCCGGTCCGCGGGCGCATCCTCGTCCAGGCCGAAGAGCTTGAGGTAGGAGATCTGCTGTCCGCCGAACTCGACGAAGGTGCCGCCCGCCGCCAGCTCGCCGAGGGAGATCCGGAGGTCCACGCTCGACGCGTCCACCCCGTTCGAGCTGTCCAGCCGGTAGACGTGATGCATCTCGAAACGCCACGTCGGCTGGCCGGGCTGGTGGACCGCCGCCGGACCGCGCAGCATGCGGAGCTCGGGCGTGGTCCCGGAGGGCGCCTGCTCCGCGTTCGGCGTTCCAATCTGCTCGCCGGTCTCGGTCACGTAGGTGACGGCCAGCGCCTCGTCCGGCCGGAGCGGCTGGCGCAGCATGATCCACAACCCGCTCGGATGCACCAGGTAGTCCTCACCGAGCGTGAGCAGACGAAACGTGCCGGTGTGCTGGATCGGACCGTCGGCCCCCGGGACGCTCCGCGCCACCGCAGGGAAGTAGCCGAGCTGTGCGATCTGCTGTGGGTTCAGGAAGGATGGACGCTCGTCCCGGTAGACCTTCAGGCTCCCGGCCGCGGGCCGTAGGGACGGCGGCGCATCTCCCAGGCGCAGACTGAGAATGTCGATGTGCGGGGAGCCCGCGATGCTGTCCGGGTCGACCAGGAAGAAGAACTGGCCCTTCGCGTAGTCCGCGTCGTCCAGCGCGATCTCGGCGTCCTGCACCAGCCCGGCCTGGCTGCCGCCCGTGCCGCCCAGCCGATACTCGCGGGTGGAGACGTCACCCTTCTGCTGGGCGAACACCGCCTGGAAGTCGAGAGGCCCGAGCTGGCCGGTCGCCTTGAACCCGAAGTTCCCGGCGGGGATCCCCTGGGTGATGTAGCGCGACGACGGGAGCTGGATCGAGACGTCGCCGACCTCCAGCCTCTGGAGGATCTCGTCCTCCAGCCCCTGGTAGTAGACGTTGATGTTGTTCGCCGCGTCGAACTCGCGCCGCTGGTCGTAGTCCACGTTGATGTGGATCCGGTCCGAGATCGTGCCGCCGACCTGGACGCCGAATTGAACGTCCGGTTTGAGCTGCGGGAAGAAGCCCGGGTTGCAGTTGAACTGGATCAGCGGGTTGCACGGCTCGAAGCGCGACCAGTTCCCACCCAGCTCGCCGCGGCCGCTCACGACCATGCCGATGTCGGCGTATTCCCCGACCACGCCCGGGAGCAGCTCTCCGCCGCCCCTGGCCTGGCGCCGGGGGGGTGGGGGCGGGAGGTACGTCACGGTGTCCACGGCCGCGAGCTCGCGCACGATCGAGCGCTGCCGCTGCCAGATGGCATCCCGCCCGGCCGTGAGACGGCTCTCCGTGGCGCGTCGCCATTCGCCCACCCAGTCGGTGTACCTCGGACGCAGCCAGACCAGGTCCGTACCGGGCGGCGGGGGAAAACGCAGTTCGAACGGGGAATCGATGGGCTTGAGCCCCAGCCGCAGCCGGATGTCCGCGGCCTTCCTCGCCGCCGCCGAATCCTCCACTACCGCCGCGCTGTCGGGCCGCGCTTGCGCGCTGTCCACGACTGGCGGGCCTTGCTGGGCCGTCAGCGGTGTTGCGGCGAACAGGAACGGAAGGATCAGCAGCAAGCGGTGACGCATGACTTCCTACTCGGCCCCCGCGGCACGGGCTCGAAGTGGCTTGCGCATGACCGGGCAGCCGGCGGGGCAGACACGCGGGCTTGTCGCAATCGGAACGGCGAAATATAATAACCAGTTAGGGATCGCTCAACGCCCCGCACGCGGCATGGCCGGTCGGCCGGACGGGCCGACTCCGCGCGGCGCTCGAGAACGACCACCCTCGGGCGGAGTCCGCGCCCGGCTCCCGACTCACGGATTCGAGGGTAAGACGATCGGCAGATGCGGATCCTGACGCGATACCTGATCCGGGCCCACATCGGGCCGTTTCTGTTTTCACTCAGCTTGTTGACCGGACTCCTCCTGGTCAACGTCGTGGCCCGCCGGTTCGAGGACCTTGCCGGCAAGGGCCTGCCCGCATCGGTCATCGCGGAAGTCCTGCTCCTCTCGTTGCCCCACATCCTCGCGCTCACCCTGCCCATGGCCGTGCTCGTGGCGGTGCTCTACACCTTCACCCAGTTCGCGGCGGACAACGAGATCACGGCGCTCAAGGCGAGCGGGGTGAACCTGGTGCGGCTGCTCGTGCCGGTGGTCGTCTGCGGCGCCTTGCTCGCGCTCGTGATGGTCTGGTTCAACGACCGGCTCCTCCCGGAAACGAACCACCGGCTCAAGAACCTGCTCGTGGACATCGGGCGCAAGAGCCCGACGCTGGAGCTGAAGGAGCAGGTCATCAACGAGATCCAGGCGGGAGAGTTCCAGACGCGGTACTACCTCCAGGCGCTGGAGATCGACCGGGTCACGAACCGGTTGCGGGACGTGGTCATTTACGACCTGAGCGTACCGGAGCGGGACCGGACGGTCTACGCGGACAGCGGCGACATGGCGTTCAACGAGGACCGCACGGACCTCTACCTCACGCTGTACAACGCGGTGGTGCACGAGGTGAAGTCGACGGAGCGCTCCGCGTTCCGGCGTGACTACTTCGATCGTCACGTGATCCGGATCCCGGGCGTGGGGGACCAGCTCGAGCGGACGCTGGACGAGACGTACCGGAGCGACCGCGAGATGTCGCTCCGGATGCTTGCCGCGGAGGTCGAGACGCGGCGGGCCGAGCTGCGGGAAGTCATCGAGCAGATGCGGACCGCGGCGTCGGAGGCGGCGACCCGGGTGCTGGCCGGGCCCGGCGGGCCCGTCGCGGCCCGGAGCGTCCGGTCCGCGGATCCGAACGGACCGCAGGAGGTGGTCGAGTCGAGCGGCACGGCGCTGGCCGGGCTTCCGGGGATCCGCCCGGGCCAGGCCACGGACGACCTGACTCGCCGCACCTCCTTCGAGATGCGCACGCTGCGCGGCCGCGCGGACATGTTGAACCAGCAGATCAATTCGTTCCTGGTCGAGTATCACAAGAAGTTCTCGATCCCGTTCGCGTGCATCGTGTTCGTGCTGCTCGGCGCGCCCCTGGCCGTGCGCTTCCCGCGCGGCGGCGTCGGCCTCGTGGTGGCCGCATCGCTCGTCATCTTCACGATCTACTACATGGGGCTCATCGGCGGGGAGAGTCTCGGGGACAAGGGACTGGCCGACCCGTTCCTCGTCATGTGGGCGCCGAACTTCATTTTCCTCGGGCTCGCGGCGATCGGGCTCTACAATCTCGGACGGATGGAGGCGACGACGCGGGGAGGCGGCTGGGATGACCTCTTCGACACCCTGCGCTCGGCGCTGACCGCGCCGTTCCGGCGCATCCGCCGTACGCGGGAGGCGGGATGATCCGGATCCTGGACCGCCACGTGGCGTGGGAGTTCACGCGGATCTTCCTGATCTTCGCCCTCACCGCGCCACTCATGTTCATCCTGTTCGACGTGACGGACCGGCTGGACCGCTACCTGGGCCGCGGGATCCGGCCGGCGGACGTGGCGCTCAGCTACGTGTACCAGTACCCGCAGTTCGTGCTCTGGGCGCTGCCCGTGGCCACGCTGATCGCCACGGTCTTCACCATCAACGGGATGTCCCGCCATTCGGAGCTGACCGCGGCCAAGGCCGGCGGCATCAGCTTCTACCGGGTGATGGCGCCGCTGCCGCTCCTGGGGATCGTGTTCACGCTGGTCGGCCTCGGACTCTCGGAGCTCGTGCCGGTCACGAACCGGAAGCGCGCGGAGCTCCTGGGAGAGGTGCGGCGGACGCCGCAGGCGAGGACGGACTTCGTATACCGCGCGGAAGACGGCCGGGTATACATGATCCGGCGACTGGATGTGGCGCAGGCGCAGATCCACGGGATCTCGATGGAGCGGCGTGGCGACGAGCCGCGGATCCCGAGCTTCCACGCCGCGGCCGAGCTCGGTACGTACGCCCGGGACGAAGGGTGGACCCTCTACTCGGGCTACCTGCGGTATCTCACCGGGCCGGGCAAGGAGCACACGATGCGGTTCGACCGCATGCGGCCGCTGGGCTTCACGGAACCCCCGGACCATCTCCAGGCCCGCGCCAAGGACCCCGAGGAAATGCGCTACGCGGAGCTCGGGCGGTTCATCGAGGTGCTGGAGCGGTCCGGGAGCCGCCCGTTGAAGCTCAAGGTCGAGCGGGCGCAGAAGATCGCGCTCCCGGTGGCCACGTTCATCATCATCCTGTTCGCCGCGCCCCTGGCCGCCACCACGCAGCGGGGCGGCACGGCCTACGGGATCGGCGTGTCGCTCGCCATCACCATCGTGTATCTGATGCTCTTCCGCGTGGCCGGCGCCGCGGGCGCCACCGGCGCGCTGTCGCCGCTGCTGGCCGCCTGGCTCCCGAACCTGGTGTTCGCCGCGGGCGGCCTGGTGCTGCTGGCCCGGGTGAAGACGTAGCGGCCGTCAGTCCAGCCGCCCCCACGCCGCCGCCGCGCCGGGCGTGATGTGCCCCGTGTAGACGATCTGCGCGGGGCCGCGAAGGCGGAGCGCGCCGGCGTCGCCTGCCTCGATCCGAACCTCGCCCCCGCGCATCTCGACGGTCAGCTCCCGGCTCTCGACCAGCCCGAGCCGGAGCGCGGCCGCGGCCACGGCGGAGGCGCTGGACCCGGACGCCAGCGTCTCTCCCACGCCCCGCTCGTAGATCCAGGCCTCGATCCGGTCCGGCCCCGCGATCCGGGCGAACTGCACGTTGGTCCCGTGGGCGAACGCCGGATGGCCGACGAGCTGCGGAGCCCGCCGCAGGAAGTCGTCCCGCCGCAACTCATCGACGAACACCACGCAGTGCGGGTTCCCCAGGGAGACCACGTTGACCACCGCCGTCTCCCCGCCCTCCAGCTCCAGCTCCACGCCGAGCGCCTCCCCCTGGACCGGCCGGAAACCCACGCTCTCGCCACGGAAGGACGGCCGGCCGATGTCCACCACCACCTGGAGGACGCCGTCCCGGTCCGCCGTCTCCACCTGCATGGTGACCTGGTCCCGGGCGAGCCGGACCTGGAACGGCTCATGGGTGACGACGCCCCGGCCGAACAGGTACGCGGCGAAAATCCGGAGTCCGTTCCCGCTCTTCTCCGCCTCGCTGCCGTCCGGGTTGAAGATCTGGAGCCGGATCGGGTCCTCATCCAGATAACCGACCAGGACCCCGTCCGACCCGGCGCCGTAGTGCCGGTCGCAGAACGCGCGCGCCCGGGCCGGCGTCATCGGCCACGGCAGCTCCGCGGCGTCCACCACCAGGTAGTCGTTGCCCAGGGCCTGACCCTTCGCGAAGGGGACTCCGTTCATTGCGTCGCTCCAACGGAGAACGTTCGAAAGAATGCGACGGCGAGCGCCCCCGCCCGCGAGGGCGCCCGCCCGTCACCCGCTCGTCCGGCGGCCTTCACTCCTCCTCCGCAGCAGCCACGTCGATCCCCGGAAGATCCCGGAGCACCTCCAGGGCGTACGCCACCCGGCCGAACGGCGCGCTGACCTGGATGCCCTGCACGTACGTGCGGACCCGCTCGAACATTTCCCGGGCGATGGCAATACCCTCCGCCAGGGCGAACTCCGCGCCCCGCTCGTTCGCGCGCCGCATCCGCCGGAGGATCTCCTCCGGCATCACCACGCCCGGCACCTCGTTCGCCAGGAACTCCGCGTTCCTCACCGAGACCAGCGGCCAGATCCCCGCCACGATCGGAACCCGGATCCCGCGGCGGTCGAGCTCGTCAATGAATCGGATGAGCTGCTCCGGGTCGAAGACCGGCTGCGTGATCGCGTACTCCGCCCCCGCCTCGACCTTCCAGTAGAAGCGGTTCAGTTCGTAGTCGAGATCGGACGCCGCCGGGTTCGCGCCCACGCCGATGGTGAACGACGTCGGCGCGCCGATGGGGTTGCCGCCCGGATCCACCCCCCGGTTCAGCCGGCTGACGAGGTTCGTCAGCCCGATGGAGTCGATGTCGAAGACCGCCGTGGCCTGGGGGTACGGCCCCATCTTCGGCGGGTCGCCGGTGATGAGCAGCAGGTTGCGGAGCCCGAGTGCGTGCGCGCCGAGCAGGTCCGACATCATGCCGAGCAGGTTCCGGTCCCGGCAGCAGTAGTGGACCACGGCCTCGATCCCGACCTCCTTCTCGACGAGCACGGACGTGGCGATCACGCCCATGCGCATCTGGGCGCGCGGGCCGTCCGGCACGTTCACCGCGTCCACGCCCGCGCGGCGGAGCATGCGCACGCCGGCCAGCATCCGCCCGGGGTCCGCGCCCCGGGGCGGCACGATCTCCACGCTGGTGACCAGCTCCCCCGCCGCGATCTTCCGCCCCCAGTTGGAACGCTCGGCGAGCGGCACCACGCGGGCGTCGGCGGCCGGCGTCTCCGCGGGCTCCACCCGGATCCGGCTCCGCACGGGCGAGGCGGCGCGCACCGCATCCGCGATCCGCCGTACGTGCTCGGGCGTGGTGCCGCAGCATCCGCCCACGAGCCGCGCCCCCGCCCGGATGAGCCGCTGGGCGTACTTCCCCATGTACTCCGGGGACGCCATGTACATCTGCCGGCCCTGGACCTCGCGGGGCAGCCCGGCGTTCGGCTGGGCCGAGAGCGGTCGGCCCGTGACCCGCGCCATCTTCTCCAGCGCCGTGAGCACGCCGTGCGGCCCGACCGAGCAGTTCAGGCCGATCACGTCCGCGCCCCACTCGTCCAGCTTCGCGGCGCAGACCTCCGGCGCCGTGCCGTAAACCGTCAACCCGTTCTCCTGGACGGTCATCTGGCAGACGACGGGGAGCGTGGTGACGTCCCGCACCGCCAGGAGGGCCTGCCGGATCTCCTCGAGGTCGCTGAACGTCTCCAGGATGAGGAAGTCGACCCCTCCCTCGACCAGCGCCTCCACCTGCTCCCGGAAGAACTCCCGCGCCTCGTCCCGGGACGTCGGGCCGAACGGCTCGATCCGGATCCCCAGCGGCCCGATGGACCCGCCGACCAGCGCCGCGTCCCCCGCCGCCTCCCTGGCCAGGACGGCGCCGCGTTCGTTCAGCTCCGCGACCCGGGACTCCAGCCCGTACTGCGCCAGCTTGACCCGGTTCGCGCCGAACGTGTTCGTCTCCACCAGCTCCGCGCCCGCCTGGATGTACGCGCGGTGGATCTCCCGGACCAGCTCCGGCTCCAGGGCGTTCAACTCGTCGTAACACCGGTTGATGAACACGCCCTTGTGGTAGAGCATGGTCCCCATGGCGCCGTCGAAGACGTGGGGCCGCCCATCGGCCAGGAGCTCGAGGAACCGGCTCATGGCGCCACTCCCCCGGCCGCACGGCGCACCCGCCGGGCCCGCCGGTCGGATGGCGGCCACACGCCGCGGGCGACGAACGAAACCGAACCCCGCGCGCCCCGCCGAGCGCCCCGGCCGCGGCCGCGCACGACGTCGTCACACACTGAAGTACTTTGCCTCCGGATGGTGGACCACCAGCGCCGCGGTCGACAGCTCCGGCACCAGGGAGCCCGCTTCGGTCAGGTCCATGGACAGACGCTCCCGCGCCGGGAGGAGCCGGAACACCAGCTCGTGCTGGCGATGGTCCGGACACGCACCGTAGCCCCACGAGTAGCGCAGCCCCCGGTCCGCCGGGATCCCCAGCTCGCGGCGGATCAAGCGGTGCACGTACTCCGCCGCGGCTTCGGCCAGCCGCACGCCGAACCCGTGCAGGTAGTAGCCCTCCGAATAGTCCCCGCCCTTCATGAGCGCATCCGAGCGCTCGAGCAGCCGGTCTCCCACCGTCACGATCTGGAAGGCGACGACATCCCGGCGCCCTTCCTCGCGCGGCGCGAAGTAGTCGGCGAGGCAGAGTCCGTCGCGGTCCTGCTGGCGCGGGAACGCGAACCGCGCGAGCTCCCGCTCCGGCTCGGCCGGATCGAACACGATCAGGTCGTTCCCCTCCGATGCGGCCGGATAGAGCCCGTACGCGGCCTTCACCGTCAGCCACCCGCCGGCCAGCACCTCCTGCTGGTAGCGGCGCAGCCGCGGCTCGAATTCGTCCCGGACCAGCCGCTCCCACTGCTCGCCCTTCGCGTTCTTCGCGCCCCAGTGCAGCCGATAGAGGGTGTTCAGGTCGATCAGCTCGAACAGCTCCGCCAGCGGGAGACGCTCCAGCACCTTGACGCCCAGGAACGCCGGCGTCGGGATCTCGACGGCCCGCGACGGCCCGCCCGGTCGCTGCGCCGGACGCACCGCCCGCGCCTCCAGCTCGGCCCGCCGGGCGATCCCTTCCCGGACCTCCCGGTGCCGGCGTGCGATGAATTCGTCCCGCGTCGCCGGATCGACCAGCGCCTCGATCGTGGCCAGCCCCTCGAACGCGTCCTTGCAGTAGAACACGCCCGGGCCATAGAGCGTCCCCCCGGGCTCGTCCACGAACGAGGCCGCCCGCACGAACGACGGGTTGATCGCCGCCCCGCCCACGAGAACCGGGAAGTTCAGCCCGCGGGCGTGCAGCTCCTGCACGCACAGCGGCATCTGCCGGGAGGTGGAGACGAGCAGCGCCGAGAGACCGATGGCGTCCGCGCCGACCTCCACCGCCTTCTCGATGATCGTGTTGATCGGGACCTGCTTGCCGAGGTCGTAGACCGTGTAGCCGTTGTTGGCCAGGATCGTGTGCACCAGGTTCTTCCCGATGTCGTGCACGTCCCCGAAGACCGTGGCCAGCACGACCTTCCCCTTCGTCTCCCCCTCGACCCTGTCCAGGTACGTCTCCAGCCGCGCCACCGCGCGCTTCATCGCCTCGGCGGACTGGAGCACGAACGGCAGGATCAGCTCGCCCGCGCCGAACCGGTCGCCGACCTCCTTCATCGCGGGGAGCAGCACGTTGTTCAGCACGTCCACGCCCGCCTCGTGACGCGTCATGCCACGCTCCGCCACCCGCCGCCCGATGGCCGCGTCGACCAGCTCTTCGATCCCCTCCTTCTTCCGGTGCACGATCTTCCAGTGCACCGCTTCATCCGGCTCCATCCCCGCGGTCGGGTCCGCGGCCTCCGCCACCTCCGCCCGGTGCGCCTCGAAGTACGCGATGAACCGCGCCAGCGCGTCGTCCCGACGGTCGAAGATCAGGTCGTCCGCCAGCGCCCGCTGCTCCGCGTCCAGCTCCGCGTACGGGATCACGTGCGCCGGATTCACGATCGCCATGTCGAGCCCGGCGGCCACGCAGTGGTGCAGGAACACCGAGTTGAGCACCGCCCGGGCGTGCGGCGCGAGGCCGAAGGAGACGTTGGATACGCCCAGGACCGTGAGCACGCCCGGCAGCCCCGCCTTGATCCGCCGGATCCCCTCCATCGTTTCCACCGCCGAGCGCCGGTACTCCGGATCACCCGTGGCGAGGGTGAAGGTCAGCGCGTCGAAGATCAGCGCATCCGGCTCCAGCCCGTACTCCCGGGTCGCAATGTCGTGGATCCGCTTCGCCACCTCCAGCTTGCGCTCCGCGGTCCGGGCCATCCCCTGCTCGTCGATCGTGAGCGCGATGACCGCCGCGCCGTGCTCGACCACGAGCGGGAGCACCGCGTCCACCCGCTGCCGCCCGTTCTCCAGATTGATCGAGTTCACCACGGCCCGGCCCGGGTACTGCTCGAGCGCGGCCTCCACCACGTCGACTTCGGTCGTGTCGATGACCAGCGGCGCATCCACCCCCTGCGCCAGGAGCTTCACCAGCCGCCGCATCTGCTCGGCCTCGTCCTGCCGCTCGGTCAACGCCACGCACACATCCAGGAGGTGCGCGTTCCCCTCCACCTGCTCCCGCGCGACCTCCAGGATCCCGTCGTAGTCCTCCGCGAGGAGGAGCCGCTTGACCTTGCGCGAGCCCTGGGCGTTCACCCGCTCGCCGATCAGGGTGGGCGCCGGGACCTGGACCAGCGACGTGGCCTTCATGGCGCTCGCCACCCGCGGGACCCGCTCCGCCGTCCGCGGCAGCGGAGCACGCCCCCACACCCGTGCCACCACCTCCCGCAGGTGCTCCGGCGTGGTGCCACAGCACCCGCCCACGATGGACGCGCCGAACCGCGTCACGAACGCCTCGTGCGCCTCGCCCAGCTCCTCCGGGGTCAGCGGGTAGACCGCCGTGCCGCCCTCGTTGTACGGGATCCCGGCGTTCGGTATCACGCTGACCGGCAGACGGGAGTGCTCGCAGAGGTACCGGACCGCCTGGCGCATGTGCTCCGGACCGGTCGAGCAGTTCAGCCCGATCACGTCCGCCCGGAGCGCCTCGATGGTGACCATGGCCGCGCCGATGTCCGTGCCCAGGAGCATGCGCCCGGACGTGTCCAGCGTGACCTGCACCTGGATCGGGAGCACGACGCCGAGCTCCCGGAACGCCCTCCGGATCCCCGCGACCTGCGCCTTGACCTCCAGCATGTCCTGGCTGGTCTCGATCAGGAGCACGTCCACCCCGCCCTCGATGAGCCCGCGCGCCTGCTCGGCGAACACGTCCGCCAGCTCCCGGAACGTGATGGCGCCGAGGGTCGGGTCCGACGTACTCGGCAGGTAGCCGCTCGGCCCGATGCTCCCGGCCACGAAGCGCGGCCGGTCCGGGGTGGCGAACCGGTCCGCGACCCGCCGGGCGAGGGCCGCGGCGGTGCGGTTCAGTTCGAGCACCCGGCCCTGGAGGCCGTATTCGCGCAGGGTCAGCCGGTTCGCCCGGAAGGTGTTCGTCTCCACCACATCGCACCCCACCTCGAGGAACGACGCGTGGATCGACTCGATGGCGTCCGGCCGCGAGAGCACGAGGTGGTCGTTGCACCCATCCAGCCCCGGCCCGCCGAAGTCCGAGGCGCTCAGGCGCAGCGCCTGGATGCTCGTGCCCATGGCGCCGTCGAAGACCAGGATGCGGCGAGCGAGTGTCGCGAGGTACGGGCTGTCCGCCATGGGCGTCCGTTCTCCGGATGAAAAAAAGCCCCACGGGCCGGATGGTCGTGCGGGGCTAACAATGGCCGTGGGAATCCATGGCCTACGGCAAGTTGTCACCCGGCACTTTAGACCTTTGTTTCGGCGGTCGGCCGCCCTGTGGAGGCGGCCCCGCCCGGCGGTGGCAAGCGGCCCCAAATCCGTCCGCCGTGACAGTCTTCGGCGTCGAATCTATCCGCGGCGCCGCGGCGGAGTCAAGGTCGTCATGCCCGTCACGACCGGCCGCATGGCTCGCGGCTTGCCACGATGACCCGCGACCGGAAGGGGTCTATGGCGAAGCAGTTCGCGTTTCTGGAGACGTGCGGGCCGGCGCACCGCGCCCAGGAGCGGTGCATCATCGCCACGGGCAGACCCGGGCTGCGGCTGCGCTTCTACCCGGGCGTCCCGCCGGACCTGCGGGCGGCCTTGAAGCGGTTCGCGGCGTGGCTCCGGCGGGAGCTGGTGCTGCGGCACCCCGTGCGGGTGACGGTCGTGCCCCAGGCGACGGTCATGGGCCTCGACGGCGCGCCGGGATGGGGCGTGTTTCTGATCCCGTCCGACGAGTACGCGCCGGGCGACGTGGTCCGGATCTATCTCGGCGGGGGGGCGGTCGAAGCGCTGGAGACCCGGCTCGGCTTCTCGCGCGCGGACGCGATCGGGAAGGTGCTGCACGACCTCGCGCACGAGCTGGTGCACTACGAGCAGTGGCGGGACGCCCGGGAGGTCTGCGAGCGGGGCGTGAACCGCCGCGCGGCCGCGCTGGTGGCGAGGTTCCTGGCGGAAGAGGGCGGCCGAGCCGAACCGTCCGGCCCGGTCTAGACCCCGCCCTCCCCCGCGACCATCGCCTCCATGGCTTCCGCATCGGCCGGGAGCGCGGCGGTCAGGACTTCGTGCCCCTCGGCGGTGACGAGCACGTCATCCTCTATGCGGATGCCCACGCCGCGGAGCGCGACCGGGGCGCTTTCCCGGTCGGCCGGAATGTAGAGCCCGGGCTCGACGGTGAGCACCATGCCGGGTTCGAGTGAGCGGGACGCAGCGCCGGCCATGTAGTCGCCCACGTCGTGCACGTCCAGCCCGAGCCAGTGGGAGGTCCGGTGCGGGAAGTACGGCTTGTACTCCGCCTCCCGCTGCTCGAGCGCCTCCGGGGAGCCGGAGAGGAGGCCGAGCTCGACCAGCCCGGCGAGGAGCGTGCGCAGCGCGGCCCGGTGCACATCCGCCACGGTGGCGGCCGGGCGCACGGCGCGGATCGCGGCGTCGCGGGCAGCCAGGACCACGTCGTACAGCTCCCGCTGTTCCCGGGTGAACCGGCCGCTCACCGGGAAGGTCCGGGTGATATCCGCGCAGTAGCGGCGGAAGCGGGCGCCTGCGTCCAGGACCAGCAGATCCCCGGCGGCCATGCGCGCGGCATTGTCCACGTAGTGGAGCACCGTGGCGTTGTGGCCCGCCGCGGCGATCGTGGGGAATGCGACACCGTCGGCGCCACGTTTCCGGAACGCCGCTTCCACCGCGGCCTCGACCTCCCACTCGCCCGCGCCGGGGCGGATCGCACGGGCGGCTTCACGGAACCCGTCGACCGTGATCTCGGCCGCGCGCCGGATCCGCGCGAGCTCGTCCTCATCCTTGATGAGCCGCATGGGATCCAGGATCGCGCCCGGATCGATCAGCGCGTTCGGGCCGCGGCCGGTGCGAGGCCGCGTCTTGCGCGCCCGGACCAGGATCCTGCGCACGAGGGTCTCCAGATCCTCGCGCCCGGATCCGAAGCGGAAGTACACGCGATTGGCCCGGGCGAGGATCTTCGGGAGGCGCTCCTCGATCTCCCGGATCGGGTACGCGGCATCCGCGCCGAACTCCGCGGACGCACCTTCGGGCCCGCCGCGCGGCCCGGTCCACAGCTCCAGCGCCGGGTCCCGCGGCCGCACGAAGAGCGTGAACGGCGCCTCCGTGTGCGACGGACAGAGCACCGCCACCGCTTCCGGCTCGGTGTAGCCGGTCAGGTAGTAGAGATCCGGATCCGGCTGATAGCGCAGCTCGAGGTCCCGCCCCACGAGCAGCTCGGGGGTCGCCGGGAGCACCATGGCGCCGTCGTCGCCCAACGCCTCGAGAACGCGCGCGCGGCGGCGAGCGTAGCGCTCCGCCTCCCCTCCCCCCGCCGGCCGCGAGCCCGCGGGCCCGGCCGTTCCAGCTCCGTCCCCGCTCATTGCATCGTGGCCCGAATGGCGTCCTCCACCCGCGGAATCAGCTCCGACCAGTCCGCCGACGGCGACTTCGTCACCGTGATGAAGTCCTTGACCATGAAGACGCTGGCCACGCCGTCGATCGCCATCAGCGCCTCGCCCACCGGGTCCCCCGCCGCCTCCGCCGCGCTGAAGTACGACCGCGAGCCCGACTCCACCACCTGCCGGTCGACCACGAACTTCACCGCGTTCGGATTCGGCGTCGCCTGGTGACGAACCATCACGCCCGCCATGATTCCGCCTCCCGTGTCTCGTCAGCGCGGCGAATCCTGGTACTCATCCGGCTCGTCCCAGGACTCGGACCAGAACTGCTCCTCCGCCTCCCGGATCTCGTCCAGATCGAGCGGCTCGGAGAACTCCAGCTCCAGCCGGCCCTCCTCTTCGATCCGGCGGATCATGTCATCCGTCAGGAAGCCGGCCTCGCCGCCGCGCCTGCCGCGCCTCGCGCGGTACACGTAGCCCCCGATGAGCACGAGCACCGCCAGCGCGCCGTAGAAGAACGTCATGATCATCGCAGACCGATTGTAGCGCCCACGGCGCCGCAACGGCAAGCGGCGGGGCGTTGCGTCCTCATCGTACGGCGACGAGGCGACGCCGTCCGGATCCACCATCCCGGAAACACCGGCACGTCGAGCGGGGGCGCCACGCACGGCTCGCCATACGGCCGGTTCGCGAAGCACGGCTGGGCTGGACGTCCCGCAGCGTGCGCCGCCAGCCCGACCCGGGCCGGGATCGAGCTGCCCCCGTAGCGCGGTGCGCTCGTCCGGGCCCGCGCGATCCGGCTCGGCCCCGTTCGCCCCCCGGCCCGGAGGCACCCTGTGCTGGCGCAACGCCATGAGCGGTACGGCCGGGCTTCTCCCCCGTCTTCCCCACCCGAACCGCGCGGAGACCGAACCTCGCCGCCGACCCGGCCAGGCCCGCCGCCGGGCTCATGCGCGCGGTGGACGCTAGGCCGAACGTCGTTGTGGGATGGGACCCGGGATCAGCCGCCCGGCGGGAGCCGCGGCGTGAGGATCCTCCTGGACCAGACCCACCCCCTGGCCGACCACCCTCCCCGCTCGATGACGCCGCCGCGTCGGTGGATTCGGGCGACGGGTCGGCGGACGCGACGTCGCCCGGATCCACCTCGCCGGCCGGATCCGCTCCTAGCACCGACGAACCCGCCGTCTCGCCGCTGGACGCGCCCGGTGCCGACCGCCCGATCCCCGCGAGCCCCCCCCGCACCTCCGGCGGCCTTGGGCTCGGATCTCCGCCTCCTCCTATGATCCTTCGCGCCGCGGGCACCGCGCGCACTGCACGGTGCGCACGGCGGCAGCCGCCGGTCCTCCGCCACGACGGGTCGCGTCCCCTCGAGGGAGGGGAATGCCGGGCAGCCGGCCTCCGATCGCGCCGCCGACCGGCCTGCCCGGTTCGTCCCCCCGCCCGACGCGGGCAGGCAGTCCCACCTAGAGCCCGATCCGATCCGCCCCACCCGGCCTCCACCCACCCCCAGGGGCGTTCCGCCCTCCTCGCCGTCGCGGCGCCGGCCAACGTTGCCTGCGCTACGCCAACCACACCCCGTCCCGCCACCCCAGCGCCGCTGCCGGGAAGCGGGCCCGCGTGCCGGTGCCGAAAGCCGCGCCCGCGCCCACCGTCCAGGGAGCGTCCAACGGAGACTCGCTCCCCTGCCGCACCCACATCCCCCCGATGTCCGAGCCGCTGAAGACCCGCGTGCTGCTAGCCTCCGGCCTGGCGAGCCCGCCCCGCACGCCGGGCTCGAGCCCGCCGGCCTGGCGGAACGTGCCGACGCCGTGGTCACGCAGGCCGCACGAGCATTACGCCGCCTCGCTCAGCCGCTGCTCCTCCCGGCGCTGGCACTCGATGCACAGCCGTGTCCAGGGGACGATGTCCAGCCGCTCGAACGCGATCTCCCGCCCGCAGCTCTGGCACCGCCCGTAGCGCTCCGGCTCCCGGTACAGGGTGCGCAGGGCATCGTCGATCCAGTACAGGAGGCGGCCCTCCTTGCTCCGCAGCAGGAACCCGGTCTCCTGCTCCAGCGTGTCCGTACCCTCATCGGCGAGGTGCAGCGGATAGTTCGTCAACTCGCCGTCATCCCCCTGCGGGGCGATCATCGCCATTTCCTCGAACTGCGCCAGCATGCGCAGCGCCCGCTCCCGTTCCCGGAGCAGCCTGCGTTCGAGGTGAGCGCGCTGTGCCTCCGTCATCCCGTCCTCACGTCCGCTTCGGAACAGTATCGCGGCGATCGCCTGGACTGGACCGCCCATGGATCGCCCCGATGACGGGAGCAACAACCGTTCCCGGTCGGGCGGGCGACGGCGGACACGCGGGCGCCATACCGCATGGCCGGCTGTCCGTCCGGCGTGTGTTACGGCGGGATGCTGTCGACGGGGCGGCCGAGCAGCCGGATCTCGCGGCGGGGTCGGGGCGCGGGGCGCGCCTCTCCGGCCCCGGCGGGCGGCCGTGCGGGCCGCTCCTCCGCCCGCGCCGGAGGCTGCGCGCGCTGCGGCTCCGATCGGGTCGCGGCGGGCACGGGCGTGCCCAGTACCCGCCTGGGGGGCGCGGTGGCCACCGATGGGCGGGCGGGGGCCCCGGGCCGTGCCGACGGTCGGCGCGGGTCCTTGTCATCGAGGGTGCCGGCCAGGATCCGGGGCCGGAACGCGCTCCGCCGCGTCGTCGTGTCCGGCGGCCCGTACTTCGGCTTGTAGAAGCCCCGGGACGCACCGGCGAAAGCATCGTAGCGAGCCAGATCCTCCTCGGTGACATCGGCCAGGAAGGACGGGATGTACGGCGGCGGCGCGGTCGGCGGCATGAGGAACGCCGGGATCGGGTACCGCGCGGCGCGCCGGGCAACGAATCGCCCCTCGCCGTCCGGGTCCCACATTTCCAGCTCCACGATGCCGTCCCGGTCGAGGTCGAACAGGTACTTGCGCGGCGCGCCGCCGTGGTCGAGCACGAAGAAGCGCCCACCCTCCGGCGTTTCCCAGAGCGTGGACAGGATCTCGATCGGCGCCTCGGGCGCGCCGCAGAACGCGCGGCGGCTCCCCACGTAGTTGAGCGCGCCCATGGGCGGCAGCGGCATTTCCGGACGACGGAGCTCCGTCCTGAACACCGGCGGCGGTGGCGGGACCTCGCGCCGCAGCAGGTTGGGATCGACCTGGACGCGGAGCAGCCCGGTCTGGCGGCGGTCCAGCTCGCCCCCGCCGAACGAGTAGAAGATCGTGATCCGGGAGAGCGACTCGGCGTCCGGCACCGGCGCGGGCACGAAGTCGGGCACGGAGTCGGAAAGGGCGATGCAATCGAAGTTCGGGACCACGAGCTCGAGCCAGAGCGTGTCGATCGCCGGGACGATGGTGGGCAGGCGGCCGGGCTCGATCGCCGGGAACGGCGCCGTCAGCTCGTACCGCACGAGCGGATTCCCCACGGCGAGCCGCCCCGGGAGCGGCCTGCCTCGCGCATCGGCGAGGCGCAGGCGGAGCGGGACGCTGAGCTCGAGGTACTCGGGCCTCGCCGCCCGGCCGCCGGAGTTCACCACGGCGAGCACGAGCGGCACCCGCGCCACGGCGCCCAGCTCCGAATCCGAGGTATCGGTCCAGTCGGGCGGGATCTGGATCGACTCCTGGAACTTTCCGTCCCCGCCGAGCGCCACGAGCTGGAGCGCCGGCGGCCTGGATCGCCACGGGAAGAAGATCACGGCCACGACCGCGGCGGATCCGGCGAGCATGATCGACAGGCGACGTCGCCTGGTGAAGCGACCGACCTTGCGAAACATCCTGCCCATGCGCGGCCCGGATGCGCACGCTCCGTGCCGGCGCGGGGCGGGGACGGAGCGACCGGGGGTCCACGGAGCCGGGCTTAGCCTTACAGGTTATGCGGCAAGGAGGCCCCGCCTGACGCGCGGTCGGGACCGACGCAGACGCAGACGCCCTCGCCCGGGCGAGGGTGGTGGCAGAGCCCGGTCCGTCCCGGCCCGGCTACCCGGATCGCCACGCCAACATGGCTCATGACCAACGGTCCGGCGCCCCACGCGGCTCAACCGCATTGCCGCGCGTCACACCGGCGCTTCCAACCGTAATGCACGGCAAGGCGTACATGCTCCGGCTCGGGCGTTTGCGCGCCGGTCTACTCCATCCATGCGCTTGGCGCGTCCGTGTCCGCCGGGCATGGCGCCGACGCAGGGGCCTGCCCCTGCCGCCGGACCGCGCCTCACCCCTGATTGCCGTCCTGCATCCGCTTCCCCGGCCGCCCGTAGTGGTCCCCGCCGATGGGGAGCGCCTGCCGGAACGCCGCGGCCAGCGCCGCGTCATCCATGCGTTCCAGGGCGCCAGGCGCGGTGGCCAGGCGCCGGGGCGGGCGCAGCCCGTCCAGCGGCCGGAACTCCAGGATCTCGATCGGCTCGGACCTCCCCGCCGGCCCATGATCCACCTCGTCCGCGAGCACCCGAACGTCCCATTCGCAGCCGTCCGCCGTCATGCGCCGCCACATGGGCACCTCCTGTTGCACCGGGATTCAGTCCTCCGGCTGCGCGGTCTGCGCGGCCTCGCAGTCTCTCACGGCCGACCGGGCACACGACGCCCGGCACGTGGCCGCCGCGGCCGGGAACCTGGCCGCACCGCCCGCCGCGCCTCCGTGCGGCGGATGCCGTAACCCGCGATGGGATCGGCGCAAAGGCGGTGCCGCGCGGGTTGCCTCCCCTCGCGACCCTCCCCATCTTCCGCATCGGCCCGATACGCAACGGGTTGGCAACCATCCGGGGCGCGGGAGGCATCACATGGGGCGAACCTGGACGGGCCGCATGAACGAGTCGGAGCTGATCGAAAAAGCGAAACGAGGAGACCCCGCCGCGATCCAGGCGCTGTACCGCCGGCACGCGCCCCGCGTCTACGCCACCATCCGGCGCCTTGCCGGCGATGACGCCCTCGCCGAGGATTGGGCGCAGGAAGCGTGGATCCGCGCGATCCGGGCGCTGCCGTCCTTCCGCGGCGACGCCCAGTTCGGGACGTGGATCCACCGGATCGCGGTGAACAGCGCGCTCTACGGCCAGCGCTCGCGAAAGCGACGCGACAGTCGGGAAATGCCGCTCCCCACCACCGTCCCCGTCGAGCCGACCGGGGACCAGACCCTGTTGCGGCTCCGGCTCGAACGCGCGCTCCGCAGTCTCCCGGATGGCATGCGTCAGGTTCTCGTGTTGCACGACGTCGAGGGGTTCACGCACGAGGAGATCGGCGAAATGCTGGGCGTGAACCCTGGCACATCGAAGAGTCAACTGTTCAAGGCACGGGCCCGTATGCGGCAACTGCTGCGGGCCGTGCCGGAGCCGGTTTCAGGAGAGGAAGTATGTCACACCTGAGTCTCGAAGTCCTCGCCCGGCTCGTGGATGAAGAACCCGATCCGGCGGAAGCGCGGCATCTCCGGAGCTGTGCGCTCTGCCGCGAGGAGCTGGCGGCACTCCGGGAACAGGTCCTGGCGCTCGGCTCACTGCCGGACATCGAGCCCGCGCCGGATGCGTGGCCGGCGCTGGAGGCGAGGCTGATTCGGGAGGGTCTGCTCCGTGCGGACCGCCGGTCGTGGATCCTGCGCTCGACGTCGCTGGTCCGCTTCGCCGCGATGCTCGTGATCTTCCTGGCCGGCGGCCTCACCGGCGCGGCGCTGCGCGGGCCGGTGGCCCCGGCGGAGGAGGCGCCCGGGTACCTGGCGGAGGTCGCCCCGGGCGACGTCGCCCTCGCCGCCTCCGAGGACCCGTGGCTGCGCACCACGGACGCCGACGAACTCGCGCGCGTGCTGCGGGCACGGGAGACCGCGTACATGGCGGCGCTCGCGCGCTACGCCGAGGTCTCGGGCGCCGCCGCGACCCCGGACCCGATCGCCCGGCTGGCCACGCTGGAGAGCATCCTGGCCGCCACGCGGGCCGCGCTGAACGAGGCGCCCGCGGACCCGGTGATCAACGGGTACCATCTGACGGCGCTGGCGCAGCGCGACGCGATCTACCGGCAGCTCGCGGTCCATTCCGAGGAGCCGTGGTTCTGATGATGGGAAGTCGTGCAGTCATGAGGAAGGGATTCGCCCCGGTCGGCCCCCGCGCCCGGCTCATGCCCGTAGCGCTGGCCGTGATCGTCGGGGCGGCGGTGCTCTCCGCGAACGGTGCGGACGCGCAGCAGCCGCCCCGCCGCCCCGCGCCTGCCGCGCAGCCCGCCGGCCAGGCACCTCCCGCGAACGCTGCCCAGCCGGCAATACCCCGGTCCGGTCAACCGGGGTGGCTGGGGATCCGGGTCGATGAATGGGTCGAGGATCCAGGGGCGGGCACCACGATCCTGACCGTCCTCCAGGTGGAGCCCGGATCGCCCGCCGCCCGCGCCGGCATGCGCATCGGCGACCGCGTGGTTCGCATCAACGGGCTGGATGCGAACACGCAATCGCTCCGGGCGCTGACCCGTACGCTCCGCACCGGGGACACGGTCCGGCTCCAGATCCGCCGCGGCGGCAGCGAACGGGAATTGGCGATCGTCGCCGCCGGTCGGCCGGCCTACGTACAACCCGTGCCGGCCGCCGGGATCCAGATCTTCAAAGCGGACTCCGTCGTCCGCGTAATGCGCGTCCTGCTGGACTCCATGGCCCAGTCCATCCAGCGGGCCGCACCCCCGGAGTTCCGGGTGGTCCGCAGCGACTCGATCACCACGATCATCGTCCGACGTTCCGCCCGGGATATGACGGTGGACACGATCCGCTTCGGGCCCGGGGAAGCCGACTGGCCGGGGCCGAGCGTGTGGCGCCAGATCCGCTTCGCGGACTCGGCCCGCTGGACCCCGGCGCAGTTCGATCAACTCCTGCCGATGATGGCCATCGAGCCGGAGCGGGCGCCCCACGCCTACGCCGTACTCACCGAGGTCGGGTTCCGCTCCGTGGCCGGCGCGGAGTTCACCGAGATGAATCCGGGGCTCGCCGCGTACTTCGACGGCGTCACGCGCGGGCTCCTGACGCTGAAAGTGGCGGAGGGCACTCCGGCCGCGCGCGCCGGGCTCCAGCCCGGGGACGTGATCATCGCCGTGGACGGGCGCTACATCGGAACCGTGTTCGATCTGAGGGCGGCGCTCGCCCGCAGCGGCGAGGAGGGGCTCCGGGTCGAGCTGATCCGCAAGGGCGTCCGGCACGAGATCCGGCTGGCGGGCAGGCGCTGATCCCACCCGCGGCCCCGCTCAGGCGACGCCTACGGCCTCGAGGACGCGGCGCGCCGCACGTTCCCCGCTGCGCACCGCTCCTTCCACGGTCGGCGCCACCAGGTAGTCCCCGGCGAGCGCGAGCCGCGGGGGCAGCCACGCCGGGTTGAAACGGCCGAGCCGCGTCAGGTAGCCGGGGTAGAAGATCGTCCCGCCCTCGGGGAACCGGTAGAGGCGCGCGGCCGTGATCCACCGGGAGACGCCCGGGAATGCCCGCTCCACGGCCGGGACCAGGAGTTCGCCTGCCTGTTCCGGTGTGCCCTCCGCCACCCTTGCCGCCACCGACGGCGCCGGGAACACGAGCACCAGCCCCTTCCCTTCCGGGACGAGCCCCGGCGCCTTCCGTTCCTGCACACAGAGCGCGACCGCCCGGTCGCCCGGCGGCTCGATCCGTGGGAACGAGAGCCCGAAGTACGACGCCGGCGTCGGCCGGTCCAGCGCCAGCGCCAGCGACGCCGTGGGCTGGGTCCGCACTTCCCGCAGCCAGGCGCCGGCCTCGCCGTCCAATCCGGTCAGGCGCAACCCCTCGGCGGCCGGTACCGCCAGGATCACCGCGTCATGGGACGTATCGCCCGCCTCCGTGCGCACCGTGGCCCCCGCCGGATCCATGTGCACGGCCTCCACGACCGCACCGACGCGGAACGCCCCGCCCCGGGCCTCCACCGCGCGCCGCACCGCCTTCGCCAGCTCACCCGTCCCGCCCAACACCGCGTACACGGACACGTCCAGCCCCGCCCGGGCCAGACCGTGGTACATCCCGGCGCTCGTCTCCTCCGGCGTGGCCCCGTAGTACGCGCTGAGTTGCGGGTAGGCGAGGTATTCGACGAAGTCCTGGCCGAGCTCGCGGCGGCCCCAGTCCGCGATCGACTCCCGGTCCAGCCCGCCCTCTGCGGCCAGCGCCGGTTCGTTCGGGTCCAGGTGCGCGGCGTTGCGGGAAAGGAACCCGAGATACCGGCCAGCCAGGCGCAGCTTCAGACCGGTCGGCAGCGCGGACGAGGTGGCCATGCTGGCGACCGAGCCGTACGTCAGCACGTGCGCCGATCCCCGACGCCAGAGCGCGTCCTGCCCCGGTGACCGGACCAGCAGCCCGCCCGCGCCGACCTCCTCCGCAAGCCGGAACGTGCGGCGGTAGTACGACCCCAATAGCTGGACGGCTACGTCCACCCGGCCGCCCGCGAGGTCGTCCGTGCGCATCCGCCCCCCGACCTCCGCCCGCCGTTCATACACCGTGACCGCCACGCCACGCGTGACCAGCGCCCACGCCGCAGCCAGCCCGGCCGGACCGGCACCCACGACTCCCACCGACGCGCGTTCCGACATGACCCCCCGGGGCTACCCCTGCTCGGCCTCCACCACGGCCGCGCCTTCCTCGGCCGTTCCGTTTGACGACGGGTGAGCCGGGATCCGCACCACGAACACGCTGCCCACCCCCGGCTCGCTCTCCACGGTGACGTCGCCGCCCAGCAGGCGGGCGAGTCGGCGCGCAACGCTCAGCCCCAGACCCGTCCCGCCCGCCCGCCGGCTGGCCGACTGCTCGACCTGCCAGAACGGCTCGAAGATCCGCTCGAGCTGGTCCGGCGCGATCCCGATCCCCGTGTCCCGGACCCGGAACACGACCTCGGCCCCCTCCTGCCACGCCTCCAGACTGACCTCGCCCCGATCCGTGAACTTCACCGCGTTCGACAGCAGGTTCAGCAGGATCTGCCGCACCTTCGACGGGTCCGTCTCGATCCGGATCGGCTCCTCCGGCGCCCGCACCCGGAAGTTCAGCCCCTTGTCCAGCGCCACCGGGCGAATCAGCACGGCCGTCTCGTTCACGAACTCCTGGAGCTCCACCCACTCGAGCTGCACCCGTTCCCGCCCCGCCTCCATCCGCGAGAAGCTCAGGATCTCATCGATCAACTGCAACAGGTGCATCGCGCTCGCCAGGATGTGCCCGAGCTGGTCCCGCTGCTCCTTGTTGAGCGGCCCCGCGATCTCCGCCTCGAGCAGGTCCGTGCACGCCACGATCGTGGTCAGCGGCGTCTTCAGCTCGTGGCTCATCACCGCGAGGAAGTCGGACTTGGCCTTGCTGGCGGCGAGCGCGGCCTCGTAGAGCCGCGCATTGTCCACCGCGAACGCGGCCCGGCGCGCGAGATCCTCCGCGAACGCGAGGTCGGCGGCCCCGTAACGTCGCCCCGAATCCGTGAGACCGAGCACCATGGCGCCCACCGTGGCGGTCTGCCCCGTGAGCGGCACCACCATGTACGAACGCGGCGCGAAATCCGCGAGCTGCTCCGCGGCGGCCGGATCCTCGCACAGGAGGTCCGGCACGTCCCGGATCACGTCCGTGACGAACTCCGGCTTCCCGGACCCGATCACCCGCGACACCGCGTTCCCCTTGCTCCCGACCGGCGGAGGGTGCCGGGCGGCCACTTCCTGCACCACCGACACGAGCGCCGGGTCGATGTGCGCCGCGGCCGCCAGCCGGATCCGGGACCCGTCTTCCTCGAGCAGGTAGATCAGGCAGTAATCCGCGAAGGCGGGAACGTGCAGGGCGGCGAGGTTGGCCAGGGTGACGTCATAATTGAGCGACGCCGCGAGCGCCCGGCTCGCCTCCGAGAGGAACGCGGACCGGCGCTCCGCCGCCTCCGCGATGGCCCGCGTCGTCCGGTCCCGGACCCGTTGCCGGTCCACGACCCCCTTCAGGTACGCCGACACCATGGCCACCGCCGGCGTGGCCACGGCAACGACCCAGAACCGGTCGAGACTGGCATCGTCTAATCCGCCGGACGATCCCTGGAGGAGGCGTGCGCCGTACAGCACCGTGATCGCCGCGCTGGCGAGCCCGGGGATCAGTCCCCCGCCGAACGCCGAATAGATCACGGCGAGCACCAGGAGCACGCTCACGTCCGCCAGCGGGTCGGCCCATCCCAGGCGCAGCTCCGTGAGCGCCACGAGCAGCAGCGTCAGCGCAGGTCCGCTGAGCTGCCACAGGAGACGGATCCGGTCCCGTCCGCGCCCGGCACGGCCCGCGCCCCCGCTGACCGTCAGATCCTCGGCGCGCGCGTTCCCACCGGCCGAAGGCAACTCTTGCTCGGCCGCATGCAGCTCCGGCGTTCTCCAGATCACCATGGTGCCGTGACGCCTCGAGGTGCATGGATCCAGAACCGGCCCCCGCCCTGGACCACGGCCCCCGCATCACCCCGCGCGATGTCGCGCGCCCGCCGGTCGGTCGAGACTAACTTCACGTCCTGACCGCGTTCCAGCAAGAGTGCCGTGCCCCGCGCACGGCCCGCCGCGCCCGCCGGGATCTCACTGCCAGAAGAGGAAACGCGCCCGCCGCTCCCGGTACTCCACCGCGTTCATCCGGAAGCCGAGCCGCACCTCCCGCCGCCGCCCGCCGATCACGACCGGCACCAGGAGCTGGTACTCGCAGTCGTCGCACAACGCCACCATCGGCTCATCCACGCCGATCTCCCGGAAGCTGGCCGGGAGCAGCGAGCGGGTGACCACTCCGCCCGGTGCGATGTGCTCGTACATGCGCTCCGGCGGGGCGGGGATGCCCTCCATCGAGGCGCCTGTTTCCGCCTCCGGCCGCAATGCGCCCGGAGCCGACCCTTCAGGCGCCCCGTCCGCCCCCACCGGAACCAGCGCCAGCGTGTCCCCCTCGGGCTGCACGAGCCGAACACCGGACCAGTCCACCTGCACCGGCTCCGAGCCGCCGTTCTCCACCGCGATCCGCGTGTAGAGCTGGTAACGCCCGGCGATCCGCCGCCGCCCCGCCTCGTTCGCGTACGGGAACACCGCAGGGGGGCCCGCCTGCACCCTGACCCCCTCCACCTCCGCGGCCAGCCGCCCCTCCCGCCCCTCCCGCCCCGACAAGGGCGACGCCTCGTAATCCTCCAGTCTCGTCGCCACGCACCCGCCCGCCACCGCCAACAACCCGAGGATCGCCAGCCACCCGCGCATCTGCTCCGGTCCGCCTCCCGCCCGGTCCGCCGTGCCACCCTTCTCCCCGCGCCGGGCAGCGGCCACCGTACGTACGGCCGGCCCGCACGCCCTGCTTCATTCCATCCCGACGCCCGGTCGCAGAATCCGCGCCCGACCCCATGACGCCAAAGAAAAAGCCGCAGGCTCATCACCCGCGGCTCTATCCCCTCCACACGGCCACGCCTTCACGCAGCCGACTTCTTCCAGCGACCGAACGGCAACGTCGGAACCGGCCGCACCTTGCCACCCCAGATGAACGCCGCAATCACCGGGCGCCCCAACGGCTCCGCCCGATCCTGGATCACGATGCCCGGCGGATCTTCCCTCCGGGTCCCTGGCTTCGTTGCCTCGTACGACTCAGGCATCGGATTGTCTCCAATGAACGTCACGCTATGCGCCGGCGTGCACCGACGCGCGCTCCGTATAGAGCACTTTGCGTACCGGTTCCGGACAGACAAATGAAGTGATTGCGAATCAACAGGTTGGAAGGAACGGCGACGGCCGCCGACACGACGAGCGTACCCTTTTTCGGTCACTCAGCGTATCGATTCGACACGCCCGGCACCCCGAAATCGGTCACTCCACGCCGTCACCGCCCGCCCCCTCGCGCTGGCGGCGAACCCAGGTGCGGTAGCTCGGGAGACCCAGACGCCTGTAGATGAGCGCGTCCACAGCGTCCCGCAGGAGGATCTCGGTCAGCGGGTACTGCCCGTCCTCGGAGCTGAACAGCTCCTGAACGGCGAGGTCGGCCAGGGCGAGGAGTTCATCGCGCGGGAGGGACGCTTTGTACTCCTCGATCTGCTCCTCGATCCATTCGAGGTAGAGCTGGCGCATGGAAGCGGGGGACCTGGCCATCGGAGATCAAGAGTAGCCGCGGCCCCGCGGGGAAACAAGGTTCGGCCGGCGGCTCCGGGCGGCGTGGAGGGGGAGCGGAGCCGTTCGGGTGCGGCTCAGTGCGGCGCGGCCAGCAGGCGGCGGATCTCACACTCGCAGCGCGCGCAGAATGCCGGCCCCTTGCGGTCGGTGTCCTCGATCGTGTTCGAGAAGTGCATGACGCAGTGCGGGTCCGGGCAATGGTCGAGGCCGGCCACGTGCCCGAGCTCGTGGACCGCCTCGATGAGGGTGCGGCGGCGGAACTGATCCTCGTCGTGGGGCAGGCCGTAGAAGCCGGGCCGGAGCCGGGCGAGGCCGATGATCCCGCAGCATCCGCCCACGGTCGCCTGTCCGAAGATGAAGGTGAGGCCCGGCACGAACAGGTCGGCGTCGGCGATGCCCAGCGTCCAGCCGGGGCGCGCGGCGCAGGTGCGCACGAGGGCATCGAGCGCGTAATCGCCGCGGTACTGTCCGCGCCTCGGGTCGTACCACGGCTCCCGGAGCGGGAGCGGATCGGAGAGCTGGACCTCCGCGCCGAAGACTTCGGCCAGCGGCTCGCGGAGGAACGCCGGGACCGCGGGATCGAGCGGCCCCACGGGCGTGATGCGGATCCCGTGGCTAGCACGGGAAGCTGTTGGCTGTGCGCGGTCCGGCACGGTTCCGATCCGGGTCGAGGTCCCTTTCGGGAAGGGGCAAGACCGGTGCCGCCCGCTCGGCCTCAGCGCCGGGGCGCGTCGTGGATCAACTGGTCCACGAGGAGGATGTCACGGGCGATGGCCGCCATGGGCATGTGTCGGTTCTGGCTTTCCTTCCGGAGCAGCCGGTAGGCGTCCCGCTCGCTGAGGTCCCGCGCCTTCATGAGGACCGCCTTGGCGCGCTGGATCACCTCCTGCTCCGCGAGCCGCCGTTCGAGATCGGCCGCCTCCTCCTTCAGTTGCTCCCATGCCAGGAACCGGGATCGAGCCACGCTGATGGCGGGGCCGAGGTCGTCCATGGACACCGGTTTGACGAGGTATTGGAAGACCGGGACGCGCAGGGCGCGGTTCACGTGGTCCGGGTCGCTGTAGCCGGTCAGGAGGATGATGGGAACGGGCTGCGCCTCGAAGATGCGCTCGGCGACCTGGAGCCCCGAGATGCGGGGCATCTGCACGTCGAGGATGGCCAGGTCGAACGTCTCGGTGCGTGCGAGGCGGACCGCCTCTTCGCCATTGGCGGCCGGGCCGATGACGTTGTGACCGAGCGCTTCGAGCTGGGATCGCAGCGCCATTGCGTTGAGCGGCTCGTCGTCCGCGATCAGGATGCGCAGCGCCGCAGCCATAGGCCGCCCCCCGGTCGAGGAGTATCCCGGTTCAGCGGATGCAAGACATGCGCCCGGGGTATCGGATGTCGGGCCAGATCAGCGGGCGGGCCGTTCCTGGTCCGCGTCGGAGGCGACGATGGCCGGGAAACCCGCCTGGCGGACGCGGCGGGCGTGGGCTTCGGCCTCCGCCTCCGTGGCGAAGCGTCCGACCCGGACGCGGGCCAGCTCCTTGCCCTGGACGTAGACGACGCGGGCGTCGAAACCGGCGCGCCGGAGCTGGGCCAGGAGCCTCTCGGCGCCCGCCGCCCGCCCGAAGGCGCCGACCTGGACGGTGAAGCGCGGCGCCTCGGCGGCCGCTGCGGGCTTTGTTTCGGGCGTCTGGCGGGCGGGGGTGCCGGCGGCCGGGCGCGTCGGCGCCCCGGGCCCGGCCGACTCGCCCCGCGCAGGCGCGGCTCCCGCGCACGCCTCGGCGTGCTCCGTCCGGATCATGGCCGCCAGATCCTCCGGCGAACCGGGGAGCTTCAAGGCGTTGTCGAGGGCGGCGCAGGCGTTCCTGTCCTGCCCCAGCGCGCGTCGCGCCCGGGCCAGCCAGAGCAGCCCGATGGCCCGGTTCCCGTTCGTCGGATGATCGATGGCGAAGCGCTCCAGGTAGTCCGCGGCCCGGGCCGCGTCACCGGCCGCCAGGTTCGCCTGCCCGAGGCGGAGGAGCGCTTCGGCCGCCTCCGGCGCGCGCGGGTGTTCGAGCACGAGGGCCAGGTAGTCCCGCTCTGCGGCCGCCGCATCCCGCGCGAGGCGGGCGCGGAGCAGAAGCGCGCGGGGCCGCTCCGCAGGGGTCGTCGGGGCGACGTCGCTCCACCACCGATCGATTGCCGTCCGCGCCTCGGCGTAATTGCCGGCCGCCATGAGCTGCTCGACCTGGTCGAGGGCGCCGCCCTGCCCGTACGCGAGCTCCGCGGCGAACAGCAAGGCGAGGAGCGCGAGCGCGATCCTCATGCCGGCACCCTCTCCGCGGCCCGGGCCTGCAGCCGCAAGAGCAGCTCCTCGAGGATGGGCAGGTCGCCGATCCCGGACGACTTCAGGAGCCGGTCGGCGTGGAGCAGGTCGTCCAGGGCGGCGTCCAGCGCGGCCGACCGCCACCGACGCGCCTGCGCGGCCAGGCGCCGGGCGAGCCACTGCTGTCTGGGCGGGAGCTCGGCCTGGAGCGCCCGCTCGCCCCCGGCCGCGGCGATGGCCAGCCGCAGGAAATGGGTGCCGAGGCCGATCACCAGCCCCACGCCCGTCTCGCCGCCGTCCAGCAGCACCGGGAGCGCCGCACGCGCCTCGGCGAACTTCCCCTCGGCCACCATGTCGATCCACTCCCAACGGTTGTGGCGAGGGATCTGGCCGACCACGGCTTCGACGTCCGCCCGCGTGATCCGCCGCCGTTCACCCACGTAGTCCCGGAGCTTTTCCAGCTCCTGGACCTGCGCCCCGAGGTTCGGACCGACCGCCACCGCTAGCGCCTGGGCCGCGCCCGGCTCCAGCTCCACGCCCATGGACTCGGCCCGCGCCATGAGCCAGCCGGGGAGGTCCGCGGCGCTCACCGCCGGGAACTCCACGGCGATCGCGCGCTCCCGCAGCGTGTCGTAGAACTTCGCCTTGCTCCCGGCCGGGATCTGGGTCGACAACACCAGCGCCAGCCCCGGGATAGGTCGGTCCAGCACCGACTCGATCACCGCCCGCAGCTTCGGCGTGCCCGCCAGCGCCTGTGCCTCCCGGACCACGATGACCCGCCACTCCGCCATGAGCGGCGGCGTGGCGATCAGAGACGCCAGCGCCTCCGGGTCCAGCTCCGTGCCGCGCAACTGGTCCAGGTTGAAGTCCCGGGTGGCCGGATCCACGTGCGCGTCGACCACCCGGGAAACCGCTTCTTCCCGGCTGAACTCGTCATCCCCGAAAAGAAAAAAGACGCCGCCGCGCTGGCCTTGCGCCAGCCGCCGGGCAAGCGTCTCCGGATCGAGCCGCCCCATCGTCGCTCACTCTGGATCGCTGACCCTCGGCGCCCACGCCGTCCGGCGCCGGGCTCCCGCCTCCGGCCAGCCGATCGGCACCCCGACCGGGATCGCGAGCTCGCCGGCGACCCCATCCATCGGGCCGACGTGCCCGCCCAGGAACGCCGGCGCCACCGCCTGCGGATACGCCGGTTCCGGGGTCAGCCACCAGCTCCCGCCGGGAGGCGGATCCACGGCCTCCACGCGCTCCGCGACCTCGTCGAGTGGAACGACCCGCAGGCGCGCCTCCGCCCCCGCCGGGGCCCGCGCCTCCATCGGCGCCAGCTCCACCGTCACCGGCTCCGTCCGGATCAACGGGCTCCACGCAACGGCCGCGAGCATCCCCGCGATGGCGAGCGTGACCATCGCGCTCGCGCCAGATGCGCGTCGCCCCATCTCCAGATCGTCATCGACATGATACAGCCGATGCTGGAGACGGGGCATGAAATCGGATGACGGCTCGATCTGCGGAAGCTCGCGAACCAACGCCAGCCCGCGCCGGAGCACCCGGTCATACCGCGCACAGGACGGACATCGCTCCATGTGCGCCCGGCACAACGCAGCTTCCAACGGCTCGAGTTGCTCGTCCAGATAATCCGAGTATCGAGCCAGAAACTCCTGGCAGGTCATCGGTGCTCCACTTGCCTCCACGTCTCGCCTCTCGGCTCGCCCGCCGAATCCGACCCGCTCGGCATCCCAGCGCCAGGGCCCAGCGAACACCGCCCTGGGTTCTTACGTCCCACCGGAACCCCGTGTTCCGGGCCGGCGGTCCTCTTGTACTGGACGCCCATCACGGAAGTTCCCCTCCGCACGGGCCTGCCCCCGGGCCGCGGCCCCGCCGGCCACAGGGTAGACCGCCGCGCGCCGGTGCGCCGCGCCGGGACCCCGGCCCCGTCAGGGCACCGTCGTTCACGCCGGAGCGATCCCGCAGACGGCGTGGGCCGGCCCGGGCGCCGACGGACCGGCCCGCCATTCTCGTCCCCGAGAACGACCGCGCCTCTACGGCGACCATCGCGAGCACCGCCGGTCCGCCCGAAACCACCCCGACGCGATCCGCGCCGCCCACACCCACGCCCGGCCCGGACGCGCGCCCCCCACGGCAGCCCCGCGGCGCGGACCCGGGACGCGCCTCCCACCCGTCGACCCGGGCCGCACCGGCCGCGGAACATCCATTCGCTACGTACCCCCTGCTGGACGGCGACCGGATGGCCGGATCGCATGAGTGGAGCCGTCGGCGGCCGGGCACCGACCCGACGGCGAGTCGCCACTGTCCCCGGCAAACGAAGAGCGCCCCCGGTCCGGAACTACCCGGACCGGGGGCGCTCGCCAGTCACAATCCCTTTCCCCCGCCTACTCCAGCATCGGCGCGATGATCTGCGCGAAATTGTTCCGCGCACGGTTCAGCCGGCTCTTCACCGTGCCCAGATTCACGCCCGTGATCTCCGCGATCTCCTCGTACGTCTTCCCCTCCATCTCCCGCAGCACGAAGACCACCCGATGATGCTCCGGCAACTGCGCGACCGCCCGCTCCACCGTCTCCTTCAGGTGACGCTTCCGGTACAGGTCATCCGGACGATAGGTGTTGTCCTCCCACTCGAGAGGCCGATGGTCCGCCTCCCAGTTCTTCTTGATCGTCTGGAACAGCACCAGCGGGTTCCGCGACCGGTTCCGAAGCTCGTTCTTCGCCAGATTGCTCGCGATCGTGTACACCCACGTCGAGAACTTCTTCGACTGGTCGAACCGGTGCAGATGCCGGTACACCCGGATGAACGTCTCCTGTACCAGGTCCTCCGCCCGGTCCCGGTCCCCGATCGTGCGGTAGATGAAGTTCAACAACCGCACCTGGTATCGGGCCACCAGCTCCCCGAACGCTCGCCGCTCGCCAGCGAGAAACCGCGCCACCAGTGCGCTGTCATCCAGTTCCTGTGCGGTCACCGGCCCCGAGTGGACCTGGCTCCTGACGCCGCCGGTCATCACATCGATCATGGTATCCCCCAATCGGGCAAGAGGATGGCGCACCCACGCTCCCTGCACCAGGTTTGGATGGCCTCCGGTGCGCGGCTCCGGGTGCATGATCCGTACCAACCCGTCACACCCGGTCCGATCCGATTTTTTTCGCGCTTTCCCCACGGATGAGACGATTGGGACCCGGATAACCCAACCGGCGGGGGCCGGACGGGTGTCACCAATAGTGGACACCCGCCGTGAGAAAGTGGACAGCTTCAGCCGCCGGCGCCCAGGATGTAGCGGGCGGCGTAGAGCAGCGTGCAGATCGTCTTGGCGTCCGAGATCTCGCCGGTGCCCACTTTTTCGAGGGCCTCCGAAAGCGGCATCGTGACCGGCTCCAGGAACTCGTCCTGATCGAGGGACACGCGTCCGGTGGAGACGTCGAAGGCGAGGAACAGGTGGATCCGTTCGTCCGTGAAGCCGGGCGTGGTGAAGATGCGGGTGAGGGGCACGATCCGCCCGGCCACGAGCCCGGTCTCCTCTTCCAGCTCCCTTCGCGCGCACACCTCCCAGTCCTCGCCGGGCCGGTCGGGCCGGCCCGCGGGCACCTCGAGCATGTACCCGCCGGCGGCGTAGCGGTACTGGCGGACGAGCACGATCCTGGGATCGGGCCCGGGCGGGTCGTCCAGCACGGGGAGCACGGCGGCGGCGCCGGAGTGCCGGATCATCTCGAGCTCTCCCGTGGAACCGTCGGGGAACCGGATGGTGTCGATGGAGAGGTCCACGATCCTGCCGCGGTAGATCGGGCGGCTGGATACGAGGACGTCCTCGCCGCCCGTGGTGGCGATCGGCTCGGGCGTGGCCCCGGTATCGGAAGCTGGCATCGTCGTATTCGTCGGGATCAGGTTATGGTGTGGACCTCGACGGGTCCCAGACCGAGCGCTTCGAGTTCCGGCGCGACGCGCTGGGCGTCTCCCACCACGACGATGGCGAGGCGGTCGGGCCGGAGGTGCTCGTTGGCCACGCGCCGTACGTCATCCGCGTCCACCGCGGCGATGCGCGCCGGGTAGTGCTGGAAGTAGTCGTCCGGGAGGGAGAAGACCGCGAGGTCCGCCAGGCGAGCCGCGAGCTGCTCGGTGGTCTGGAGCTCGAGCGGGAGGATCCCGGCCAGGTAGTCCCGCGCGGCGCTGACCTCATCGGGGGTGGCGCCGTGCTCCCGGAGCGCGTTCACCTCCCGGAGCGCTTCCCGGACCGCGGGCGCGGTCACGTCCGTGGCGACGGCGACCTGGATGATGAACGGGCCGGGCTGCCTACGGAACGCGAACCCGCTGCGCGCGCCGTAGGTGAAGCCGTGGCGTTCCCGCAGGCTGAGGTTCAGCCGGCTCGTGAAGGCGCCGCCGAGGATGCAGTTCATGACGAGGAGCGGGAAGTAATCCTCGTGGTGGCGCGGCACGCCCACGTCCCCGATCCGGATTTCGGACTGCACGGCGTCCGGCCGATCCACGACGAAGATCGTGGTCTTCTCGACCCGGCGGCGGACGTGGAAGTCGACGGCGCGGCGGGGCGCCGCGGCCCAATCCCCGAAGTGCCGCTCCGCGAGCGCCGCGGCCGCGTCGGGATCGATGTCCCCGACCATGATCAGCGTTCCGCCCGCGGGCTGGAAGTTGGCCCGGTAGTAGGCGTCCACGTCGTCGCGGGTGAGCCCGGCCACGGACGTCTGGAGCCCGATGAGCGGCCGCGCGTACGGCACGTCCGGATCGAAGATGAACCGGGCGGCCATGTCGTTGGCCAGCGCCCGCGGCTCCTTCTGCCGCTGGAGGATGCTCGCGAGCTGTTCGTCCCGGAGCCGGGCGATCTCGTCCTCAGGGAACGCCGGCTGGCGCACGATCTCAGCGAAGAGCTCGAGCGCCGGCTCGAGGCGCTGGCGCGGGACGGTGATGGCCAGCGAAACCGCGTCCCAGCTCGCCTCCGCCGTGAACTCCACGCCCAGCCGCTCGAGGGCCCAGGCCAGCTCCTCCCCGGACCTGGACCGGGTGCCGGCCTCCAGCGCGTTCGCCGTCAGGTGCGCGAGCCCTGCCTTGTCTGCTGGCTCGCCCGCGGCGCCCGCATCCAGGACCAGCACCGCCGTGACCAGGGGGAACTGCCCGTGCCGGGCGGTCAGCAGCGCCAGCCCGTTGTCCAGTCCCCGCCGCTGCACCGCGGGGAACTCGAACGCCACGACTTCCCCGGGTTCCGGCACCCGCGTACGGTCGATCCCGCTCACGCCGACCTCCCCTCCCCGAACGGCACGTAGATCAGCGCCGCCCGGTTGTGCTCTCCCAGGAACTCCTCCGCCATCGCCCGGACATCCTCGGGCGTCACCGCCCGGATCCGGTCCAGCTCGGTGTTGATCCGATCCGGGTCATCGAAGAGCGACGTGAACATCGAGAGCTGGTCCGCGCGCTCGTCCACGCGCTGGAGATCCGAGAGTTGACGCGCCTCGATCAGGTTGATCGCCCGCTCGACCTCCTCCGCCGTGACTTCCCGGAGCCTGCCCACCTCCTCGATCAACGCCGACTCCAGCGCGGCCGGGTCCACCCCCGGCCTCGCCGTGGCCCAGATCACCAGCATGGCCGAGCCGACCACGATCGGGAACGCGTACGCGACGACGTCCTGCGCCACCCGCCGGCGCCGAACCAGCGACCGGTACAGCATGGACGCCTTCCCCCAGGCCAGGATCTGGGCAGCGACCTGCGCCGGGTAGTGCCGATCATCGCCGTAAGGCGGGATCCGGAACGCGTGGTAGACCCGCGCCAGCGAAATGTCCTGCTCGACCACCGCCCGCACCTCCCGGCCGATCACCGGCGGGACCGTCGGATCGCCCGGCAGCTTCGGCACCGGCGGACCCGGCGGGATCTC
This sequence comes from uncultured bacterium, assembly GCA_937907535.1. GTDB lineage: Bacteria > Gemmatimonadota > Gemmatimonadetes > Longimicrobiales > RSA9 > CALCID01. The sequence continues at coordinate 23,754 of CALCID010000060.1, read as the reverse complement.
CCCGAAGTACCGCTCGATCAGCTCCCGGGCTCGCGCCGGATCGAACGCCCCGCACACCGTGAGCACCGCGTTGTTCGGCGCGTAGTACGTCCGGAAGAACGCCTCCACGTCCTCCAGCGTGGCCGCATCCAGGTCCTCCATCGAGCCGATGACCGAGTGGTGGTACGGATGCTCCGGCGGGTACACCATCGCCTGGAGCCGCTCGTCCCAGTCCCCGTACGGCTGGTTGTCCACCCGCCACCGCCGCTCGTTCTTCACCACGTCCCGCTGGTTGTCCAGCTTCTCCTGGGTCATGGCCGGGAGCAGCCAGCCCATCCGGTCCGACTCCAGCCAGAGCGCGAGCTCCAGGTACCTCGCCGGCAGCGTTTCGTAGTAGTTCGTCCGGTCGAGCCAGGTGGAGCCGTTGAGCGAGCCGCCCGCTTTCTCGATCAGCGCGAAGTGGGCGGTCTCCGGCACGTGCGCCGAACCCTGGAACATCATGTGCTCGAAAAGGTGCGCAAAACCGGTGCGTCCCGGCCTCTCGTCCCGTGAGCCGACCCGGTACCAGAGGTTCACCGCCACCACCGGCACTGCGGGGTCGGGGGACAGCACCACTTGCAGTCCGTTGTCCAGACGCAGGCGTTCGAACGGAATCCGCAACACGTTGCGAACGTTCTCCGGGATCAGGGAAGAGTTCGAGTCGTAAGCGACGTCATCCGCGCCACCTTGCCGGCGCTGCGGCCGCCTTCGCGGGCGGCCCGACCTCGTGGCAAGCCGCGGGCCAGCGCGCGGGGGTGCGCCGCCCACCGTGCACGGGCGGCCCGCCGCACTCCCGATGGCGCACTCGGACGCGGGAACGCCACACCGGCGGCGCGGCAAGTTGAGGCCTCACCCGTGTGCGCGCCAGCCCCGCCCGCGCACCCCGGGCCGCGCCTCGCCCTGGCGGCGCCTGCTCAGGGGACCTCGTGGAGGTGGACCGGCCCGAGGCCGAGGCGGCTCAGCGGCGCTTCGACCCGCGCGACGTCGCCCACGACCACGACCGTCAGACGCTCCGGATCCAGCAGCGCCCGCGCCGCTCGCCGGACCTCGTCCGCGTCGACGGCGAGCACCCGGTCCACGAAATCGGCGTAGTAGTCATCACCGAGCCCGTAGAGCTCGGTCTCGGCCACCAGCGCGGTGATCTGCGCCGTGGTCTCGAGCCGGCGGGGCAGGCCGAGCGCCACGTAGCGGCGGGCACGCTCCAGCTCGTGCTCCGGGACCGGCTCGTCCCGCAGCCGCCGGATCTCGTCCCGGATCACGGCCACGGCCGTGTCCGTCGCGTCCGTGGCCACCGCCGTGGCAATGACGAACGGGCCCGGCCCGAGCCGGAAGTGGAAGCGCGAGCCCACGCCGTACGTCAGCCCCATCTCCTGGCGCAACCGGAGGTTGAGCCGGGATGTGAAAGCGCCGCCGAGCACCGTGTTCAGCACCACCGCCGGGATGTAGTCCGGGCTGGCGCGGGGGATCCCTACGAGTCCGGCGCGGATCTCCGACTGCGGCGCGCCGGGCCGGTTCACCACGTGGATCGCCGTGGGCGCGGCCGTCGGCGCGTCCGGCGGCGGGCTCGCCGCCACCGGACCCGGAGCCCAGCCCTGGAACGAGCGTTCCAGGACCGGGAGGAGGGTGGCCGCGTCGACGTCGCCTACAATGACGAGGAACGCGTTGCCCGGCCGGTAGTGCCTGGCGTGGAAGTCCGCGAGCGCGTCCCGCCCGATCCGATCCACGGTGTCCCGGCTCCCGACCGCCTGCCGGCCGTACGGGTGCTCCGGCCCGTACACGCGCTCCGCGAAGACGCGCGCCGCCACCGCGCGGGGCTCATCCCGCTCCTGGAGGAGCGACGTGAGCCGTTCCGCCTTCTTCCGGTGGAACCCGTCCTCGGGGAAGGTGGGTCGAATGACCAGGTCCGCGAGGAGCTCGAGGGCGGGCTCGAGCCGGGGCGCGAGCACGTGCATGGCGATGGCGGTGGCGTCCCACGTCGCGGCCGCATCCACGGAAGCGCCGAGGAAATCCAGCTCATCCGCGATCTCGAGGGCGCTCCGGGTGGCGGTCCCTTCCTCCAGCGTCGCCGCGGTGAGGCTCGCGAGCCCGGAGAGCTCGGGCGGGTCCTCCGCCGCCCCGGCGCGAATCACGACCCGGGCATCCACCACCAGGAGCCTTCGCTTCTCGACGATCAGGACGGTCAGGCCGTTGGAGAGCCGGTGCCGCTGCACTGCCGGGAGCGTGACCGCGCCCGGCGGCGCTACCACGGGCGGCGTCGCCCGATCCCAGTCCTCGGCCGCCCGGGCCGCGCCCCCGATCGGCGCCACGGGCCGCGTCCCCATCGTGCCGCAAGCCGTACCGAACCACATGGCGATCCCTCCAGCGCCCGCCAGGATCGGGCGGCGCGCCAACGGTCCCATCAGCGTCCCGTGCCCGCCTCGGCCGCCAGGTCCCGCCGACCGGCCGGCACCACGCTCAACACGGCGGCCGGCGCATCCACGAGATACGTCCGCACCGCGTCCCGCACCGACTCGGGCGTGAGACGCCGCAGCCGCTCGAGGTCCTTCTGCGCGTAGCCGGGGTCGCCGGTGAAGTAGGCGTACAGGTTGAACCGGTCCGCGCGCCCGGCCACGCTCTGGAGCTCGTCCACGAGCGAGGTCTCCAGGTGATTACGCGCTCGTTCCAGTTCGCGCGGCTCAATGGCGGCCGCCATGCTGGCGAGCGCCTCGCGCACGGCCCGCTCCAGTTCCGTGAGCCCGACCCCGGGGCGCGCGGTCACCACCACCACGAAGCTCGACCCGAGGAAACCACTGTTCTGGAACGCGTCCACGTCCTGCGCGACCTGGCGCTCCATCACCAGCTCCCGGTAGAGGCGGGAGGACCGGTGACCGGCGAGGATCGCCGAGGCGGCGTCCAGCTCGGCATCGCCCGGGGCGAAGAACGCCGGCGAATGCCACGCCATGTAGAGCCGCGGGAGCTGCACGGAATCCTCCAGCACGACCCGCCGCTCCTCCGCCAGCCGTGCCGGCGGCGGCGTCGGACGGGGCACCGCCGGTCCCCGGGGGATCGCGCCGAAGTACCGCTCCACGAGCGGGCGCGCGGTCTCCACGTCCACGTCCCCCGCGAGGGCGAGGGTGGCGTTGTTCGGCGCGTAGTAGGTGCGGAAGAAGACCCGCACGTCATCCAGGCCGGCCGTGTCCAGGTCGGCCATGTACCCGATCGTCGGCCAGTGGTACGGATGCTCCGGCGGATAGAGCGCGGCGAGGAGCGTTTCCCAGGCGAGGCCGTAGGGCCGGTTCTCGTAGCTCTGGCGGCACTCGTTCTTCACCACATCCCGCTGGGTGTCCAGCTTCTCCTGCGTCGTGGCGGGAAGCAGCCACCCCATGCGGTCCGACTCGAGCCAGAGCGCGAGCTCGAGTGCGCCGGTCGGTACCACCATCCAGTAGTTCGTGCGGTCGGGCGTGGTCGAGCCGTTGTTGACCGCACCGGCGGCTTCGAGGAGCTCGTCGAACGCGCCCGCCGGGACGTGCGCCGAGCCCTCGAACATGAGATGCTCGAAGAGGTGCGCGAACCCGGTCCGGCCCGGCCGCTCGTCCTTCGAACCCACGTGGTACCAGAGATTCACGGCCACGATGGGGATGGACCGGTCGGTGTGGACGAACACGCGCAGGCCGTTCGCGAGGGCGAACGTCTCGACCGTGAGGGAGAGGCTCACGGGCTCCCGCTCCTGTGCCCGGGCGGGCACGGGCGTGCCCGCCGCCGACCCCGCAGATAGCACGAGCAGCGCACCGACCGATCCCGCACGCCGCCAGTCACCGACCACCGAACAGGGCTGCAACGGGCACGATCAGGCTCTCCCGGAGCACGTACCGCCAGTGGACGCGCGGCGCCTGCGCGATGGGCGTGGAGGGCGCGGGCGCGCGGAAGGGCGTGATCCCGGCCCGGCGAGCCAGGACTTCGAGTCGCAGCATGTGGAACGGGTCGCTCACGACGAGCGCCGTGCGCAACCCCCGGGCGCGCATGAGCTCCGCGGCGGCGTTCACCGACTCCGCCGAAGTCAGCCCCTCGTTCTCCACGAGGATGACGGAGTCCGGAACCCCGTGCTGCACCGCGTACCGCCTCGCCACCTCGCCCTCGCTCAGCGTGTCCCCCACGCCCACCCCGCCCGTGACCAGGATGCGCTCCGCGTAGCCCTGCCGGTACAGCTCCAGCGCATGGTCCAGCCGGGCGCGCAGCACCGGCGAGGGCCGGCCGTTGTACTGCGCCGCCCCGAGGACCAGGATCACGTCCGCGTTCCGGATCGACGGCGTGGCGCCGGCGAGCAGGACGAGCGCTACGATCACCACCCACGCCGTGAAAGCGCCGCCCAGCGCGATCCCGAACCATCGAAGCCCTTTCCTGAGCACCCGGTCCCTCGCGGCTAGAGAGGTTGCGCGAGCCGCTCCCGAAGCGCGGACGGCCCCGCGGTCTCCACGAGCATCTCCCGGGCCGCCTCGGCGCCCTCCATGATCCGCTCCTCCGCTTCCTCCATCAGGACCACGTCGGTCCCCTCCACCACGTAGCTCGCCCGCGCGAGCGCATTCTGCGCGGCGTCGTCCCACCCCACGGCGGCCGCCGCGAGCGCCGCGAGGATGTGCGCCTCCCCGTCGTCTTCCCGCTCCTCCGACGCCTGGATCAGGGCCTCGGCCGCCTCCTCCTCCATCCCCAGCTCCACGTAGACGAGCCCCAGGAGCAGACGGGACCACGAGTCGTCCGGCGCCAGCTCCAGCGCCGCCTCGAACTCCTGGACCGCGGCCTCCAGGTCCCCCTTCAACGCCAGGGCGGAGCCCAGCTCCGCGTGCGCCGTGGGATCGTCCGGCGCGAGATCGATCGCCGCCCGCAAGTGCTCCAGCGCTTCGGCGAACATGCCCGACCGGGCGAGATACGAGCCGTACTGCAGCCGCGTGGTGGGAATGTCGGGGCCGGTCAGCGCCGCCGCACGCAGCGCGACCTCCGCTTCGGGATCGTCGAACGCCGCCAGCCCGGACCCGGCCATCGCCAGCAGGTGAGGATCCATGGGGTCCTCGGCCAGACAGCGCCGGAAATACTCGTACGCCACGCCGTCGTTGCCCAGCTCCCGCTCGGCAACGCCCAGCCAGCAGAGGAGGTATGGGTCATCCGGATTCTCGTTCAACGCATCGTGCAGCAGATCGGCCATGTCCGCCCAGCGCCCCTCCTCCCCCAGCGCGAGCGCCCGGTGCAGAACCTCCTCCACTCCTGCCATGTCACGCTCCGTACTTCGCGAGGCGCCCCGCATGCGCGAGCGCCACGGTCATCAAGCTCTTCGCGGGCATGATCCCGAGTTCGCCCTTGAGGCATTCGCGCTCGCCGAATCCCCGGACCTCCGGATTGCCCCGCGCCCATTTCGATACCAGGAGGACCGGGACCGGGTGCCACGAGTGTGCGCGCCACCGCGAGGGCGTCGAATGGTCCCCCGTCACCACCAGCACGTCCGGCCCGAGCGCCTCGATCCGCGGGATCAGCCGGTCGATCGCTTCGATCGCCGCGACCTTCGCCGCGAAATCCCCGTCCTCGCCCCGCGCATCCACGGCCTTGAAGTGAATGAAATGGAAGTCGTAGGCGTCGAACCCGGACTCCAGCGTCGCCACGCTCCCCTCGTCCGTCTCCGCGATCGGCTCCACATCCATGCCGAGCAGCCGCGCCAGGCCCCGGTACATCGGGTACCGCGCGATCGCCCGGGAGCGGAGCTTGTACCGGTCCGCCATGGACGGGTAGCGACGGTACTCGGCGAATCCCCGCGCGAGCAGCGCGTTCGCCTGCGGCTCGTCGGCCAGCACCCGGTTCGCGCTGTCCAGGATGTCCTGCACGATGCGCGCGGTCCGCTCCGCGCCCTCGGCCAGTGCCCGGACGTGGAGGGGCGGCACGCCCGTCTCCTGCGGATCGGTGTCCGACAGCTCGGCAGACAGTCCCTCCCCGCGCAGCACCAGCACGGCCCGGTGCTCCTTCTCCGACTCGAAGAACACCTCCACGCCCTCCGGCGCCTCGACTTCCGCGCGCAGGCGCTCCACGAGGGCCCGGTTCTTGGAATCCGACGGCCGACCGGCCCGCCGGTCCACGATCCGGCCGTCCGCATCGACGGTCGCGAAGTTCAGCCGCGCGGCAACGTCCCCCTCCCGCAGGTCGAAGCCCACCCCGAGCGCGCTCAGCACGCCGCGCCCGATGTTCCACCGAATGGGATCGTAGCCGAACAGCGCGAGGTGGCCGGGCCCGCTCCCCGGCGAAATGCCGGGAGCCACGATCCGCAGCATCCCCGTCGCCGCCCGGGGGGCGAGCCTGTCCAGATTCGGCGTGGCCGCCGTCTCCAGCTCGGTCCGGCCGGTTTCCGGATCCGGCAGCCCGCCCAGCCCATCGATCACCACGAAGACGATCTTGCTCTCGCCGCGTTCGACCAGCTCATCGGGTAGTTCGACCATTTCCGCGATCCTTTCCGTGCGCGCATCGACTGCCGTGGAACGTGCGCCGCCCGCGCGCGATCCATCGCTACGCCGTCCGCCCCGGGCACCAGGAGCCGGCCGCGGACCGCGCATGCCGAAACGTTGATACTATGACCCCGTTCCCGCACGGCAAGCCCCCGGGCCGTGTGCAATCCGTGTTCCGCCACGCTATACTACCGTCCGCCGCCAGCGGCGCCGTCCCGCTCGGTACGGCACCGCAGCGGCCGGGCGGGCCCGCGGGCCCGCAGAGGCAGTCACCCCCAAACGGAGTGCCGAGCATCATGCGCCCGTTCGCAATGGAGCGCTGGCAGTCGACTTACGAAAACCGCGTCGCCTACAACCTCTCCGAGAGCGGGGTCCACCCCCTCACCCTCGGCGAGCTGGTCGAACTGGCGGGCGATTCCACCGCCCTCGAATCGACCCTCCTGGGCTACGGCCAGTCCAACGGATCGGACGAGCTGCGCGCCCGCATCGCCGCGCTCTACGAACCCGTGGCCGACGTCGACGTCGTGGTCACGAACGGCAGCGCCGAAGCGAATTACGTCACGCTCTGGCGCCTCGTCGAGCCGGGCTCCGAGGTCGCCATCGTCGTCCCGAACTACATGCAGGGCTACGGCCTCGCCGAGGCGTTCGGCGCCCGGATCACCGAGATCTGGCTGCGCGAGGAGCTCGGCTGGCAGCCCGACCCGGACGAGATCGAACGCGTGATCGGCAACCGCACCCGCCTGGTGCTCGTGACGAACCCGAACAACCCCACCGGCGCGATCCTCTCGCCGGAGGCGCGGGCCGCCATCATCCGTGCCGCCGACCGGGTCGGCGCGTGGATCCTCGCGGACGAGGTCTATTCCGGCGCCGAGCTCGATGGTCCGGAAACGCCGTCGTTCCTCGGAGAGTACCCCCGTACCGTGGCAACGGGCTCGCTCTCCAAGGCGTACGGACTCCCGGGGCTGCGCATCGGCTGGGTGGCGGCGCCGCGGGCGCTCGCCGCCGACCTGTGGGCCCGTACGGACTATACGACGATCTCGCCCGGAGAGCTCACCGACCGCCTCGCGACCCTCGCGCTGGACCCGAACGTCCGGCCCCGGCTCCTCCAGCGGACCCGGGCCATCCTGCACGAAGGGCTGGACCGGCTCGAACGCTGGGCCCGGGCCGATGACGCCCTGGTGTACCGACCGCCCGACGCCGGCGCGATCTGCTATATCCGCTACCGCTACGACATCCCGTCCCTCGAGCTCGCCGAGCGGCTCCGCGTCGAGCAGGACGTGCTCGTGGTGCCCGGCGCGCACTTCGGCATGGACCGGTACATCCGGATCGGCTACGGTCTCCGGGGAGACCGGCTGACCGAGGCCCTCGACCGCGTGCGCCGCACCCTGGAGACGCTCCCCGTGCGGGACTGATCCCGCCACATCGAGAACCGATCGATTCGACCCTATCGTGCGACGCATGGCCGGGTGCCGCGCACCCGGCGATGCGCCGCGCCATTGCTCGCCTTCCGGCACGCGCCTTGCCCCTCTGACATCCCGGCAACCCGGCATTTTCTTGCGAGCGGGGCGCCGGCCGGGATGGAGGGGTCCGCTGCGGCGCGCCGGCCGTCGAGGGCGTCATGGCCAGAATCATGATCGTGGAAGACAACCCGGATCTCCTGACGATCCTCCGGGATCTGCTCAGCGCGGAGCACGACGTGGCCACCGCGCGGAGAGGGGAGGAGGCCGTGGACCTGGCGCCATCGTTCCAGCCGGACCTGGTGATCCTGGACCTCCAGCTCCCGTCCATGGACGGGATCGAGGCCGGCCGCTGGATCAAGCGGCAGCTGGCGCCGAAGCGCGTCGCGATCCTGGCCCTGACTGCCCTGGCACAGGACGGGGACCCGGAGGCGGTCCTGGGGTCCGGCTGCTGCGACTCGTACATGGCCAAGCCCGCGTCGCTCGACGAGATCCGGGCCAGGGTGAACGAGCTGTTGGCGGGCCGGAGAGTCGCATGATCCTCGGGCAGCCGACACCGCCGCGGCCGGTCGGGATGTTGACGACCCAGGGGGTGCGCGCCAGGCGCCGGCGCGACCGCGGCTACCCGTACGCCATCGGCGAGCGCATCGCGGGGGACCTGCTCGTGATCGGCCACCTGGCGGCCGGCCGGCTCGGCCACCTCTATCAGGTCTGGAGCACCGGGGAGTGGACCCCGCTGACGTGCAAGATCCTGGCGCCGGAGCTGCGGGACAATGCGCGCGCGGTGGCCGCGTTGCGCAGGGAGGCCCGCATCCTCCGCCGGCTCCGCCACCCGTCGCTGATCCGCGGGTTCGGCGAAGGGGTGCACGACGGCCTGCCCTACGTCCTCCTCGAGTACGTCGAAGGCCCCTCGCTCTTCGATCTGCTGGAGGCAAGGCCGCAGCGCAGGTTCGGCGTGGCGGACGCCGTCCGGATCGCGATCCACGCGGCTGCCGGGCTCCACCACCTCCACCGCAACGGCTGGCTGCACCTGGACCTGAAGCCCGCGAACCTGCTGTTCCGGGACGGGCGCCCGGTCATCGTGGATTTCGACGCCGCGCGCGCCATCCGTCCTCGGCGCCGGCCACGGAACTCGCTCGGCACCGCGCCGTACATGGCGCCCGAGCAGATCCGGCAGCAGCCGCTCTCTCCGGCCGCCGACGTCTACGGCCTCGGCGCCGTGCTGTACGAGATGCTCACCGGCCGATGGCCGTTCGAGGCGGTCTTCAACGGGGATGAAACCCGGACGGGCGACGAGCGCAACTTCCCCCAGCTCGGCGCCGAGCCGGCTCCGCCGCCACGCCGGTTCAACCGCGCCATCCCCCCATCCCTCGAGCGGATCGTGCTCCGCTGCCTCGATCCGAATCCGGACCGCCGGTTCCCCACGATGCACCACGTCCTGCTCGCCTTGACCGCCGAGCTGTCCGAACCCGTATCGCTCTGGCCGCAGGGAGTGCGCGCGGAGCGGAGAACCGAGCCCAGGTCGTGAGCGATGCAGGCACCGGCGACGTCGCCCCGGAACGCACCGCAAATCACGGGCGCTCTCCCCGGCACCCCGCAGGCTCGGCGCGCCGATTGCACGGATCCCGCACCGCTCACCGTCCGCGGAGCTACAGCCGGCGCGGTCGTGACACCCGGCCCGGGGACCACCCAAGAATGACGCGCAACGCACAGCAGAACGAGTCCGAGGCCCACCCCCGTGCGCACCGGCGCGGCGCCCTGGTCCGGTGGCTGCTCGACCGCGAGCTCCTCCGCGGACCGTTCCTCTTCGCCGACTACTGGGCGAGCGTCCTCGGACTCGAAGGCGTGATCCCCGACCGCCACCTGAAGAACCGCTGGGTCGACCGCGCCCTGTACCGCCTCGGCCTCGACCGCCCGGACCTCGAGATCCCCCGGACCCGATCCTACCTGATCCTGTCCCTGATCGGCCCCTTCCTCTTCCCCTTCCGCTCCTTCCGCCGCCTCGGCAAGTACCGGTTCCGGTACTCCCCGTCCGTCGGCGAGGACATCGTGCGCGCCCTCGACGCGTACCGGCTCCGCCTGGAACCCGTGGGCCCCGGCCGCGTCCGCGTCCGCAAGGACGACCACATCCTCGCCGACGACGTCCTCGACCCCTTCGTCATCTCCGGGTTCTCGAGCCTCTTCTGGGCGGCGAACAAACTCCCGCTCGCGTCCTTCTCCGCGATCCTGCTGATCGCCATCCTCACGCCGCTCCTGGACGCCGCCGGCCTCCTCGGCCTCACCACCGCCTACTGGATCCCCGCGGGCTTCCCGCTCCTGACCGCGCTCCTGTACCTCGTCTACCGCGAATGGGGAACCGCCATCCTCGGCGCCCTCCCCGTGATCGTCGGCAGGTACCTGCTCGTGCTCCTGCACCCGGGCGCCCAGCAGGCCTGGGGCGCGTTCTTCTGGGCGCTCGCCGCCCTGTTCGTGCTCTACCTGTTCGCGGATTGGTTCTTCATACCACGTCCCATCCCGCCCGTTCTGATGCTCTACTCCGACCACGGCCCGGCCAGCCCGTACGACCGCGATGGCGACCGCCCGTACTGGCTCCGCGGCCACGTATACTGGGTCTGGCGCTACCTGATCCTGACGCCGGCGGAGCTGAACAAGTTTTGGGAACGGGATTGGGAACGGGTGGAGCTGTGGATCCGCGCGGACGGAGAGGAGGCGGGTACGCTCGAATGGGTCGTCACCGACCTGCACTACCGCGAGCTCTGGATCCCCTTCGAGAACCTCGGCTCACCCGAGTCTCTCGCCCGGGCACGATCCGAGGCCGACCGCGCCCGCCGCGCACACCGGCCGGGCATCTGGCTCGTCGAGGTCGACGCGAACCTCGTCTTCCACTACCCGTACATCCGGACCGTCTCGTTCCTGCCCGAGAAGGATGGGATCCCGGCGCACAGCATCCTGCACCTGGCGGCGGCGCTGTGGAAGCGCCCCAGGGAAGACCGGATCGAGCCCCACGTGCTGGCCATGAACCGGGCCCGCCTCCAGATCGGGACCGCCGTGCTCGGCGATGTCCCGGAGGTCATCGCCCCCCGCACCGCGCGCCACCTCTTCGCCCAGCCGTGGACGTACTGGCGGTACCCGCTCGGCGCGGCAAGGCGCCGCGAGGAGTGGCTCTACGAGTACGAGCGCTCGAAGGAGCCGCCCCTCGCGGCGGACCCGACGCTGCAGATCAAGCAGAACCGGGCCTAGACGGCGCCGGCCCGCTCGACCCGCATCACCGCGTGCTCTCGGCCGAGCTGCGGGCCGGCTTCTGGCACTGCGGCCACGACGTGGGCATCCGCGGCCCCGGCCCCGCCGCCGCCTGCCGCGTGGCGCTCGCCACGAACTCCCGCTGCGTGCGCGAGATCTTCTGCGGATCCTCCGACGCCAGGTACGCCAGCATCGCCGTGAGGACCGCGTTGTTCTTCACCTCGTCGATGACGATCTTGTCGAACGTGTCCCGGTTCGTGTGCCAGGTGTACGTGCCGTACGCCCAGTGCAACGAGCTCAGGTTGAACGCCGGCGCGCCGTAGCACACGAACGACGCGTAGTCGCTCCCGCCCGAGCCCGGGAAGCCCGGAACCACCAGGTCGATGTGCCGCGTGATCTCCTCCGGGATCTGGGCGAACCACCGGCCGAAATGCGCGCCGGCGTCCACCAGACCCTGCATCGAGATCGTCGTCACGCGGCCCGTTCCGTTGTCCTGGTTGAACAGCGCCTGGAGCCCCTGCACCACCTCCGGGTGGTCCTCGGCGAACGCCCGCGAGCCGTTCAGGCCCTGCTCTTCACCGCCCCACAGCCCGACCAGGATGGTGCGCTTCGGGTTCGGGTACACGGCCTTGAGGATCCGCATCGCCTCCATCATGGTGACCGTGCCCGTGGCGTTGTCCGTCGCGCCCGAGGCGCCGTCCCACGAGTCGAAGTGCGCCGACAGCAGCACGTACTCGTCCGGCTTCTCCGTGCCGCGGATTTCCGCGATGGTGTTGAACACCGGGACCTCGCCCAGGAACTCCGCCTCCGCGTTCACCCGCAGGACCGGGCCCTGCCCACGCTCCGCCAGCCGGAACACGAGCCCGTAGTCCTCGCAGCTCAGGTCCAGCGTCACCGCCCGCTCGGTCCGCGCCTGGAAGATCTTGTTGACACCCCAGCCCTGGGACCAGAGCGACGTCAGGATGCCCACCGCCCCGGCGGCTTCCAACCTCCCCGGCAGCGTCCGCGCGTCCACGCCGGCCCGGCTGAGCCGCGCGTTCCACGCCTCCCGCGCGGCCTGCCGCTCCCGCTGCATGCGCTCGAACAGGCCCGGCGGAGAGAACTCCCGCCAGTTGTCATCCGGCCGGCACGTCGGCTCCGCGAAGGAAATGGCCACGAACTTGCCCCGGGCCTCCGGCAACCACGCCTCGAACTCCGCCGGGCTCGCCACGTCCGGGAACACCACGACCGGCGCCTCCACCGGCCCGTTCGTGCCCGGGCTCCACGCCAGCATCGTCCCCTCCAGCGTCCGCACCCGCGGCGCGATCAGGTCGATGTGCGTGATCCCCCGCCGCCAACCCCGCCACGTGCCGTACTGCTCGTTCCTGGCCTCGATCCCCCAGCTCCGGAACATCTTCACGGCCCAGTCGTGCGCCGCGTTCATCCCCGGGGAGCCCGTCAGCCGCGGCCCGATCGAGTCCGTGAGCACCTGCGCCAGGTCGTAGACCTTCGAACGATCCATCCCCTCTTCCCAGATCTTCCGGATGATCGGATCGTTCGTCGGGAACGTCTGCGCCGACCCCTGCACGGGCAAGGACCACAGCCCGATCGCGACCAGGGCCGCGATGCGTATCCGCTTCATCTCTCCTCCGATCAGCAACGCGCGGCCGGCCCGGATCCGCGTGCCGCCCTCGCACGCGAGCCGGCCGCGCCGATCCCCATCTCCCGGCACCACGCCGGATGTCGTTTTGCAGGAGATTCGCATCGAAACGGCTCCCGGGCAAGCCGGGCCGCGGCTCCACCGCTCATCCGCGGACGGCAATCGGTGCCGGGCTCACACCCGGCACCGTCCCGAAACGCCCCGCGTCACGCCGCCGCCGGCCGCGTACCGGGCCGCAGCCCGCCGAATCCCGCCTCCGGCACCACCGTCCCCCCGCCGATCCGCTCGATCGGGCGCCCTTGAATGACGTTCGTGAGCTCCTCGTTGAGTTCCGCCCGGTTCCCGAGCGCGGCCAGCGTCGGCGGCCAGAGCCCCACGAACAGACCCAGATGCTTGCGCCCCATCACGTAGAACAGCGCCGACAGCCCGATGGTGGCCAGACAAAGGTTGTACCAGAACGACGCGTCGCCCGCCCGGGGCACGCGCAGCATGGGATCTCGCATCGCAACCTCCTGTGCTGCATTGATTTACGCGACCAGAAGACCAGCGATGCACGGGATGTGCCCCGGGCCGGGCCGGGCCGAAACCGCCGCCCGGCTCGCGGCCCGATCCGCCGCTGCAGCGTTCTATGGTCGAGGGAAGTTGCGCCCGGCGAGCCGGCCGAGCGCCGCGGCTAGGGGCCGGGGCCGTTGTCGGATCAGAATTCCCAGCGCACCCCGATCACCGGGATCGCGGGCAGGCTCACGAGCGGCCGCGGCTCGCCCGGGAGCGCGGCGTCGTGATAGTAGAAGAGCGCTTCCCGGTGGCTCAGCGCGTTGAAGATCTTCGCGTACGGGAGGACCGCCACCTCGCGGCCGTTGACCCGGAACCGCCATTCGGCGCCGAGCACCGCGTCCAGCCGGAAGAACGCGTGGTCCAGCCCCTCCTTCTCGACGGTGCTGGAGTGCCCGCTGTAGTTCAGCGCGGGCGCGTGTTCGAGCCCCGCCCGGATCTCCGCGGCCGGATCTTCCAGGACCAGCGAGGTATAGGGGAGGCCCCGTCCGTACGCCCCGGTGAGCTGGAAGTGGATGGGGCCGTTCGACAGCCCGATCCCCGCAGCCCCGAGGTGGCGGGTCCTGTGCCGCAAAGCCAGATCCACGGTGGACGGGACCCGGGCGATGGAGTAGCCGAGGGACGCGGAGAACCCCGGCACCGCGTACGTCCACGAGACGTCGAACCCCGGCGAGCGCCTCGCGGGCGTCCCGTCCCCTCCCGCTTCGTGGTGCCGCACGAACGCGCTCGCCGTGAGGGCGGACCGCTCCGACCGGCGAGACATCCTCAGCTCCACGTGGGTGGCGCGGGCCACGCCGACCTCGGCCACCACGTTGCCCGGAGTCTCGCCCGAACCGGAGATCGCGTTCTCCCGTTCGACCGCCGCGTAGGTCTGGGAGAACCGGCCCACGGAAAGCGTCAGTGCACCCGTCTCCCCGAGCAGCGTGCTGACCGAAGCCCGTGGGAGCACATCCCAATCGCCCTCGTCCGGGCGGTATCCGAGACGCACTCCCGCCCGTGCCGCTACCCGCTTCCCCGGCTGCCACCCCGCCTCCCCGTACGCCGCCACCGTCGTGACGGCCGCGTCCACGCAAGGCAGCGATGCCGTGCACGCCACCGGCCCGCCGGGCACCGGGGAGGTCACGTCGTACGCCGCTCGGCTCGTCCGGCCGAACCGGAGGCGCTCCACATCCACGCCCGCGGTGCCGCCCACCGCCCCCCACCTCCACCGCTGCTCGGCGCTCGCGGAGATCCGATCCATCACCGCCTCCAGGTGCCCGCCCGGCGCCGACAGGAGCGGCAGGTCCGCGATCCCGCGACTCACGGACACGTCCACCGAGCGCCGCGCCGCGGACACCCGGTCCTGCCACCCCACGGAAGCCGCCAGGTTCTGCCACGACGCCTCATCCGCACCCTGGTCCCGCGGGATCCGGATCGTCTCCCGCGTGGCCAGCGCCGTCGCATGGACCCGCGCGCGCTCACCGGCCGCCACATCCGCCCGCGCCAGAACGTCCGCATAACCGTACCCGAACGGACGGGAGACCAGCGCGTCGACCAGCTCCGCGTTCACCCGCCGCCCCCCGACCATCACCCCCCCGGACTCGCCGAGCGGCAGCTCGAAACCCAGACGGCCCGTCAGCAGATCGAACTCGCCCCACGTCCTCGCCACGCCCGGCCCCGCCGGCCGCGTCGCGAAGTCCATGATGTAGGTCGTGCCGCCGTCGTACCGGGGGGAGATCCCGCCACCCCGCAACTCCGCCCCCGCCAGCAGGTCCGGGTCCAGCGGCGGGAGCATCCCCCCGAGATGCAGCGGAGCGTTGAGCGCCGCGCCGTCCAACAGCACACGCCCACGCTCCACGCTCGAGCCCCAGATGTACAGCACGTGCACCCGCCGCCCCCCGTCCCGGTCCGCAGGCGGCTCCCGCACCACGTCCGCCGCGACCATGTCCGCCAGCGCGCTCGCGGCCTGGGACGCGAACGACGCCGTGCGGTTCGCCACCGCAGGGTCGCCTTCCACCATCCCGTTCTCCGGACCGTTGCCGGACGAAGGCGGCGAGTCCCGCGACGCCTGCACATCGATCGCGGCGACCGGGACCGGCCGGACCACCAGCGGCACGTCCAGCGTCACCGCGCTCCCCGGCCGCAGCACGACCCGGAGCTCCGCATGCTCGTAGCCGGGATGCAGGACGCGCAACCGGTATTCGCCGCCCGCCACCGAAGCGAACGCGTACTCGCCCTGCGGCGTCGTGGTCGCCACCACGTCCAGCCCGGCACCCGTCAGCCGGACCACGGCACCGGCCACCGGATCGCCGGTCTGGGATTCGACGATGCGGCCACGCACCAGCGCGGCCGACTGCGCCGCGCCCCGGATCGGCACCAGGACCAGAGCTAACGCGAAGAGCGCTATGAGGATCGGGCGGTGCATGGGCGGCAGTCGGGGGTCGTGACTCGGGCCGCTACGGCCGAACCGGGATCGGAATTCCTGCCTCCAGCGCTTCCTCCGGGACCACACGGTCTCCCTCCGACCGGGCCACGACCACGTCGTCGACCCGGACCGTGCCCGCGGCGAGGGAGCGGGGCAAGGACACCCGTAGTACAGCAGAACGGTCCGCCAGATCCACGACCACGGACCCGTCCCGCGCCTCGAACCGGGGCGCCGCCGCACCGCTCACGTCGACCCGCACGTCCCGCTCGTCCGTCAACTCCACGACGAGCCGCGAGCCGGCCGGCGCCGATCGGACCGCGATATCCATGACACCGTTTAGCGGCCGGACCACTACGCCCGCGCCCGAAGCCACCGACTCGTCCACCGCCGTGAGCGCCTCCCCGGGCTGACCGCCACCGCCCCGCAGGATCGGGAACGCCACGATGGCCGCGGATCCGGCCGCGGCCGTCACCAGCAGGATGGCCGCCGCCCACCGCCACGCCACCGCGACGCCAGGCGCCCGCGGTACGGCCCGCTCCGGCTCACGCGCAGACGCCGCCGCCCGGTCCGCCCCGCCCCCCGGCACCACCCGCAACACCGGCTTCGTCCCGGTTCGCGCCCCCAGCGCCAGGGGCAATACGTTCTCATCGGCCCACGCCGCGGGCTCCCCGGCATCCAGCCGCCCCATCGCCTCCGAAAACAGCGCGGACGCCTCCCGCAGCCGCGCCACCGTGCCGCGACACTCGATGCACGTGGCCACGTGCCGCCCCACGTGCTCCGCCGGCGCGCCCTCCAGCTCGCCGTCCACGTACGCCTGCAACGTATCTTCGGCTGGATGCCTCATCGCACGGTCTCCGCTTCGTACGCCGCCTGGAAACGACGCAGCGCCCGCATGGCCAGCGTGGGAACCGACTCCGGCTTCACCCCGATCACCTCCGCGATCTCCCGGTAGCGAAATCCCGCTTCCCGCATCAGCAACAGCTCGCGGTCCCGCGGGGACAACCGGTCCAGCGCCGCCCGCACCTCCCGGATCGTTTCCTTGCGCTCCAACTCCTCGTCCGGCGTCGACGACGGGTCCACCTCCTCCGGCGGCGGCGCCAAACGCCTCGCCGTCTCCCGCCGCCTCGCCGCGTCCCTCACCAGATTCAGCGCAACACGGTACAACCAGGCACGCCGATTCTCGATGACCCTGGTCGACTCGGCATCGATCAACCGGACCAGCGCCTCCTGCGCTACGTCCTCGGCATGATCCGGATCCCCGGTCAGCCGGTGCACCGTCCGCAACAGCTCACGGTACCACCTGACGTAGAGTGCCTGTGCGTCGCGCGAGTCCCCTACGACGGCTCCCCCTCGCTCAAGCTTCATCGTCTATCCCGCATTCTCTCCGCGGGCCGCGGCCGGCCGGCTCGTTCGCCCCGCAGAGCCGTTGCCTCACCGCACCTGGATCGTCTGCTCCGCGGTGACGGGCGTCTCCCAGACCGCATCCCCGTGCCGCGCCCGCCGACCGCGCACCCGCACCGTCCACTCCCCCGGCTCGCTCACCGATACCGTGGCGGCATGCGGCAGGAACGTCAGCACCCCGGTGCATGCCTCCGCGCCGGAGTGGGCGTCGTACGGCCGGATCTCGATCCTGTGCCCCCCCACCGCCAGCTCGTGGCCGTCCGCCCGCCAGCACCCGTTCGGGCCGATCGTGTACACGGTGATCGTGAACGGCTCCCCGGCGTCCACCACGGCCGGCGCATCGATCACCACCGGTGGCCACACCACCTGCCCCATGATCGGCGCCACGTCCCAGCGCACCGTGTCGGCATCCTTGCGGGTCGACGACCCCGGCTGGACAACGGCACCGGTGTACGCCTCCAGTTGCAGGATCCCGAGCCGCCTCAACGCGCCGGCCGGTTCCGTCACATCGGAGCACGCGGTCAGCAACACCGCCGCGGCCACCAGCATGGACGGACTCCGATACGCCGACCAGAACATGTATCCCCTCCAGAGCCGCACGTTCCGCGAGCTCGCCGGTCGCTCGCCAACGACTGCGTTCGACCACCCATGAGACGCACGAGCTCCCACGGTGATAACAACGTATGGCGGCCGGCCGGCCGCGCGGGCAATCGGCACGACGCCCCGGGAGCCTGCCCCGCCCGCGAACCCTGCCTCGCGCCGGGAACGCGGCCGCCCCGACGTCGCCCCCTCAAGCGGATCCCCGCCGTGCCGGCCCCGACGGCTCCGCACACGCTCCCCACGCCGGGCCGGGTGTTGGCTCCCCGGGCCGCCGCGCGTCAATCCTTTGGATCGGGGCGACGACGCGGCCCGCCACCCCCTGCGGCTCCGGCAAGCCGCGCCGGCACGGCCCCCGCGTCCCACGGCGTACGGGAGGGAACGTCCATGCGCACCCGCACTCGCGTCACGGCAGCGGCCGCACTCGCCCTCGTGATCTTCGCGGCGGCCTGCGAGTCCATCTTCGGCCCCGAAGCCAGGCCGGCACCCAATAAGATCACGGAGCTCCCCCGCGAGCTCTCCGCGGCCGAAATCGGCACGCTCCACGCGAGCAACGCCTTTGGCTTCGAGCTGCTCCGCCGGCTCCACGCCGAGGACCCCGCGAAGACGGTCTTCATCTCGCCCCTCAGCGCGTCCATGGCCCTCGGCATGACCATGAACGGCGCGAACGGCGAGACCTGGGAGGGGATGCGCACCGCCCTCCAGTTCGGAGACCTCGGCCAGGACGAGATCAACGCCTCGTACCGCGGCCTCCTCGACCTGCTCGGCGACCTCGACCCCGCCGTCACCTTCGAGATCGGGAACTCGATCTGGCACCGCCCGGGCTCCGAGCCGCTCCCGGCCTTCCGGCGGACCGTCGAAAGCGTGTTCGACGCCCAGATCCGCGGCCTCGACTTCGCCGATCCGTCCGCGGCCGCGACGATCAACGATTGGGTCCGGCGCGTGACCCGCAACCGAATCCGAACGATCGTCGATCCGCCGATCCCGGCGAACACGATCACGTACCTGATCAACGCGATCTACTTCAAGGGGAACTGGACCGACCGGTTCGACGCCCAGCTCACGCACTCCGGGCCGTTCCACCTCCCGGGCGGCGGCACCGAGACGGTCCGGTTCATGGACCGGACGGGTGAAGCGCTCTACCACGTCACCGACAGGTACATGGCCGCGGAGCTGGCGTACGGCGGCCAGGCCTTCGCCATGACCATCGTGGTGCCCACGGGCGACGTCGCCATCGCCGACCTCATCGACCACCTCGCCTCCGGCGGCTGGGCCGAGCTCGTCGAAGGGCTGCAACCGGCCAGGATCCGCGTGCTCCTGCCCCGATTCGAGCTGGAGTGGGAGGCTGCGCTGAACAACGCGCTCATGGCCATGGGCATGGCCGACGCGTTCTCCGGCAGCGCCGACTTCTCCCGCATGTTCCCGTCCGGCGGCCAGATCAGCGAGGTCAAGCAGAAGACCTTCCTCGAGGTCGATGAGGAGGGCACCGAGGCCGCCGCCGCGACCAGCGTCGGGGTCGTGGTGTGCCTCTGCGGCCCGCCCGAGGTGCGCGCGGACCGGCCGTTCATCCTGGCCATCCGGGAGCGCCTCTCCGGGACCATCCTGTTCATCGGCGCGATCGTGGAGGCGCCGAAGTCGAAGTGAGCCGCGTCGCCGGCCGCTCGAACCGGATGCCGGGTCTTCCTGGGCGACGTCGCACGGCCGCCTCACCGGCGGAGCGGCCGCACTGCCGGGCGGAGACAGGCCCCGAGGCACGGTCCCCACCGTTTCCCTCGAGGGCCGGAGGAAGGGCGGGGCCTACAACCTGACCCGCCGCAGGAGCTGGGCGTTCAGCGCCACGATCACCGTGCTCGCCGACATGAGGATCGCGCCCACCGCCGGGTGCAGCACGATCCCCTGGCTGGCGAGCACGCCCGCGGCGAGGGGGATGGCCACGATGTTGTAGCCGGCGGCCCACCAGAGGTTCTGGACCATCTTCCGGTACGTGGCCCGGCTCAGCTCGATGATCCGCGGCACATCCCGCGGGTCGCTCCGGACCAGCACCACGTCCCCCGCCTCCACGGCCACGTCCGTGCCCGCGCCGATCGCCACGCCCACGTCCGCGGTGAGCAGCGCCGGCGCGTCGTTCACGCCGTCCCCCACCATGGCCACCCGCCGGCCGCCACGCCGGAGCTCCCGGACCTTTTCCACCTTGTCCGCCGGCAGGACCCCGGCGAAGACCCGATCGATCCCGAGCTCGGCCGCCACCGCCTCCGCCACCGGCCGCGCATCGCCGGTCAGCATCACGACCTCGATGCCCAGGCCGTGCAGGCGTTCCACCGCCTCCCGGGACTCCGGCCGGATCCGGTCCGCCACCGCGAAGACCGCCAGCGCCCGCCCGCCCTCCACGAGCACGATGCTCGCCTGGCCGCGCGCAGAGGCACGGTCCACGACGGACCCCAGTTCCGCGGGCAACTCCACGCCCAGCCGTTGCAGCAGCGCGGGGCCGCCCACGTACAGCTCCCGCCCCTCCACCACCGCCCGGACCCCGTGCCCCGGGATCGCCTCGAAGTCCCGCGCGGGAGGGACGTCCAGCCCCTGCTCCGCCGCGCTCTGGACGATCGCCTGGGCGATCGCGTGCTCGCTGTCCCGCTCCACCGCCGCCGCGAGCCGCAGCGCCGCCCCGGCCGAGAGCCCCGGCGCCGCGGCCCCATCCACCACCCGGAACTCGCCCAGCGTCAGCGTCCCCGTCTTGTCGAATACCACCACATCCACCCCCCGCGCCTCCTCCAGCCCCCGCCGGTCCCGGACCAGGAGCCCGCTCCGCGCCCCGAGCGTCGTCGAGATCGCCACCACCAGCGGGATCGCGAGCCCGAGGGCGTGCGGACACGCGATCACCAGCACCGTCACGACCCGCTCGATCGTGAACGACGCCGACGCGCCCACCGCCGACCAGACCGCCAGCGTCACCACGCCCGCCCCCACGGCGACCAGCGTCAGGAGATACGCCGCCCGGTCCGCCAGCGCCTGCGCCCGCGACCGCGACGCCTGCGCCTCCTCCACCAGCCGCATGATCCCCGCGAGCGCCGTCCGGTCCCCCGTCCGCGTCACCTCCACCCGCAACGAGCCCGACCCGTTCACCGTGCCCGCCACTACCTCGTCCCCCTCCCCCTTCTCCACCGGCCGCGACTCCCCGGTCAGCATCGACTCGTTCACCGCGCTCCGCCCCTCCCGCACCACCCCGTCCGCCGGGATGCCCGCGCCCGGCCGGATCAGGACCACGTCCCCCGCCGCGAGCTCCGAGACCGGGACCTCTTCCACCCTCCCATCCACCTCCCGCACCGCCGTGGCCGGGAGCAGCGCTGCCAGCTCCCGCAACGCCCCGCTCGCCTGCTGGATCGAACGCATCTCCATCCAGTGGCCGAGCAGCATCACCGTGACCAGGGTGGCCAGCTCCCACCAGAGCGCCATCCCCGGGAAGCCGAGCGTGACTACCAGGCTGAACCCGAACGCCACCACGATCGCGAGCGCGATCAGCGTCATCATCCCCGGCTGCCGGCTCCGGAGCTCCCGGACCGCGCCCTGCACGAAGACCCGCCCGCCGTACACGAAGACCGCCGTCCCGAACACCGCGGGGAGGTACGCCGAGCCCGGAATCGCAGGCGCCCGGTAGCCCAGCCAGCTCTGGACCGGCTCGCTCCAGATCAGCGTGGGGACCGTGAGCGCCAGCGAGATCCAGAACCGGTCCCGGAACATCTCCACGCTGTGCCCCGCGTGCCGGCCGCGTTCCCCGGGCTCCGCGTGCCTGGCGTGCGCGGCGAGGGCGCCGTGCCCCCCATGGGCTCCGGGCCGGGCGCGTTCGCCCGGCTCGACGTGCGGAGCCTGCCCCGGTACGGGTTCGTGCCCACCATGGGGGCCGTGGGGTTCGGGAGGGGCCTTTCCGCCGCCGTGCCCGGCCCGCCCGGCGGCCCTCCCGTGCGCGGCATGGCAGGCGTCCGCACTCCCGTCATTGTGGTCAGTCTGGTCAGGGCGGCCGCCGGCCAGCGGGTGCGCGCCGCGCCGCGCATCCTCGGCAGGGGATCCATGCACCCGCTGCGCGCGGTGGCTCGCGTTCTCCCCCTCCACGGCGGAGCCGGCTTCTCCGGGACCGATAGGACCACGGTGACCCTCCGGGTCGCCATGCGCGGCGCGGCCGCCATGGCCGGCGCGATCGCCGGCCGCACCGCGTCCGCCACGACCGCCCCGATGGCCGACATCGCCACGGGCGCCGTGCTCAGCCAGACCCGAATGGTCATTTTGGTCGTTTTGACCAGAATCTCGAGCGCGCGCTCCGGGCGCGGTTTCGGTGGTGGGAGCGGGGTGGATACGTTCGGCGGCGTGGTCGTCACCAGCGGGAGAGTCGGCGCCGTGGGCGGCCCCGGCCCGGTGGCCCTCCGCGGCCCGCGCCTCGGTACCCGGCGGCTCCTCCGCAGGGGTGCGGGCCGCCGGCCGGCCCGGCCGTTCGGAGCGGCCCGGCGCGGCGGACGGGTCGCCCGGCGGTCGGCCGTCGCGACCGGTGGGGTCGGGGTGGGGCGGGCGAGTGAGGTCGTCAGGCATGGGCACCGCCGCTGTCGTTGATCGGCGCCGCGGATCGCGGCCGGGCCGACCCTCGAGGCGCCGAGAGGCGCCGATCCCGGGTCGTGAACCGGGCACCGAACCACCGCAAGCGGGAAGCCGCGCCGCGGGAACCCGCGCCGGGAATCCGCAGCCCGTCGCACGTTTGCCGACGCCCTTGCCCGCCGGGGAGGATCCGCGTCCCCCGTCTCACGGAGTCGTCCGCGGCACCTCGATCACCGGCGAATCGGGAAGCGTCCCCGCCGCACCCGCCTGTGGACGAACTTCCGGCGGCTGCGCGCCGGGAAGCGGCCGGATCCGGGGCGAGACCCGACCATCGCTGCCGCAACGCCTGTGGGCGAGACCGCCACTGAACGTCGCCGTGTCCGCCCTCCGGACCGACGACGCTCCCGCGCCTGCGCTCGCAGACGCCGAGCGCCATGCAGCGTCCGGAGAAGGGGCTGCCGTGACCGCGACCGGAGCGCCTGCACCGGGTCGGCCGGATGCGGAAAACCCCGCGCAAGTCATTGACCTGCGCGGGGTTCGGAGTGCGCCCGAGAGGATTCGAACCTCTGACCTTCGGCTCCGGAGGCCGACGCTCTATCCAACTGAGCTACGGGCGCGTCTGTCTTGTCGGACGGGAAGCGAATAAGCCGAGTTCTGTCTCCTGCCATCGCAGGCGGCGATGCCCCCGCGATGGTGGAGGCGGATCATTTCTCTGGGACGGCGGTCTCCCGCCGCCTCTAGCGGCCTACCCGGGACTCCCGCGACCTGGTGGTCGCAACGGCACGGGCCGCGCCTCGTCCCTGCTTGGCCTTGCTCCGGGTGGGGTTTACCGTGCCGCCCCCGTTACCGGGAAGCGCGGTGGGCTCTTACCCCACCGTTTCACCCTTGCCTGTGCTCCCGGAGGAGCCATCGGCGGTCTGTTCTCTGTGGCACTTTCCGTCGCCTCACGACGCCCGGGCGTTACCCGGCACCCTGCCCTGTGGAGCTCGGACTTTCCTCGACCGAGCGGCGCCTGGCTGGCGCCGACGGCCGCGATCCGCACTCGCTTCCCATCCTGTCAAACAGCTGCCGGTCGAGTCGGCGGCACTCTCTCATACCCCACAGCCACCGCCGCCGATCCCCGGCATCCCATGCGCCCGGGAGGAGTCGAACCCCCAACCTTTGGATCCGTAGTCCAACGCTCTATCCAGTTGAGCTACGGGCGCATTGGAGGAAGAGGAGCCGCGCCGCCCGGTCGCGCTCGAACGCGCGGTTCCGGCATCTCTATGGCTCGCTCCGAGAAGGTTAAATTTACTTCCTTTTCGCCGTCCGGTCAACCCCGGGAGCACCCCGCGTCGTCAAGCCCGGGTACATCTTGACCCACCCTGGAGAGGCGTTGGTACTCGGCCTCGAGGAGGACCGGGGGCAAGG
>CALCID010000059.1 GCA_937907535.1 uncultured bacterium | reverse complement strand
GGAGGCGCGCATGCCGGAAATCTCGACCTGGTCGATCGATCCCGTGCACTCGAGCGTGGAGTTCGCGGTCAAGCACCTGATGATCACCACGGTGCGCGGCCGGTTCAAGCGGTTCAGCGGTACCATCGCGGTCGACGAGCAGGACATCGACCGGTCCACCGTCGAGGTGGAGATCGACGCCGCCAGCATCGACACGGGCAACGAAGACCGGGATCGCCACCTGCGCTCCGAGGACTTCCTGGATGCGGAGCGCCACCCGAAGATCACGTTCCGCAGCCGTGAGATCCACGGCGCGAGCTTCGAGGAGGGCGCCCGGTTCCGCGTCAAGGGAGATCTGACCATCCGTGGCGAGACCATGGAGGTCGAGTTGGACGCCCGTTTCGAGGGCCGCGGCCCGGATGCGGAGGGCAGAGAACGCGTGGGGTTCCATGCCACCGGCACCATCGACCGCCGGGATTGGGGACTCCGCTGGAACCGCACCCTCGAGACCGGCGGTCTGCTGGTCGCCAACGAGGTACGGATCGAGATCGACGTGCAGGCGATCCGTCAGGAGACGGCGGGCCGCAAGGCGGCTTGAAGGCCGGCCCGCCCCCGCGCCTCCCCTGAAACTCCCTCGGGCGACGTCGCACTTCCCCTGCGGCGGCGATCCGCGCTCCGGGCACGGCGCGCTCCCGGATCCGGCTCGCGGCCGAGCCGCCCGCCAGCCCGCGGACGCGTGCCCGGGCCCGCACCGGAAAATCGGTAGTTTCCCCTACAAAGATTCCAAGGTTCGCCCGACTGCGCTGCACCACGCCAGGGCACACTTTTTTTCGCGACGCCCCCGGCATGCCGCGGGGATTCCGGCGCAGCCGGCCGCCGGCCGGCCTCACCCCAAGCCAGCGAGCGTGTGCCATGACGCCGAAGATCCGCAGTTCGTTCCTGAGTCTGTTCCTGGCCGCCGGCCTCCTTGCCTGCAGCGAACCCGCAGACTCGCCCGCCGAGGCCGCGCGCGGCAGTGCCCCGGCGCGCCCCGCCGTCGATCCGACCGGCACCGTGATCGAAGTGAAGATGTCCTCGATCGGCGGCGAACGGTTCATCCCCTCGGAGATCGAGGCCCGCAGGGGCGATCTCATCCGCTTCGTGCTCGAGAGCGGCGTGCACAACGTCTCCTTCCCGGCGGACCGGAACCCGGCCGGCGTGCAGCTCCCCGGCACCAGCCCGTTCCTCCAGCTCCCCGGCCAGACGTACGACGTCGTCATCGACTTCCCCGCCGGCGACTACTTCTTCCAGTGCGATCCGCACGCCGCGCTCGGAATGGTCGGGACGATCCACGTGCGGGATTGACCCGCGCGACGCCCGGCGCCGCTGCGCCCGTGCCGGGCCGGTAACCCGTAACCCGTGATGGAGTGCGCCTCCATGACCAGGAAATCGCTCTACTTCGGGCTCGTACTCGCCGCCGCCGCGGGTGCGCTCGCGCTGGCCAACTGCAACAAGCAGGCGCCCGGCTCCGTAGCGGACATCGCCGCACGGACTTACGTGCCGCCCGGCGAGTACGACGAGTTCTACGCGTTCCTCTCCGGCGGCTACAACGGCCAGGTCAGCGTCTGGGGCCTGCCCTCCGGCCGCATGCTCAAGGTCATCCCCGTCTTCTCCATGGACCCCGAGACCGGTTACGGTTTCACCGAGGAGACCCGGCCACTCCTCATGACGAGCTACGGAGAGATCCCGTGGGATGACTCGCACCACCCCCACTTCTCCCAGACCAACGGGGACGCCGACGGCCGGTGGCTCTTCATCAACGCGAACAACACACCCCGCATCGCGCGGATCGATCTGACCACCTTCGAGACCGTCGAGACGCTCGAGATCCCGAACACCGGCGGCAACCACGGCTCATCGTTCGTGACGCAGAACACCGAGTACGTGGTCGGCGCAACGCGGTTCAGCATCCCGGTCGCGAAGGACGCGGACGTCCCCATCGACTCGTACAAGGAGAACTTCGGCGGCATGGTCAGCTTCGTGGCCGTGCACCCGGAAACCGGACGCATGAGCCTCGAGTTCCAGCTCCTCGTTCCGCCGTACAACTACGACCTCGCCCGCGCGGGCAAGGGGCCGTCCGCGGATTGGGTCTTCTTCACCACGTACAACACCGAGATGGCCCACACGCTCCTCGAGATCGAGGCATCCCGCGCCGACAAGGACTTCATCCTGGCGGTCAACTGGAAGAAGCTCGAGGAGGCGGTGAGGGACGGGCGCGCCCGCCCGATGGAGGCGAGCTATTACCACAACTATTACGACCCCGCTCAGGGCACCGCCGTGTCCGTGGCGAAGAGCGGCACCCGCGTGCTCTACCCGGCCGATGTCCCCGGCGCGGTCTTCTTCCTGCCCACGCCCAAGTCCCCGCACGGCGTGGACATCGATCCGTCGGGCGAGCTGATCGTGGCCGGCGGCAAGCTCGCCACCGTGATCCCGGTCCACTCCTTCTCGAAGATGCTGGCCGCCATCGAGGCCCGCGACTTCGAGACCGAGGTCTTCGGCATCCCGGTGCTCCGGTACGAATCGACGATCGCCGGCGAAGTCCAGAACCCGGGGCTCGGCCCGCTACATACCGAGTTCGATGGCAAGGGCTACGCCTACACGTCGGTCTACATCTCGAGCGAGATCGTGAAGTGGTCGCTCTCGACCTTCGAGGTCGTGGACCGGATCGACGCGTTCTACTCGATCGGCCACCTCATGATCCCGCGGGGCGACAACCGTAACCCCGCGGGCAAGTACATGCTCGGCTTGACCAAGACCGCCCGGGACCGGTTCCTCCCGGTCGGCCCGAAGCAGAACCACCCGGCACAGCTCTACGACATCTCGGGCGACCGCATGGTCATGCTCTCGGACTTCCCGACCATCGGCGAGCCGCACTACGCGCAGGCGATCGAGGCGAGCCGCCTCATGCCCCAGAGCAAGCGAATCTACTCCCTCGAGGAGAACAACCACCCGCGGGCGATCAAGCGCCCCGAGGACGCACGCGTCGAGCGGGAGGGCAACGTCGTCCGCGTCTACATGGCGCACATCCGCAGCCACCAGCGCCCGGACAACATCGAAGGGATCATGGTCGGCGACACCGTCTACTTCCACCACACGAACGTGGAGCAGGACTGGGACGTGGTCCACGGGTTCGCGCTCAAGGGGATGACGAATTCCGAGGTCCTGATCCCGCCCGGCCAGACCCGGACCATCAAGTGGGTGCCCACGCGGCCAGGCATCTATCCGTTCTACTGCACCGCGTTCTGCTCGGCACTCCACCAGGAAATGCAGGGCTACGTGCGCGTCTCGCCCGCGGGCTCGAACCCGCCGCTCCTCTGGAGGACCGGCAACGAGACGAGATCCGACCTCGTGGCCCGCGCACCGTGAACCCCTGACCCGCGGAGGTCCGGCGCCGGCAACCGCCCCCGCCGGGCCTCCGCTGACGGAGTGATGCAATGCGCAATCCAGCCAGGCTCCTCATGGTCCTCGCAGGGCTCCTCCTCCTGCCGGCGTTCTGGCTGCCGCTCTGGTCCATCGGCCTGCGCGCGCCCCAGTACTCCGATGGCCTCGGCATGTACATCGGCATCCGGGACATCTGGGGCCATGAACCCCACGACATCCAGAACATCAACATTCTCAACCACTACATCGGCATGAAGTCCATCGACCCCGCCGCGGTCGACGTGCTCTCCATCATGCCGATCGCGCTCGGATTCCTGATCGCCGCCGCGCTCGTCGTGGCCACGCTCGCTCGACCCTGGCCGATCGTCGCCTGGCTCGCCGTCTTCGCCGCGCTCAGCGCCGCCGGCCTCTACGAGTTCTGGTCCTGGAACTACGACTACGGCCACAACCTCAGTCCGGATGCGCCCATCAAGGTGCCCGGGATGTCGTACCAGCCGCCGATCTTCGGGCGCACGCAGCTCCTCAACATTACGGCGACTTCCTACCCGTCGTGGGGGACCCTCTTCATCGGGCTCGCGTTCGCCGCGGGCATCGCCGCCGCCGTCCTCGCGTTCCGCGGACGCGGCCGCTCGCCCGGCAGACGCCCCGCTCCGGCCCGCGCGACCACGACCGGCACCGCGGCGGCGCTCCTCGTGGTCCTGGCCGGAAGCGCGAGCCTCTCCGGCTGCACCCCCCGCGGCGCGGACGCCGAAACCCTGCCCGGCGCGGAGACCCTCGCGCCCGGCCTGCCCTGCGACTACTGCGATGGCGTGGTGCCCGAGGCCCGCTTCGGCGCCGAGCTCGTCACCGTGGATGGAGCCCGCTACCGCTTCATGTCCACCGAATGCCTGGCGGCCTTCATCCTCGACCGGGGCATCCAGCCGAACGAGATCCGGAGCGCCCGCGTCGTCGATTACAACCACGGCCGCCGCCTGATCGATGCGAGGGCCGCGTACTACGTGCGAAGCCCGCACCTGCCCAGCCCCAACGGACTCGGGCTGCTCGCGGTGGAAACCGAAAAGATCGCGCGCAATCTCCATTTCTTCTTCCACGGCGAGCGGCTCGACTGGGAAGGCGTGCTCCGCACCGTGCGCGCCGAATGGCAACTCTGACGGAGGCGACAGCCATGAGCGCTCTCCAGGTCCCGCCCCAACCCACGCACGGCGCGCGCACCCCGCGCTCCTCGCGGCCCCGGACCCGACCCCGGACGGTCGCGGCCGTCGCGCTCCTCGCGCTCGCCGCCTGCGGCGTCCGCCCCGCGCACGTGCACCTCGGCGAAGATGAGTGCGCCCACTGCCGTATGGTCATAACCGACCGGCGCTTCGCCGCCCAGCTGCTCACGGACCGTGGCCGCGCGTACCTCTTCGACTCCATCGAGTGCCTCATCGCGTTCACGCGCTCCGGCCGGGTCCCGGATGAGCAGATCCACTCCCTCCTCGTCACGGACTTCTCGGCCGCCGACGGATGGACCGACGCCCGCACCGCCACCTACCTGCGAAGCCCGGCGGTCCAGAGCCCCATGGGCTCCGGCCTCGCCGCGCACGCCACGGAGCACGGAGCACGGGACCACCAGCGCCTCGTGGGCGGCGAGATCCTGCGCTGGGATGACGTGTTCCGTAACACCGGGGCGCATGAACCGGACGGAGCCGGGATGCGCGGGGACGGGGAGCGCCTCTTCGCGGAGCCCGATCATGGCGACTGAACGTGTCGCGGGCCGCCGGCGGAGCCGCCGGAGTGGCCGGAGCAGCCGGCCGACCGCCGATCGCGTCGCGGCAAGACTCGCCCACCACGGGATGGTTTCGATCCTGACGCTCGGATTCACGGCCGGGTCGCTCGCGGCGCAGGACGTGGTGGTCGGCCCGGCCGGCCCTTACACCACCGTGACCGCCGCGTTGGAGGCGGCGGAGCCGGGCGCACGCGTGCGGATCCTGAGCGGAACGTACCGGGAAGGACCGATCCGGGTGCGCAAACCGGTCCGCATCGAGGGCGTGGACTGGCCGGTCCTGGACGGCGGCCATCAGGGATCCGTGCTGATCATCGAGGCCGATGATGTGGAGGTGCGGGGGCTCCGGATCCGCAACTCGGGCGTCAGCTTCGTGGATGACCACGCGGCGATCCGGGTGGATGGCGGGAACCGCTGCGTGGTCGATGGGAACCGCCTCGAAGACAACTTCTTCGGGATCTACGTCGCGCGCTCGGAGGGGTGCCGGATCACGGACAACGTGGTGCGCGCTTCGGGCGATCGGGAAGCATCGTCCGGAAATGGCATCCACCTCTGGAACGCGCGGGACGTGCGGGTGGCTCGGAACCAGGTCCGCGGCCATCGGGACGGGATCTACCTCGAGCACGTCCGCCGTGCCACGATCGAGGGCAACCACTGCGAGGGAAACCTGCGCTACGGTCTCCACTTCATGTTCTCGCACGAGACCGAGTACTCGGGCAACGTCTTCCGGTCGAACGGCGCGGGCGTGGCGGTCATGTACTCTCGCTCGGTCCGCGTGGCTGACAACGTGTTCGAGGACAACTGGGGGGCCACGGCGTACGGGCTCCTGCTCAAGGACATCTCGGACAGCGAGGTGGTGGGCAACACGTTCCGCCGGAACACCACGGCGCTCCATTCGGAGGGGTCGGACCGGCTGGAGATCCGCGGCAACCGATTCGAGCGGAACGGGTGGGCCGTGCGCGTGCTGGCGAGCAGTCAGGGCAATCGCTTCACCGGCAACGACTTCATCGACAATACGTTCGACGTCACCACGAACAGTCGTCGTAATTACAACCACTTCGAGGGCAACTACTGGAGCGCCTACCGGGGGTACGATCTCACGGGAGATGGCGTGGGCGACGTGCCGTACCGCCCGCTCCGGCTGTTCGCGCTGATCGTGGAGCGCACTCCCGAGGCGCTGGCGTTGTTGCGCGGACCGTTCGTCGACCTGCTGGACGTGGCGGAGCGCGTGCTCCCGGCCATCACGCCGGAAACGCTCGTGGACGCGAGCCCTCGTATGACGGAGGTGACGCGATGATCCGTGTGCGAGGGTTGAACAAGCGGTTCGGCCGGCTCCAGGTCCTGCGGGATCTGGACCTCGAGATCGAGCCGAGCCGGGTCACGGCGATCCTGGGCCCGAACGGCGCAGGCAAGACGACGCTGATCAAGAGCATTCTCGGACTCGTCAAGCCGGACGCCGGCGAGATCCGGGTCGGCGGTGTGCGCGTGAACGGAGACGGGGCGTACCGCAGGGACATCGGCTACATGCCGCAGATCCCGCGCTACCCGGAGAATCTGACCGTGGAAGAGATCCTCCACATGATCCAGGACCTGCGCGGGCAGTTCGATGACCTCGATACCGAGCTGGTCGATGCGTTCGACCTCGGGCCGCAGCTCCGGAAACCGTTCAAGCACCTGTCCGGCGGGACCCGCCAGCGCGTCAGCGCGGTGATCGCGTTCCTGTTCCGGCCCCGGATCCTCTTTCTCGACGAGCCCACGGCCGGACTCGACCCCGTGGCCAGCAGCGCGCTCAAGGACAAGATCCTGCGCGAACGCGCGGCCGGCCGCACCATCGTCCTCACCTCGCACGTCATGAGCGAGGTCGAGGAGCTGGCCGACATGGTGGTGTACATCCTCGACGGCACCGTGCAATTCGAGGAATCGGTGACCGGGCTCCTCGAGCGCACCGGCGAGCCCAACCTCGAACGGGCCATGGCCCGCATGATGCTCCGGGTGGTCGCATGAACACGCTCAAGATCACGAAATACCAGCTGAAGGATGCGGCTCGCAGCAAGTGGGTGGTGCTCTACGCGCTCTTCTTCCTCGCCGCGACCGATGCGCTCTTCCGGTTCGGCGGTACGGGCGAGCGCGTCGTGCTCAGCCTCATGAACGTGGTCCTCCTCGTGATCCCGCTCACGAGCATCGTGCTCGGCGCGATGTTCCTCTACGGCTCGCGCGAGTACATCGAGCTGCTGCTCTCGCAGCCCATAGAGCGACGCACGCTCTTCCACGGCCTCTTCGCGGGGCTCGCCCTGCCGCTCGCCTCCGCGTTCGCCGTCGGCGTGGCCATCCCGTTCCTTTACCACGGCGCGTTCTCCGGAGCCGCCACCACGCCACTCCTGCTGCTGCTCGGTACCGGCGTCCTCCTCACGGTCATCTTCGTCGCGCTCGCGTTCATCATCGCGCTCGCGACCGATGACCGCATCAAGGGACTGGGCATCGCCCTCGCCGTGTGGCTCTTCCTCGCCACGGCATACGATGGCATCGTGCTCGCCATCATCCACCTGTTCGGCGAGTATCCGCTCCAGAAGCCGGTCATCGTACTCTCGCTGCTGAACCCGGTCGACCTCGGCCGGATCCTGCTGCTCCTGCAGCTGGAAGCCTCCGCGCTCATGGGGTTCACCGGCGCGGTGTTCCGACGGTTCTTCGGCAGCGGCCTCGGCGCCGTGATCACGACCGCCGCCCTCTTCGCCTGGCTCGCGATTCCGTTCGCCCTCGGCCGGAGGGCGTTCGCGCGGAAGAACTTCTGATGGCGACGTCGTTCGGCGACCCGCTTCGCCCCGGCTTCCGCGCCCGCCGTGCGCCGCACGCCCGCGCGGTGAAACGGGCCGCCGTGCTCCTGCTCGCGGCCACGCTCCTCGGCGGGTGCGCGCCCGAACCCGGCCCGGAGGTCGGCCGCCGCGCGCCCGATTACTCCGGCCGGTTCCTGGATGGCGATCCGTTCCGCCTGGCCGACCTCCGCGGCGATGTCGTGCTCCTGAACATCTGGGCCACCTGGTGCTACCCGTGCCGCCGGGAGATGCCCTCGCTCGAGACGTTGCACCGGGATTTCCGGGCACACGGACTCCGGGTCGTGGCCGTGAGCATAGACGCGGCGGGCGCGGACGCGGAGATTCGCTCGTTCCTCGAAGAGTTCGGGATCACGTTCCCCACGGTGCACGACCCCGAGCAGCACGTGACGCGCACGTTCCGGATACGCGGCGTGCCCGAAACCTTTCTGATCGGCCGGGACGGGCGGATCGTGCACCACTGGGTCGGGCGGATCGATGGCCGGTCGGCACTCGTCCGCGAGCGGGTACGCGCGGCTCTCGCCGGGTGAAGCCCCGAACCCGTGCTTCACCCGGTTCCGGCGGATCACGCCGCGAACGTTCCGTGCGACGTCGCGTAGCGCATCCCCCTGCCGCTTTCGGCAGCCCGCCGGCATCTGAGCCGTGCACACTCCGCCCGAGAACACGCCGGATCCGTCCACTCGCAATCCCCCGCTCCGTCCCCGGGAGAGGACGCGAATCGCCCGGCCGACCGCGCCAACGCTCTATAAATCAATCACTTCCGATTGGCACCCGCATTGCCCTCCAGGATCGGCGGTACGAGTGTCGTCTCGCATCCAGGGGGACACGATGATTCTGAAGAAGGAACGTCTGCCATTGGTGCTTGCCCTGGCCGCCATGCTGCCGCTGGCCGGGGCGGCGTGCGCGCCGTTGGGCGCCTATCCCGGCGAAGTGGTGCTTCCGAGCGCCCGCGTGAGCCATGTGTCCGGCGAGATCCGGTCGGTGGACACGCGGCGCCACCGGATCCAGATCCGGGAGCACGGCGGGCGGACCATCACCGTGCAATACGACGGACGCACGCGCGTCGTCTACCGTGACCGCCATTACCCGGTCGCCGCCCTGGAGCGAGGGGACCTCGTGCACGCTCGGGTGCTGCACGACCGCGGCGGACACGCGTTCGCGGAGCGGATCGAGGTCAGGGCCAGCGCCCGGGACAGCCGGGTCGTGGTCGGCCGCGTGGAGCGCATCGACGGCGTCGTCGGCCGGGTGGACCGCAGGAACGGCTACTTCGTCCTCGAACGCACCCGCTGGGGCGATATCCTGGTCGGCGTTCCGCGCAGCATCCGGCGCGAGGACGAGCGCCGCTTCGAACGCCTGCGCCGCGGGGACCGCGTGCGCGTCGAGGTCCGCGCCGTGGGCCGGGACCGGTTCGAGCTCGCCCGGTTCCGCTAGGCGACGTCGCGTGAGCCGCGCGCCCGGCGCCCGGCCGCGCGCGTCCGCCCCTTCCCCCTCGCCGGAACAGAGCCGAGGCCCCGCGGACGGAACGCTCCGTCCACGGGGCCTCTCGTCATCGGGCCGGCCGATCCGCCCGCCCACCGGCTGCGTTCCCGGCTCACCTCGAAACCTGGACCTCACCCGAGAGCAACCGGGTCGGACCGAAGTCCAGGACCCCGAGGGCGCCGGCGTCCACGCCCAGATTCCCCTCCAGGCGGTACGGGAGCGTCCGGGTCGAGAGCGCCCGGGTCGCCACGTCCGCCAGCCCCGGCAGGTCCGCGAAGCTGATCACGAGCTCCAGCGGGATGACCGTGTCCTGCCCCGCGGCCAGGGGCAGGCCGAGCGGCAGGTCCAGCTCCGCGGCGCGCACGCCATCCAGGAATAGGTTGCCCCGGACCGTGCTCAGCCGCACGCCGAACGCGTTCGGGTTCTGCACCCGCGCCCAGAGGCGCACCGCGCCGCCGCCCAGCGGCCGCTGGACCGAGGGGCCCAGCAACCGCAGCTCCGCGGACCTGCTCGTGTCCGCCTCGAAACGCGGCGGCTCCACGAACGCCCCCAGTGTTGCGCACGCCGCGAGTGCGGCCGCGGCCAGCAGCCCGAGTCCGACCCGCACCTTCATCGGCTTCTCCTCTCGTCAGGAACGCACCGTCGCAGGGCCGACCGGGCTTCGGAACCCGATGGCCCCCATCGACCGGATGATACTGCCCCCGCGCCCGCGGCGCGAGCGTCCAAGCACAGCCGTCCCTCCACCCTTCCGCGGCGTCACTCGAGCCGGAGCGCCGCGATCGGCTCGAACTTCGTGACCCGCCGCGCCGGCAGATAGCACGCCAGGGCGACGACCAGCGCCAGGAGCGCGGCCACGCCGAGGATCGTGGGCGGATCGCCGGGCTGCACCTCGAACAGCAGGCTGCCGAACACTTGGCCCAGCGCGATCGATGCCGCAGCCCCGAGTCCGACGCCGAGGAGCGCGGGCCGGAGCACGCGGCTGGAGACCGCGAGTCGGACGCTGGATCTTCCAGCAGAACCGATCTCCCGGCGTGCCGAGGTCAAGGGACGTGCGTGCCGGCTCCGCGCTATGGACCGGACTCGGAGACACTGTACCCGCGCTCGAGCCACTGCCCGTTTCGCTCGCTGGCCAGCGCCGAGGAAGCGCCGGGTCGATCGACCGTCCGGAATCAGCGGCCGATTGTCCGATCCGGCGCCGCGCGGGCGGAAGCTGGCGGCTCCGTTCAGTCCTTGTACGGATCGTACTCGTCCGCGCCCGCCATGACCACGATCAGCGGCCGGAGCACGTGGAGGACCTGGATCGTGTTCCCCTGGGCCCGGAGCACGTCCGTGAGCCGCCGGTAGACGTGTGGGCTCTCGTCCAGCCCGCCGCCCCGGAGCACCACGCCCTTCTCCCGGACCCACGAGTGCATCATCTCGTACGAAATCAGCCCGGGCTTGAGCACCTTGCCGGTCTTCCAGTGGACCTTCCCGGCCGCGGCTCGCCGGCTCATGATCCGGCCGGCGCCATGCACCGTGGAGTAGAGCGCGTCCCGCTGGAGCCGGAGCGTTTCCTCGTCCGCATCTTCCGGCGGCGTGCCCTGGACGATCACGGCGTCGTCACCCATGGAACCGCCGATGAACCCCTTCTGCCCGGGGAACGCGGGCGTCGCGCCCTTCCGGACCACGATGTACTCCTCGCCGTCGTGCGTTTCCCGCCAGGCGAAGTTGTGGTGGTTGTGAACGAGCTCCAGCTCCCGCCCGCCGAGGATCTCCACCACCTTGCGGGCCACCCACTCCCGGCCCGCGTACGCGTACCTGCCGGCGAGCTCCATGAGGTGCCAGTAGTCGTGGCCGAGCGGCTCGTCGAGCCGGAGCAGGACTTCCCGCTCGGGCACCCGGTCGCCCCAGCGCGCGCCCTGGCCGAGCGCCATGAACCCCGAAGCGACCGTGTGGCCGAAGCCCCGGGACCCGAAGTGCACGCCGACCCAGATCCTGTCGTGCTCGTCCGCGAAGACGTCCACGTAGTGGTTGCCGCTCCCGACGGTTCCGAGCTGCGCCCGGGCCTTCTCCCGCAGCGCTTCCCGATGCTTGGACGGCACGGCGTTCCATGCGGGGTCCTCGAAGAGCGGATGGTCCACCGGCGCGTCGTCCGCGTGATTCTTCCGGCCGATCCCGAAGCTGACCTGGTGCTGGATCTCGTCGGCCAGCTCGTTCAGGCGCCGGCCGAGCTCCCTCTCGGTCGCGCCCAGGTCCCCCAGGCGGAGATCGGTGCGGATCGCCGCGTTCCCGCACGCGATGTCGAACCCCACGCCGACGACGCTCACCTTGTCCCGGTACGCGGCCACGCCGCCGATCGGCATGACGTAGCCCAGGTGGCCGTCCGCCATGAGCGCGGCCTTTTCCGCCCGGCTCGCCACGTCCCTGAGCTGCGCGAGCGTCTGCGCGTCGTGCTCCCCGAATATCCGCATGAACGCCTCCCTCCTTCTGCGCACCCGACGGCCGGATCGACTCCGGCCGAGCGCCCCAGAATACCCTGAACGCGCGGCCACGCTCCCTTCCCGGCCCCGTCGGCGCATGCGGGTCGCGCGGGATGGCCGGCTCCGTCCCCTGGATTCCGTGCGGGGGGCGACATCCTGGCCGGCCCGGTCCGCGGCGCAGCAGCGCTCAACGCGCCGGACGAGCACCGGGCGCTGTCCTCCCCCGGGCCGAACCGAGACGCCGCAGCCCCGGCCAGCCGGCGCCCCTCCGGGCCCGCCCGCGCTCGCCCGTCGTCGCCTCGCCACGGCCCGCTCGGGTCCAGCCCGGGATGCGGACCGAACCGCGCCGAGCCAGGTCGTCGTCGCGTGCATTAGCCGGAGCGCGAGCCCGGCGCCGAGCGACGTCGCCCGGGTCGCCCGGTGACGATCGTCCGCCTTCGATGGAAGCCGCCCGACCTACGATGGCGACGGAGCGGGTGCAGGCGACAGCACCGGAAACCGCCCCCGGTCCCGGGAACCGGATGCGAGAGAGCGGCCCGGCTCCCGGGCGCCCCGGAAATGACGACGGGCAGGCCGTGCAATGGACACGACCACAACCACAGAATCACCACGACAGATACTTCGCCTTCAACATCATTGCGGCTGAGATATTCTCGCACATACCAGCCCCACCGTCGCCCTGCGAGTCGACAGTCGGCAAAACCAAGAACATGGTTAGTTGCCCGAAGGCGACTCCATGGCCATCGGCGCACCTGAGCTGCCGCGGCGCCCGCCACCTCACGAGCGAATGCGTCGGAGTGACGTCCCGGTCCACGGTCCCGGCGCCCCCGTCCGCCGCCGAACGGACCGCGCAGCCGGGCTGCGATCGCACCCCTCGCCCTCCCCCGGCCTGACCCG
The DNA here is from genome assembly GCA_937907535.1 of uncultured bacterium. Taxonomy (GTDB): domain Bacteria; phylum Gemmatimonadota; class Gemmatimonadetes; order Longimicrobiales; family RSA9; genus CALCID01. Next base: position 7,602 of record CALCID010000059.1, on the reverse strand, counting down.
ACGGAATACGGGAGCCGCCCCTGCGCCGCGGATGCGTTCGGTCCGCGGACCGACCAGAATGGAGAGCAAACCACCTTGACGCTGTAAGCATCCGTCGATTATACTGGCAAATCCGGTCTTGGTATCGACAGACTACTACAGCCGAGCGCACGGACACGAGCCGCGCGGCGGGGGACCCGAATCTCTTTCCTGGGGTGAATCCGGCACCGCCGGACGGAGACTTCCTCCTTCGAACCCGTCAGCTAACCCCGCAGGCTACATAGGAAGGGTGGTAGGATGGTCTTTGCGACCTTCCCGGACCGCACCGGGCAGCGTGTGGTCCGGTTCCTCGTTTCCGTATTCGTGGGCGCCGTATCGAAGATCTCGAGTCCCGGCACCGTTCCATCCGCTCCCAGGTCACCGCGCCCGATCCGTGACGCGATCGGGCTCGACCACCGCCGTTCGCGGGAGGGTCGACCGTGACCGAGGTCTTCTCCGCAGCATCGCACCACGACGTCCTGACCCTGCTCCTCCGGATGGCGGTGCTCCTCGTCACCGCCCGGGGGCTGGGCGAGATCGCGCAGCGGCTGGGCCAGCCGTCCGTGGTCGGTGAGATTCTCGCGGGGATCCTCCTCGGCCCGTCGTTCCTGAGCAGCCTCGTGCCCGGACTCGGCCAGTGGATCATCCCCCAGACCGAGGTCCAGGGCTACCTCCTCGAGGTCGTCTCCCTGCTCGGCGTGATGTTCCTCCTCCTGATCACCGGGCTGGAGACGGACATCGCCCTGATCCGGCGCCAGGCCAGGACCGCGGCGAGCGCCTCGGCCGGCGGGATCAGCGTCACCTTCGCCACCGGCTTCCTGCTCGGGCTCTATCTCCCCGAAACGCTCCTCGCCGCGCCGGAGAAGCGCGTCGTCTTCGCGCTCTTCATCGCGACCGCCATGTCCATCTCGGCGATCCCCGTGATCGCCAAGGTCCTCATGGACATGAACATCATGCGGCGCGACATCGGCCAGACCATCCTCGCCTCGGGCATGACCGACGACACGGTCGGGTGGATGCTCCTCTCGATCGTCGTGGGGCTGGCCGCGGGCGGGTCGGTGAATGCGGGGACCGTGCTCTCGGCGGTCGGGAGCGTCATCGCCTTCATGCTCCTGAGCTTCACGGTCGGGCGGCGCCTCGTGCGATGGTCGCTGGACTTCGTGCAGGACGAGCTCGAGAGCCGGGACCGGATCCTCAGCCTCGTCGTGGCCCTGACCTTCATCTGGGGTGCGATCACCCAGGCGCTCAACCTCGAGGCCGTGCTCGGCGCCTTCTTCATGGGGATCCTGTTCGGGCAGATGCCGCGACTGCCGGTCTCGGTGATCCACCGGCTGGAGAGTATCGCGCTCGGCATCTTCGCGCCGATCTTCTTCGCCGTGGCGGGGCTGAAGGTCAACGTCCTCGACCTGTTGTCGCCCCAGCTGATCGGCATCGGACTCCTCGTCATCCTGGTCGCGGTCTCCGGGAAGATCATCGGGGTCTACCTCGGCGCCCGGTTGATCGGCCGGCGCGACCACTGGACGGCGCTCAGCCTCGGCGCCGGCCTGAACGCCCGCGGCGCCATGGAGATCATCGTCGCCACCATCGGGCTCCAGGTCGGGATCCTGACGCAGGACATGTTCTCGATCATCGTGCTGATGGCGATGGCGACGTCGCTCATGGCCCCGCCGGCGCTGCGCTGGACGCTCTCGAAGGTCGTGCCCGAGGAGCAGGAGCTCGAGCGGCTCCGGCAGGAAGAGATCGTGGCGGACAGCCTCGTGGCCGGGATCCGCCGGGTGCTGATCCCGGTGCGGTTCCGACCCCGCCGGAACATCATCCACCAGATCGAGAGCCACGTGGTCGAACGGCTCGGCCGTCGGACGCCGCTCTCCGTCACGCTGCTGAACGTGCGCGCGCGGGACGAGGTCGGCCGGGGCGCGGCTTTCCTGGAGGAGCTGGCCGGGGACTTCCAGGCGTTCGAGATCACGCGCAAGGTGGTGGAGGGGCGGGAGGTGACCGGGCCGATCCTGGCCGAGGCCCGGAAGAACTACCAGCTCATGGTCCTCGGGGCGACGGAGCGGCCCCAACGCCCCGAGGCGGTCTTCCACCCGCTCATCGACGAACTCGTCCGGCTCGCGCCCTGCCCCACCCTCGTCGTATCCGGCGGCCCCGGCGAGCGCAACTGGCCGCCCAAGCGGCTCCTCGTGCCGACGAACGGCTCCCGCGCGTCGCGGAACGCGGCCGAGCTCGCGTTCATGCTCGCCACCGAGGAGGACGAAGAGGTGCTGATCATCAGCGTCGCGCAGCAGCTGGGGTGGTACTCGCGGCTCGGCGGGGAGACGAAGATCTCGGAGCGCGAGCTGGAGGCCCGCCGGCAGATCGTGGACGAGCTCGTCGAGCGCGGCAGGCTACTGCGGGCGCAGACCCGCGGCGCGGTGGAGGTCGGCACGAGCGTCGAGGCCGCCATCCTCGAGACCGCCCGCCGGGAGGACATCGACCTGATCCTCCTCGGAACCGACGTCCGCCCCGGCTCCGACAGACTCTTCCTCGGCCCCGGCGTGGAACGGATCCTCCAGGGCGCGCCCTGCCCCGTCATCGTCGTGAACTGGACCTCGAACGTGGCGCCGCGCCGGGGGTGAGGGCGGCGGGCAGCGTGCGCGGAGCGTGCTCCCGGACGCAGGCGCCGCTCCACACCCCGGCATCGGTCCACGGGCGACGTCGGCCCGGCCACCCGCCGGCCCGAGGACGCCTCGCGTCGGCGGCCGGCTTCGGTCGTGGCATCTCTTCGAACCTGGCCCACCCCGAACTCGGTCCCGTCGCCCGCCGAACGCATGCGGCGAACGGTGAGGCGCGCGCACCGGGTCGGCGCACCGAGCAGGAACCTCGCCGGGAGTCGGCCGTGGCTCGCGGCGCTGCCCGGGGCCGGAAACGCGGTCTACGCGACGTCGCCTGAATCCCCCACAGATTCCTGACCGGCGAGTCCGCGACCGCTGGCACGCCCAAGGGAAGCCCCCACGACGATCATCGCCGGGTCCCCGCCGTCCAACGAACGTCCGCGGCGTTCCGCGCCGGGATGCCTCGAAGCGCTCGTCGAGGCGGTCCACCTGGATACGCGGTGGATGGATCACGACGCGCACGGGGTGAGGCAATTCGTCCGTGGCCGCGACTTGCCGCGATCGCGGAGCTGGCCAGCCAGCACGAGACCGGCAGCGTCGAGGTGGGATTCCAGAGCTGTGATTCCCGATCCCGAGGCGGCGCGTTCTGGACACCGCTCGAGTGCGCAGTCCCTGTCGGTGCCGCTCAGAGCCAGATCGTCACGCCCAGGATCCAACCGCCGGTGCCCGTGTCGAATATGAACCCGTTGTCTCGATCGTCGAAATCCACGTCGAGCTGACGATAGCCGAAGCGGAGGACCGTACCGCCACCGATGTGGTAGCCGACCGTGCCGAGGAGCTGCCAGGTGAAGTCGGAGCCGATGCCGAATCCGCCGATGTCTGCGTAGCCCTGGACCCGCCACGACTTTCCGATGTCGGCACTGGTCCGCACGCCGATCACGGGATCGATCCAGCGCTCCGTGGCATCGATGACGACGTCGGGAAGGCCATCGGACCTGAATATGAGCTCGGCGCCGATGTGCCAGAGCCGCCCTCCCGCCAGCAGGTCCAGCGCGACGGTTTCCTGTGACACGACGCGGTAGAAGGGGAGGAGCTGAATGAGCGTCTCGTCGGTGCCCAGTTCTACGCCGCTGAAGAGGGGTCCAGGGGTCCCGGACTGGCTGGAAAGCCGGATCAGGATCAGTTCGGAGAGAAGCCCCCAGCGAGCCTTGCGAATCTCGATCGGCAGCATGAGGGCACCATCGAGGTCCTCGACGATGTCGCGGAAGCCGAGGTCGACCCTTGTGCTCCGGCCTCGGCTCCCCACAACGCCCTCGAGCCCGGACGCCCAGAGATAGGGACTCAGGAAGACCTGCCACCCTTCCGCTTGTCGAACAACGGCCGGTCCGTTGCTGGCGCAGCTCCACTCGAACCGGCGCGCGCCCTCACATGCCTCCTGGGCCACGACCTGCGTGGCGGCCGCGAGCAGGCCGAGTGCGGCCATCGCCAGTGGGAAGAGCCGCAGGCGGCTAGCGCAGCGGCGAGTGATCGATCGTGCGCCCGTTACCGGCTCCATCCAACGCGGTCTCTGACTCGAGTCACCCCGAACGCCCATCCCGCTCGGGCCAGTGCGGGCAGCATCATCGTGCCCGGTGAGGGGCAACGCACATCTCGACCACCGCTACGCCATTACGTGGATCTCCATGCACCACGACGCACTCTCACCCGGAAAAGAGATCTTCGGGGCCTCGGCGCCCCCACCCCATGCGCCGCGCGATCCGAAAACGACGTCGTCCGGCCGGACGCGTACGCAGTCCGCCGCGCCCTGCGCCTGCGTGGGGAACCGGGCACGTCACCCCGGCTGTTTTCCTGGTCCGGCCGATCCGGCCGGAGGCGGAGTTGCCGTCGTGGTCGGTTGTCAAAGCTCGCCCTCGTCCACCTTGTCCAGCGATCGAGGGTTGCCGCAGCGTGGTGGCCGGCCCTGATGCCATTGCGCCTACGTCATGTCCGGCCGGCCGCGGGTCCGCAATTCCCATTCCCCCGCGCATCAGGCCCCGCGGTGGCTCCTTACTTGCTGCGACGGCCCGGCGCTGCCGGGCGGGGGACGAACCGGCTTCCTGGAACCTTACCGGATGGCGGCCACATGGAGCCACCGCCCGACCAGCTCGCGATCCACGATGTCCTCTGGCGATTCATGGTCGCCGCCATTGCCGGCGCGATCCTGGGATTGCCGGCTGAGATCAAGGGGCGGCCGGGGGGCATCCGCACCCATGCCCTGGTCAGCCTTGGCTCCGTCGTGTTCTGCATCGCCGCGCTCGCCGTCGTGGGACCGACGTCCGAAAACCTCCTCCGCGTGATCCAGGGGATCGCTTCGGCCGTCGGCTTCATCGGCGGGGCCGCGGTCTTGCGGGGCGACAGGATCGTCCAGGGGATCAATACCGCCGCATCGATCTGGATCTCCGCGGCGGTCGGCATCGCGATCAGCTTCATCAGCTCACCGATACTGGGGATCCTGGCGGCGCTGGTCGCCACCGCCATCAACTGGGGATTCATGGAGCTGGAGCTGAAGCTGGAGCACCGGAGGCAGGGTGGCGGGGGCGAGTCCGGGACGACCGATGCACCGGCAGGGAGAACCCGACGATGAGTGGCTCGAAGAACCGCTGCCGCCAGGAGAAACCCCTCCACCGCCCGAGGCCCGGCATGCGCGGGTCGGCGGCCCGGATGCTGCGCATCCATGCACCGCCGGACAGGGCGCACTGAGGAGGCCGATCGAATGCGAACGAGCCTGCGGCGATCCCTGCGGGGATCGGTGGATCACGCACGCCCGATGGCGGTCATGGCGATCACGATCGCGTTCTCCGTGCCGACACCCGCGTCCCAGGACCCGCTCCCCTCCTGGAACGATGGACCGACAAAGCGGAGCATTGTCGCATTCGTCGCATCCGCGACGACGCCGGGCGACCCCGGCTACATCCCACCCGCCGAGCGGATCGCCGTGTTCGACAACGATGGCACGTTGTGGACGGAACAACCGACGTACGTCCAATCCGCCTTCATTCTGGACCGGCTGCGCGCCCTTGCTCGGGAACACCCTGAACTGCTCGAGCATCCCGCCGTGAGGAGCGCCCTCGGCAACGACGGCGGGAACGGCGGAGCGGATGCCGGATCATCGCGATACGAACCCTCGCCCGAGCTGCTGAGCGCCCTCGCCGACGCACACGAAGGCTGGACCGTCGAGCAGTTCGAACGCGCGGTGCTCGACTGGCTGGCGACGGCCAGGCATCCTCGCTTCCAGCGTCCGTACACCGACCTGGTCTACCAACCGATGCTCGAGCTCATCCGCTACCTCCAGGACAACGGATTCCAGACCTGGATCGTGTCCGGAGGCGGTGCGGACTTCATGCGCCCCTGGGTCGACTCGGTCTACGGTATTCCCCGTGAGCAGGTGGTGGGATCCACGATCGTCGTGCGATACGAGCTCCGAGACACGGTGCCGCTCCTGATCCGGACACCGCGGATCGAATTCGTCGACGACGGGGAGGGGAAACCCGTGGGCATCCACCGGTCCATCGGGCGAAGGCCGGCGGCGGCCGCCGGAAATTCCGACGGCGACCAGCAGATGCTCGAGTACACGGCCGGGGGGATGCGGGCGCGCCTCATGCTGCTCGTGCACCACGATGACTGCGAGCGGGAGTACTGCTACGATCGCGAATCCCCCGTTGGCCGGCTCGATACCGCACTCGATGAGGCCCGGGCCCGTGGCTGGACGGTCGTCAGCATGAAGCGGGACTGGAAGGTCATCTATCCCTTCGAGCTCGGGCATCCTACGCCCCCGGCGGCGCCTCCTCGCGGGCGGTGATCTCGCGATCCAGCATGACATCCAGGAACGTTCGGATCACCGCGATTGCGGCGATCCGTCCGATGTCATCCCACGTGGGCGCGATCAACGTTTCCACGATGTCCCCCGCGAGCTGAAAGGTCAGGCCGGCGACCAGCCAGTGGGCGTACCTCAGCCAGACGGCGCGCTCGGCCCGGAAGGAATGCGAGCGCCGGAGTGCGATGATCGCCCGGATGAAGGCTTCGACCGTTCCGTAGCCGATGACGATCAACGCCAGGGCGTCGGTCGCCAGGACCACATAGTTCGTCGCCGCATTCAGGGCATCTTCCATCGTTCTCCGGACGTCGCTCCGTCCAGGCGCCGTGCCTGGCTACTCTTGCCGTCGGGTTGTGCGGGGAGGACTCAGCGATCCTTCGCCAGGCGAGTCGGCCGGCCGCCCTCCCGGCGGCCGGCTCCGCTGATCCGCTCAGTTTCCTCCGGTGGCGAATTGGGTCATTTTCTCCAGGGCCTGGTCGATCGTGAAGGTGGCCGCCTTCTGCGCGGGCGGGAACTCCTTGAACGTCTCGATGAAGTCGCTCACGAGCCCCTGCGCCGCGAACAGGATGAAGGCGTGGTCGAGGAGCCAGTCGTAGTAGGTGTTCGACGTGATATCCGCTCGCTCGAACGGGTCCGTCCGCAGGTTGAAGAGCTTGGGCAGCCGAAGGGCCGTGAACGGCTCGGCCCAGATCCGCAGGGTACCCTGAACGCGCTGCTCCATGAAGACGACCTTCCAGTTGTCGTAGCGCACCGCGACGAGGTTGCCGTCGTCGTCGAAGTAAATGAATCCCTTCCGCGGGCTCTTCTCCTCCTTGCCCGTCAAGTACGGCAGCAGGTTGTAGCCATCCAGGTGCACCTTGAAGGTCTTGCCCGAGGCCTGGTGTCCTTTCTTGCACTTCTCGACGATGTCCGGCTCCCCCGCCATGGCGAGGAACGTCGGTAGCCAGTCGTGGTGGTGCACGATCTCGTTCGAGACCACAACCGCCGGGATCTTCCCCGGCCAGCGGACCAGCAACGGGACGCGGAACGCGCCCTCCCAGTTCGTGTCCTTCTCGCTCCGGAACGGCGTCATCCCGCAATCGGGCCAGGTGTTCATGTGCGGGCCGTTGTCCGTGCTGTACATGACGAAGGTGTCCT
>CALCID010000058.1 GCA_937907535.1 uncultured bacterium | reverse complement strand
GACGGCGAACCCGCCTGCCAGCGTGACTTTCGGTCAGTTCGGCGTGACGCTGGAGCTGGCTGACGACTTCGATCCAGCGGACTTGGGGGGGGACTTCACGGTCGAAGACGGGCAGGCCTCGTTCATGGTCAGCTCGAGCGGTAACTACAACGGCGCAGATCTCATTTCGATGGCTGACGTCGATCTGCGGACCTCGACGCTCGGGCTGAACCAGATCCAGGACCTGCTGACCACCGAGAACGCGCGTAACGCGTTGAGCGTGATCGACGGCGCGATCGACCAGGTGAACAAGGGGCTGGGCAGCATTGGTGCGGCGCAGAACCGTCTCGAGTTCGCGCTGGACAACGTGCGCACGGCGGTGGAGAACTACGCGGCGGCGGAGTCCACGATCCGTGACGTCGACTTCGCGGCGGAGATGTCGGAGTTCACGAAGTACCAGATCCTGCAGCAGGCCGGCATCGCCATGCTGTCGCAGGCGAACACGGCGCCGCAGACGGTACTCTCGCTCCTGCGGTAAGATCCGGTCGTGGGCGGCGGGGCCCGGCGCTGGCGTGAGGCCGGACGCCCGGGCCCGCCGCAGCCGCGGAGGGGACGATGGACAGCTTGATGTCGGTCAGCGGGCTGGCGAGCGGGGTGCAGTGGCGCGACATGATCGATCAGATCATGCGGCTCGAGAGGCGCCCCGCCACGCTGCTCGAAGCACAGATCGCACGAGCGGAGTCGCGCTCGGCCGCCTGGTCGCTCTTCCGCGGGCGGCTCTCGGTGCTTCAGCAGGCCGCGTCCCGGCTGGCGAGCGGCGCCGCGTTCGACGTGTTCAACGCGCGTCTGGCCGGGTACGCGGAGGGCGCGTCCGCGCCGATCGCGGTATCCGTGGGCGCTGGCGCCGCGGAAGGCAGCTACCAGGTGCAGGTCCTGTCGGTCGCGACGCGGGAGAAGCTGGGCGGCGCGTTCTTCGCGTCCGCCACGTCCGCGCTCGGGATCGAGGGCGAGTTCCGGGTGAACGGCGTCGTCGTTCGGGTTCAGGCCGGGGACTCGCTCCAGGACATCGCGGCGAGGATCAACGCGGCGGGCTCGGGCCCCGGGGGCGCGGGCGTGACCGCGTCGGTCATCTCGACCGGGGCTGGCCAGCATCGGCTCGTCCTGACCAGCAGCTCCAGCGGCGAAGCGGGGATCGACCTGGTGGACGGCGCGAGCGGCGTGCTGCGCGCGCTCGGGCTGGTCGCGAGCGGATCGACCATCAAGCACGCGACTTCCGCCGGCGCGCGGAGCGACGTCTTCGGGAGCGCGGACGGAGCGCTGGCCGCGCAGCTCGGCTTCGCCTCCAGCCCGGCCGGCACGGTGCGGATCGGGGGGAGCGCCGGGTTCGACGTGACCCTCGACCTGGCGACGATGTCCCTCCAGGACGTGGCCGCGGCCATCAACGATGCCGCTGCGCAGGCCGGGAGCGGCGTGCGCGCGTCCGTCATCGAGACGGTGACGGACGGTGTCTCCGGCTACCGGCTCGAGATCCACGGCACGACGGCGTTCACCGATTCGGAAACCCGGGTGCTCGAGAGTCTCGGGATCCTGCGCGCGGAACGGGACGCCGTGGCGCAGGAGGTGCGCGGCGGGGAGCTGCGCGCGTCCGGCGCCCAGGCCACCACGGCCACGCGGATCGTGGACCTGGACGGCGGCGCCGCGGCCGGCGACACGCTGACCCTCGAAGGCACGCGGGCGGACGGTTCCCGCTTCACGGTCTCCTTCCAGATCGGCGCGGACACGACCCTGGCCGACCTGCTGGACCGGTTGAACGCGGAGGACGCCTTCGGCGGCGGCGCCCGCACCGCGACCGCGTCCCTCGAGGACGGGCGCATCGTGGTCCGGGACGACCAGGGCGGGGAGAGCCGGCTGGCGCTCCGGATCATCGCGCACAACGAGAGCGGCGGCACGCTGGACTTCGGCGAATTCGACGCCGCGGTCCGGGGCTACGCGCGGGAGATCACCCGCGGTGCGGACGCCGAGGTGCTCGTGGACGGCGCCTACATCCGCCGGGCGGACAACGTGATCTCGGACGTGGTCCCCGGGCTCCGCATCGACCTGCGCTACGCATCCCCGGACCAGACGATCGAGGTGCAGGTCTCCCGGAACTTGGACGCCGCCGTGGACGCGGTGCGCTCGTTCGTGGAGGCGTACAACGAAGTCGTCGCGTTCATCGAGGAGCAGTTCGCGCTGCCGCCGGAGGGGGCCGAGGCCAAGCCTCTGTACGGCAACACGGTGCTGCGCAGCATGCGGACGCAGCTCCAGGCCGCCATGCAGACGGTGATTTCCGGGGAGATCGCCGGAGGGCTCCAGCGGCTCACCGACATAGGCATCGAGATCGACCGGACCGGCCGCTTCCAGATCAAGACCGAGAAGCTGCGGGCGACGCTCGAGTCGGACCCGGAGGCGGTGCGCCGGCTCTTCGGCACACACGCCATCGCGGAGGGCGACCAGCTCGACTTCGTGCGCGCGGGCTCCTCGGCGCGGCCGGGCACCTACGCCGTCGAGATCCTCCAGCCCGCCACCCGCGCCACGGCGGTGGCCAGCTTCGGCGGCACGTACGTGGATGACGGTACGCCGGACCGCCTGATCCTGACCGAGATCGGCTCGGGCTCGAGCTACTCGATCCTCCTCGAGAACGGGATGACCGCCGAGGAGATCGTGGACCGGCTGAACGCCGAGCTGGCCACGGGCGCCCGGCACCGGATCGCAGCGGAGAACGCACTCACGGGCCCGGGCGGCGCGCCGCTCACGGACGAGACCACGTGGGCGGACGTGCTGCGCGGCGACGCCACGCCGGCGGGGATCACCGCCGGGGAGGTCCTCACGATTTCCGGCACGCGGGGGAACGGCTCCACGTTCCTGGTCGAGTACAGGATCGACGACCCGGCCACCCAGACGGTCGGCGAGCTCCGGGCCCTGATCGAGCAGCAGTTCGGCGGGGCCGCGTCGGTCTATTTCGATGACGGCGTCCTGACCGTCGAGATGCGGGAGCAGGGCGCGAGCCGGGCAACGCTGGCCATCTCGTCCGAGAACCCCGGGAGCGCCGGGCTCTTCGGGCCCATCGAGGTGGTGACCGAGGGGCGCAGCCCGGCCACGGTGCGGGCCACCGTCGAGGACGGGCAGATCCGGATCGCCCATGACCATTACGGGTCGCACGCCGGCTTCGTCATCGCGTTCGAGGCGGGCGGCGCGGACGGTACGTCTAGCCTCGGTCTGGCGGCCGGGGAGTATCGAGGCGACGACGTGCAGGGCACCATCGGGGGTATGGCCGCCACCGGTACCGCCCGCACGCTGACCGGCGCCTCCGGGACCGACGTCGAGGGCCTGTCGATCACGTACTCCGGATCGGACACCGGATCGGTCGGCACGATCACGTTCAGCCGCGGGATCGCGGGCGCCGTGGCGCGTGTGGCGGACGTACTGCTCGGCATCGGCGAAGGTTCGATCCAATCGGTGATCGATGGCCTGGACCGGCAAGTCCGTCAGCTCAACGAGCGGATCGAACGGCTCGATGCCCGTCTGGAGCGCCGCCGGGAAGATCTGATCCGCCGGTTCGTGGCGCTGGAGTCGGCATTGGCGCGGGCGCAGTCCCAGTCCCAGTGGCTGGCGATGCAGCTCGCACAGATTCCGGGGTTGCGCACGTGACACCGAACCCCAAGATCGGAGGGCGGTGAATGAACGGCTATCCGGGCGCATCGGCATACCTCGAGGCAAAGGTGTTCGGTAGCTCGCGCGAGCAGCTCGTCGTGCTGCTGTACGAGCGCCTGGTCGCCCTCCTGAGCCGAGCGCGAAAGGAGATCGCCGAGGGCAACATCGAAGGGAAGGCGCAGAGCCTGGACAAGGCATCCGCGATCCTCTTCGAGCTGCTCTCGTCTCTCGATTTCGAGGCGGGTGGAGAGCTCGCCTCCCGGCTCGCCGCGCTGTACTCGTTCTTCATCGGCGAGATCGGCGAGGCGGGGCGGACGATGCAGGCGGAGCGGCTGGACCCGGTGATCACCATGGTCCGGACGCTCTACGACGTGTGGAACCAGGCGGCCGCCGCGTTGGCCGCGGGCGCCGGGAAGGCGGAGGCCGCGCAATGAGCGGCCAGGCCCATCCGGCGGCCGTCGGCGACCCGGTCGAGCGACTGCGCCGCCGCATCCAGGCGTACGCGCGCTACGCGTCGCTCATGCACGCCCAGATCGAGGCGCTGGACGCCGGGGACCTGGATCGCTTCACGTCCCTGAGCGAGGACCGGCGCCGCGTTGCCGCCGAGGTCGACGGCGACGGCCTCACGCCGGACGGCCAGGGGGCGGCCCTGGCGAGCGGCGCGGACGATCCGGTCATAGGCGAACTGATCCGGGCCGCGCGGCGGGAGCTCATGAAGTGTCTGGAGGCGGACCGGCAGATCGATGAGCGGCTGCGCAGAATGCGCAAGGAGAGCCTCGACCGGATCCGCAGCCTCGATGCGAGTCAGCACGGGGTTCAGTCGTACGTGCGGACCGAGCCGACCCGCCCGGCGCTGGATGTCCGTTTCTAGCCGTGGGATCGCGGTCGGCCGAGCTCCTGCGCCGTCCCTGGACCGTGCCGGGGCGGCGCGCTAAAGTTTCGCGAGGCCGGTGCCGATTCTAGGTGTAACGAAGGAGGCACGCATGGCGATAGATCCAATCAATGTCGGTCACGCCGCAGGTTCCGGCGGTATCAGGCCCGCCGGGAGCGGACGGGATCGCGCCTCCGAAAAGGAGTCGGTCCGGGAAATCTCCCGCGCGCCTTACGCGGACCGGGTCGAGATCTCCGAGCAGGGCCGCGCCCTCGCCGCACGGGAGCAGATGCTCCGCGCCGAAGGCGGCGAGACGCTGGACGCCGCGCGGATCGCCGAGCTGCGGGAACGGATCCGCCGCGGGGACTACGATCGTCCCGAGGTCCTGACCGCCGTGGCCCGCCGCCTCCTGGAGCTGGGCGAAATCGACCTCCCGGTGGACCGATGACCATGAGCGCGCCGCGAGCCGGCCTCCCACCCGCCCTGGTGGACGACGTGGATGATGTCCTCCGGCGCATCGACGCGCTGGTCGCCGAGCTGGGCGGCACCCGACCCTCCGACACCGCCCGATCGGCCGAACAGACGTTACTGCCTCCCCCGACCGACCACCTCCTCACCGCGTTCGATCCCGACGCGGACACCGCCGATACGGCCGATGTCCTCATCCGGGTCTACGCCGACCTGGCCGGCGTGCTCGATACGCTGCGCCACCAGATCCACCGTCTGACCGCGGGTGCCGCCCACCCGGACGCCACGCTGTAAGCCCCGGCGTCCGGCGCGTTCCGGGCTCGAGTCGATCGGGTCCGGACGGCCGCCCCCCTCCATCGCACCTCCGCCTCCGTTGAGTGTACCATAGATCGTGGGTATCTTTGGATACCGCACGGAGCGGCTGCCCGCCCGGAAGCCGCTCGTTCGAGCAGGTGAGGAGGAGACCGGTGAACCGCAAAGTCGCGATCCTGGCCGTGACCATGGCCATCGTCCTGGGCCTCGACGTGACCACGAAGCGGTGGGCGCTCGAGACGCTCTCCCACGGCGAGAGCGTCTGGGTGCTCGCGGGCACCATCCCGCTGACCCTCGCGTTCAACAAGGGCGCCGCGTTCAGTCTCAACGTCGGCGAGGCCTCGCGCTACGTGTTCCTGGTCCTCTCCCTCGTGGCCCTCGCCGTGCTCGTCGTCCTGTACCGGAACACCCGGCAGGACGATACGGTCCGGCTCCTCGCCCTCTCCCTCATCGGCGCCGGCGCGGTCGGGAACCTCATCGACCGCATCCGCTGGGACCGGGGCGTGGTGGACTTCATCGGGCCCATCGACCTCGGGTTCATGTACTGGCCGATCTTCAACGTGGCCGACATGGCCATCACGTCCGGCGCGATCCTGCTCGTCATCTCCCTCTGGCTCGAGGAGCGCAGGGCCAAGCTCGCACGCCAGGGCGAGCCGGCGACCTCCATTTGATCATCGCGGGGCCGGAGCTCCGGTCGGAGGCGGGCTGCGCGCCCGCCCGTTCTTTCTCGCACCCGCGTTCGTGCTCGGTCACGCGCTCACTCGCGCCCTGGCAGGACCGTCTTCCCGGCAGACGACGCGCCGGAGTGGGGCCGAGTAGACGGGACCCCCCCCCGATGCACACGGGCCTGATCCGGCGGCGTGCAGGAGCGTTCGGCTGCCACGACCACGGGCCCTCGATCGCAGAATCCTCCCGCACACCCACTCATCACGACCGGTAACTCAACACGGCCGGGATCAGCCCCTCCCTACGGCGCGGAGCACCCTCAATAACGCCAGGGAATCCAGTGGATGAACCGGCGATTCGCAGGATCCATCACATAACGAATCCGGTCGAAGGTACCGACAACCCGGGCTGCCCTCGGGTGCATCCATTGCAGCAGCTCGAGAATGTCCGAGCGGATCTCTTCAGGTTCCCACGGAACGCCTTTCCCGTCATCGTACGGGTACAGGCGCTCGTAATGCATGGCTCGGTTCCGGACGACGAGCAGGCGGCGGAGGCGCTTACGGAACTGTGAGATGCGCGGATTGCGAGCGTACGGGAAGACGGAGGGTAGGAGATCGGGCCAGAAGCGCCCCGGCGCTGCCCGGTTCCCGGAGTATGCCTCATCGAACAGATACACCCAGAATGAGAACGGGAGCGCCGCGATGAGCCGACCCGGAGTGCGCAGCCGCTTCGCCCTGGCGCGGGAGGGGCCATACCGTCGGCGCAGATCCCTGTGCACCTTCTCTTTCGCCTGTTCGACCCGTGAAACGTGAGGTTGGATCAGCGGCCCGTCGACCGCGTCGAGCCACGAGGGAAAGTCCCGATACGAATGCTGCAGGTCCGGATCGATGGGGTATTTCGCAGACACCGCGTAGTCAATGCGATTGCGGAGCACGACCTCTAGGGCGTGGAGCAGGGGATCGAAGGGGGAGACGCCGAGCTCATCGGATTGGCGCAAATCTCCGGTCGAGAGCGACCGCACCGCGCCCCGCATCCCACGCACACGGTTGCATCGGCTGGCTCCCCGGTCGCGGGATGGTGCTCACGACGAACTGGAGGGACAGTCGTTAGGGCAGGAGGGCGCCGCGGCCGCGGGCCGCTTGGCCGGGCGAGGAAAGTCAGGGGACGTGCGGCGGCTCCCGCCGCTCCAGGTTGGATGCGATGCCCAGGATCGCGATGCCGACCAGCACGACGATCCCGATCACGATCCAGCTCTGGGAGACGCCGAGCTGGAGGGCCGCCATCGCGAGCCCGGTCACCAGGACGATGAACCCGATCACGTAGAGTACCAGGGACATTCCCGGCTCCTCGCCCCTGAGTGGACGTGGGGTGCGAACGCGCCATGGCGCGCCCGCACCCCACCGGTCATTCCGGGAGCAAGGGCTGTACCGGCAGCCCTCGCGGCCCTTTACTTGCGCCCGCGGCGCCCGCCCGACCCGGCCAGCTTCGCCTTCAGGCCGGACAGGTCGAAAGCGTCCGCCACGATCCGGGCCTGCTCCTTCTCGTGGTTGATCAGGTGCCCTTCCGCCGGGCTCGCCCGCTCCGGACGCCCGATGTAGCGGACCTGCAGCCGGCCCGGCTCGATCAGCCCCGCTTCGCCATTCGCGATGGCGCGGAGATGCGGCGCCACGAAGCGCCAGGCACCGGAGTTCTCCGGCTCCTCCTGGACCCAGACCAGCTCCCGGGCGCCCGTGTACCGCGCGATCGCCGCGGCGAGCTCCTCCCGCGGGAACGGGTACAGCTGCTCCACCCGCACGATCGCCACGTTCTTCGCCGTCTCCGCGTTCTCGTTGCCCAGCAGGTCGTAGTAGACCTTGCCCGAGCAGACCAGGATCCGGCTCACCTCGCCGTTCACCGTCTCGCCCCGCTCGTCCGGGAGGACGGGCTGGAACCGGCCCTCGGCCAGGTCCGCGAGGCGCGAAACCGCCCGCGGGTGCCGCAGCAGGCTCTTCGGCGTGAAGACGACCAGCGGCCGCAGATACCTCGTGTACGCCTGGAGGCGCAGCAGGTGGAAGTACTGGGCCGGCGTCGTGCAGTTCGCCACCCGGAGGTTGTCCTCCGCGGCGAGCTGGAGGAACCGCTCGACCCGGGCGCTGGAGTGCTCCGGCCCCTGGCCCTCATAGCCGTGGGGGAGCAGCAGTGTGAGCCGGCTCGCCTGACCCCACTTCGCACGGCCCGCGGAGATGAACTGGTCGATGATCACCTGGGCGCCGTTCGCGAAGTCGCCGAACTGCGCTTCCCAGATCACCAGCGCCTCCGGCGCGGCCACGCTGTAGCCGTACTCGAAGCCCAGCACGCCCAGCTCGGTCAGCGGGCTGTTGTAGATCTCGATCCCCGCCTTCGCCATGGACAGGTTGCGGAGCGGGCAGTAGCTGCGGCCGGTCTCCACGTCGTGCAGCACCGTGTGCCGCTGGCTGAACGTGCCGCGCTCGGCGTCCTGGCCGGTCATCCGGATCGGCGTGCCCTCGGCCAGGAGCGACGCGAACGCGAGCGCCTCCGCGTGCGCCCAATCGATCGGCCCATCCGTCTCCAGGACCTTCGCCCGACGCTCGAGCTGACGCTTCAGCTTCGGGTTGACGTTGAAGTCCGCCGGCCAGGTGTGCAGCTCCCGGTCGTACGCCCGCAGGTTGTCCGCGGACACGGCGGTCACCACGTCCTCGTCGGACCCGACCTCCGGCGGCGCCGTCTCCATGGCCGTCTCGCCGTTCGCCTCGCGGATCCGCCGCACCTCGGCCTGGGCATCCACCAGCCGCTGGTACGCGGCCTCCCACATGGCCTCGACCTCGGCCTCCGTCACCACCCCCTCGGCCACCAGCCGGTCCGCCCAGATCTTCCGGACCGTCGGATGCTGGTGGATCGCCCGGTACATGATCGGCTGCGTGTACGACGGCTCATCGCCCTCGTTGTGGCCGTGCCGCCGGTAGCCGATCAGGTCGATCAGCACGTCCGACTGGAACCGCTCCTGGTACGCCATGGCCAGCCGGATCACCGCCAGACACGCTTCCGGATCGTCCGCGTTCACGTGGAAGATCGGGATGTCGAAGCCCAGCGCCATGTCGCTCGAGTAGCGCATGGACCGGGAATCGCGCGGCAGCGTCGTGAACCCGATCTGGTTGTTCACGATGATGTGCAGCGTGCCGCCCGTCCGGTAACCGGCGAGCCGCGCCATGTTCAGCGTCTCGGCGACCACGCCCTGCCCGGAGAACGCCGCGTCCCCGTGGATCAGGATCGGGAGCACCCGCCGTTCATCCCGCGGGAGCGCGGGATCGTGCCGGTTCGTCTGCTTCGCCCGGACCAGCCCCTCCACCACCGGGTTCACGAACTCCAGGTGGCTCGGGTTCGGCACGAGCGTCACGGTCAGCGGCTGGCCCGACGCCGTGGCGTACGTGCCCTCCGCCCCCATGTGGTACTTGACGTCGCCCGTGGTGCCGAAGGGCGCGTGCTGCCCCTCGAACTCGCCCAGGATCGCCGTGTACGGCCGGCCGAGCACGTGGGTCAGCACGTTGAGGCGGCCGCGGTGCGCCATCCCCATCACGACCTCCCGGGCGCCGTTCGCCGCCGCCAGCTCGATGGCGTAGTCCAGCATCGGCACCAGCATGTCGTTCCCTTCGATCGAGAAGCGCTTCGCCCCGAGATACGCCCGGTGCAGGAACTGCTCGAGCGCCTCCACCTCGGTCAGCCGCTCCAGCAGGCGACGCCGCTTGTCCGGCTCCAGCGGTCGCCGGAACTCCCCGGCTTCGATCGTGTCCCGCAGCCAGTTCCGACGGTCCGGATCCTCCACGTGCTCGTACTCGTACCCGATGGTCCCGCTGTAGACCTCGCGGAGCCACTCGAGCACGTCCGCCATGGTCTGCCCATGGGCCCCGAGGTGCAGCACCGTGGCCGGCACCGCCTCCAGGTCCGCCGGCGACACGCCATGGAACTCCGGATCCAGCGTCGGATGACCTTCCGGCTCGCTGCCGAGCGGGTCCAGACGCGCCGCCCAGTGCCCGTTCAACCGGTACGCCATGACCAGCTTGCCAATGGCGACCGCCGCCGCGAGCTGGGCCTCGCTCGCCGGCGCCTCGACCAACCGGGCCACGCCGTCCGTGAGCAGGCCGGCATCCACGGCCCCGGACTCGAACAGGCGGCGCCATTCCGCGTCGACCGATGCCGGGTTCTGGATGTACTGTTCGTAGATGGCCTGCGCGTAGCCCGCGTTGTAGCTATCGAACAATAGTGACCGTTCCACGATCCTGATGCGCTCCTGTACGCGACCGGAATGCCGTTAGTAAAATACCCCGCTGCCTCGAACTGGATTCAGGCGCGGGTTCCGGAGTCCGCCGGCGATCCGGTACGTGCCTGAAAGGAAACGTGCCGGCGGCCGCCCAGCATCGGGCCACGCTCCAAATCTGGGGGGACGGGCGCGGAAAGTCCAGCGTGCCTGGCGCGTGCCCCCTCACGCCCGCCGGTCGGTATCGCCGGGGATCGGCCACTGCGATTCGGCGCGGAGCCGTTTCCACTCTTCCACCATCTCATCCAGCCGGGCCTCGGCCGCGCGGTGGACGTCGTCCGGAGGGCGGTCGAAGAGCAGGCGGATGGCGTCGTCGACGTCGCTCACCGCGTAGACGTGGAATCGGCCCTCCCGGACCGCGTCCAGCAGCTCGTGGTCGAGCATGAGGTGCCGCACGTTGCCCTCCGGCACCACGACGCCCTGGGAGCCGGTCAGGCCCTGAACGCGGCAGGCGCGGAAGAAGCCCTCCACCTTTTCCGTGACGGCGCCCACCGGCTGCGCGGCGCCGTGCTGGTTGACCGACCCGGTGACGGCGATGTCCTGCCGTACCGGGAGGCGCGCCAGAGCGGAGATGAGCGCCAGCAGCTCGGCGAGGCTCGCGCTGTCTCCCTCCACGCCCTCGTAGACCTGCTCGAAGCCGAGGCTGGCGGTGAGGACGAGCGGGCGCCGGCCGCCGTAGCGGCGGTTCAGGTACCCGGCCAGGATCAGCACGGCCTTGCTGTGGATCGGCCCGCCGAGGGTGGACTCGCGCTCGATGTCGATGACGCCGCGGGTGCCCAGCCCCACGGTGGCGCTGACCCGGACGGGCTTCGCGAAGGCGTAGTCGCCGGGCGTCAGGACGGAGAGGCCGTTGACCTGGCCTATGGCCGTGCCCTCGGTCCGCACGAGCAGCGTGCCGGTCTCGATGAGGCGGAGCACCTCTTCCTCGAGCCGGTTCACGCGCCGGATCCTGGCGGCGATCGCGGCCTCCACGTCGGCTCTCGTCACGGTGGCGACGTCGTACCCTGCGCCGTCCCCGGCGCCCCGCGCCGGTTCCCGGGCCGGGCCGCCCGCGTTCGGTGAGCCCCCATCGTCCATGGCCGGATCCTCGCCCGGCGGGCCGGTGATCGGGCCGCCGTCCGCCGCCTTCGGGAGCTCGTCGACCTCGCCCTCCCTATCCTCCCACCGGCGGCGTGCCCGGAACGCGGCCTCCCGCGCCACGTCCACGATCTCCCCGAGCCGGGCGGTGAGCCGCTCCTGGTCCCCGGCGCGGCGGGCGCCGTACTCCACCAGCGCGGCCACCGCGTCCGCGTCGAAGTGCGGCAGCCCCTCGACCCGGCAGCGGGTGGCCACGAGGCGCGCGTATTCCCGCTCCGCTTCCGGCGTGCGCTCGATGGTCGGCGAGAAGTCCGCCTTGACCTTGAAGATCCGCTCGAAGTCCGGGTCCAGCCGGGAGAGGAGGAAGTAGAGGAGTGGCGGCCCCACGAGCACGACCTTCACGTCCAGCGGGATCGGCTCCGGCTGGAGCGAGACCGTGCTGATGATCCCCAGCTCCGCGGCCGGCTCCTCGATCCGGAGCTCGCACTGGCGGAGCGCCCGTTTGAGCGCGTCCCAGACGAGCGGCCGGCGCAGCACCTCCATGGCGTCCGCCAGGAGGTACCCGCCGTTCGCCCGGAGGAGCGAGCCTGCGCGGATCATGAGGAAGTCCGTGGTGAGCACGCCCTGGAGGACCCGGTGCTCGATCCGGCCGAGCAGGTTTGCGAACGTGGGGTTCGGCTCCTCGATGACCGGTGCGGCGCCGTCCTCCCGGGAGACGAGCACGTTCACCATGTAGCGCCGCTGGAACTCCTCGTTCGCGATGGTGCGGGCGATCACCTCGGGGTCGGTCTGGGAGAGGGTGGCGAGCTTCCCGATCGTGTCCAGCAGGTCGCGCTCGACCGCCCGGAGGAACTCGAGCACGGACGGGATGTCCCGGTAGCGTGCCCGGAGTGCGCGCAATAGGTGGGCGGCCACCGTCTCGGCGCCGGCCTGGTTCAGGTCCTGGAGCTCCTTCTGGGCGCGGGCCGCGAACTCGGCGATGCGGGGGAGCACCTGCTCCAGGGTGGCCTGCATGGCCTTGCGGGCTTCATCGATCCGGGCGCGCTCCTCGGCGGGGAGCTCCGCGATCTCCTCGTCGGTCAGGATACGGCCGTCGCGCTTCGGCATGAGGACGATCGCCTGCGGCCGGGCGACGAGGGCGAGCCCGCGCCGTTCGGCTTCGGCTTCCGCCTGCTCCAGGAGCGCGCGCTGCTCCTCTTCGAGGCGCCGGACGATCGCCGCGCGCCGCTCCCGGTACTCGTCGCTGCCGAACACCTGCGGCAGGTCCGCGGCGAACTGGGCGGCGAGCCGCTCCATGTCGTCGGCGAGCCGGCGGGCGGTTCCGGGCGGGACGCGGAGCGCCCGCGGGTGGCGGGGATCGTCGAAGTTGTTGACGTAGCACCACTCGTCCGGGACCGGGCGGGTCGCGGCACGGCGCCGCAGCTCGGCCAGGGCGGCGGCCCGGCGCCCCGTACCCTGTTCGCCGACCACGAAGATGTTGAAGGCCGAGCCCTCGATCGCCACGCCGAACTCCAGGGCCTCCAGCGGCCGATCCTGGCCGACCAGACGGTCCAGCGGCTCCAGCTCCGCCGTGGTCCGGAATCCATACGCCGACGGGTTCGCCGGCTTGCGCAGCGCCTCGGGCGACAGGGACCGGATCGTCATGGTCAGGCGTCGGGCGCGCGGACGCTCCGCGCGCCTCGCGATCAGGGTTCCGGGTCACGCTCCATGCGGCCGGGCACCCCCGGCCCCCTGCCGAGGGTGCAACAATCAAACCAGCCCCATCAGCGGCTCAGGCCGACCCTGGCGGCGTGCTCCGGGGAGGGATCCGGCTCGCCGCCGTACTGGTTGTATTCCCGGGCCGCCCGGTTCATGAGCGCGGTGATCGGGGATGGGGAGAGCGGGGAGGCGAGCTCCATGCCCCTGACCTCCCTGGCCGTGTCCACCGCCCCCGCCCCCGGCCCCGGGAGGAGGCGCGCGGCAAGGCCGAGGAGCGCGGCGGACGCCGCAGGGAAGAGGTCGTGGAACGCGCCGAGCACCTTCGCCTGCCAGGTCAGCGTGACCACCGCTTCCCGCCAACGCGTGGCTTCCACGATCCGGCGCGCGGCCCGCGCCACGCTCGTGGACGTGAGCGGCAGCGAGTCGCCGATGCTGAACCAGATGAACTCCCGGGTGGGCCGGCCCTTGAAGTACGCGTTCACCGGCGAGCCGGTCCGCATGAGCCCGGGGATCACCGTGGTCACGGCAATACCCTGACCGGACAGCTCGGCCCGGAGCGCTTCCGAGAAGCCGCGCTGGGCGAACTTGCTGCAGGTGTAGGGCGTGAGGTGGGGGATGGCCACCCGCCCGCCGATCGACGTGATGTTCACGATCCGGCCGCCCCGCTGCGCGCGCATGAGGGGCAGGACCGCGAGCGTCGCGTGGACCGTGCCCCAGAAGTTCACGGCCATGGCCCGCTCGAAGTCCCGGACGGTCATGGTCTCGAAGGGGCCGACCTGGATGACCCCCGCGTTGTTGACCAGCACGTCCACACGCCCGAAGCGCTCGGCCGCCCGCTCGACCAGCGCCTCGACCTCCGGCCGGCAGGTCACGTCGCAGGTGAGCGCGAGGACGCGGGCGCCCCGGCCCACCAGGTCGGCCTTCGCGTTCTCCAGCTCGACCGGGTCCCGCGCGCAGATCACGAGGTCGCACCCGTGCCGGGCGAACTCCCGGGCGAGGGCCAGGCCGAGCCCCCGGGAGCCGCCGGTGATCAGGACCACGTTCCCGGCCAGGTCGCCGGCGTTGCGCCCGCGCATCGTCCGCCACGCCAGGTAGCCGAGGGAAGCGCCCGCCGCCCAGCGCGCCGCCCGCTGCCATGATCGTCCCGCCATGCTCCGACTCCATCCCCGTGTCACGGGATTCGGTTCCGACTCGTGGTCCGGTTCGAGGGATGCGCACGCACCGGGCCAGGGCGGCAGGGTGCGCCGGCGCCCGGGCGCGCCGCGTGTGGTCCGGGAAGAGCCCCCGCGCGCAACGGCGGACGAGCCGGGCGGCCATGTTTCGGCAGGCGCCGTGGGGAAGCGGAGGTCGCTCGCCGGATCGGGTCGCGGAACGCCGCGGAGGGCGCCGGGCGACGTCGCCCGAATCCCCCCGGTACATTCGACCCGCCGGCGCCGATCTCCGGGGAAGCGCTACAGCCCCCCGTCGAAACGGGAGAAGAGGAGCATGGTGAAGGCGACGTAGCCGGTCACGAGCAATGCGCCCTCCCACCGGTCCAGCCGCATCCGGGTCCACGCGAGCGGCAGCAAGGCGATGCTGAACGCCAGCATGATGGGCATGTCGATGAGGAGGACGTCCCTCGAGAAGGTGAGAGGCCGGATCACCGCGGCCACGCCGAGGATCCCGAGCAGGTTGAAGATGTTGGAGCCGACGATGTTGCCGAGCGCGATGTCCGCCTCCCGGCGGATGGCCGACACGACGGACGTGGCGAGCTCCGGGAGCGAGGTCCCGATGGCCACTATGGTCAGGCCGATGGTGAGCTCGGAGACGCCCAGGGCGCGCGCGAAGTGGGTCGCGGCGCCGACCAGGAGCTGGCCTCCGCCCATGAGCGAGGCGAGGCCGACGACCACGAGGAACACGCCCCGGAGGCGGGACTCCCCGTACGGCTCCAGTGCGCGTTCGACCTCGAACTCCTCGAACTCGGCCTGGACGGCGGCGCTCTCCCGCCTGGACGAGCGGATCAGGTAGATCACGTAGGTGATGAGGGCCGCGACCAGTCCCACCCCCTCGAGTCGGCCGACCATGCCTCCCAGGGCGAGCGCCGCCACGGCGAGGGACGTCAGGATCATGATCGGGACTTCCCGCGCCACGAGCCGCGCCTCGACCCGGAGCGGGTGGATCAGCGCGGCGATCCCGAGGATCAGGGCAACGTTCAGGATGTTGGATCCGATGACGTTGCCGACCGCCACATCGGTCTGGCCGCGGAAGGAGGCGAGGCCGCTGACCACGAGCTCGGGGGAGGAGGTGCCGAACGCCACCACGGTCAGCCCGATGACGAGCGGACTGACCCCGAGCGAGCGCGCGAGCCGGGCGGCGCCCCGCACGAGCCATTCGGCTCCGAGGTAGAGGCCGAGGAGGCCGACGGAAAAGAAAAACGCTTGCGTCAACATCGGCACGTCGTTCGAAAGCTATGCGCCCGGCGGAAGCGCCGCCAGTGGCGGCGGGGGCTCCGCGGCAGTTGCCCGATCCCGGGACCGGCGCTATCCTTCGACACTCGCACGCAACGCCTTCCGGTCATTCATCGTGCCATGCCGAAGCCGGATGACACTCCACTGATGCAACAGTGGCGCGACGCGAAATCGCGCCATCCGGATGCCATCATCTTCTTCCGCGTCGGGGACTTCTATGAAATGTTCAACGAAGACGCGGAGGAGGCGGCGCGGCTGCTCGGGCTCACGCTGACGACCCGGAACAACGGCGCGGCCGCGGAGGTGCCCCTGGCGGGGGTGCCGGTCCGGGCGCGGGACGAGTACATCGAGCGCCTGATCCGTCTGGGCCGGCGGGTGGCCATCTGCGAGCAGATGGAGGATCCGTCGGAGGCGCGGGGGATCGTGCGGCGGGAGGTCGTGGAGACGGTCACGCCCGGCGCGGTCATGACGGACACGCTCCTCTCCGCGCGCCGGAACAACTTCCTCATGGCGCTGGTGGAGTCCCGGGACGCGGAGGGCGAGGCGGGTTTTTCCCTGGCCGCCGCGGACCTCTCCACGGGCGAGCTGTTCGCGTGCGCCGTCCGGGCGGACGAGCTGGAAGCGGAGCTGGCCCGGATCGAGCCGGCGGAGATCCTCCTGCCGCGCGGGATGGAGGGGCGGGTGCCGTCCATCGCCGCGCACCTCGCGCTCCTCACCTTCCGCCCGGACTGGCTGTTCGACCGGGAGGTGGCGGCGGATGAGCTGAAGCGCCGGTTCCGGGTGCACGCCCTGGATGGTTTCGGTTTCCAGGAAGGCGACGACGGGCTCGTCTCCGCCCTGGGCGCGCTCCTCGCCTACCTCGCCGAGCTCCAGCCCGCCGGGCTCGGTCATCTCCGGACGCCGCGCATCGAGCGTCGGGGCTCCGGGATGGCGCTGGACGAGATGACCCGGCGCAACCTGGAGCTGGTGGAGCCGCTGAGGCCGGACCTGGCATCGAGGGTCGGCGGGCGAGCGGGCACGCTCATCGACGTCGTCGACGAGACCGTGACCGCCATGGGCGCCCGGCTGCTCCGGCGCTGGCTCCTCCGCCCGCTGATCGTGGCCGAGGAGATCTGGCGCCGGCAGGAGGCGGTGACCACGCTCTTCGAGAACGCCTCGCTGCGCCGGCGCCTGCGCGCGGAGCTCAAGGAGATCCGGGACCTGGAGCGGCTCGCCGCGAAGGTCGGCGCGGCGCGGGTCACGCCCCGGGAGCTGGCGGCCCTCGGGGCTTCGCTGGTGCGGCTGCCCGCGCTGAGGGAGCTCGTCACGGCCGAAGTGGCGGAGGCGGACAGCCCGCTCCTGGCCGAGCTCGGCCGGAACCTGGACCCCCTCGAGGACGTGCGGGACCTCATTGCGACCGCGCTCACGGACGACCCGCCGGCCGCGGTCTCGGACGGCAACGTGATCCGTCCGGGCTACAGCGCCGAGCTGGACGCGCTGCGCGAGACCCGGGACGGCGCCCGGGACTTCATCGCCTCGCTCCAGGCCCGGGAGCGGCAGCGGACCGGGATCGCTTCCCTCAAGGTCGGCTACAACAAGGTCTTCGGTTACTACATCGAAGTGACCCGCGCGAACCTGGACCGGGTGCCGCCGGACTACGAGCGCAAGCAGACGCTGGCCGGCGCGGAACGCTTCGTCACGCCCGAGCTGCGGGAATGGGAGGCCCGGATCGTCGGCGCGGAGGAGAAGATCGCGGAGCTGGAGGCCCGGCTCTTCGGCGAGGTGAGGCAGCGGGTCGCGGCGGAGGTGGCGCGGCTCCAGGACGCGGCGGCGCGGGTGGCCGCGCTGGACGTGCTCGCGTCCTTCGCCCAGCTCGCCGAGCGCCGGGACTACGTCCGCCCCGAGGTGCACACCGGGTACCGGCTGGAGATCATCGCCGGGCGGCACCCGGTGGTGGAGACCATGATGCCGCGGGAGGAGTTCATCCCGAACGACGTCGTCCTGGACGAGGACGCGCGGGTCATGATCCTCACCGGCCCGAACATGGCGGGGAAGAGCACGCTGCTCCGGCAGGTCGGGCTGATCCAGCTCCTGGCGCAGGTCGGTTCGTACGTGCCCGCGGCGTCCGCGAAGCTCCCGGTGGTGGACCGGATCTTCACCCGGGTCGGCGCGTCGGACAACCTGGTCCGCGGCCAGTCCACCTTCATGGTGGAGATGCACGAGACCGCGGCGATCCTGCACGGCGCCACGGCCCGCTCCCTCGTGCTCCTGGACGAGATCGGGCGCGGCACCGCCACGTACGACGGCGTCAGCATCGCCTGGGCGGTGACCGAGCACCTGCACGACACGATTGGCGCCAAGACCATCTTCGCCACCCACTACCACGAACTGACGCAGCTCGCGGAACAGTTGCCGGCGCTCGTCAACTACAACGTGGTGGTGAAGGAGATCGGGGACGACATCGTGTTCCTGCGGCGGCTCGAGCCCGGCGCCGCGGACCGGTCGTACGGGATCCAGGTCGGGCGGCTCGCAGGGCTGCCGGAGTCGGTGGTCGCGCGCGCCCGGGAGATCCTGATCGAGCTGGAGGGCGCCCACGGCGGGAGCGGCGCCGGCCTCGGGAGGCGCCGCCGCGGCCACGAAGACCCCGGCCAGCTCTCCCTCTTCGCGCCGCCGGAGTCGCCGGCCATCGCCCGGCTCCGGCGGATCGAGCTCGAGACGTTGACGCCGCTCCAGGCGTTGAACATCCTCGCGGAACTCCAGGCCATGGTCCGGGACGGAGAGACGCGGTAACATGATCTCGCCGCGCGGGGAGCGCGGCACCGACCGCGCGGTTGCAGTGTACTGCGCGGCAGGAGGACTGTGGATGAGGAAGCTCCGGCAGCTTGCGAGCGTCTGCCTCGTCGTCGCGGCCGGCCACGCCTGCACCGCGGACGAACGGATCGAACGGCCTTCGCCGCTCTACGGCGAGTCGCCGTTCCAGTTCCCGATCGAGCTGTGGGACAAGGGCGTGGAAGGCGAGACGCTGGTCGCGATCCACATCACCGCGCTGGGCGAGGTGGACAGCGCGTACGTGTACAAGTCCAGCGGATACTACGCCTTCGACTCGGCGGCCGTGGAAGGCGCGCGCAAGCTGCGTTTCGTGCCCGGGCGCCGGGGGGAGAAGCGGATCAACATGTGGGCGAAGTTGCCGGTCCGTTTCACCCGAGAGGGCGCGACCGCAGGCGAAGCCACCCGGATCCCCGACTAGGCCCTCGACCGGAGGAGCGACATGTCCGAACCCGGATCGCAGCCCGCGCTGGCCGGCGGGTCCGACCTCGCGCCCGCGGGCGCGGCGGATCCGTCCACGGCGCCCCGCACGGGGGGCTCGATCGTCGCGAGCGACGGCGCTCACGCGACGTCGCCCGAGACCCTGCCTCCGCGCAACGCCCGTCCCTACGAGAGCGTCATCGAGACCATCGGCTGGACCCCGCTCATCCGCCTGAACCGGGTGGTCGACGGCGCGCGCACGCCCGTCTACGCCAAGGCGGAGTTCTTCAACCCCGGCGGCTCGGTCAAGGACCGCATCGGCCTGGCCATGATCGAGGCCGCGGAACGGGAGGGGCGCCTCGGGCCGGGCGGCGTGATCGTCGAAGGGACGAGCGGGAACACCGGGATCGGGCTCGCCATCGCCGCGGCCATCAAGGGGTACCGCTGCATCTTCACGATGCCGGACAAGATGAGCCAGGAGAAGGTCCGGCTCCTTAAGGCGTTCGGCGCGGAGGTCATCGTCACGCCCACCGCGGTCCCGCCGGACCACCCGGACAACTACGTCCAGGTCGCGAAGCGGATCGTGGAGGAGACGCCGGGCGCGATCCTCGCGAACCAGTTCTACAATCCGGAGAACCCGGAGGCGCACTACCGGACGACCGGTCCGGAGATCTGGACGCAGACCGAGGGGCGGATCACCCACCTGGTGGCGGCGGCCGGGACCGGCGGCACGATCAGCGGCGTGGGGAAGTACCTCAAGGAGCGGAACCCCGCGATCCGCGTGATCGCCGGGGACCCGGAGGGCTCCATCTTCGCCCATTATTTCCGCACCGGCCAGATGGGCTCGGGCCACCCCTACAAGGTCGAGGGGATCGGCAACGACAAGATCCCGACCACGCTCTGGTTCGACGTCATCGACGAGTTCCACACGATCGGGGACGCCACCGCGTTCCAGATGGCTCGCCGGCTGACGCGGGAGGAGGGCCTCTTCGCCGGCGGCTCCGCGGGACTCATCGCGCACCTCGCCGTCCGGGTCGCGCGCGAGCTCGACGATCCGGACGCGCTCATCGTCTGCATCCTCCCGGACACCGGCGAGCGCTACCTCTCCAAGCTCTACAACGACGAGTGGATGCGCGAGAACCGGATGATGGAGCCGGAGCGGGTGACCGCGGCCGACATGCTGGCGCGGAAGCACGGCGCGCCTCCGCTCATCTCGGTCGAGCCCGGGACGCCGGTGCGGCAGGCGCTGTCCCTGATCACCACGCACGACATCTCCCAGCTCCCGATCCTGCGGGAAGGCGACTGCGTCGGCTCGGTGTCCGAGGCCACGCTCATGGCGCGGGTCATCGAGGACCCGGCCATCCTCGACCGACCGGTGGAGGTGTTGATGGAGCCGCCGTTCCCGGTGATCGACGCCGGCGTGGACGTGGCCGGCGTGGCCCGGCTGCTCACGCGGCAGAATCCGGCCGTCCTGGTCCGAGTGAACGGGGAGATCGCCGGGATCGTGACCCGGTTCGACATGGTGCAGCACATGATGCGGTGAGGCGCGGGGGCCGGGCATCCCCGGAGCGGACGCCGAGCGGCATCGACCCTCGAGGAGGGAAGCGGAGCGGGGCGCCTGCGCGGCCGGATCGGCCGAGCGCGAGCGCCCCGCGCCTTGTGCCGCCGGAGGTCCGGTCCGGCGGCGGCGTCGAGAGGGTCGGGGACCGCTGAACACCCCTTGCCGTGGGAGGAACGTGGCAGGCAACCACGCGTCGTCAGGGTCCCCGAAGATCGAACAACTCATTGGCAACAAACGCGTTGCCTCGTTGCGGTCATACCGCTGTCCGGCCGGAGGGTTCCCGCGGGTGCGGGCCTGCGCCCCGGCGGGTGTGTGCCAGCGGCCCGGGTGCGCGGCGCCGCTGGCCGCCGCCTGGCGGGGATGTTGCATTGGAGCCGGGCAGGCACTGGACCGAGGGGGCGATTCGTGGTACGGTCGATCGGGGTCGCGGCCTTCCTGGCGCTGGCGGCGTGCGCGACGGCGGGGGAGCGCGTACCGCCGGAGGGGCTCCGGATCTCGGCGCGGGATGCGGAGCAGACGGCGTACACCCGGGCGGTGACGTGGGCGTCGGATGCCGTGCTGCGCTACGTGGAGGGGGAGGCGGTGGCGGCGGACGGGTACGTCTTGCCCGGCCAGGGTGCGTGGCGCTTCATTTACGGGTCCGCGGGGCGGGAGGACGAGCTCGTGGTCACGGTCACGCCGACCACGATCGAGCAGGAGGCCCGGCCGCGCCAGTCGCCGCCCGGCTTCGCGCTGGGGGACGCCGCGCTGGACGACGGCTGGATCGACTCGCCGCGGGCGCTGGCCATGACGGGCGCGGGGGCGGACGGGTCGCCGTCCTCCCGGCCGGATGCGACGGTTTCCATGCTCCTCGTCCCTTTGCGTCCCGCGCAGTGGTTGATCCGTGGGTGGGCGGGCGGTGAGGCGCGGCAGTGGAGCGTGGATGCGCGGACCGGTGCGCTGCTCGCCGTGGAGTGAAGGCGACGTCGCCCGATCGGCCCTCCCGGGCTCCGGCACCGGGCACGCGGCGGCACGTCGCCGGCTGCGGAACCGCCGCGCCGGATGCGCGGTACCCTTCGAGTCCCGGCCGGGATGGGCCGGGTGAACCCCATCGCTGACGGGTGGAGACCGGATGAAAGTGGCGGTGCTTTTCGGCGGCACGAGCGCGGAACGTGACGTGTCGATCGCGAGCGGTGCGCAGATCGTGGCCGCGTTGCGCGAGGTGGGCCATGAGGTGATCGCGGTGGACACGGCGCGCGGCGTGCTCACGCCCGAGGAGGAGCGGGAGTTCCTGCGGCCGGAGGTCGCGCCGGTCCCGCCCGAACTGGCGGCGCTGGACATGCTGCGGACGGGGGACCCCACGGCGCTGACGCGGGCGCCGGAGTTCCAGGGGACGGACGTCGTCTTCCTCGCGCTCCACGGCGGGACGGGGGAGGACGGCACGGTCCAGGCGATGCTCGACCTGCTGGGGATCCCGTACACGGGCAGCGGCCACCTGGCGAGCGCCATCGCCATGGACAAGGAGGTGGCCAAGCGGCTGTTCCGGGATGCCGGCGTCCCCACGCCCGACTGGATCATGGCGCCCGCGCCGGTGGAGGACGTCATCGAGCGGCTGGGCCTTCCGGTGGTGGTGAAGCCGAGCAAGCAGGGGTCCACGGTGGGGCTCACCGTGGTCAAGCGGCCCGAGGACTACGACGCCGCGGTGGAGCTCGCCTTCCGCTACGATGACGAGGTAATGATCGAGCGCTTCATCCCGGGCCGGGAGGTGACCGTCGGCATCCTGGACGGCAAGGCGCTCCCGGTGGGCGAGATCATCCCGAAGCACGAGATCTTCGACTACGAGTGCAAGTACCAGCAGGGGATGGCGGAGGAGATCTTTCCGGCGGACCTCCCCGCGGACGCCGCCGCCGAGGTGCAGCGCATCGCCCTCGCGGCGCACGGGGTGCTCAAGCTCGGCGGCTACAGCCGGATCGACTTCCGAATGGATCCCGATGGCGGGTTCTGGTGCCTCGAAGCGAACACGCTCCCGGGGATGACCGCGAACAGCCTGCTCCCGAAGGCGGCGCGGGCCGCGGGCATAGAATTCCCGGAACTCTGTGACCGGATCTGCCGGCTCGCGGTGGCGGAACACCGGCGTCGACGCCGGGGTTAGAGAACCCTGATGGGCCGCCCGGTTCCGTCCGATGATCGTGCCGTTGCGAGACCGCACGGGAACGGTCCCCGGACGGCCCGGCGCCCGTTTGTTTTTCGCGAGCAGCCATCATGGGATACCGCGGCCAGCTCCCGTTCGCATTCGCCCTGACGCCCTGGGTCAAGCGCCTGTTGATCGCCAACGCGGCGGTCTTCTTCGCGCTGCTGATCCTGGATTCCATCACGCCCGGCCTCGGGCGGTACCTGGCGTTCGCGCCGGCCCAGGTGCTGTACCGCCCGTGGACGGTGCTCACCTACATGTTCGTCCACGCCGGGTTCTGGCACCTCTTCTTCAACCTGCTCGCCCTCTTCTTCTTCGGCCCGCCGCTGGAAGGGCGGTGGGGCTCGGACGAGTTCATCAAGTTCTACCTCGTCTGCGGGCTCGGCGGCGCGGCGCTGTCGTTCGTCTTCGCCTGGAACCACTCGGTGGTGGGGGCCTCGGCCGCGGTGTACGGCGTGATGCTCGCGTTCGCCATGACGTGGCCGGATTCGCCGATCTACATCTGGGGCATCTTCCCGGTGAAGGCGAAGTGGCTCGTGCTCATCCTCGTGGGGCTCTCGCTGCTCGGCACGGTGAACGGCCCGGGCGGGATGGTCGCCCATGCGGCGCACCTGGGCGGGTTCGCCGCGGCGTACCTCTACCTCAAGTTCGACCGTCCCTTGGCCGGCCACCGGGTGGCCCGGCTGAAGCGCCTGTTCCCGCGGCACAGGCTGACCGTGATCAAGGGGGACAAGGCCGCGGCCACGGTCGAACGTCCCGCGGTCAGCCGGCGCCGGGAAGAGGAGCGCCTGATGGACGAGGTCGACCGCGTCCTCGACAAGATCAGCACCTCGGGGCTCGCCAGCCTCACGCCCGATGAACGCCGGCTGCTGGACGAGGTGAGCCGGCGCTACCGGCAGAACTGAAACCTCCGGAGCACGGAAGACCCGGGCGGACGGATCCGCGGGCCCGGCGGTGCGGACGGCACCCCGGGGCGCACGGGATTCGCCGCGTCGGACGGGCGGGCGCCCGGGGATGCGGCCGGAGCGGGGAAGGCCGCGATCGCCGCGGTGCGACGTCGTGGGATCGGCGCGCGGCGCGTGGCGCACCCGTCGTCGCCCCGGACCGCGGGATTTCTTGACACCTCCCGGGCACGGTCGTACGTTCGGGATCCCCCCCAAATACCGCGACCCCTCAGCGGCACAGGAGGTAAGCATGACAGCCGGGAAAGCATATACCACCGATCGGATCCGCAACGTGGTGTTCCTGGGTCACGGTGGTTGTGGCAAGACGACGCTGATCGATGCGCTGTGCTTCGTCACGGGAACCTCCAAGCGACGCGGGAACGTCAGGGACGGGACCGCGATCACCATGTACGCCCCCGAAGAAGTCGGACACGGGATCTCGATCCAGACAGCGGTCGCGCATGCCGTGTGGGCGGACACGAAGATCAACCTGCTGGACACCCCGGGCTACCTGGACTTCACGGGCGAGGCGCTGGCCGCGACACGGGTTGCAGATGGGGCTGTAGTCGTCCTCGGCGCCACGTCAGGCGTCGAGGTGGGGACGGAGAAGGTCTGGGAATACTGCCAGGAGCGCGGTATTCCCAGACTTTTTTTCGTGTCCATGATGGACAAGGAGCACGCGGACTTCGACAAGGTCTACGCGGAGATCAAGTCCACGCTCACGGACCGGGTGATCCCGGTGGAGATCCCCATCGGCGCGGGGGACGGCTTCCGCGGGATCATCAACCTGTTCAGCGGCAAGGCGCACATCTACAAGCCGGATTCGCAGACGGGGGAGTACGAGGAGGCGGACGTTCCGGAGGAGCTGCGGGACAAGTTCGAGGCGTGGCGGACGGAGCTCTTCGAGACGGTCGCCACCACGGACGACTCGCTCCTGGAGAGCTACCTGGAGGGCGGGCAGATCGACCGCGAGCAGGTCATTACGGCCATGAAGGCGGCGATGCAGCGCGGCGAGATGTTCCCGCTCTTCTGCGGCACGGGTGAGAAGGCCTGGGGCACGCGGGCGCTCCTCTCGAAGCTCGTGGAGCTGATCCCGTCGCCCGCCGAGGCGCGGGCGGAGCTGGCGCAGCGGCCCGGGCTGGACCAGGTGGTGGAGCTGAAGGGCCAGGACGACGGTCCGTTCGCGGCGCTGGTGTTCAAGACCGCGACGGAGCCGCACGTGGGCGAGCTGTCCTACTTCCGGGTCTTCAGCGGGACCGCGGCGAGCGGGCAGGAGGTCCTGAACGCGACGCAGGAGCAGTCCGAGAAGCTGGCCCATCTGGCGATCCCGCACGGCAAGGAGCGCGTGGAGGTCGAGATGCTCCACGCGGGGGACATCGGCGTGGTCGCGAAGCTGAAGAACACGCACACGAACGACACGCTGTGCTCTCCGGACCGGCCGCTGGTGATCGCGCCGATCTCGTTCCCGGAGCCGGACATCGCCGTGGCGATCCGGGCGGCCAGCCGCGCCGACGAGGACAAGATCGGGAACGGGCTCGCGAAGCTGCACGAAGAGGACCCGACGTTCCACTTCGGCTACGACCCGGAGATCCGGCAGACGATCATCCGGGGGCTCGGCGAACTGCACCTGGACATCCAGATCGAGCGGCTCCAGCGGAAGTACGGCGTGCAGGTCACCACGGAGCAGCCGCGCATCCCGTACCGTGAGACGATCCGCAAGGTCGCGGAAGGGCAGGGGAAGCACAAGAAGCAGACGGGCGGTCACGGGCAGTACGGGGACTGCCACATCCGGCTCAAGCCGCTCCCCCGCGGTTCCGGCTACCGCTTCACGGACTCGATCGTGGGCGGCGTGATCCCGGGCAAGTTCATCCCGTCGGTGGACAAGGGGATCCAGGAGGCGGCGAAGAAAGGGATCCTCGCCGGCTACCCGGTGGTGGACTTCGAGGCCGAGTGCTTCTACGGCTCGTACCACTCGGTGGACTCGAGCGACATCGCGTTCCAGATCGCGGGGGCGCTGGCGTTCCAGAAGGTCGCGCCCATGGCGGATCCGGTGCTGCTGGAGCCGATCATGGAGGTCGAGGTGGTCACGCCGGACGAGTACGTGGGGGACGTGATCGGGGACCTCAACCAGCGGCGGGGCCGGGTGCAGGGGATGGAGCCGGAGGGCGGCAAGACGCGGATCCGGGCGCTGGTCCCGCAGGCGGAGCTGTACAAGTACGCCACCACGCTGCGGTCGCTGACCCAGGGCCGGGCGGCGCATCGGCGCAAGTTCCACGGCTACGAAGAGGTCCCGGCGCACGTGGCGCAGAAGATCATCGAAGCGGCGAAGAAGGAGAGGGAAGAGGTCCATGCCTGAGGGGCGCGGATGAGTCGACGTCGGGTAGCTGCGCTCTCCGCGGTGCTGGCCGGCACGTTCGCCCTCGCCGCGTGCGGCGCGGGCCCGAGCCGGGGCGCGGCGGACTGGGTCGTGGAGCACGACACCATCGGGGACACGGTGGTGGTGCGCACGGTGCTGGCCCGGGATCCGGCCCCGGCCTCCCTCGTGGAGGAACTCACCATCGGGATGCTGGAGGGCCCGGACGAGTACGTGT
Organism: uncultured bacterium; assembly: GCA_937907535.1. Classification (GTDB taxonomy): domain Bacteria; phylum Gemmatimonadota; class Gemmatimonadetes; order Longimicrobiales; family RSA9; genus CALCID01. The sequence continues at coordinate 4,476 of CALCID010000058.1, read as the reverse complement.
TCGGCGCGATCGAGTCCCTTGTCGTGGACGCCGAGGGCACGATCTACGTGCTCGACCGGCAGATTCCCGCGCTGAGGAAGTACGGCCCGGATGGGAAGTACCTGGGCGCCATCGGGCGGAAGGGCGGGGGGCCGGGCGAGTACCAGCGGCCGGACGGTGGGCTCGCCATCCTGGACGACGGCCGGATCCTGCTGCGGGATCCGGGGAACGCCCGGATCAACGTCTATTCGCCGGACGGGGAGCCGCTCGACTCGTGGCGGATGCCCGGCGGCTTCTTCACCTCCGACCCGCTGTACGTCGATCGGGACGGGTACACGTACACGCCGGTGATCGCGGCGCGGAACGATGATGGGACCTGGGAGGCCGGGCTCCTGCGGTTCGGGCCGGACGGCGCGATGCTGGACACGCTCCGGTGGCCGAGCCTGGGCATTGAGCGGGCAATGCTCGTAGCGGTGTGGGAGCAGGGGAACAGCCGCAGCATGAGTATGCAGAGCGTTCCGTTCATGCCCGACGAGCGCTGGGTGTTGGATCGGGAGGGACGGTTCGTTGGCGGGGCAGGCGACCGGTACGCGGTCTACGTGTTCCGTAAGGACGCGCCGGTCCTGCGGATCGAGCGTTCCTGGGAGCCGGTGCGCGTACACCCGGAAGAGAAGGCGGATCACGAACGGTTCATCACGGCCAGCCTCCGCGGGACCGACCCGGGGTGGCGCTGGAACGGCCCGTCGATCCCGGACGTGAAGCCCGCATTTCGTAGCGTGTCCGTGGCCGCCGACGGCCGGATCTGGGTACACCTGTATCAACCTGGGGAGCGTATCGCCGAGGAGCCGGACGAGGACGCGAACCGGCCGCCCGGCGTGCCCGCGCCGATGCGGTGGCGGGAGCCGACCGCATTCGATGTGTTCGAGCCGGACGGTCGGTACCTGGGCACCGTGCGCATGCCCGAGCGGGTGCGGGCGGCGTTCGTGCGCGGGGACTCCATCTGGGCGATCGCCCGCGGCGAGTTCGACGAGCAGTACGTCAAGCGGTACCGGGTGGAATGGGACCGGGCGGAGTGATGCGGGAATAGGCGTGACGGCCGTCGTCCAGCGGATGACTGGACCGACTGCCGTGCGGATGGCCCGGGGAGCGGCATTGCAGCTCCGCCTCGACCTGGCGGGCGCCCCCGACCCGGCGGGGGTGTTCGAGCACCGAGACGGTTCGGACCGGGGCGAGCTCGGGCTGCAGCCGCCGTGGAGGAGGTAGCCATCGTCGGCCGGGGCCGTGAGGGCGTTCTGCTGCGCGGCCGAACGGCGAGTCGGGGAAACCGCCGGGAGCCGGCAGTCCGGGTCGGTCCGACAACGCGGGGATGAACGAGCGCGCCGGGGGAAGGTTCCCCCGGCGCGCTCCGGTTTTCCTGGTCCCGACGCCTCAGTGCCGTCGGCCCCAGCGGCTGCTCCCTCCGCCCATGGTCGGCCACTCCGCGTTCACCGCCGGCCCCACCGTGTCCGCCACCGCCACGATGCCACCGTCCGTCGACCGCACGTAAACGGTCCCGTCCGCGCCTATGACGGGCACCTGGACGTAGTACATGCCCGTGCCGGCGTTGCCGCCGATGTGAGTCGCATAACGCAGCGTGCCGTCCGGCGCATAGCTGCGGAGCGTGTCCGCATGGAGCACGTAGGCGACGTCGTTGCGGCCGAGGGTGACCCCTCCCAGGATCGAGTTCGCGCTGCCCGGGCCGTACCTCGCCACGCGAGCGCCATTCCCGTCGTAGATTTCGAGCCCGCCGTCCCCCATGGGTACGTAGATTCGGCCGCCGGAGATCGCCAGCGCGTTCGAGTACGCGGGAACCCCGCCGAGCGGGCCATAGTAGTCCTTCCGCCAGACGATCTGGCCTGCCGGATCCACACGCACCAGGGAGCCGTGCAGGGCGACCACCACATCGCCGTTGTCCGCGACCGCCGGAGCCGCCGGGGCGGAGAGGGGAGCCGGGGTGCCCGGTCGCAGTCGCATGTCGAGCCGCCACTTCACCGCGCCGTCCCGGGCGTCTACCGCGGCCACGAACCAGCGGTGCGTGGTGACCAGGACGAGGAGCGTGTCGCCGACGATGACCGGCGCGGGGAAGAACCGATACGCGGGGGTGTCAGCCGGCTGCACGAGGGTGACCCAGCGCTCCTGCCCGTTCGGCCAGAGCGCCACGACCACGCCGTTCTCGTTCTCGCTGCCGAAGTAGATCGTCCCGTCCGGGCCGACCGCCACGCCTCCGTGGACGTGCTCGCTGCCGTACCGGTCCGGGAGCCGATACTCCCACAGCATGGTCCCGCTCGGGCCCACGGCCGCGACGCCGTACTCGGTCCCGATCACGACCGAGCCGTCCTCCAGCACCGTCGGCGGGTGCTCGAACCCCGTGGTCGTCCCGGTGAAGCTCCAGCGGTCCGAGCCACCCGGGTCGAACGCCCAGAGGCCGAAGAAGTCGTGGGCGTAGAGCGTGCCGTCCACGCCGGCAGAGAGGCCGCCGCGGCCCTGGACGGGTTCGCCGTCCCAATTCCCACGCCAGAGCACGCTGCCGATCGGCGGGCCAGCCACACTCACGGTCCTGCTCGCCTGGGCCGTCCGGGTACCCCAGCGCGCGAGCACCTGGAGCTGGTGCTGGCCCGCCTCCAGCCGGATCGTGTGCGTCCGGCCCGGCGGCAGCGGCGTGCCGTCCACCGTCCAGAACACCGAGTCGTCGGGCAGCATACCGAGGTCGGCGGCCTGGGCGCTCGCCCGCAGCACCACATCGGCGGACACGGACAGGGCCGCCCCTTCCGGCGGACTTTCGATGACGAGCTGGATGGGCGGCGGGTCGTCCTGGGACGGGTCTTTCTGCGGCTCCGGATCGGCGGGATCGTCACAGGCCGCGATCGCGCCGATCACGAGCAGCGCGGACAGGACCCGGCCTGCGTCCATGAGAAGGCGTCGCGTCATGGCGTGCCTCTCCCTCGCAAAGCGGGATTGCAATTCGAGACGAGGCTCCTATCTAAGAAGGCCTGGTGTCCACGCATTGTGACAGATCGTGCTCGCCGGGCAGGGGGCCGCACCGGCGTGGTTCCGGCGACTCGCCCGCGCCCGATACGGCTCGAGTCACGAGGTGCACCGGCGGGCTCGCCCGGCAGGGTGGGAGCGGCGGCACCGGAGGAGGGCCGCGCGGCCGCAGGCACGCCGGCCTGCGAGCGAGGCCGTCCCGTCACGACGCCGCCCGGGTGGCCGGCACGCCTGGCCGTAGCGCTGACCGGACGCCACCGGCCAGTGCAACGGTCTGCCCGAACGGGCCGGCGGGCTCGGGGGGGCGGCGCCGACCCGCGCCCGGGCCGCGCACTACTCCGCGAACAACCGCGCGAGCTCCAGCCGGAATCCCGGCAGCACGTCCTCGCCCTCGAGCGCATCCCCCACGCCGAGGCACCGCGCCTCCGCCCGCGTGCGGTACACCGCCACGGTCCGGGGCTCCGGGTAGACCACCCAGACGAGCCCGGCGCCGGCGTCCACGTAGTCGAACACCTTCGCCTGGATCTCCGCCGCCGCATCGGACGGCGACACGATCTCCACCGCCAGGTCCGGCGCGCCAGGGAAGAAGCCCTCCACGCCGCCCTGCGGGATCCGTTCCGAGGCGACGAAGGCGGCGTCCGGCGCCCGCACCGTCGGAGGATCCGTCGCGAGGATGAACCCGGTCTCCGCGCCGCACACCACGCCGATCGGGCGCTCCTCCACGTACCAGCGCAGGTGGTACCCGATCTCCATGGCGCAGCGCCCGTGGTCGAACCCCGCGGGCGGCTCCCGCACCACGACCCCGCGCACGAGCTCCCGCCGGCAGTCCTTCCCCGGGAGCCGCTCGAACTCCTCGATGGTGAGCCGGTCTCCACCGGCCAGGGCACGGTATGCCAGGGCGCTCTCCGCGTGTTCGTCGATCACCAAGCTAGGGCGACGGGTGGGGCGAAGCCACGAGGGATCGGGACAGGAGGGGCGCGGCGACGGGCGGCTGGCGGTGGGGAGGGGCCGTCGCGGGAATCGGCCCCGAATCCGGGGTCGAGCGCCCGTTGCCCGCCATCACGCGCCGCCCGCGGCCACGGGCTCCGCCACCCGCTGGTAGCGGCCGTCCTCGCGCCGGGTCAGCTCCCCGAGCACCGCCAGCGTCTCCAGGTGCCGGGCGACGACGTCCCGTCTGGCTCCCCGGAACGCCGCCGCCAGCTCCTCCGGCGTCACCGCCCTCGCCGTGGCCGCGTCCCGCACCGCCGCGAGCTGCGCGATCACGTCCTCCGGCCAGGCGGCGCGCTCGCCCGCGCCTTCCGCCGACGCCGCGGCCGCCGCCTCCAGCTCCAGCCCGGCCTCCGCGGCCGCTGCGCCCTCGGGCGCGAAGCGCGGGATCTGGTATTCGGGCCGCAGCCAGCGGATCAGCCCGCGCTTCTCCTCCTCGACGCGCTCGTCGTGCAGCCGCACGAGCCGCTCGAGGATCTCCTCGTC
>CALCID010000057.1 GCA_937907535.1 uncultured bacterium | reverse complement strand
GCCCATGCTGGCGCCTCTCGAATAACCAGGTCTCCGATAAACCCGGTGCGGTTCATGTACGAGTAGGAGTAGGAGTACGAGTACGAGTACGAGTACACGCTCGCGGGCTCGCGGCGTTCGTCGCGGTCACTTCCTGTAGTAGCCGGGGCACGCGCTGAGGCGAGAACTCGTGTCGGCCGTGGTTCAACGGCCCGCCCAATCCACCCCGGCTCCGGCCAGTGCTCGCCCGCCGGCGGCCCGACCGGACCTCAGCGGTCTCGGGTCTCGATCCCCAGCCCCACCGATCGTGCCGTGTACAGGTACCACGTCACGATCGTGAGCGCGTGGGTGATCCGGCCGGCCGCGATCAGCCGTTCCACGTCCGCCCGGTCGACCACCCGCACGACCAGGTCTTCGCCTTCGTCGAACGCGCGCTGGCCCGTGGCCGTGCAGCCGGAGGCGAGCACCACCGCGAGCCGGTTGTCCTGGATCGCCGGATTCGGCGCCACCACCCCGAGCAGCCGGCACGACTCCGCGCGATAGCCGGTCTCTTCCTCGAGCTCGCGCAGCCCCGCCGCGCACGGGTCCTCGCCGGGCTCGATGATCCCGGCCGGGAACTCGACGGTGATCTCGCCCGTGCCCGGGCGGAACTGCTCCACCAGGACGAGCCGCCCGTCCGGCAGGACCGGGACCACGTTCACCCAGTCCGGCATTTCGAGCACGAACCGGTCGAGCACATCGCCGGTCCGCGGCATGCGCAGGAAATCGCGTCGAACGCGGAAGATGCGGAATTCCCCGACCCGCTCGGCCCCTACCTTCGGCCACGGCTCGGGCGCGGGTGGATCCTGCTCGTGACCGGTCTCCGCTGCCCCGGTCGGCACGCCCGGCCCCTCACACCCGCCCCTCGCGGCAAGGCGACGTTCCCCGCCGCCCCGGCCCCCAGCACCGTTCACTCGCCCCTCATCGGGCAGGTCCGCCATGTCACGCTCCGGACGTCGCGGTCACGTTCGCGGCTCCCGGCACGTCACCGGGCGCCGCGTCAGAAGAGCCAGGACAGCACCAGCAACACCAGCCCGACCACCAGGATCAGCCACGCCGCGCTGCGGAGCGCCGACCAGACGCCGGTGAACCCGAGCAGCGAGAGCAGGATCAGGATGATGCCGATCACGAGCAGGAATTCCATGGAGCCACCTCCGGCGTTCATTCCATGCCTGTCTCGATGGGTGGCACGATCCGGGCCAATTTGCCGCGATCATGGCTCGGATCCGCCCGATGTCACGGCACCAGCACCACCTTTCCGAACTGGGCGCCGGCCTCCAGCCGCGCATGCGCGTCGGCCGCGCGCTCCAGCGGCAGGACCTGGTCGATCACCGGCCGGAGGCGTCCCTCGAAGACCAGCCGCATGACCGTCTCGAACTCGTGCCGGCTGGACATGGTGGTCCCGATGATCTCGAGCTGCTTCCAGAAGATGAGCCGGAGGTCGGACTCGGCGCGCGGGCCCGTCGTGGCGCCGTAGACCACGAGCCGCCCGCCCCGGGCCAGCGCCCGCAGGTTCCCCGTCCACATGGCCTCGCCCACCGAGTCGAAGACCACGTCCACGCCGCGCTTCCCGGTGGCGCTCCACACCTCCCGGGACACGTCCTGCTTCTCCCGGTCGAAGACGACGTCGGCGCCCAGCTCCCGCGCGCGCTCGACGTTCTCCCCGGTGGTGACCGCGTACACCCGTGCACCGGCCAGCTTCGCGATCTGGATGGCCGCCGTGGCCACGCCGCCGGACGCGCCGGTGACCAGCACCGACTCCCCGGCCCGCAGCCGCGCCCGGGTGATCAACCCCCGCCACGCCGTGAGGAACACGAGCGGCGCCGCGGCGGCGACCGTGAAATCGAAGCCCGGCGGCATTTTCAGCAGGTTCCGGGCGGGCACGGCCACGTACTCCGCCAGCGCGCCCTGCGTGTGCTCGCCGAACACCTGGAAGTTCCGGCACAGGCTCTCCTCGCCCCGGATGCACCACTCGCAGCGGCCGCACCAGAGCGAAGGGTTCAGCACCACCGGATCGCCGGCGGCAAAGCCCTCCACGCCCGGCCCGGTCTCCACGACCACGCCCGCCATGTCCGTCCCGCCGATGTGTGGCATCGGCGTCTCGATCTGGAGCCCGCCCCGCCTCACCCACAGGTCCAGGTGGTTCAGCGCCACCGCCCGCACCTCCACCAGCACCTCCCCTTCGCCCGCCACCGGGCGCGGCCAGTCCTCGATCTTCACCACCTCAGGGCCGCCGAACTCACGAAAAACCGCGACTCGCATCCTGCGCTCCCTGCTCATGCCGATCCAACGTTCGCCGATCCGCCGGAGGATACGCATTCGCCCCGGCCCGCGCCAGCCACCACGCCGGCACGGGATCTTTCCCCGCCCGCCCTTCTGTCTTACCTTCCATGTGTACGCAACACATTCCGCAACCGCGCCCAGTGGGCGCCGTTCTACGATCCAGGCGTAGGCATGCCCGATCGAGACAACGACCCATCCCGTCCAGACGACGCGCCGGACCTCCTCGCCGCATTGCAGTCGGATGCGGCGGACGAGGCCCCTCCGGTCCCGGCGTCCGGCGCGGATGCGGCCCGGTCGGACAGCTCCGCCGACCCGGGCGCCGAGTCACCCCCCGACCTGACCATCGGTGGTTACCTCTGGCAGCACGGTCGGCCCGCCGCGTTCGAAGGCGTGGACGGTCAGCCGTATACCGTGGACGTGGACGTGGAGCCGACCGGGGATCCAGACCGGCCGTACGCCGCGTTCCTCATCTTCCTGCGCTGGGCCGGTGCGGGAGGCGCGGTCCTCGAGCATGTGGAATCGGGTGACGTCGCCTACGGCAAGACCGAGGCCGAAGCCCGCGAGGCCGCGCTCGAATTGACCCTGTACGAAGCCAAGGCGGAGCTCGACGCGGCGATCCGCCGACGCTACACCTGATGGGAGACCGTACCCCTTGCTGCGTGAGACCTTCCTCTTCCTGAGCGAAAGCCGGCTGGCGCGCAGGATCGCGCGCGACGCCCCCTTCGCGCGCGGCGCCGCCCGCCGCTTCGTGGCCGGCGAAACCGTGGATGACGCCGTCCGCGCCGTCCGCGCCCTGAACGACGCCGGCATGCTGGCCACCGTCGACTACCTGGGCGAAGCGGTCACGAACCGCGAAGAGGCCACGGCGGCGGCGAACATGTACCTGAAGATCCTGGACCGCATCGCGGGGGACGGGCTGCGTGCGAACGTGTCCCTCAAGCTGACGCAGATGGGCCAGGACATCGACGAGGCGTTCCTGCGCGACAACGTGGGCCGGATCCTGGAACGCGCACGGGAGCTGGACATCTTCGTGCGCTTCGACATGGAATCCAGCGCCTACACCCAGCGCACCCTGGACTTCTTCCGCCGACTCTGGGACGAAGGGTTCCACAACATCGGCGTGGTCATCCAGGCCTACCTGCACCGGAGCGAGAAGGACATCCAGGAGATGAACGCGCTGGGCGCACGCGTGCGCCTCTGCAAGGGCGCGTACAAGGAGCCGCCGTCGGTGGCCTTCCAGGAGAAGTCCGAGGTGGACGGGAACTTCGTCCGGCTCATGCGCCTCCTGGTGTCCGAGGGCAACTACCCCGGCATCGCCACGCACGACGAGCGGATGATCGAAGCCACCCGCGACTTCGTGCGGGAGAACAACATCTCGACCGACGCCTTCGAGTTCCAGATGCTGTACGGCGTCCGGCGGGATCTGCAGCTCCGTCTCGTGAAGGAGGGCTACAACCTGCGCGTCTACGTGCCCTTCGGCGAGGCGTGGTATCCGTACCTGATGCGTCGACTCGCCGAGCGTCCGGCGAATTTCTTCTTCATCGTGAACGCCGTGATCCGCGAATCGCCGCTCGGCTTCCTCCTTCCCAACCACAGCCGGGACGGGCAGGACGCCGGACGGTCGCGGTAGAAACGGGCGGCCGCCGCAGGGGTATCAGACAGCGTTGCGGATCGACTCGGGGTCCGGGCCTCGCGGTGCCGCGGGCCCCGAGCCGTAGGGGCGCTGTCGACTTCGCGGCCTGGCCGGCCCGTTTCACCTTCGAGCCGGCGTGGCGTCACGGTTCGGGCCGACGGTGCATCACCGGCGAGCGTGACGGCGGAAGCGCGGCGCACGAGTTGCCCGCCCGGGTCCGGAGCCGCGAGCCGTCGACCCATCATCCGGCAGTCATGAGCGATTTCCTGCGGATCACCGAGATCTTCCATTCCATCCAGGGCGAGAGCACGTGGGCGGGGCTCCCGTGCACCTTCATCCGGCTCACCGGTTGCCCGCTCCGGTGCGTCTGGTGCGACACCACGTACGCGTTCCACGGCGGCCAGCGCATGACGCTGGACGAGATCCTGGCGCGTGTGGACGAGATCGGCACGCCCCTGGTCGAGCTGACGGGCGGCGAGCCGCTCGTCCACCGCAACGCGTTCCGCCTCGCGGACATGCTCCTGGAGCGCGGCTACACGGTGCTGGTGGAAACCTCCGGCGCCGTGGACGTGGCGCCGCTCGATCCGCGCGTGCACAAGATCATGGATCTGAAGTGCCCGGGCTCGGGGGAAGAGGGGCGCAACCTGTGGTCGAACCTGGACCACCTGACGGGGCGGGACGAGGTCAAGTTCGTGATCCGGGACCGGCGGGATTACGAGTGGGCGCGGGACGTCATTCGCGAGCGGGGCCTCGCGGACCGGGTCCGGGCGGGCGAGCTCCGCGCCCTGCTCTTCTCACCCGTCTGGGGCGAGCTCGATTTCAAGGACCTGGCCGCCTGGGTCCTCGAGGACCGGCTCCCCGTCCGCTATCAGATCCAGCTCCACAAGGTGATCTGGGGCCCGAACGTGCCGGGCGTTTGACACAACCGAAAAACCGAAGCCGACCGGACCGGGGGATCGGTCCGGCCGACCGCGAATCGTGTGCCGGGGTCGGGTCCTGCCCGTCGACCGGGGCGCCTGACCGGGTCAATGCGGGGACGGGGCCGACTCCGCTCCACCCCACCGCGGCATCCGGGATGCCCCGCGGGCCCGTGTGCCGACCGGCCGATCCAGGTCGGCCGTTGGCCACGCCCGCGCGCCGGTCGCCCCTCGCCGCAGCTCAGCGCGCCACGACGAAGGTGCTCAACTGCAAGGTCGTGATGGTGAGCGTCATTCTCGAGGGATCATCGACCCCGCCGTGGTCGAGGACCGGCAGCCTGGTGACCGGGTCGAGCTGCCAGACGCGGAGCGGTGAGTCGCCCACCTGGTCGAGGCACCGGGCGTAGCTGATCTCCACCACCACGTCCCGCAGGAACACGAACAGCGGCTCGTCCTCGACCGTGAATCGGAGCTCGAGGGTCTCCGTCGTGGGCACGGCCATGGTGATCGACACGGGAGCGTTCAGGGCCCCGCGCGGCACCACGAGGCGATGCCCGCCCAGGGACAGGATCCCTCCCTCCGGCCCGATCTCGGCCGTTATCGAATTGGCCAGCGGCGCATCACAGACGAGCAAACCATCCTGCCCGCCGGCCTGGGGTCCGCCCGGGCGGTTGATCTGCACCGCGGTGACCGCTTCGTCACATGCCGCGAGCGTGAACTGAGCGAACGCCAGGGCGAGCAATCCTGGCCACGAGCGCCTGCGTCGGCCCATCCGACCCTCCTCGGTTCGCGAATCTCGAAAGAAGTCTGAGGGCGGCTCAGGCGCGGCGCGGGTTGCAACTCACGTGCCCCGCGCGAAGCGACGTCGCCCGGCTCGAAATACCTTGCAGTTACGCGAGTTTCGCCCGGGCGCCCGCCTGTGGCCCGGGCAATTCGGTGCGGGTGGCGAGAAGGTTTTTCTGGCTTCAATCGGCCAGAAGTGGTGCATCGGCGCAGTAGCCGTGCGCGGCGGCGAGGTTGAAGCCGCGCGACACCGAGGGCGGCTGGCTCTGGTCCAGTGCCCGGACCCGCGCGACCAGCTCCGCGAGCACCTCCACGGTCGCCTCGTCCACCTGCGCCGTGGGCCAGGGCGGCCCGTAGAGTTCGCGCGCGACCCAGCGCCGCCCCGCGGACCCGGCCAGCAATTCGGCATACTCCAGGGCGACGCCGCGTGCGCGGGCTCCCACGGCCTCGGCCACGAGCCGGCGCCGGGCCGCCTCCAGGTGCCGGTCGTACGACGCGCCGGGCGCCCGGCAGCCCCACGCCTCGATGGTCGCGAACGCGGCGTCCCGCGCGCGCTCCAGGTGCGCGAACCAGGTGGCCGCATCGCTCGCGGCCTTGAGACGGAGCGCGTCACCGTCCTCCGCCACGGTCCGCCGCACATAGCGCACGGTCGGCTCGTGGCCGGGCATGTTCGCCTCCACCACTCGCCGGACCAGGTCGTACGGCGTGAGCGCCCGGTTCGGGCCATAGCCGATCAGGTACATTTCGCGCGTTTCCGGATGCACCGGCGCGACCTCGTCCAGGATCGCGATCAACGCCGCACCCGCGGCGCCCGTCACGTCCGGCGGGGTGACCGTGCCGTAGCCCGTGAGGACGTCATCCTGGACCGAGGAGAGGTACCCGTTCATCCGCCCCTCGCTCGCCAGGACCACGACCACGAACCAGTCGACGTTGCGCGCGAACACCTCCGCGGGGCGCCGCGAGTGCTCGGGCGGCGTCCGGTCCCCGGGTTCCGGGGCGAGGAGCGACGCGGTCGTCAGGCCGCGCAGGGAGACCGCGAGCCGGTCGCGCTGGCCGCGCGTCGCCCGGTCGGTGGCGTAGTCGCCGCGCACCCGGTACCGCTGGAGCGCCACCTGCCAGTCCAGGTCGTGTGCGACCTCGTGGGCGATCGTGCCCGATCCGGTCGCCGGCGGGAGATAGATCGTGCGGCGGGTCGGATCGTGCAGCGCGAGCGTGCCGCCCCGCCGGTCGCTCTGCCCGAAGTGCACCCGCAGCCCGCGGACGCTGAGCGAGGGGAGCACCCGGTTCAGGTCGGAGAGCGCCTGCTCCAGCATGCGGCGGTAGTAGGGGCGCCAGGCGGCCGGGACGTCGTCGGCGAAGGTGATGGACGCCAGCCCGAACCGCTCCTCCAGTTCGCGGCGGGAGGGCCCGCCGAAACCAGGGAACCAGACCTCCTCCTGGGCGTGGGTCCGCATCCCCACCGCGGCCGCGAGGGCGGTCATGGCGCCGACCACAGAGGCGGTCGAGTCGCCGGCCATCAGCAGGGCGTACTCCGCCGCGAACCGCTCCTCGTTGCGGGCGCGCTCGGCGAAGCCCCGGCGCAGGTCCGAGCCCGGCGCATCCGCGGTGGGCGGCACGAGCTCCCGGCGGTACATGTCCACCGCCACCACGATGGGCGCCTGCGGCGGGGCATTGAAGCTGTCCGCAACCGCGGCGAGCGCCGCCGCGGCGTTCGGCGTGAGCCACGATGAACGCCGCCGGAAGGACGCGGACTCGCCCCGCCCCCCGATGGCCGCCGCCACCATGCGGGCAGGACTGCCATCGTTCGCGCCCAGCCTCGGCGCCAGCGAGCGGATCGCCGCGGCGAGCCGCGGCGCGAGCTCCATGGCCTCCTGCTCGGACGCCGCGGGGAGCGGCCTGAGCGACGGCGCCTCGACCGAGAACCGGCGCTCCGCGCGCCACGCCGACAGGAGCGCGAGCGGATCCGACCGCTCCGCCTCGGCGGCGCGCAGCAACTCCAGCGCATCCCGGCGCGCCAGCTCGCGGTCCCGATACAGCGCCGCCGCCTGCGCCGCCAGCATCGCCCCGCGCGAGCCCACGCTCCCCTCCGCCGCGGCCAGCGCGTACGCCAGCCGCACCGCCAGCTCCCCGCCCCGCGGGTCCCGCGCCTCCCGGATCGCGCTCGAGATCAGCTCCGCGTGCGCCCTACCGATCACCGGCGTCGGCCGCGTCCCCGCGACCGCCGCCCGGGCCAGCGCCGCCGGGTCCACATCGTACGCATCGCCATCCAGCGTCCGCGCCAGGAGCGCCCACCCGAGCCGGACCCGCACCGAGTCCGCGAGACGCGGATCCCGCAGCGCATGGTCGATCAACCGGAACGGACTCCCGAGCCCGAGCCGGAGCCGCTCCAGATAACCCAGCGCCACCGCCGTCGCCGGCGACACCTCCGGATCCGTACGCGCCTCGACGGCGAGCTGCGTGGCGAACGCCCGCCCACCCGCCAGCCCCCTCTCCAGGTCCGGGCCGAGACCATCCCGGTCCATGCGCTGGCAGGCGAGAAAGGCGCTGCTCAGCACCACCAGGACCAGGGTTACGTACTTCCGTGCACCCGACATCGGGAACTTCGAAACCGTGAGAGGTGACAGACCGAAGACCCGCGGGAGGGGGAGAGACTCCGTGGCGGACTACTGCGTCAACCTAATGTAGCGTCAACCTAATGTACCTGCTCCACTTCCGGCAATCGTCCCATCAGCGGGAGGACCGCTGCCTGCGACCGGTTTCCTCGACGGCCCGTCGCAGCCGCGGCCAGACCGACACCGCGAGCCGGAGGAAGTTCTCTCGGTACTCCGGACGGGCCGCCAGGAACGCCCACGCCGCGAGCCCGCCCTTCAACTGGTTGCACTTCGCGCAGCAGGTGACGAGGTTCCCGTCCGAGTCGTCCCCGCCCTTCACCCGCGGCTGCACGTGATCGATCGTGAGCCCCGCCGGCGGATACTCGACGGCGCAGTACACGCACGTGTACCGGTCCCGCTTCAGAATGCGCTCTCGCCGACTCGTCACCGCCCCTCCGTGCCGATGGACCACGCCCTCTGATACCCGCCGGACGGGCGCCGTGGTCCCCCGGGGGCGGCGCCCCCGGGCCAACATCGCTGCCGGCCGACGGAATCGACCCCGCCACACCAGCCCCCGCCACGAACCCATGCGGATGGCGCCCATCACCCGCGAGACGGGCGGGGGATTCCCCTCCGCGGGTGCCCACCCGCGTACCCCCCTGCCCATGAGATGGCCGGGAACGGCCGATCCGTTGCCCGGACAAGCGGTTATGGCTACACTTCGGGCATGGAACACCACGATCCGCGCCTGGCTCGCCTCCGCGCTGTCCTGGAACAGCGCCCCGCGCGGCGCGCGGCCCGGTCCCCCGGCGTCCGCGAGGCCGCCGTCGCGGTCGTGCTCCGGCCGCGCGAATCCATCGAGGTGCTCCTCATCCAGCGCGCCATCCAGGAGAACGACCCCTGGTCCGGGCACATGGCGTTCCCGGGCGGCCGGCGCGATCCGGACGATCCCGACCTGATCGCCACCGCATTCCGCGAGACCTCCGAGGAGACGGGCGTGCCCCTGGCCCGCACCGGGAAGCTGATCGGCGCCCTCGACGAGGTGGCGCCGGCCAACCCGCGGCTCCCGCCCATCCTGATCGCGCCGTTCGTGACGAGCGTGCCGCCGGACACCGATGCGGTCCCGAATCCCCGTGAGGTCCAGGCCGCCATCTGGGTCCCGCTCCCGGCGCTGCGCGACGAGTCCGCCGCCACGTCGATCCTGGTGCGCCTGGAGGGCGGCAGTCTCTCCTTCCCCGCCCTCCGCTACGGCGACTACGAGATCTGGGGGCTGACCCGCAGGATCCTGCTCCAGTTCCTCGAAGTGGCCCGCGAGGCCGGGATCTGACAGCCCGCCGACCGGGGCGCCCGGTCCTCCACCCGGCCCCCTCTGACCCTTACGCCACCACCCCCGCTGCCGTTTCGGCGACCAGCCATGCCATGACCTCCGGCACCGACCCCCGCTCCCGCCAGATCGCCCGGATGGTCCCGGCAGCGTTCCCTTCGGACAGGATCCGCTCCGCATCCCGGAGCGCCGCCCCGTCCCCCAGCCGCTCCGCGATGGGGCCCAGCCGGTCCACGAGCCACCGGATCGAATCCCGCGCGCTCCGCTCCTCGCCCGTGGCCGGGTCCAGCCGGAAGAACCACGCGTCCAGCCCGTACCGGGCCGCGCGCCACCGGTTCTCCCGCAGGATGTGCAGCTCCGTCCCGGTCGGCTGCGGCGGCGGCCGATCCGCGAACATGGCGGTCAATCCCCGCGCGAACGCGGCCAGCACCGCCACGTCCGCCAGCCGCGGACACGCGTCGAAGAACCGGAACTCCAGCGTGGGATAGCGCGGGCTCGGCCGGATGTCCCACGAGATCGGGCTGCTCCGGCCCGGCTCGAAGCGGCTGCCCCGCAGGATCGCCACGAGCCGTTCGTACTCCGCGGCGCTCGCCACCGGGAACGGCGGCCCGACCTCCGGGAACATGTCCCGCAGCAACGTGCGGAAGCTCGCGAAACCCGTGTCCCGGCCCTGGTACAGCGGCGAGCTCGCGGACAACGCGATGAGGTGAGGGATGTACGGCGTCGCCCCGCACATGGCCCGGATCGCCGACTCCCGGTCCGGAACAGCCACGTGCACGTGCAGCCCGAAGATGTGCAGCTCCCGGCCGACCCGCCCGCCGTTCGCCGCGACCCCGCGGTAATGGGGCGTATCGGTGATCCGGTCCGGCGGATAGATCCCGACCGGATGCAGCCCCGCCGCCACGAGCGCAACGCCCTGCTCCCGCGCCTGGCGGATCGCCTCCCCGCGCCGCGCGGCGAGGCGGTGGATCGCCTCCGCCACGTCCAGGGACACCGCCGTGTCCACCTCGACCATGGTCGTCTGGAGCTCGGGCTTGAAGGGCGTGCGTGCGCCGCCCTCGAGAACCCGCGGCGCCTGCCCGAGCAGCGCGCCCGTGTCGGGGTCTACGAGCTGGTACTCCTCTTCGATCCCGATCTCGAAGCCCGTGGCCATGGTCTCCTCTCGTCGGCCCCGGGCACTGGTAGGGGAAGAAACATACCAGGAAGGAAAACGACGGAGCGGGCGCCGGTCACAGGACCGGGAGCACCTCCTGCCGCGCGGCCAGGCCCGGCTGCCGGACCCCCGCGCTGATCCCCTCGTACTCCGCGTCCTCGCCCCGCGGCATCGCCCGCTGCCGGGATTCCAGGGCGGCCGCGGCCGCCGCCTCCACCTCCGCCTCCACCCGCGCCTCGATGGCCTCCAGCGTCTCCGCCGACACGCCCCGGGCTTTCAGGTACTCCTCGTACAGCCCGATGGGGTCCCGCTTGCCCCATTCCTCGAAGAGCGACGCCGCAAACGTCTGCCGCGCCTCCGCCTCGTCGTGCGTGGCATGGCCACCCATCCGGAACGTCTCCGCGATCAGCAGCGTCGGACCGCCGCCGGACCGCGCCCGCTCCGCGGCGAGCCGCGTGGCCGCGTACACGTCCAGCACGTTGTTGCCGTCCACGAGCCCGCCGGCCATCCCGTACATCGCCGGCCAGGCCGCGAAGTCTCCCGCATGGTGCTGGTCCAGCCGCGTGCCCAGCGCGACCTGGTTGTTCTGAACGATGAACACCGCCGGGACCCGCATCACCCCCGCCAGGTTCAGCCCTTCGTGTACCGCGGCGGTCTTCGTCGAGCCGTCCCCGATCCACGTGAGCGCCACCCGGGGCTCGCCCCGACGCTTGAACGAGAGCGCCACCCCGGCGACCACCGGAACCATCGCACCGACCGGCGAGATCGGCCGCAGCACCCCCAGCTCCGGCGCGCCCACGTGCAGGTCCCGCCCGCCCCCCGGCCCGTCCGCCGTGCCGAGGTAGCCGCGCAGCATGTCCGCCACGGACATCCCGAACTCGTGGCACGCGCCCGCGTTCCGGATCATCGGCGCAACGACGTCCCGGCCGCGCTCCAGCGCGTGCACCGCGCCGATCGTCACGGCCTCTTCGCCCGTCCCCAGCCACGCCTTGGAGATCACGCCCTGCCGCACCCAGCGCTTCAGCTGGATGTCGTGCAGCCGGTTCCGGACCATCCCCTCGTACAGCGCGAGCAGCGTCTCCTCGCCGAGCCCGTCGATGACCCGGCGCCGCTCTTCATCCTGCTCCAGACGCTCGGCGTACTCCCGGACCAGCTCCGGATCCGGCGCCCAGTTCACGTACTCGGGCGGATCGTATGGTGGGTGTCTGCGCATGCCGGTAAGCTACAATGCATCGCGCCCGCGCGCCAGCGATCCATGCCGCGCGGGCGCACCACACCCCCGGCCCGCTCAGTGCGGCACCTCGTTCGCTTCCTGGATCGCCCGGCTGATCCTCGCGGCCATCACGTCCAGCTCCGAACGGGACGGGATCGGCGCGTCCGGCATCGGGAGCTGGAGCGCGAACGGCTGCCCATCCAGTACCGGGATCAAATGCAAATGGAAATGAGGCACGTCCTGCCCGCCGGCACGCCCGTTCGCGCTGAAGACGTTGACCGATTCCGCCCCCGTCGCGCGGCGGATCCCCGGCGCCAGCCGCTTCGCCAGCGAAATGCAGTGTGCGGCCAGGTCATCCGGCAAATCGTACAGGGTGGGATAATGGTCCCGGGACACCACGAGCGTATGGCCGGGGCTCGCCGGCTGGATGTCCATGAACGCGATCGCGCGATCGTCCTCGTGGACGATGCTGACCATCTCCTCCCCCCCGATGATACGGCAGAAGATGCAATGATCATCGACCATGGATCCGACTCCGCGCAGAGGGTGTCCGGGGAACCGCACACAGGTGGATCCAGCGGATGCAGGATACGGGCCGCACGAACCGCCACATCCCGCCCACCGCGGCCCCCCCCGTTGCCAGGACCCGGCCGCGAGCCGAAATTATGGGTATGAGTACGTCCATGAGTGAACGCTTGTCGGCCTCGCTCGCTGATGTCGAGAAACGGCACGGCGGCGCAACGGTTTCGCCGATCCTCCCGCTCGCGCTGCTCCGTGCCGTGCGCGCCCACGACCTGCCGACCGAGATCCTGGAGGACGAGGACCTCACCGTCAGCCTGCCCAGGAGACTCGGCCTCAAGGACGTCATCGAGGCCCAGATCCGACGCTACGAGCAGCTCGGCCGGCGCGGCGTGCCGGTCACCGAGGTCATCGACCTGCTCCGTCTCGTGCTCCGTCGGCCCGACGCCGAAGCGATCCTCCGCGATGCCGGCCGTCAGGTCGCCCGGGAGTACCTCCAGGGCGTGGCGACCGCGACCGCCGCAGCCGCCCGCGTCATGCCAACCCCCGCGCGGGTCGCTACGCTCCGCGCCGCCACGCGCCGCATGCTCCGGCGCGTCGTGGGCCGCGGTGCCATCGAGGTCTCCGGCAAGCCCCTGACCGTCCGGATCTCCAACGCCATCACCGCCATCATGGGCGTGACGGGCACGGCCTGCGCCTTCTACGCCAGCGCCATCGAAGAACTCGCCTCGGCCTACACTCGCGTTCAGGTGGCCGCCCACCACGACCGATGCGCAGCCCGCGGCGACGACGCCTGCGAATGGGTCCTCGCCGATTGAGCCACTGGCCACGCTTTTGCTCTCTTTGACATTGGGATGAAAGGAGATGCGCCGCCGGCCCGGCACCGGCCGGACCGCTGCGGCGCCCCGACCGACGAGCGCACCAGGCGAGGTTCCGATGGACGATCACGCGAAGTATTTCACCCTGGACGAGGCGAATCGGACGCTACCGCTGGTCGAGCGCATCGTCAAGGACATCGTGGACGCGTATCCCGTCTTCCAGGAACAGCTCCAGACGTTCCACGACTTCGCGTCCACCGTGGCCGGGCCCGACCTCAAGGAGCGGCTGGACTCGCTGCGGGCGGAGATCGACGAGAGCGCCGAGCGCATCAACGGCTACATCCGCGAGCTCCAGCAGATCGGGTGCATGTTCAAGGGGTTCGAGGAGGGCCTCGTCGACTTCTACAGCATGTACCGCGGCCGGACGATCCTGCTGTGCTGGAAGCTCGGTGAGGAGCGGATCGCGCACTGGCACGAGGTGGACGCCGGGTACGCCGGGCGTCAGCCCATCACCCCGGAGATGGCCGAGGAGCTCGAGGCCACCCGTACGGCCGGCCGCTGATCGGCCGGCCCCGCCCCTCACGCGGCCTCCGTCTCCCGGGGCTCGATCCCCGCGGCGCGCAGCAGCTTCGCCCGGATCTGACGGTTGAACGCGTCCCACTTCAGCTTCATCTGGGTGGGCTCGGACGTGCCTTCCAGGAACCCGATGGGGATCTCGAACCCGCCCGCCCGGCTGCGCCCGCCGCCGTAGTAGCGGCCGCGGGCATCCGTCCCCAGCGCGGTCTTCAGGAACTGGTCCACGTCCAGCGTCAGCTTCGACGTGCGCACGCTCCCGACCACCACCTCCCGCTCGCCCTCGCCCACCAGGATCCCGTAGACGATGGCCGTGTGCACGTTCTCTTCCGTCAGCAGGAAGTCCGTGGCCTGCGGGATCGCGTCCCGGTCCGCGTGCCGCAGGTAGCCCACGCCCGCCAGCGAGTACCCGCCCACCAGCGTCCGGTCCATCAGCGCCACCCGGATCACATCCATGGTCCCGTGCGAGCGCTGCACCCGCAGCACCGACTCCAGGACCTGCGGGTCCAGGTACCGGCTCAGGTACGCCGCGGCCACGAATTCCTCCGGCCCCGCGCGGATGAAGGCGTTCGTCTCGCTCCGCAGCCCGTGGATCAGCGCGGTGGCCAGGTGCACGTGCTCCCGCCGGTCCGGCTCCAGGCGCAGGATCCGCCCGCTCCGCAGGTAGTCCGTCAGGATCGTGGCCGCCGCGCCCACCGGGCGGACATCCGAGAACTCCGGATGCAGCACGCCCTGCGGCGCGTGGTGGTCGATCACCGCGAGGGCCCGCACGCCGGCCTCCTCCAACCGCTCGGTCAGCCGCGTCGTGGTGCCCTGGTTGTCCACGTACACCGCGCCGTCGTACCGGTCGAGCGGCATCCCCTCCGAGAAACGGGTCAGCTCGATGTCCAGCAGGTGCACGAGCGCCAGGTTCTCCTGGTGGCTGACCCGCCCCTCGTAGATCAGGTCCGCCTCGATGTCCCGGGTGGCTGCCAGGATCTGGTACGCCATGGCGGACGAGATCGCGTCCGGGTCCGGGTAGTCCTGGAGCGTGACCGCGTGGACCTCCCCACGGTGCCGGTCCAGGAACGCCGTGAACGCCTCCGCCCGCTCGTCCATCCCGAAATGGGGCGCGAGCACGTCCTGCTCGGCGCCGCGATCGGGACGTTCAGCGTCCATCATGCTCAATCGGCGGCCTGAGGTGGCACATGTCCGACCTCCGGGCGGTCCTCCCCGCCCCGCTCCTCCGGCGGTTCGCCCAGCAGTCGACGCAGCTCGGAGCGGTCCACGACTTCCTTCTCCAGCAGCATCTCGGCCAGCGTGACGAGCGCGTCCCGGTCCCGCTCGAGGATCTCCCGCGCCCGGCCGTTCGCTTCCACCAGCAACCGCCGCACCTCCCCGTCCACCGCTTCGGCCGTGGCTTCGCTGTAGCCCCGGCCGCCGTCGGTGCCCTGGTCCCGGACGTCCGGGAAGAACGGGCTGCGCGGCCGCGCCAGCGTGACCGGCCCGATCGCGTCCGACATCCCGAACTCGCTCACCATGCGCCGCGCGATGTCGCTCGCCCGCTCCAGGTCGTTCCCCGCGCCCGTCGAGATCTCCCCGAAGATCAGCTCCTCCGCCGCCCGGCCGCCCAGGAGCACGCAGAGCCGGTCGAACAGCTCCTGCCGGCTGAGCAGGTACCGATCGTCCGTCGGGAGCTGCTGCGTGTAGCCCAGCGCGCTCACCCCCCTCGGGATGATCGAGATCTTGTGCACCGGATCCGCCGTCTCGACCCGCTCCGCCACGATGGCGTGGCCCGCCTCGTGGAACGCCACGATCCGACGCTCCCGATCGTTGATCAGCCGGTTCTTCTTCTCCAGCCCCGCGACGACCCGGTCGATCGCGGCGTCGATCTCCGCCATGGTCACGCCCGGCAGGTTCCGCCGCGCGGCGAGCAGCGCCGCCTCGTTCAACAGGTTCGCCAGGTCCGCGCCCACGAAGCCCGGCGTGCGCTTCGCCACCTCCGTCAGGTCCACGTCCGACGAGAGCTTGATCCCCTTCGCGTGCACCCGCAGGATCGCCTCCCGGCCCTTCATGTCCGGCCGGTCCACCAGCACCTGCCGGTCGAAGCGGCCCGGCCGCAGCAGCGCCGGGTCCAGGATCTCCGGCCGGTTCGTGGCCGCCATGATGATCACGCCCGTGCGCGGGTCGAACCCGTCCATCTCCACCAGGAGCTGGTTCAGCGTCTGCTCCCGCTCATCGTGGCCGCCCACCAGCCCGCTCACCCCCCGCGCCTTGCCGAGCGCGTCCAGCTCGTCGATGAACACGATGCACGGCGCGTTCGCCTTCGCCTGCTCGAACAGGTCCCGGACCCGCGCAGCGCCGACGCCCACGAACATCTCCACGAACTCCGAGCCGCTGATGGAGAAGAACGTGACGTTCGCCTCCCCGGCGACCGCCCGCGCCAGCAGCGTCTTCCCCGTCCCCGGTGGCCCGACCAGGAGCACGCCCTTCGGGATCTTCGCCCCGAGCCGCGCGAACTTGTCCGGCGTCTTCAGGAACTCGACGACCTCGACCAGCTCCTCCTTCGCTTCGTCTGCGCCCGCCACATCCGCAAACGTTACGCCCGTCCCTTCTTCCCCCACGATCCGCGCCCGGTTCTTCCCCACCGTCATCACGCCCTGCGCCGGGTTGAGCCGCCGGAGCATCCACGCCCAGAACAGGATCAGCAGGCCGAGCGGGATCACCCACGCCAGCGACCGGGCGAGCCACCCGTCCGTCGCGCCCGTGTACCGGACCCCGCTCGCCTCCAGCAGCGGGATCAGCTCCTCGTCATCCTGGACCCGCACCGCCGTCCACGCCGGGGGCGCGCCCGCCGCCCGCAACGAGTCCGTCGGCACCGCCCGGATCGTCTCCGGCCCGACCACCACCTCCGCGACCTGCCCGGCCGCGATCCGCGCCTTCAGCTCGCTGTAGGGGATCCGCGCGCTGCCGGACTGCCCGACCACGTAGTTGAGTCCGATCAGGAGGAGGAATGCGAGGAGGAAGTAGAAGATCGAGAAGCGCGCCCGCCTCGCCTCCATGCGGCCGGGGCCGTTCGTCCGCCGGTCCGGCTCCCCCCGGCGCCGCTCCGCTCGCCGGCGCCGGCTCTGCGGACCGTTTCGCCTCTCGCCGTTCATGGTGCCTTCGGGGGGCAAGGAGTGTACCGGGATCCGGGCGACGTCGCGCCGTGCCCCTCGCGGCGCCCGACTGCCTCCAACGCCGCCGCATGCGCCATTGCGCGCCTGTGCCGACGGTCGGGGCGTCACCCGTCCACCGGCGGATTCGGACCGGTACTGGAGAACCGCAGCGCCGATGACGATCGGGATTCACCAGGCCGATGGAGGGCTCGAAGCGGGCGTCCCGAGCCGAGGCGACCGCGCGCGTCCGACCGCCGAACGCCGCGAACCTCTGTGGCGCGGACCGGACGCGGCGCCCGGCCGCCTGCAGGACCCCCGCACGCCCCGCGGGCGCAGCGAACCCGCAGGCCCGACGCCACGTATCGGATGACGGCTTCAGACTGGAAGTTGGGAAACACGACGGCGAGGAGGGCCGACGGGCGGCCGACCGCCGAGGGGCCGCGACCGGCGATCCATCTCGGAGGCGCCCCACCCTCCCCGCGACGCCCCGCCACCCGGTGGTCGGCGCCGATGGCACCGCGCACCGGGCGCGCCAGCCACCCCGTGGCCTTCCCGAACGTCAGCCGTTCGGCGGTTCGATGCGATACTCGTAGGTGATCTGGGTGCGGCCCCGGAGCGTGTTCGCGACGAGGCAGTACCGCTCCTGGGAGAGCTCCACGGCCCGGCGGACCGACTCCTCGGGGACGTCCGCGCCCCGGACCGTGTAGATGATGTGCGCGTGGCTGAGGTAGCGCGGGTGCTCCTCCGTCACCGTGCCCCGGACCTCGATCTCCAGGTCGTCGAACGCCACCCGCATCTTCGTGAGGATCGAGACCACATCCATCCCCGAGCACCCGCCGAGCGCGGTCAGGAGCAGCTCGGTGTTGCTCGGGCCGGCACCGAGCCCGCCCAGTTCCGGGCTCGCGTCCACCACCACGCCGTGGCCGGAGCCCGTCACGCTGACGAACTGCTTGGCGCGGTTCCAGTACAGACGTGCGGTACGTTCCATGTTCTTCGCTCGTATCGGGTTCTCCGGCCGCTCCGGCGCCCGGATCAGGGCCAGCGATAGACCCGGGCCGTGCGTTCGTCCACGCCCTCGAGGTCGCGCGGCACCGGGATCGTGAACGTGGCGATGAGCTCGAGTCCGGCGGGCTCGAAGTAGGCGCGGCCCGCGTCCGCCGCCAGGACCTCGGCGCCCCGCGCCCGGGCGCGATCGAGCCACGCCCGGAGCCGCGGCGCCACGCTGCGCTCGTACGCCAGGTCGCCGCAGAGCACGACGTCGCATTCCACGCCCTGCCCGGGCTCGGCGGTCAGGTCCCCGACCAGCGGGGTGATCCGCAACCCCTGCCGCTCGGCGGCGATCTCCGCGACGGCCACCGCCCACGGATCCACGTCGTTCGCCACGACCTCGGCCGCGCCCGCCTTCGCCGCGGCCATGGCCGTGACCCCGCCGCCCGTGCCCAGGTCGAGCACCCGCTTGCCGCGCACCCGCTCCGGCGCGTCCAGGATCACCCGCGCCAGCGCCGAGCCGCCGGCCCAGGCGTACGCCCAGAAGGGCGCGGGCATCGGCTGGCCCGCCAGCCGCTCCGCGGCCTCCCACACCTCCACCAGGGCTCTCGCCTGGAACGCGAGCAGCTCCGGGCAGAGCGGCGCCGGCCTCAGCGGCGCGTACCCGTCGAGCAGCGCGGCGAGCGCCGCCCGGGGCGGCACGCCCGCCTCGTGCCCGGTTTCCGACGGGCTAGTCCGACGTTGCGTAGACCTGCGCAACGTACCAGATCCGATCCTTTCCCAGGGCCACGGCGATCCCGGTCCGCGCGAACATCGGGTCCAGCATGTTGCGCCGATGCCCCGGCGAACGGTCCCACGCGACTACCGTCCGGCGTGGCAGCTCCTCCGCCGACGTCCCGATCCGTGCCAGGTTCTCCCCAGCGACCCGCGCACGCGCGCCCTCGGCGGCGATCCGTTCCCGAAAGGTACGCCTTCCGGGCGTATCCGAAAGGTGCTCGATCTCCTGCCGCGCCGCCAGCTCCCGGCTGTAGCGCGCCGCGGCCCGCATGAGCCGCGGGTCCATGCGCAGCGGCGGCGCGCCAACCGCACGCCTCGCCCGGTTCACCTCCGCCAGGACGTTCGCCGCAATGGCGGCCAGCTCCCCGGCGCTGTACTCCGGCACCGGAGGGAGGCTCCACGCCGGAGGGTCGCCGTGCGACGTCGCACCCAGCGCACCTCCGAGGCCTGGAACGCCCGCGGCTCCCGCCACCCGCGACGATGTGCCTGCGGCGCCCATTGCCGGACGTCCGAGCAACCGCGAGGAGCACGCGCCCGGCTCCACTTCCGCGACGGGGTAGCCCGGCAGCCGGGGCCCGCCCCGGACCGGCCCGGCCTCCGCCACGCGGCGGTAGCACCCGCCGACGCCGAGCGCGCCCGCTCCGCCCTCCTGGGATGCGCGCAGGAGCTCCGGCCCGGGCTCCGATGGCGGCCGATCCACCTGCGACTGCGGCACCTGCGCCGCCGTCCGCACCCGGGCGCCATCCTTCGGCGTGCCCGCCGGGGACGCGCACGCGTGCACGAGGAGAACCAGCGCCATCGCTGAAATACGACTTTTCATCGGGAAACCCTGCGGATGAAACTGCTACCGGACGAAGGGCATCCCGTCTAAACCAATGGGTGGGAACGAGTTCCCTCGGGGCACGCTAAGCGCCCGCACGCCCCGAACGCTCGTGCATCCCTGCGGCGATCCAGCGGGCCACGCCCATGATCGTCAGCGACGGGTCCACCGACACCGACGTCGGCACCGCGGCCCCGTCCGCCACGTACAGCCCGCGGATCCGGTGGGACTCGCCCGTCGGCCCGGCGAAGGAGTTGTCCGGGTCCGCGCCGAGCGGGGCCGTGCCCACGAAATGGCTCCCCGCGCAGAGCTGGGCGTTCGGCGCGACCGACCGGGCCCGGATCCGGTCCTCGATCTCGGCTTCCGACCGGACCACCGTCCCGTAGATGTCCGGGATCCAGACCTCCTGGGCGCCCGCGGCCAGGAAGATCCGCGCGGCGTTCTTCATGTAGTCCACGGCCTTGAGCACGTCCACGCCGCGCAGCGTGAAGGACGTCCTGCGCACGTCGCCGTCCAGGTACACCCGGCCCGGGTGCTCCTCGTCGATCACCGACATGAGCGAGCCGAGCCGCCGGTACTTGCGCATCCGTTCCGCGTGCGCCGCGCCCGCCTCCGGGAGGATCGCCGCCGTGAGCCCCGGCGACTGATGGCTGCACAACATCGTGTAGCCCCCGCCCAGGTACTGGCCGTTCGGCCCCCACCTCACCTTCCGGAACCCGTGCACCGAGTACGCGCACGGGATCCCGGTCACGTTGTCGATCTCGCGGCCGAAATCGGCGAACACGAAGAAGTGGGGATTCACGTAGAAGCGCTGCCCAACGATCGGCTCGGGGACGTTGCGCAGGAGCAGCTCCGCAGTGCCGATCGCGCCGCCGGCCAGCACCACGTGCTCCGCGTCCACGCGGAACCGGCCCCGCGGCCGCTGCGTCTCCCGGTCGATCAGCGAGCCCTCGACCCCGACGGCCCGCCCGTTCTCGATCAGGATCCGCTCGACCCGCGCATCGCTGTAGATCCGGCCGCCCTGCCGCGAGACCCGCGGGATTGTGGTGATCAACTGGGAGGACTTGCGGTTGTACGCGCACCCGAACTGCGTCCACCCGCAGCCGATGCAGTCCACCCGCGCCGTGGGGACCGCGCTCCCCTCAATGCCCAGCGCCTCGCAGCCCTGCCGAACGAGCCGGTTGTTCTCGTTGAAGAGCCGCTCCTCGGTGATGTGGATCCCCAGCTCTTCCTCGATCGCGGTCCAGTGCGGGTCCAGCTCCTCGGGCGTCATCCAGTCCAGCCCGAACTCGGTCCGCCACTTTTCGAGCCGGTCCTCCGGCGTGCGGAACGAGTCCCCCCAGTAGTGGACCGTGCACCCGCCCACGGCCTCGGCGTAGGTGAGCATGACCGCGTTGTCCACCGTCGAGTCCAGCCCGCGGCGGCCGTTGAACAGCCCCATGGCGTGCTCTTCCCGCTGCGTGAAGTCCTCCGCCCGGTAGAACCCGCCCTTCTCCACCATGACCACGTCCCAGCCGCGGTCCGAGAGGTACGCCGCCAGCGTGCCGCCCCCGGCGCCGGTGCCCACCACCACCACGTCCGCTTTGTCCCTCAGCGTGCCGCTGTACCGATAACCCTCGACGATCATACGACCTCGCCGAAATCGACCGGGTACACCGGGATCCGATACCGCTCTGGCCACGGGCCTTCGAACCCGGTCAGCGGCCGCGTGGAGTCGTGGGTGTACGCCGTGTAGTAGACCACCGCCCGCAGCGCCATGAACGCCGCCCGCCTCAGCTTGAACCGGCTCTCCCGCCACGTGCCCAGGTACCGCAGCCGCGCTTCCGGCGAGAGCGCCGTGAACCGCCGGAGCCGCCCGCCCAGGATCGTCAGGTGCTCGATCAGCCCGAGCACCGCCTTCATGTCCCCCTCGATCGGGTCGCCCACCAGCGCCAGCTCCCGGTCCACCGACGCCGCCACCTCGGCCGGGCTCACCGGCACGTCCACCAGCAGCGCCTCCGCAGCCGCCCGCACCACCGCGTACTGCTTCGGCGTCAGCGTCTGCAGCGCGACGCCGTCCATCTCCGCTTGCGGGTACTCCGCAGCGCACCCGGGCGAGATCAGCGTGGCAGCGGCGAGCGCCGCCGCGCCTCCCGCCGTGTTCCGTAGGAAGCCCCTCCGGTCGAGCATCGGGAGCGACCCTCCAGCCACCTTCGGGTTCGTTCGAGCCGTTTCCATGTTCCGCAGGAATGGTTACGCCGCTAAGGTAGGTCGGTCCACAGGTATGCACAAGTTGACCCGAGATTCTTGTCCCGAATCGATGTTCGTCGTAGCTTCCTTAGCCACCGAGATCCGCTCCCTGAGTCGCGCCGCCGCGCCCGGGCACAACGGCGGTGCGTCGACGTCGTTACCGCCGTTACGGAGGAGTCGTTGCTCGCGATCCGGTTCCATTACCGCCCGGCTCGCTATCTCCTGACCCGATGGGCGTCGCGCAAGCGCCCGACCTTCGGGCTGGGACCGCTCGGCTGCATCGTCCTGGAGGACGTGGACGTCCCGCCGCTCCCCGGCCCGGATTGGGTGCGCGTCGAAACGACGCTGAGCGGAATCTGCGGCAGCGATCTGGCCGTGGTCACGGCGCACGACTCCTTCACGCTCGAGCCGTTCGCCGCTTACCCGTTCACCTTCGGCCACGAGAACGTGGGCCGGATCGCCGAGGTCGGCGCCGCGGTCGAGGGCTGGAGCGTGGGCGACCGCGTCGTCGTCAATCCGATGCTCGGCTGTGTGACCCGCGGCCTCGACCCGGTGTGCGACGCCTGCGCCCGGGGCGAGTACGGGCTCTGCCGCCGCACCACCGACGGCCCGCTCGGGACCGGGCCCATGATCGGGTTCTGCCCGACCGTCGGCGGCGGCTGGTCCCGATACTTCGTGGCGCACCGCAGCCAGCTCCACCGGGCGGACGGGCTGCCGGACGAGGTCGCCGTGCTCGCCGACCCGTTCGTGTCCGCGCTCCGCCCGGTGCTGTTGCACCCGCCGGCCGAAGACGACATCGTGCTCGTCATCGGCGCCGGTACGATCGGGGCGCTCACCGTGCGCGCGCTCCGGCTCACCGGCTGGACCGGGACCATCGCGGTGCTCGGCCGCTACCCGTTCCAGCGCGAGCTGGCGGAGCGCGCGGGCGCGAATCTCATCTTCGGCCGCCGTGAGGAGCTGTACCGGTGGGCCGAGTCGCTGCCCGGCGCGCGCGCGTACAAACCCACGCTCGCGCCGAGGTTCGTGGAGGGCGGGCCCTCGCTGGTTTACGACACCGTCGGCAGCACCTCATCGGTCCGGGATGCCCTGGCCCTCACCCGGGAGGGCGGCCGGGTCGTCATGGTCGGCGCCGCGGCCCGCCTCGGCGCGGATTGGACCCGAATCTGGTACCGCCAGCTCACGCTGGCCGGCGTCTTCGCGTACGGCCTCGCTCCGTTCGCCGAGGAGCGCCGCGACATATACGAGATTTCCCTCGAACTCATGCGCCGCGACGGCTTCGCGGAGCTCGAAATGGTGACGCACATTTTCGATCTGGAGGACTATCGTGCCGGACTCTCCGCGGCCCTCGACAAGAACGGCCACCGCTCCATCAAGGTCGCCTTCCACCCGGGAGACTGACGCGCTCGACCACTACACGCGCGATCCGTTTCTCGGCTTCTTCGCGGGTCGCGAGACGGACGCGATCGTGGAGCCCGGCTCGTTGCTGGACATTCCCGCAGTCCGGCGCTGGTTCGACCAGTTCTGCCTCGGGCTGCCACAGTCGCTCTACACGTTCCAGCTCCCGCTGAGCAAGCGGTCGGGCCCGGAAACGCGCGTGCTCGGGCGTGACCTGATCCTCTTCTCCACGTACAGCTACCTCGGGCTGATCGGGCACCCCCGGCTCGCGAAGGCGGTGACCGAGGCCGTGGAGCGGTACGGCACGTCCACCGGCGGCGTGCGCCTCCTGACCGGCACCCTGGAGCTGCACCTGGAACTCGAGCACGAGCTGGCCACGTTCCTGGGGCAGGAGGCCGCCGCCACCTTCGCGTCCGGGTACGACGCGAACGTCGCCGCGATCACCTCGCTCTTCGGCCCGGATGACGTGGCGATCCTCGACCAGTACGCGCACCAGAGCATCCACGACGGCGTGCGCATGGCCGGCTGCGAGGTCAGGCGCTTCAAGCACAACGACATGGAAGCGCTGGAGCGGCGGCTGCGTCAGGCGCGGAACCGCGGCGCGAAACGGATCCTGGTGGCCGTGGACTCGGTCTTCAGCATGGACGGGGACCAGGCGCCGCTCAAGGAGATCATCGAGCTGAAGGAGAAGTACGGCGCGTTCCTGCTCGTGGACGAGGCGCACTCGATCGGCGCGGTCGGCGCCACGGGCCGCGGGATCTGCGAGGAGCAGGGGATCGACCCGAAGGCGATCGACATCCTGACCGGCTCGCTCTCCAAGGCGATCCCCGCGTCGGGCGGGTTCGTGGCCGGGTCCCGGGCGCTGAAGATCTACATCCAGCACGGCTCCGCGCCGTACATCTTCTCCGCGGCCATGACGCCGGCGAACACCGCGGCGGTGCTCGAAGCGCTGCGGATCATCCAGGACGAGCCGGAGCACGTGCAGCGGCTGCACCGGAACGCGCAGGTGCTGAAGGACGGGCTCACGCGGCTGGGCTTCGACACCGGCGCGTCCACCACGGCGATCGTGCCGCTCCTGCTGGGCGACGAGTGGCGGGCCTACCGCTGGGCGCGACAGATGCTCGACCGCGGGATCTTCGTGTCCGCGGTGACGTACCCGGCCGTCTCGCCCGGCCAGGCGCGGCTCCGACTCTGCGCGACCGCCGCGCACGAGCCGGAGCACTTCGAGCGGCTGTTCGAGTGCCTGGAGGAGTGCCGGGCGGAAG
Organism: uncultured bacterium; assembly: GCA_937907535.1. Classification (GTDB taxonomy): domain Bacteria; phylum Gemmatimonadota; class Gemmatimonadetes; order Longimicrobiales; family RSA9; genus CALCID01. The sequence goes on along the minus strand of CALCID010000057.1, from coordinate 6,057 downwards.
AGACGGAAGAATCCGAGTGACCGGGGCGGGGGCGGGCCGGGCTTCCATCCCGGCTCAGGCCCCGGGCTCGCCCACCATGTAGAGTACGCGGAGCAACGCTCTGGCCTTCGCCAGCGTCTCCGCGTACTCCTTTTCGGGCACGGAGTCGGCGACGACCCCGGCGCCCGCCTGGACCCAGGCCCGGTCCCCGGACGCGATGAGCGTGCGGATCGCGATGGCGGTGTCCATGGTCTGCCCGCCGTAGGCGAAGTACCCGACGGCGCCCGCGTACGGCCCGCGCCGGACCGGCTCGAGCTCGTCGATGATCTCCATGGCCCTGACCTTGGGCGCGCCGCTCACGGTGCCCGCCGGGAAGCAGGCGCGGAAGGCGTCGACTGCGGAGAGTCCGTCCCGCAGCTCGCCCTCGACCTGGCTCACCAGGTGCAGCACGTGGCTGTACCGTTCCACCACCATGTAGTCGGGGACGCGGACGGTTCCGTACTTCGCCACCCGGCCCACGTCGTTGCGGCCGAGGTCCACGAGCATGAGGTGTTCGGCCCGCTCCTTCTCATCGGCGAGGAGCTCCCGGGCGAGGGCGTCATCCTCCTCGGGCGAGCGGCCGCGGGGCCGCGTCCCGGCGATCGGCCGGACCGTGAGCCGGCCGTCCTCTACCCGCACCAGCACTTCCGGCGATGAGCCCACGAGCGTGATGCCGTCCAGCTCGAGGTAGTAGAGGTACGGGGATGGGTTCAGCGAGCGGAGCGCCCGGTACAGGTCGAACGGCGGCACCTCGAGCGGGACCGCGAGCCGCTGGCTGAGCACGACCTGGAAAGCGTCGCCCGCGGCGATATACTCCTTGATCCGGCGCACGTGGGCCTCGAACGTCTCCCGTGTGTAGCTGCTCTCGAACGGGGGGTCGGCGTCCGGCGGCCGGAGCGTGAGCGGACGCGGCGCGGGCCGGGTCGCGAGCGTCGCCACGAGCGCGTCCAGCCGCTCCCCGGCCTCCCGGTACCGGCTCCGGAGCGTGGCCTCGTCCAGCCCGCCCGCCGTGTCCACCGTGGTGATGGCGTACGCGCGGCCGAAGACGTTGTCGATGGCGAGGACCACGTCCGTGAGCATGAAGAGCGCTTCGGGGAAGCCGCGGTCGTCCGGCGGCGCGTGGGGCAGGCGTTCGATGTAGCGGACGACGTCGTATCCGAAATAGCCCACGGCCCCGCCGAAGAACCTCGGCAGGCCGGGCACCGCGGCCACGCGGCGGCTCTTCAGCAAGTGCTCGAAGTCCGCGAGCGGGTCCTCGGAAACGACGGGTTCGCTCCACCCCGTGTCCGGCGTCCAGCGGGAGATCCGGCCGCCCTGCTCGAGCCGCCACGCTTCCCGGGGCGCGGTGCCGAGGAAGGTGTACCGGCCCCAGCGTTCGCCGCCGAGCACGGATTCGAGCAGGAACCCGAACCGGCCGCCGGTCTCTCCGGCGGCGTCCGAGAGCTTCGCGTACGCGGTGACCGCAGTGTCCGTGTCGAAGAGGAACTCGCGCCAGACCGGCACGAGGTCGCCGGCGGCGGCGAGCCGCATGAATTCGTCGATTCCGGGTTTCAGCATGGGGCAACAATGTCGGAGCCACCTGCCGGGCTGTCAATCGTAGCGGTCGATACGGGCGGGACGTTCACGGACGTGGTCGTGCTGCGGGGCGGCGAGCTGCGCGTGCTCAAGGTCCCGTCCACGCCGGAGGACCCGGCGGTCGCGGTGCTCGCGGGGATCCGGGCGGCGCTGGAGGAGGGTCCATCGGCCCCGGAGCTCGCTTCGGGCGACGTCGCCTCGTCCCCCTCCCCCGGCTCCGGTCCGGCACCCGGTGCGGCACCCTCCAACGGCGCACCTGGACGGGCGCCGGCGCGCGGCGAGTTCGTGCTGATCCACGGCTCCACGGTGGCCACGAACGCGCTGCTGGAGCGGCGGGGCGCGCGGGTCGGGCTCGTCACGAACCGGCACTTCGAGGACATCCTGGAGATCGGGCGGCAGACGCGGCCGCAGCTCTACGCGCTGGCCGGGCGACGGCCGCCGCCGCTGGTGGCGCGGGAGGACCGGCACGGCGTGGCCGGTCGGCTCGGCCCGCGAGGCGAGGAGCTGGAGCCGCTGGACGAGGCGGAGCTGGCCGCGCTGCCGGACCGGCTGCGGGGCGTGGCCGCGGTGGCGATCTGCCTGCTGCACAGCTACGCGAACCCGGAGCACGAGCGGCGGGTCGCGGAGGCGCTCTCCGGCCTCGGCGTCCCGGTCTCGGCCTCCTCGGCGCTCCTCCCGGAGTACCGCGAGTACGAGCGCACGGCCACCACCGTCGTGAACGCGTACGTCTCCCCCCTCATGGCCGGCTACCTGGGGCGGATCGAGGGGGAGTCCGGCGCCCGGCGAGTGCGGATCATGGGCTCGGGCGGCGGCGCGGTGCCGATCTCGCGGGCGCGGCGAGAGGCGGTGCACACGGTGCTCTCCGGGCCGGCGGGCGGCGTGGTGGGCGCGCTGGAAGTCGCCCGCGCCGCCGGGTTCGAGCAGATCATCACCTTCGACATGGGCGGCACCTCCACGGACGTCTCGCTCTGCCCCGGACGTCCGCTCCACACCCGGGAGTTCACGATCGCCGGCCTGCCGGTCGCCGTGCCGGTCATCGACATCCACACGGTCGGCGCGGGCGGCGGCTCGATCGCTCGCCTGGACGCGGGCGGCGCGCTCCGGGTCGGCCCCGAGAGCGCGGGCGCCGTGCCCGGGCCGATCTGTTACGGCCTCGGCGGCACGCGCGTCACAGTGACGGACGCGCACGTCTGGCTCGGGCGGCTCCCGGCGGACGCGTTCCTCGGCGGGGCCCGGCGGCTCGACCGGGACCGGGTGGCCGGCCCGCTGGCGGAGCTGGCCGCCGAGCTCGGCAGCTCGCCGGACGCCGCGGCCGAGGGCGTGCTGGCCGTGGCGGACACGGCCATGGAAGGCGCGCTGCGCGTGATCAGCGTGGAGCGCGGCTACGACCCCGCGGATTTCACCCTCGTCCCCTTCGGCGGTGCGGCCGGGCTCCACGCCGTGGAGTTGGCCGAGCGGCTCGGGATCCCGCGGATCCTGGTCCCGCCCGACCCTGGCGTGCTCTCCGCGTTCGGAATGCTGGTCGCGCCGGTCCGGAAGGACGTCTCCCGCACCGTGCTCCTGGCCGGGGACGAGGCCTCGCCCGAGCGGCTGGAAGGGGTGTTCCGGGAGCTGGAAGAAGAGGCCGTCGCCGCCATGGCGGAGGAGGGCTTCCCGCCCGACCGGACCTCGCTGCGCCGCACCGTGAACGCAAGGTATCGCCGCCAGAGCTACGAGCTCCGGGTGCCGGCGGAGAACTGGACCCAGGCGTTCCACGCCGCCCACGAGGCCCGGTTCGGCTTTGCCCACCGGGACGCGGTGGTCGAGGCGGTCACGCTGCGGGTCGAGGCGACGGCGCCGGGCGCCGCCCGGCCGGTGAGGCGGCTCGCCCCGGCGACGGATGACACACCTCCGGTGTCCACGGTAGGGGACGTGGTCTTCCGGGGCGAAAAGCTGCGCGTGCCGCGGATCGACCGCGCCGCGCTGCTGGCCGGACACCGGGTATGCGGCCCGGCCATCGTCGCCGAGTACAGCGCAACCTTCTGGCTCCCAAGCGGTTGGCATGCGGAGGTCCGGCCGTGCGGGAGCCTGCTCGCGGAGCGTCGGGCGTGAAAGCGCCCGCATTCGGGCGGGGTCGGGGCGGGCGGCGGCCACGAACGGCACGCGGCTTGCCCCGATCCTTCCGACGCCCGATGAACACCCACGGACCGCGGCGCGGCCCGCACCTTGCGTGACCAGGACCGCTACGGCTCGCAGGGGAGGCACGGCGCGCCGGTCCCGCAACGGGCGCCGGCGGGTCCCGTAGCCCGGGCCGGCCAGGAGCCGCCCGCGTAGCGGCAGCGGCGGTCCGATCCGGGTGTTCTTCGATTCACCGAACCGCAACCACGGGTTCGCGGCACGACGAAGTCCACGATCACGGAGGAGAAGATGCGATTCTCGAAATCCGCGCTCGTCCTTGGCATGGCCATGGCCATCGCCCTCCCGGCCGGCGCGGCCGGCCAGGGTGGCCTGCAGATCATGCCGAAGGCCGGCGTATACATCCCCGGGAACGACCTGGCGACGATCCGCGACGGCGCAGAAGAGATCCGCGCCAAGATGGAGGGCGACTTCGCCATCGGCCTCGCGATCGAGCTCGCCCGGGCCGGTGCGCCCGTGGGGCTGCGCGGCAACTTCGACTACATCACCGGGACGACCATCACCGAGGATGGGGTCGATCGGTCGGACAAGTCCGGCACCACGATGCTCGCCCTGACCGGCGATCTGGTCCTGCGCCCGATCCCGCGGCTCCTCTTCCTGCAGCCGTACCTGCTCGGCGGCGCAGGCATCAAGCGGTACGAGTTCGACCGCGAGTCGCTGAGCGGCCCCATCCGTGACGCGTTCCCGGCCGACCGCACGGACTTCGCCGTCCACCTGGGCGCCGGCTTCGAAATCGGCTTCGGAGCCCTCGCGATCACGGCGGAGGTCAGCGACTACATCAGCCGCTTCAAGGCCGAGGGCGAGAACCGGGACAACAAGCTCCAGAACGACGTCTTCGCCATGGTCGGCGTGCGGATCGGCCTGTTCTGATCCGGTTGCCGCGAACCGACCTGGCACGATGGGGCGGGAGGTGCGGCCGCGGGCGGCGCTGAACCGTCGTCGCTGCGAGGCTGTCCGGCCGGACGAGCCGCCATGCGAACGCGCCCCCGCCCCACGCACTACGGCCCCGTCCGCCGGACGCCGCCACGGCGCTCCCGGCGAGCGGGGCACGTCGTTTCGCGGGGCCGCGTCCTGCACGCCGATGAATGCTGATGGAACGTGGGGCCGTTCCTGGGCGCGCAGCGCTACGCCCAGATCCCGGCGCCCGGCCAGGAGTGTTCGCGGCACCCGGCAGCGCCGCCGAACGCCCGCCCGACCACGGCGCCCCGGCTCGCGCGGCCGAACCGATCCGCCCCGCGGCGATCCGTATGACGGCATCGCGGCCATGGCGAGCGATACCGGGCCGCGCACCGCCCCGGTCCCGGCGGCCATGCGGTCCGACGGGCCCCGCCCCTCCCCCACCGCTCCCCTTCACGCCGGGGCCCCGGCACGCCCTACCGCAACACACCGTAAAGCTCCGGCGCCCGTGCTTCGAATCGGAGCGCCGGATCGCAGGATCCGGGTGTGCGGGGCCGCACCTCGTCATCCCGGCCTCGCCCCGTTACGTGCAAGCGATCCTGTCCGCGTACCCGGCGCCTGCCCGCCGCCGGACACGGGCGCGTCCCCGACGATCGCACGGCCGGCGGGTGCAGGCCGCCCGACGCCCGGCCGTTCGGAGCGGAGCGCGCTACGGAGCGCCTCGACGCACGGGACCGGCCCTCACTCCACCGTGCCGCTCCGCTCGTTGAACACCGCGTCCCCGTACGTCCGCTGCATCCCCTCGCCCACGAGCCGGCGCAGCATGGGCTCGTCCAGCTCCGGATACTTCTCGCCGAGCTGCCTCACGATCTGCGCGACCTGCTCGCCCCGCTCGTGCTCGTCCCGGTCGAAGAGCCCCGCGCTCAGCATCTCGTGCAGGAGCTCGCTCCGGGCCTGGGTGTACGCGGCCTCCCTCTTGTCGATCCCCGCCATGACGTCTCCTCGGCTCGGTCCTACCCGTTCCGAAAGGCCAGAAGAGGGCAAGTCGCGGGCCCGCGCCAACCTCTTGAGACCCGCTCCCACAAGACGTTAGCTTTTGAGTTTATGGTAATTCGGCCGACTCGCCGCCCCGCCCGCACCGGGCGAGAGGCCGCGTTCCGGCCGACCAACTGGCGTGGAGATGAAGCAGACGATCGACGCGACCCGCGCGCCGCACTCCACTTCGGCGCTTCCGGAGACGGATTACCGGCCGCCCTACCTCGCGGCCGGTTTCGCGACGCTGGCGGTCCTGGCGCTGTACAGCGTGACGCTCGCCCGCACCACGCAGTTCTGGGACGCGAGCGAGTACATCGCCACGGCGCACATCCTGGGCATCCCGCACCCGCCGGGCAA
>CALCID010000056.1 GCA_937907535.1 uncultured bacterium | reverse complement strand
GGGGCGGCCCGCGGGCCGGGCGGGGCGGCGACGGCGGCCGTGGCACGGTCTCCCGGGCGCGCCTCGAAGCGCGGCGCGACGAGATCACGGCGGAGCTGGAGGCGGTCGAGGCGAGGATCGCGGAGATCGACGCGCTGTTCTGTCGGCCCGGCTACTATCAGGAGACGCCGCGGGAGGAGATCGCGGCGCTGGAGGGCGAGCGGGCGCGGCTCCAGTCCAAGATCGATCGGCTGATGGAGGCGTGGGAGGTGGTGGAGCTGGAACTCGAGGCAGCGAGGTGACTCGTGTCCGCAGTGGAGCGGATCCTGCCGCCGCTGATCGGGCTCGTGGCGTTCGGGGCGCCGCCCGTCTACCTGCTGTGGCAGGTCTGGCTCGCGCATCGGAGCCGGAATTGGCCGTCCACGACCGGACGGGTCCTGGACGCCAGGATCCGATATGACGAGCACCGGCTGCCCCGCGTCTACGGTTCGGCGTGGGTTCGCTACGAGTACCACGTGGACGGCCGCCGCTACACGGGCACCCGGGTGAAGTTCGGGGGGTGGTTGAACACGGACGTGAGGGCCGCGGGCCGGACCGTGGTCCGGTACCGTCCGGGCTCGCCGGTCTCGGTCCGTTACGATCCGCGCAAGCCGAGCCGGTGCACGCTGGAGCGCCGTCTCGCCGGGCTCGTCTGGATTTTCCTCGCGATCGGGCTCTTCATGACGGGGAGCATCTTCGGCGCACTGATGGGGTGGTGGGAGTAAGGGACGCCGATGGTCGAGCTCCCCGGCGTCGCCGGGTGCAGGACGGAGCCGTGGGCGCGTGATCAGCTACCCAACACCCGCGGCACGAGGGTGACCGCGAGGACCGTGATCAGGGCGATCAGGACCAGGTTGAGGAAGAACCCCGCGCGGACCATCTGGGAGATGGAAAGCCGTCCGGTGCCGTATACGATGGCGTTGGGCGGCGTCGCCACGGGCATCATGAAGGCGCAGCTCGCGGCGATGGCCACGGGGACGGTGAGGACCAGCGGGTGGTGTCCGACCCCGATGGCGAGGGAAGCGGCCACGGGGAGGAACGCGGCGGCCGTGGCGGTGTTGCTGGTGATCTCGGTCAGGAAGACGACGACTGCGGTCACGGTGCCGATGAGGACGATCGTGGGCCAGGCGCTCGCGCCGCTCAATGCCTCGCCGATCCAGCGGGCGAGGCCGGTACTCTCGATCGCGCTGGCGAGAGAGAGCCCTCCGCCGAAGAGGACCAGCACGCCCCAGGGCAGCCGCTGAGCATCGCTCCAGTTCAGCAGGACCTTCCGTTCGCCGCGCCAGCCGGCCGGGATCGTGAAGAGCAGCGCCGCGCCGGCGATGGCGATCCCGGCATCCGAGATGCCCGGGATGATGTCATCCAGGAGCGGGCTGAAGATCCACGCCGCCGCGGTCAACGCGGTGATCCCACCGACCATGTACTCCTCGCGGGATGGCGGGCCGAGCTTCTCCAGCTCGCTGCGGACCATCTCGCGGCCTTCGGCCTCCGAGCCTCCGGAGATGGGGTAGAGGACCCGGACGAGGAGCAGCCATGTGATCGGGAGGGCGATGGCGACGAGGGGCACGCCGATCAGCATCCACTGGCCGAACCCGATCCGGACCTGATAGGCCTCATCCATGAAGCCCGCCAGGAGCGCGTTCGGCGGCGTTCCGATCAGGGTGCCGATTCCGCCGATGCTCGCGCCGTACGCGAGCCCGAGCATCAGCGCGATTCCGAGGTTCGGGTCCCGCTCGCGGCCGCTCTGCTCGGCGAGCTCGAGCACGGATGCGGCCATGGGGAGGAGCATCACGACGGTGGCCGTGTTGCTGACCCACATGCTGATGAACGCGGTGGCGAGCATGAACCCGCCCACGAGCCGGCGCGGCGCGGTGCCGACGAACCCGATGATGTGGAGCGCCATGCGGCGGTGGAGCCCGCAGCGCTGGAGTGCGGCCGCGATGAGGAACCCGCCCAGGAACAGGAAGATGACCGGGTTCGCGTAGGGGGCGGCCGCCGCGTTGATGTTCGCGATGCCGAGCGCCGGGAGGAGGACCAGCGGCAGGAGCGCCGTGGCCGGGATCGGGAGCGCCTCGGTGATCCACCAGATGGCCATGAGCGCGCCGACGGCGGCGGTGTGCCATGCGTTGGGCGAGAGGCCGTCGGGCGGGGGCGCGGCGAGGATCGCGATGCACAGGAGCGGTCCCAGGACCAGCCCGATCCGGGCGGCGGTCCCGGTGCCGGCGCCGAAGCCGGCTTCGCCGTGCGGTGCTTTCACCGGCGCCGGGGAGCTCATGGGCGGGACCGGGCGGGTGGACGGATCTGTTCGGACGGAGACGAGGTGGCGCCTCTGGGCGCGCCGGGGCGGGGCGCGGTTCCCCGCCTCCCCAACGAGCGTGAGATCGGCGTCGTCTGGCGAATGGGCGTCATGCCTCCGCGGGTTCGTCCGTGTTCAGGGTGCGGTCGGATCCGGCGGCATTGACTTCCCTGGTCCGGGCAAGGGTCGGTGCCAGGAGCGGCAGGGATCGAGCCGCATGATGCGGCCGCGGGCCTGCCGCGCCGCGACCGTTCGCGCACCGTTCGGCCTACCGGGCGCGGCGAACGCGCGGCGCCGGCCCCGGGAGAACCCCCGGGGCCGGGATCCGGCGGGCTCATTGTGCCACGCGAGCGCCGGAGAGCGCAAGTCCGCGACGGGCCAGGGCCGCGTGGCTCATTCGTAGCGGAGCGCCCTGACCGGGTCGACGCGGGCCGCGCGGTGGGCCGGGACGAAGCCGGCGGCGAAGGCGAAGAGGGTGAGCGTGACGGCCGCGGCGGTCGTGGTGAGCGGGTCCACGCCCCGGAGCTCGAACAGGAGCGACTGTGCGGCGCGTCCGAGCCCCCAGGCGCCGAGGAGGCCTATGGCGCCGCCGATCCCGAGCATGATGGCGACCTGTCGGAAGACGAGCCGCCGGACATCGCCCGGGTTCGCGCCGAGCGCCATGCGCACGCCGATCTCCCGGGTCCGCAGCGCCACGGTGTACGCGAGCACGCCGTAGAGTCCGATCGCGGCGAGGAGCGTGGCGAGCCCCGCGAACGTGGAGGACAGCATGCCGATGATGCGGTCCACGAACACGTTGTACTGCACCACCTGGTTCATGGTGTACAGCGCCTGGACGGGGAGGTTCGGGTCGAGCCGCGATACGACCTGCGGGATGGCGCGCATGATCTGCGCCGCGTCGACCGTGGAGTGCACGTAGAACGACATGCTGCTGATGTACGGGTACTGCCGCCACGGCACGTAGAAGACGGGCGGGACCTCGTTCTTGACCTCCGAGTACTTCGCGTTCCGGACCAGCCCCACGATCTCGATGTCGAGCTCGGTTTCACCCGAGTACGCCATCCGCTTGCCGACCGCGTCCCGGCCGAGCCCGAACTTCTCGGCGAACGCCTCGTTCACGATGGCCACGTTCGCGGTGCCGGCGTTGTCCGCGAGGGTGAATTCCCGGCCCGCGAGGAGCTGCACGCCGAGGGTGGAGAAGAAGCCCGCGCCCACGACGTTGTAGTTCGAGTGCACGTCCGTGTCCGGCCCGCGCTCGAAGCCCTCGACGGACACGTCGGTGCCCCAGTTGTTGCCGGCCAGCACGGGCACCATGGCGGTGGTGACGGAGACCACGCCCGGCAGGGCGGCGAGCTCTTCCTCGAGGCGCGCGAAGAAGAGCTTGGAGCGGTCGGCGTCGTAGCCGTTCAGCCCGGGCGAGACCGTGAAGGTCACGACGTTCTCCACGCGCATCCCCAGGTCCACGCGGCTGATGTTGTCGAGGCTCCGGATGAAGAGCCCTGCCGTGACGAGGAGCGCCATGGAGAGGGCGATCTGCGCGGTCACGAGCGCGGAACGGAAGCGCGCGGCGGAGCGTGTGCCCGTGAGGTTGCCGGCCGCTCCCCGGAGGGTGGACACGAGGTTCGGCCGCGTGCTGTGCAGGGCGGGGAAGAGGCCGAAGAGCAGCCCGGTCAGGACCGAGAGCCCGCCGGTGAAGAGCAGCACGGGCACGTTCAGCTCGATCTGGAGTGCGATCGCGGCTTCCGGCGGCATGATCGCGGCGACGGCGGCCAACGTCCACCGGGCCACGAGCAGGCTCACGACCCCGCCGAGCAGGGCGAGCACGACGGACTCGAGGAGGAGCTGGCCGATCACGTGCCGGCGGCCGGCGCCGATCGAGAGGCGGACGGCCATCTCGAGGCTGCGGTTCGCGCCGCGGGCGAGGAGCAGGTTCGCGGTGTTCGCGCAGGCGATGAGGAGGACGATGCCCGTCGTCGCGAGCAGCATCAGGAGCGGGACGCGGGCTTCGCGGTGCCAGTCGCTCTGGCCGCGGCGCCCGTCCTGGACGACGATCTTCTTGGCCCGGAACTGGGCGAGCGTCTGGTCGCTCATCCCGGTCTGGAGCGGCGCTTCGACGTCGTTGATGATCGACCGATAGACCGCGTTCAGCGACGCGGCCGCCTGTTCCGGGGTGGCGCCCGGCTTCAGCCGGCCGAAGAGGTAGATCCAGTAATTGCGGCGGTCCTCGAACCCGTCGAACGTGGGGTGCAGCACCCCGCGCATGGATATGGGGACGAAGACGAGCGGGCGCGAGCCGAGGGTCGTGCCCTCGAAGCCGCGCGGCGCGATGCCGACAATGGTGAACGGGCGGCCGTTGATCATGATGGTCCGGCCGACCGCGTTCGGGTCCGCGCCGAGCCGGGTCTCCCAGTACGAGTAGCTGAGCACGGCCACGTAGTGCCCGCCGATCGTCTCGTCATCGGCGGGGCCGAGGAGCCGCCCGCGGGCCGGCTGGATCCCGAGCAGGGGGAAGTACGAGCCGGACACCATCATCCCCTGGCCGTTCAGCGTCTGGTTCTCGTAGGCGACGTTCGCGCCGAACAGCCGGTGGGCCGCGATCCCGCTCAGGGCGGTCTCCGCGGCCTCCAGGTCCCGGAACATCGGGTAGCTGAACACGTCGTCGCAGCTCCCGGCCTGGTTGCAGGACGTGGAGCCCGGCTTCGGTCCGGGCGCGGACAGGTTCACGAGCCGGTGGGGCTCGTGCACGGGCAACGGCCGGCGCAGGATCTGGTCGAAGAGGGAGTAGATGGCGGCGTTCGCGCCGATCCCGAGGGCCAGGGAGAGGATCGCGATGGAGGTCACGAAGGGAGATTTGAACAGAGTCCGAAACGCCAGCTTCACGTTGCGCATCTCGTCTGTCCTGCTCCGGGTCCGTTGACACGGTTCGGCGGCCGGCCGTGGGGCATGCCGGGGCACGCCGGGCCTGTGGGCTCTACGGATTGGATGGGCGGAAAGTGTCCTTGGTTGCGCCGACCGGGAGCCGGCGTCGGTGGGTGGCGGGACCGGGGGCGCGGCGAGTCGCCGCGGCGCGGTGTTCCGGCCGGCGTCCGGCGTTGCGTGCGCCCGCGGGGCGGGGGCAAATTCGGGGCGCGCACATGTCCCCTTCGAACCCGGGTATTGCCATGCACGGCCGCAGGGTCATTCTCACGCTCCTGTTCCTCGTCCCGGCCGCCGCAGAGGCGCAGCAGCCCCGGCTCCCGCCGGAGGTCCGGGCGGCGGCGGACGGGATCACCGCCGCGCAGCTCGCGCGGGATGTGGAGTACCTGTCCTCGGATGCGCTGTTCGGGCGGAACACGCCATCGCCGGGCTTCGACAGCGCGGCCGCGTGCATCGCGCGGAGGCTCGAGCGGGCGGGTGTCAAGCCGCTGGGCGACGGCGGGACGTACTTCCAGCATTACGAACTGCGCGAGGAGCGGATCGACACGACGGGCGCGTATCTGGAGGTCGGCGGCCGGACGTTCCGGTTCGGCGAGCACTTCGTGATGGGCTCGTTCGCCGGGCCGGTCTCGGGCACCCTCCCGGTGGTGTACGTGGGGCACGGCTGGGTCGTGCCGGAGGCGGGGATCGATCCGTACAGGGACGTGGACGTGCGGGGCAAGCTGGTGCTCGCGGAGTCCGCGGATCCGCCGCCGGAGCTCGGGATCCGGCGGATCGGGCGGGTCTACGTGAACGGGAGCTCGCCGCTCGTGGAGGCTGCGCGCCGGGGCGCGGCCGGCGTGCTGTTCGTGGCGGGACCGGAGGCCATTGCCGGCTGGGACCGGCTGCGGCGCATGAACCTCGCGCGCCTGGAGATGCACCCGGTCGTGCCGTCCGCGTACGCGGCGGCGCCCATCACCTCCCTGCTGCTCGGGGAGGAGGCGGCCCGTGCGCTGCTGGGGGATGCGCTCACCGGGGCCGGCGGCAGGACCGGGCAGGCGGCGGAAGCGACGTCGCGTGAGCTGGGATCCCGCGTCACGATCCGGATCCCGCTCGCCGAACGCACGGTCCATCGGCCGTACAACGTGGTGGCGATGATCGAGGGGAGCGACCCGGTGCTCCGGAACGAGTACATCACGGTGGCCTCGCACCTGGACGGCGCGGTCGGGGACCAGGTGGTGGACGGGGACGGGATCTACAACGCGGCGGACGACAACGCGACGGGGAGCGCGGCGAACCTGGCGATCGCGGAGCAGCTCATGCGCGCGCCGCGGCCGAAGCGCTCGATCATCTTCATCTGGGACAGCGGGGAGGAGCGGGGGCTGTGGGGGACGAGGCACTTCGTGCACTCGTCGCCGGTTCCCCTCGAGAACATCGTGGCGCACATCAACATCGACATGATCGGCGCGAACCGGGCGCCGGGGTTCGCGGACTCGGCATCCGCGGGCGTGACCGGGCCGAACGAGGTCTACCTGATCGGCCCGGGCGTGCTGAGCGAGCGGGCGGATTCGCTGCTGGAGCGGGTCAACCGGTCATACCTCGGGATGCGGTTCAACCGGGAATTCGACCGGCCCGACCACGAGTTCTTCTATCCGCGGACGGACGCCGGGCCGTTCCTGGAGCGCGGCGTGCTGACCATCGGCTTCTTCACGGGGCTGCACGACCGTTACCACCTGCCGGCGGACGAGGCGCGGTACCTGGACCCGGCGAAGATGGAGACGGTCGCCCGGACGATCTTCGCCGCGCTCTGGGCGCTGGCGGACGCGGAGGAGCGACCGGGCATCGACAAGGAGATCCCGCCCGCCGTTCCCCGCTACCGGTAGCGGCACGGGCCGCGCCCCGTTGCCGTTCCTGCACGACGGAGGCTGTCGTACGGCGGCAACACTCGGCGGGCCGGCGGCGTGGGGGCGCGCGGGCTCCGGCGTTCCGAACGTCCGGCCGCACAACGGATAGCGAGGTCGGGCGCAGTCCATGGCCGGATGGGTCCAATCCTTGCTATTCGCGGCGCCGAGCAAGCTCGCGGAGCGTCACAGGCGACAGGGGTGGCCATGCTGCAGCGTGCAACGGACCCGACGCCGGGTTCCGAGTGGGACTGGCGGACCCATCCGGATCGGCGCCAGTCCCACCTGAGCAGCGACTGGCGTTACGCGTTCGGCGGCCGGCGCCGGAAGGCGCTGGGCCGCGGGCCGGGCGCCGGCGTGGATCATTACGGCCCGGGCGTCCTCCTCCTGATCCTCGCCATCTCGGTGCTGAACGTGCTGGACGCCATCTTCACGATCCGGCTCGTGGAAGCCGGGGTGGCCGAGGAGTGGAACCCGCTGATGCGGATCCTGCTCGAGGACGACGTGCAGCTCTTCGCGAACGTGAAGGTGGCGATCACATCCGCGGCGGTGGTGATCCTCGTCGTGTGCTCACAGATGACGATCCTCGGCCACCGGCTCCGGGTGGAGCGCCTGCTCCTCGGCATGCTCGCCGCTTACGTCCTGCTCATCGGCTATCATCTCTTTCTGCTGAAGTTGGTTTCCGGGTGAGCGGCCGACGGATGCCGTCCGGCCGAGTGCCCGCCCCGGGCCCGGATAGCTGGGGCCCGGTGCCGCTGGTGCGGCTGCCCGGCGTTCATCGGGCGCGGGTCCGGGCGGACGGATGTCGATGACACGCTCGCGCCTTCGACTGGCGTGCTCGGCTCGCCTGTAGGGGGCGGATCGGGATCAGAACATTCTCGATCGAGACCGCGGCAGGGTCGCCGCGCACGTCAGCAGCGCCACGAGCATGACCCCGGCTACGGTGAGCCCCAGGACCCAGGGGTCCGCCGCTGCCGTTCCGACCAGGGTCCCCCCGCCCAACACCCGAGCGACCGGCTCCAACCACACGACCGCCAGCACGCCGATCCCGGTCCCCGCGGTGGTGAGCATGGCGCCGTCGCGGAGGAGGAGTCCCGCGATCTGCCGGTCGGTGGCGCCGAGGGCGCGCCGGATCTCGAACTCCCGGGCTCGGCGGTTGGCGGCTTCGGCCACGGCGCCGTGCACGCCGAGCAGCGCGAGCCCGGGGGTTGGGACCCGGTTCGCGATCGGACGCGTGTGCACCAGGCAGCGGGCCGCCGATCGGGAACGGTGCGAGGGGTGGTGGGAACGGAAGTCGGCCACGGGGATTCGTCGCGGCAGGAGGCCGAAGTGGCCGCCGTGAGCCATCGGTCCGGACCGGTCGTTCGAGAGGGAGGGAGTAGGGTCGCGGACAGGATCCGGCAGCGGCTCGGAGCGCCCTGGTGGGCGGCGTGGCGCACGTTAGATTGTGCCGGCCGATCCAGGCCACCTCGGCGGACGGGGCCGACCCCGGCCCTCGGCCGTGCTGTCTTTGTCGTTGGGGGGCGCGTGCATGTCGGGATCGGCCAGCGGAACGTGGCCATCCCCGAGCCGGGAGGAGCTCAGATGATTCATTTCGTGTTGTCGGCAGCGCTGGTCGTGACGGTCCCGTGCGCGCCGGCCGACCGGTTGGCGGTGGAAGCCTCGCCCCGGCCGCCCGCCGCGCAGGCGCGCAGCGGGTTCGAGGACGGGAGCCGGGCCGTGGCCGCGCGCGGCCGGGCCCCGGCGGGACCCGCGCGAACGCAACGGGTTGGGGGCGTGGCCGTGATTGCCGCCGGGCGTAACGACCCGCCATCGCCGGCTCACGTCCTGGGCCGGGCTCGGGAAGGCATCCGGCTCCGGGCCGAGGACCCCGACTCGGCGGCGGTGCTGGCCGCGGTGCAGCGGGTGTTCGACGGGATGGCCGAAGCGGACAGCGGGAAGGTCCGGGCACAGTTCCACGAGGGTGCCCGGCTGGTGGGCGTGACGGTGCGGGACGGCCGGCGGGAAGTCTCCTATCTGGGGCTGGACGGCTGGCTCCGGGCGATCGCCGGGTCCGACCGGCGCTGGCTGGAGCGGATCTACGACGTGACGGTCCAGGTGGACGGCGACATGGCCTCGGTGTGGGCGCCGTACACGTTCTACCTCGACGGCCAGGTCCGGCACTGCGGCGTGAACTCGATCGAGCTGGTGCGGACCGACGAGGGGTGGAAGATCACGCAGATCACGGATACCCGGCGCCGGGAGGGGTGCCCGGAGCGCTGACCAGAGGGGGCGCGCGTCGGGCGTCTGCACCCTTCGCCCTCGGCCGGGCGCCGCCGGGAGCTGTCCGCATGTGTGTGCCGTGAGCGTTGATGGGGCAGTGGTCGGGTCAGGCGGGTTCGCGGGCCGGGGAACGACGGCACGCCGGGGCACGGCCGGACGCACGGCGGGGGATGAGCCGAGCGGGCCGACCGTGCCGCGTCGCGTCGGGGCTTGCCTCCCGTATCGTATTACTTGCGGCGGAGCGGGAAGACCAGGACCGGGACGGTCGAATGGCGGAGGAGCGCCTCGGCGACGCTGCCCAGGACGAAGTGGCGGAAGCCGCTGCGGCCATGGGTCGAGATGGCGATCATGTCGGCGTGGTTCCGCTCCGCGTACTCCGCGATCGCCTCGGCGACGTTGCCGCCCGCGATGACGTCACACTTGACCGGCACGTCGCCGAAGTCGACTTTCTGCGACTCGAGCTTCTGACGCGCCTCTTCCAGCCGCCGCTCGAGGTCGGGGGATGGGAGCGGCGGCGCCAGCGGGGCCCCGTGGGGGAGCGCCTCGACATACTCGACGACGTGCAGGATGGTCACCCGGGATCCCCGCGCACGCGCGATGTCCGCTACGTCCGGATAGGGGCGGGCGGCTTCTTCCGAGAGGTCCGTGGCCACCACGATATGGTTGATCTCCATGCTCGTCTCTCCGAGGTTCACAGGGAAACCGACGGCCCGGGCCGAAATCCACGGGACCATCCAATGCCCTCGCGGGTACGCGGGAATATTAACTCCAAACGGTCGGCATGGCCAACGGGGGCGTTGCGGCGCGGCTGCGCACAAGGGTTGTCGTGTGCCGCTCCCCGACCGTAATGTTATGCAAATGGCACATCGTCGGGCACCGGCAGACCAGGCCTACGCGGGCCCGGCTAACCCCCACATGCACTGGTGAGGCAGATGATTGCACGTCAACGAGCGGCAGCGCTCCTTTCGGCCCTGGGCGCACTGTTCGCAGCCCCGACCTACGCGGCCGCACAGGAAGTGGTCGAGAAGGGCGTCATGGAATCCGTGGATGCGGTCGCCGGCCGGTTCAACGCGATCCTCGAAGCGGTCTTCTTCTACGACCTCGCCTTCTGGACCGACGCGTACCGGATTCCGCTGGTCGTCTTCTGGCTGTGCGCCGGGGCGCTCTTCTTCACGTTCTATTTTCGGTTCATCAGCATTCGGGGGTTCAAGCACGCGATCGACTGCGTGTCCGGCAGGTACAGCTCGCCCGACGACGAGGGTGAAGTCTCGCACTTCCAGGCGCTGGCGACCGCCCTTTCGGCCACGGTCGGCCTCGGCAACATCGCCGGCGTGGCCATCGCGATCAGCATCGGCGGGCCGGGCGCCATGTTCTGGATGATGGTCGCCGGGTTCCTCGGAATGAGCACGAAGTTCACCGAGTGCACGCTGGCGCAGCAGTATCGCCAGGTCCGTTCCGATGGCCGGCTCATGGGCGGCGCCATGGAATACCTGTCCAGGGGGCTGGCGGAGAAGGGCTGGCCGAAGCTGGGCACGGTGCTGGCCGTCCTGTTCTGCATCCTGTGCATCGGCGGTTCGCTCGGCGGCGGCAACAGCTTCCAGGTGAACCAGTCGATGAACGCGGTCAGCGAGACGTTCCCGATCTTCGCCACCCACTCGTGGATCTACGGGCTGATCATGGTCGTCCTGGTGGGGATCGTGATCATCGGCGGGATCCGCCGGATCGCGAACGTGGCGGAGAAGCTGGTGCCGCTGATGGCCCTCATCTACGTCGCCATGGCCCTCTTCATCCTGCTCTCCAACTTCGACCGGATTCCGTGGGCGTTCGGCGAGATCTTCAGGGGCGCGTTCAATGCCAGCTCGGCCTACGGCGGGCTGATCGGCGTGCTGGTGGTCGGGTTCCAGCGGGCGGCGTTCAGCAACGAGGCGGGCGCGGGCTCGGCGGCCATTGCGCACTCGGCCGCGCGTACGCCGTACCCCGTGCGGGAAGGGTTCGTGGCGCTGCTCGAGCCGTTCATCGACACCATCGTGGTGTGCACCATGACCGCGCTGGTCATCGTGATCACCGGCGCCTACTCGAACCCGGACTACGAGGTGATCCGGGCCGCGAACATGGGCGCGACGCTGACTTCGCGGGCCATGGGCGAGGTCTCGTCGCTGTTCCCGTACGTGCTGAGCCTGGCGGTCTTCCTGTTCGCGTACTCGACGATGATCTCCTGGTCGTACTACGGCGAGCGGAGCTGGACGTGGCTGTTCGGTGACAAGAGCTCCGGGCTCTTCCGGAGCCTGTTCCTGATCGGCACGTTCCTGGGCTCGGTGGTCACCTCCACGAACGTGCTGGCGTTCGGCGACCTCATGATCCTGGGCATGGCGTTCCCGAACATCCTGGGGTTGTACATCCTGCGGAAGAACGTGAAGCGGGAGATGGACGACTACTGGGGCAAGGTGAAGAGCGGCGAGATCCGGCCGTACACGGCGATGGCCGCGGCCCAGGCCGGGGACTGACGCCGGCACGGGGAGAGGCCTGGCCGGGGGATCGGGGGAGTGAGCCTGGAATAGGGACCCGGCCCGGCCACGAACGCGGCGCTGGTCGATCATGGGATCGGCCGACGCCGCGTCGTTTTTTCTTGCGGCGATTCGGGATGGGATCGGCGGGGGCGCCGGTCCGGGAGCCGCGTGGCGCGGTCGTCCCCGGTTCGGGCTCGACCGGCCGGAGTTTCTGGGAGGCGACGTCGGGTGGGCGACGTCCCGGGCCCGACGCATCGTCCGGGGCGAGGCAGCCCGCAGCCGTCCGATGCGCCCGCCGCTCCGTTCCCGTTCCGGCGAAACCAGAGGCCAGGAGCTGCTGGAGAGAGTCATGCCTCGGGCTCCCGAGGCCGGACGGACGTCGGGGCATCGGTGAGGCGCCGGTGTCGTGGGGTGGTATCCCGGAGGCGGGATCGGCGGCGGGTGGCGCGGAGGTCGACGCCCGGGGCGCGGCGTGCGCCGTTGGCCTCGCCGTGAAAGGCGTGGCCAGGCCGATTGGCGGGTCGCGTGGGGGCCGGAATGGTCGGCGCATGCCCCGACCGCGGGCGCCATCGTACAGCCATTTCGGAATGAAAAAAGATGCTTCCGAAAAAAACGCGTCCGGGCGCGGGGTGGATCATCGAGCGGCGGGGCGGGCGCCGGAGCCTTCCGGCATTCGTGGGATCCGTCGGGGCCGGACCGGGGGGAGGCGGTCGGCGCGGGGGTGCCCGAAACGTCGAACGGCCGCCAGTACTTCGGCGGCCGTCCGACCATCCGCGGCGCTCTCCCCGGAGTTCCCATTCGCCGCGGTACCCAGTTGTCGCCGGCAGGATAGTGCACGGCGCGGGCCAAACCGGAGGCTTCCCGGCAAGTGTGGGTCGGGCAAAGAGATGGGCGTTCCCGGCGCGGCGTCGCCCACCCGGATTCCTCGCTAGAATCTGCGCGATTCCGCTACAACGTGCGGGGTGACGGAGGTGGTACCGGAGGCCGGGAACGAGCTGTCGGTCGGCGGGGCGCACGGGCAGCCTCTCCGGTGTCACAAAATCCGATTCCCAGTCGTTGATGGGACGTAACGAGGTATGAAGGGCCGCTGGGCAGTACGGAAATCGAACGTGGCCGGGGCCGGATGGGGCGCCGGCCACTCGGGTCTAGCGCCGTTGTTCGTGGAGTCTTGACGGCGGCGTGGCGGGACCGTATTACTGTCGCGTTTCCGACCACCCGACGGCGGCGGACGGCCAGGTCGCGCTGGCCGCCCGCGCGAGAAACGATGGGAGACATCGAGAAGTCCCGCATTTCGGTAAAGATGCCGAGCCCACCCATTGGACGTTCGATCGGGGTCCGGGCCGTACGCGTCGTGTGCGGCGTCGCCGGGCCCGTACGTTCCCGAGGGCCGTGCCGCAGACACCTGGCGCGGCGCGCGAACACCACCACGATCCTTTCAAGGAGGGAATGGTGAATCTCCGTACATCACGTTTCGGAGCATTAGGAGCGCTGTTGTTCGCCGCGCTCCTGGCATTTGCTCCGGAGGCATCCGCCCAGACCGGCCGGCTGACCGGCGTGGTCATCGACAAGCAAACGGGGCAGCCGATCGCGGGCGCGCAGGTTGTCGTCGAGGGCACGGGGCGCGGAGCGCTCACGCAGGAGAACGGGCGCTACTTCATTCTGAACCTGCAGCCCGGTGTCTACTCGGTGACGGTACACGTCATCGGGTATGCGACGACGCGGCGTGACGGGGTCCAGGTCTCGATCGACGTGACCCGCGAGGTGAACTTCGAGCTCGTCTCGGAGGCGCTGGTCGTGGACGAGATCGTGGTCGAGACGGAGCGGACGCCGCTGGTCGAGACGCGGACGACGGGTGCTTCGGACCTGATGTCGCTCGCGGACATCACGGCGCTGCCGGTGACGGACCTGACGCAGGCGCTGGCGCTGCGGAGCGGCTTCCTGGAGGTTCCGCAGAACACGCACGTGACTGCGGAGGCGGATGAGACGCGCGGTCTGACGCCGATCCGGATCCGTGGTGGTCGCGCCGGCGAGACGCTGACGCTGATCGACGGCGTGCCGGTCAACAACTTCGTGTTCGGCGGCCCGGCGTTCCAGCCGACGCCGTACGCGGTGCGGCAGCTCGACTATCGTCGTGGTGGTTTCGAGCCTCAGTACGGCAACGCGCTCTCGGGGATCATCAACATTGCGACGCGTGAAGGCGGCACGCAGCTCGAGGGTGGTCTGGAGTACCGGACGACGGCGGTCTCGGGCGCCCTGGGGAACCGGGCGGACGAGCTGGCCGGGCGGCACGTGCTGCAGGGCACGCTGTCGGGTCCGGTGCCGGGCACGGATGCGCGGCTGCGTTTCGCGCTCGCGGGCCGTGAGGACCGGGGCGCGGGGCGCGTGCTGAAGTTCGATGATGAGACGTACGATCCCCGCTACGTGCAGCCGCTCGAGGAGATCGGCTTCATCGGACCGCACTCGCACGACCTGTGGCGGGGCTGGCGGGCGCTCGGCTTCGACGAGCAGCGCGACCTGTTCGGGAAGCTGACGTTCCTGGCTTCGCCGGCGGCGCGTCTGAACCTGACGGCGATCGACTATCAGCGGCAGTACATGCCGTTCCAGTTCGACCGGCTGCTGGGGATGGGCCAGCCGGTGGACATGTGCATCGACCTGTACGCGAATCCGGAGCTGTGCCAGCGGGCGTACGGCACGTCGCGGTACGGGGACATGGTGCCGTCGTCGGTCGAGCTGCGGCGCCGGCTGCTGTCGGCGAGCTGGGACCACACGATGGGGCGGAGCTTCTATCGGGCCGTGGTCTCGCGTGTGGACCAGTCGCGTGAGACGTGCAACTACTTCCAGGGTGCGTGCCTCGAGGGGTGGTTCTCGAACACGAACTTCTCGGAGAACTTCCACGCGCCGGGCGTGACGCCGGTGCATCCGGCGGGCGGCACGGGCCGGACGTGGGGTGGTGAGAAGCTCGAGACGTACATGGCCCGGATCGACGTCAACTCCCAGGTGTCGGACCACCACAACCTGCAGACCGGGCTGTTCTATCAGCGTCACAACGTCGAGTTCTTCGAGCTCCGCGACGTCGGGAACAGCGAGGTCGTGGTCGAGGAGCTGTTCTACAAGGCGAAGCCGTGGGAGTTCGGCGCGTACTTCCAGGACCGCATCGAGTACGACTTCATCAGCATCGACCTGGGCTTCCGGTTCGACCTGGGCGAGGCGAAGGGGCTGTTCCTGGCGGACCCGATGGATCCGACGGCGGGCACGACGGCGTTCGACGTGTGCTCGAACCCGGCCCAGTGGCAGAACGTGAAGGTCCGGGTCTTCGATCCGGCGACGGGCCTGTCGCGGGTCGAGACGATGTCGGCGGATCTGTCGTGGACGCAGCAGCACTGCGCAGAGAACCGTGCGGATCTCGCGCGGGCTGCGGTGATCGCCACGGCGGATGACTTCGTGCCGGCGAAGCGGCGGCGTCAGTTCTCGCCGCGGATCGGGATCAACATCCCGGTGACCGAGTCTTCGGCGATGTACCTGAACTACGGTCGCTACACGCAGAACCCGCTGTACAACAACGTCTACCAGGGGACGGGGATTGGCTCGGAGAAGGAGGGCACGCCGGAGGGCGTGGCGATCCAGCCGGGTCTGTCGCTGCCGTACCTCGGGAACCCGAACCTGGTGGTCGAGGAGACGACCTCGTACGAGATCGGGTTCGTGGCGGAGCTGTCGGAGAACTACGCGATCCAGGCGGTCGTCTACAGCAAGGACCAGTCGGGCCTGACGGGCCTGCGGACCGGTGGCGTCCGTCCGGACGGGTCGGTCGTGTTCGACCCGGGCGTGACGTACGGTTCGGCCACGCCGCGGTACAGCGTGCTGGTGAACCAGGACTTCGCCACGGTCCGCGGCTTCGAGATCACGCTGTCGCGGCGGCTGGCGGATCACTGGGCGTTCAACGTCAACTACGCGTTCTCGCGGGCGATGACGAACGCTTCGCCGCCGGAGCGGCAGGGCGAGCGTGAGAGCGAGGGCGATCCGAAGGTGTATCGCGAGATCATCTCCGAGATCGACCAGCCGCACGTCTTCAACGCTTCGATCCGGTTCGCCGCAGGCCGTGAGCCGCTGACGGATGGCCTGCTCGGCCGGCTGCTGCAGAACGTGTCGGCCTCGGCGACGCTGCGGGCCGCGAGCGGCCTGCCGTACACGCCGACGGCGCCGGACGCGGCCGCGCTCGGGTTCAATCCGGACCGGCGCGAGATCAACTCCGGGCGGGGACCGGCCACGCTGCAGATCGACATGATGCTGCAGAAGGAGTGGCGGATCGGCGACCTGAGCTACGGCGCGTTCATCCAGGTCAACAACGTGCTCGACCGGCTGAACTGCCTCGAGGTGTCGCCGGTCACCGGCCGGTGCGACATGGGTGCGTACGACTTCCTGCGCCGGCGCGTGGGTAACCCCTCGACGCCGAGCAGCACCGGCATTGACCGTCCGCAGTGGACCGGCCAGCGGCGCAGCATCCTGACGGGTGTGCGCGTGGGCTTCTGAGCACAGCACGGACACCGGTCGATGAGGGCCGACGGCCGGGGCGCCCGAGCGCCCCGGCCGAGCCGGGTCCGATAACTACCAGGGAGGCAAAGTGATGAATCCGGTTGCGGTTCAGCGGGGCGCCACGCTGCTGCTCCTGTTGCTAGCGCTCGTCGCCTTCGTGGCGGACGATGCCGCTGCGCAGTTCAGGAGCGAGCTGCGCCCTGAATTGGTGGTGGATGAGAACGGCGTGCCTTACACGCCGCCGCCGGAGGCGTACTCGAACTTCAAGCTGCGCGGTCTCGCGGACCTCGCGTTCGTGGGCTCGCGCGGCCGCGGCTCGATGCGGATGAAGCTGTCGAACGCCGCGATCAACGACTACTACTTCCATCCGGACGGCGTGAACTGGGTTCAGTTCGGCACCCCGAGCGGCTCGGCGCAGCGCCTGTTCCAGGGCTCGATCGCGATGGTGTCGCCGCGCTCCGAATGGGAGAAGGCGCGGCGGCGGTTGCGGGACGAGCGGGGGATCGAGTCGCTGAACAACGTGGCGGGCGGTGGCTACAACAACGTCCGCAACATCACGCACTGGTCGCTGCTCCAGCCGGAGCGGTGGATGCCGGCGGATGACCAGCTCGGGTTCGTGCACTCGGGCGTGGCCGCGCGGGACGACGGGACGTGCGCGGACTTCCAGAACGACGAGATCGTGCCTGGCCTCCCGCTCATGGCGGCTTCGGACTGCCCGGAGACGTGGGGCTCGGACCAGTTCCGGGGCGCGACCCGCTCGATTCCGTTCGCGAACTGGATCAAGTACTTCAATGACGTCGGTCCCGAGAACTTCACCTGGGACTGGTGGCGTGTTCCGGAGGAGTACCGGACCGACGAGCTCCTCGGTGACTTCCAGACCTACGGCAAGGTCGTGGACTGGGCCTCGGACCGGCTGGCCCGGTTCGGGAGCGTGATGCCGAACGGGTCGGGCGCGCCGACGGAGCAGGGCTGGCCGATGGGCATCTCGATCTACTTCGACGCGTTCTCGTTCGAGCTGCCGACGATCGCGAACACGGTCTTCTGGCAGGCGCTGGTGGTGAACGAGTCGGAGCGGGTCTGGGGGATCGGCCTCGACTACGACTCGCTGTACCTCGGCATGATGCACGGGGTCATCAACGGCAGTAACCAGAATGCCGCCGAGTACTACCGGCCGGACATCGGCGGTGTGATCATCACCGGTAGCGGCACGGTAACCGGCTGCCACGGTGCGCGCACGCCGACGGGCGTGACGGGCTGCCAGAACCAGGGTGGCTCTGCGGGCGCGTTCGCGCTGCTGGTGCTGAACTCGCCGCTGGGCGACCTGCGCAACAAGCTGTTCACGCAGCCGGGGAGCCCGTTCTACGCCCCGAACCACCCGAACGCGGGCGACACGATCACGTTCAACATCGGCCGCATGTGCGGGTTCGGCGTGGCGTGCTGGAACTCCACGGCCGACTTCAATGCGCGTGCGGGCTTCGGCTACATCGCGGGGATCGTGGAGGACCTGCTGGCGGGCCGGACGCTGGCCGACCTCGACGCTGTCAGCACGGCTGCCTGGTGGCGGATCTTCCGTAACCACGACTATCCGGAACGGACGCCGCAGTGGAACAAGTGGGCGCCTCCGGGCTGGGACTGGAACAAGGACGGTATCCCGGACACGATCTCGGTCCCGACGTGTCTCGGTCCGGAGAACGGTGGTCCGACCACGGGCTATCCGTGCTCTGAGGTCTACTCGGACACGATGCCGGGCTTCCTGGTGAACGCCGGGAACAACATCGGCGGCTTCATCGGCTTCGGTCCGTTCAAGCTGGCGGCCGGGGACACGACGAAGTGGACCATGGCGCTGGTAAGCGGCCCGACCCAGGCGTCCCTGCTGACGTTCGTCGATCAGACGATCGCGTTCTACCAGGCGGGCTTCCTGCGGCCGAGCGCGCCGCCGGCGCCGCGGGTGGTGTCGGTGAACACGACGCCGGGCGACCGCGGCCGCACGCCGGGCGCACGGGTGCAGATCTTCCTCGATGACTCGCCCGAGCTGTTCGTGGATGAGTTCCTGCTCTTCCAGGCGGAGCAGCTCGAGGGGACGCAGCTCGCGGAAGACAATCCTTGGCTGATCGACTCGATCCGGAAGGTTGCCTACAACAACCTGGAGGCGATCCGGGTCTACAAGTCGTGCAACGGCGGTCGGAATTTCACGGCCACCTCCAACTGCTTCGGCGACCCGACGACGGACGAGCAGGGCAACCCGGTCGGTCTGGGCTGGCGGCCGTACGCCGTGTTCCGGGCTGATGAGAACGGGCGGGTCCCGAACGTCTTCACGGATGCCAACGTGACGGCGGGCGTCCGTTACCTGTACTCGTTCGTCGCGGAGTCGCGCGGCCTGACGGTCGACGTGCTCGACCGGGATGTAGAGACGGGGGCGCTGATCCCGCGGCGTCTGGAGATCGCGCCGAAGCTGACGAACCCGCTGTCGACGTCGGCGTCGGACCCGAACGTGGTGAGCGTGTACGTGCCGGCGGCCCGGCAGGCGGGTGCGCGGCCGGCGACGGTGGCGTTCACGGTCGAAGATCCGCGCACGCCGGTGGAGTACTGCGCTGAGAGCGCGCGCCCGTGCCCGGTCGACGTGCAGCTCACGTCGGAGGACGTGCCGGGCGGCAAGTTCCGGATCGTGTTCGGCGACTCGGTCGTCGTGCGGGCGATCAATGAGCCGGTGCGCGGCGCGAACGGCGCGGTGGTGGGCCGCCAGTACCGGACGGAGGTCCAGCTCTACCGGACCGTGCAGGCCTCGCCGGACGGTGAGACGGTGGTCCGGCACGTGTACGAGGAGCAGACCTTCACGATGCCGGGCGAGGTGGGCGTGACCACGTCGGGCGGCACCACGACGGAGTCGGCCGAAGGGCACAGCGCCGCCCAGGGTGACACGACGTACGTCACGACCACGGCCTTCAATGGGCTGACGCTGGTGACGCTCAATGCGAGCAACCAGCCGATGCTGGTCAGCTCGACGCTGACGGGCTCCTCGGCCACGCCGGGTACGTTCCTCGGCCGGCCGGACTTCCCGGGCTTCATCGTGCGGGCGAACGCGAACCGTGCCGGTACGCTGGTCTCGACGACCTGGCTGGAGCAGGGCACGGATGAGGACCGTCAGCTCCGCACCGGTGGCGCGCCGAACGTGACCTGGATCTCGGCGAGCGCCTCGGCGACGGGCCGGGGGTACGGCGAGTACCGATTCGACTGGCTGGCGCCGGAGTTCGGGCCGACGCGGCTCTTCCGGGTGAACATCGTGAACCCGTCGGAGACGCGGAGCGCGTTCGAGCAGTCGCTGTCGCAGCGGCAGGGCGCGACCACGGCGGTCGGTGAAGAGATCGCCGCGGCGATCCGGGCGTCGGCCACGGACGCCAACCTGGCGAACATCACGGCGAACGACCTGATCCAGGTGAGCGTGCCCTTCAAGGTCACGAACAACATCACGGGTCGTGAAGTGACGCTGGCGATGCTCCGGTCGTCCAAGCGGGATTCGATCCCGCTCGGGAGCGGCACGAACCTGGTCAACGTGGGCGTGCCGTCGGACAAGTGGGTGCCGGGCGAGCCGCTGATCTTCCTCGAGACGGTCACGACGTTCCGCACGGCGCGCACGGAGAGTGGCCAGACGTACGTGGTGCTCGATGCGTCCGGGCGGCCGGTGGTGCACGACACGCTGGTCGTGACGTGGAACCAGGCGGTGGTCGGCTGCGAGTCGCCGGTCACGTGTAATCCGGTCGTGTTCGGAACGCCGGGTGCGCCCACGCAGGGCTACCTGCCGGTGACGCCGGGGCTGGAGTACCTGCGGGTGCGCTACGAGAACCCGATCACGGTCTCGACGGCGTACGAGTTCGAGGTCATGCCGCCGCTCACGGGCGACAAGGTAACGGCCGTGACGAAGGCCGACCTGGACAACATCAAGGTCGTGCCGAACCCGTACGTGGTGTTCTCGCAGTTCGAGCAGACGAACGCGGAGCGGAAGCTCATGTTCACGGGGCTGCCGCCGCGGGGCACGATCAGCATCTTCACGGTCGCCGGGCATTTCGTGCAGCGGCTGACGTACACTGAGGCGGACCTGGCCGGCAACGGCGACCTGTTCTGGGACATGCGCACCATCGAGGACAACGAGATCGCCTCCGGCCTGTACATCTTCGTTGTGGAGGGCGTACTTCCGGCGTCTGGGCAGACGGTGCGCAAGACGGGCAAGTTCGTCGTGATCCAGGGCAGCTAACCGTAGCCGAGAGGGATGACCATGTACCAGAAGAAGAGCATACTGGCGGGCTGTGCCGTGGCTGCCCTGGCGCTGAGCCTGGGCGCCGCGGCGCCCGTGGCCGCCCAGAATTTCGGGTCCGGCGAGCGTGCCTCGCCGGAGCGGCCGGTGACGCGGGTCGGTACTCGCGGCGCCGCGTTCCTGGACATTCCGGTCGGCGCCCGGGCGAACGGGCTGGCCGGGGCCGGCTCGGTGGTCACGGAGGGTATTGACGCGCTCTATTGGAACCCGGCGGCGGCAGGCTCGGTCACGGGCCTGACCGCCGGGCTGAGCTACTCGGAGGTCTTCAGCGGCACGGGGATCGAGCACTACTACACGGGGATGCTCCTGCCGCTGGCCGGGTTCACGTTCGGCGTGACGGTGAACTCGCTGACGTCGGGCGAGATCCCGCGTACGCAGGAGACGACGCCGAGCGGTGAGAACGCGGCGCTCGGGTCCACGTACGACTTCACCGCCACGGCGATCGGTGTGCACGTCGGTCGGCAGATCACGGACCGGCTGGTGGTGGGCGCGGCGGTGAAGCACATCAGTGAAGGGATCCAGGGCGCGCGGGCCTCGTGGGTCGGCGCGGACGTGGGGATCCGCTTCGAGACGGGGCTGTACGGCACCCGGATCGGGGCCTCGATCCTGAACGTCGGCGGTGCAGCGAGGATGTCGGGCCAGCTCGTCACCGCGAACATCGGGGTTGCGCGGGAGGTCTTCGCCGTGGAGCGGAACATCCCGGTCAACCTCAATACGCAGCTGGCGCAGCTGCCGACCGCGTTCCAGTTCGGCGTCGCGATGGACCTCGCCGGTGCGCCGCAGTCGCTGCTGGGCACGGATCCCCGGCACAAGGCGACGTTGATGTTCGACCTGCGCGACGGGACCAACACCGCGATGCAGCCGTTGATCGCGGCCGAGTACGGGTTCAACGACTTCGCGTTCATCCGGGTGGGGAAGCGCTGGGAGAACGAGGAGTTGGCGAACTACGAGACGTCCCATGGTCTGTCGGCCGGCCTCGGGCTGCGGCTGAACGCGCTCGGTCGGAGGTTCGACATCGATTACGGCTACATGAACCTGGGAATCCTGAACGAGCGTCACGTCTTCTCGTTCCAGTTCTCGATGTAATGCGCGAGGCCGCCGCCGCATGAGGAAGCGGGCGGCGGCGGCCCCCTTCGACTCGGGCAAGGAGAGGATCGATGAATTACCGCGGACTCGCGAGGATCATGGGCGCGCTAGCGGCCCTGGCCGTCCTGGCCGCCTCGCCGACGGTCGCGCAAGAGGAGGGGCGGTGGCGTGCGACCCCGCTCTTCGGTGTGACGAAGTACGATGAATCGTCGGCCTTGAAGACGGCGCCGTTCGTGGGCGCGGAGGCCCAGTACGTCCTCAGTCCGTCGCTGCGGATCGGGCTCGGGCTGAACGTGGCTCGCCCGATCGTGGACGGGAGCTACTTCCCGCTGGTCTTCTTCCGGGTGCACGCCGATACCTCGTGGCTGGCCGAGGTCGGGCAGCAGGTGACCCAGTTCAACTACATGGGGACGATCACGGCGATGCGTTCCATGGGGTCCGTGAACCTGTTCGGCCAGGCGGGGATCGGCGGGTACAGCTTCTTCCTCGACAACCAGGTCATGCATTCGATGCAGCGGCGGGGCGCGCCGAGCCGGGTGAGCGGGCTCATGGTTCCGCTCGGCGTAGGGTTCTCGATCGGCCGCTCGTCGGCAATCCGGCTGGAGGCGCGGGACGACATTCTCTTCGGCTATGACCGGGAGGATTTCAATCCGGTCGAGATGCGCCACCGGAATCTGTGCACGCCGGGCGTGAACACGCAGTCGTTCTGCATCGAGGATGCGAACCGGACGCCGCCGGCGCCGAAGGAGACGATCCACAACTTCAAGCTGATCCTGGGCTTCGAACTGGTGCCCGGCCGTAACTAGGCCAGCCCGTTCGCACTAGATACTGGGAGGATCCATGCGGCTCAAGAGAAGGGTGCCAGTCCTGAGCGCCACGGTCGGCCTGGCGCTCGTGGCGGGACTCGGCTGCAGCGAAGAACGCGAAGCGATCATGACGCGGGTAGGCGACTACCTGCTCGAGTTCACGATCGACGCGTCCGTGGCCGGCGGGCGGCCAGGCGGTACGAGCGCCGTCACAGACGTCACGATCGGGGGTATTGATACGTCCCATCCGGACGTGTTCGGCCGTGCGACGTCCGGGGCGCGTTCGTACTACCAGAATGTCGGCGCGTTCCAGAGGGGTTGGATCATCACGCCTGATCGGATCCAGCATGCGGGGAACGACCCGCGGCTCCCGGCCCTGCAGGCGACGAACGTGACCGTGCCTCGGCTCATTATTGGCGACCCGTCCTCGCTCGAGGAAGAGGGCTGGTGGAACATCTGGACCGCCACGGCGTCGGGGACGAGTTTTGCCGGCATGACGGGCTTCAAGCCGAACACGACGTATACGGTGGCGTTCATGCGGCTGGGGCTGAAGGTGAATGGCGAGCTGGACCAGCTCCAGATGGCCCAGGGCCTGCCGGTCACGGAGCCGGACGAGCTGGTGCCGGTGGGTGGGACGCCGAAGGGTGATCCGAGCGTCGACCTGTGGTACCAGAATGGTCCGGCGATCTATGCGCAGCGTGACGCGAATCCGTACGTGATCGGCCATTTCGTGACGACCGGCGACGGCCTGACGGCGTGGGACCTGTACATTTGGGGGAGCGATCCGGATGACGTTCCCGTGCTGTACGCCGACGCCTCCGGCAATCCGCCGGATGCGGCGATGGACTCGTCGCTGGTCGCGCGTAACGACCTGGTGGCCACGACGCTTCCGCGGTACAACTACCTGGTGATCTTCGAGGGTGCGGCCGCGACCCCGGAGGATGTGCTCTCGCTCCCGCACGCGGCGCGGATCCAGCTCGGCACGGACTTCGATGCGGTCACCGGCGAGCCGATTCCGAACGCGTACGCGCCGTTCCCTCGCGCGCTGACGAAGCAGGAGATGTTGGCTGGCCCGGGCGTGGCTGCAAAGGCGTCGGCCCTGGAGGTCACGTTCACGAATCTGGCGGAGCTGGCCGGGGCCACCTACCAGGTCTGGCTGATCAACGAGGAGACGGGCGCGGCGATTTCGCCGCCGGGCAACTGGACGGCCACGGCGCCGAACCCGGATCCGGAGCAGAGCGAGCCCATCGTGGTGGGGTCCGCAGAAGGCGTGCGGACGTTCAACTCGAAGGCGAATTGGACGCACACCTTCCGGACGAGCGAGGAGATCGTGGGGCAGGACATCGGCGGCTACACGCACGTGGTGCTGTCCATTGAGGCCTCGGAGGCCTCCTCGCCGTCGAACGTCCAGTCTCTGTGGGCCCGGTACACGAACATGAACGGGTCGCCGAACGATCCGTTCGACTGGCAGATCGTGAACAGCGCCGCCATGTCGTTCGGGACGTTCAACAACGGCCAGAACCCGCAAGTATTCACCGCGACGGGCACCGGGCGCGGCTGGTTCTGGGGCACGCTCCCCGAGGAGGAGATGCGGGTGCGGTTCCGGGACCTCAACCGTCCCCCGGTCGGCTACTTCTACGAGGGGTGGGTAATCCCGCAGGCGGGTCGCGGCGAGCCGTACTCGATCGGCGAGCTGACCACCTCGTCGGAGGAGGGCTTCGCGTCGCTGAAGGACGCGGACATCCGGACGGACCTGAGCACGTACGTGCGTGAGGACCGGATCCTGGACGCGCTCCAGAGGGTGAAGAACCAGCAGCTCCTCAACGGCAATCCCTGGTGGCTCGAGGGCTATGAACTGAAGGTGGTGCCGAAGGCGCGGTCTGGGAACGAGCTGCCGCCGTACACGATTCTCGGTGGCGGCGTGCCCGAGGGGGTCGTCAAGCGGGCCCCGTGAGCGCGGATCGACCACGCTGACGTTCCTGTAGTGCGCAGAGAGCCGGTCCGGGCGAAGTCCCGGGCCGGCTCTCTCATTGCCGGTATACGAAGCCGGCTGGATTCATGACCGGATCGAGCATGGACGAGTGCGTGGATCGTGCTCCTGGTGTCGCGCTGTAGGTGATGACCGTATGCCGGGCTGCCGGAGGTTGTGGCGCAGGGCCTCCGGAAAGGGCGGCGTCGACGGCGATGTGGGACCGTGCGCTGCGGGAATCGCCACGGCCGGTGTAGCAGCGAGGTGGAGCATTCGGACCGGCCAACGGTGGCGGCGTGGCCGATTTCGTGGGGCGAATGCAAGCCCGGGGGGGCCGCCGTTACAGGGCCGCGTTCCGGCAAGAGGGGACCATCGATCCGGTCAGCGTGCACTGCGAATCGATGGGGTGAGCGAGGCGGGCGAAGCAAGTCCGGCGAAGGCGGGGGCTCGCCCCGGCGGTCGGGAAGCGGCGGGCGCATGTCCTCGGAGACGTCGCAACGTACCCGACGAGAACGAATCACGCGGCCCGGAGCATGGCTCCGAGCCGCGTCGTGCATTCATGGTGCCAATTACGTCCAGCGGACCGGCGACGAACCGGAGTCGCCTCCCACGCCAATCGGGTCTACTTCAGAACGGGCCCCACTTCATCAGCACCGGCGGCACGAGGAGCACCATGCCGAGGAGGATGAAGACGAGCAGGAACGGTGTGACCCAGCGGGCCCAGAGCGCCCATGGGATCCGGGCGGCGCCGAGGACGCCGAGAAGGACGGGGTTCGTCGGGACAATGATGTTCGTGAACCCGTCGCCGAACTGGAAGGCGAGGACGGCGGTCTGGCGCGTGATGCCGATGAGGTCGGCGAGCGGGGCCATGATCGGCATGGTCAGGGCGGCCTGCCCGCTGCCGGACGGGACGAGGAGGTTGAGCACCGACTGGACGAGGAACATGAGCTGCGCGCTGAAGACCGGCGGGAGCAAGGAGATGCTGGAGGAGAGGGCGTGCAGCAGGGGGTCGATGATCCCGCCGTCCTGAGCGAGCAGCACGACGCCGCGGGCAAGGCCTACGACGAGAGCGGCACCGAGGAGCTCTCCGGCCCCGCGGACGAAGGCGTCGACGGTACCGTTGCCGCCGAGCCGGCCGACGAGGCCGGTCAGTACGGTGAAGCCGATGAACAGCGCGGCGATCTCGTCGATGTACCAGCCCCAGCGGAGGACGCCGGCGACGAGGGCCATGAGGGTGACGGCGAACAATGCCAGCACCGCCTTGTGTCTGCCGCTGAGCGGCGACGTGGCCGCGAGCCAGTCGTTGTCGGCGCCGGCCAGGCCGAACCCCTCTTTTTCGCGTCTTGCCTGATCGAGCTCATAGGTCGGGGACCGGGTCGGATCGCGGCGGATGCGGCGCGCGTATCGGACCACGTACAGGATGGCGGCCGTGGTGGAGACCGCCCAGGCGACGACGCGGTAGCCGAACCCAGAGACGGGCGGCAGCTCGGCGATGCCCTGGGCGATGCCGAGGGTGAACGGGTTGATGAACGCGGCGGAGAACCCGGCCATGGCGGCCACGAAGACCATGCAGACGGCGGTCACGGAATCGTAGCCGAGGGCGAGGGCCAGGGGGACGACGATCATGACGAAGGGGATGGTCTCCTCGGCCATGCCGAAGATGGAGCCGCCGAGGGAGAAGCAGAGCATGACGATGGGGATGACCATGATCTCCCGTCCCTGGGCGGCCCGGACCACGTAGGCGAGGCCGCTACGGATGGCGCCGGTGGCTTCCATGACCTTGAAGGCGCCGCCGAGCACGAGAATGAAGACGATGATCCCGGCCGCATCCTGGAACCCGCGGAGCGGGGCGCGGGCCACGTGGTGGAGGCCCTGGGGCTGGGGGCGGACCTCGTTTCCGGGAGCGAGGGGGCCGTCCGGGAGGATGCGCTGGTACGTGCCGGGGACGACGACGGTGCGGCCGTCCCGCTGTACACGCTCGAACTGGCCCGGTGGGATGATCCAGGTCAACGCGGCCGCGATCAGGAGCAGCCCGGAGATGAGCACGAACGCGTTGGGGACGCGGTCGGCGAGCGACCGGCGGGGCGCCTCGACGGCGGAGATGGCTGCGACGTCGACGTCGACTCTGTGATCGGTCATGGCTTGCCCGGTGCGTTGGTGGCCTCGTTCGCCCAATCGAACGGAGATAGTGCTATTACGGCTGGCCGTGCGCCAGGGTCCGGGCGAGGCGGAGGGGCGTGACTGGCCTGGTACGGGTGGTCGTGGCGCGGGTGGCTCGCCAATGGTGGCGCGGCACAGCGCGCACCCGGGCTGGCGTGGACTCGATTTTGTCGAGCGGCGGTTCCGTCGCCCGGCGTTCGGCGTTCGGGCGGACCCGGCCGGGGCCGGCGGGTCGTGGCGTACCGGGCGCCCGGCGGCGGGCAGCCCGGGCCGGGTCACGGGCCAGGGATCTCGCCGAGGCGGACGTTGCGCTCGATCCTGCGGGTGCCGCGGATGATGGAGAGGGTGGCGGTGTCGCCGGGCGAGAGCCCGCGCAGGATGCGGCGGAGGTCACCGCCCATTCCGACCTCCTCGCCGTTCAGCCCGATGATGATGTCGGCGGGCTCGATGCCCGCCTGGTCCGCGGGCGACCCCGGCGCGACCTCCCAGACGAGGATGCCGTGCTGGACCGGGAGGTCGAATTGCTCAGCAAGTTCGGGGTCCAGGTCACGGAAGGTGATGCCGAGGAAGGCGCGGCGCACGCGTCCGGAGGTGAGGACCTGGTGAACCACGTCGTTCGCGAGGTTGATCGGGATGGCGAACCCGAGCCCGACGGCGCCGCTGGCGGCGCGAACCACCGCGGTATTGATGCCGACGACGCGGCCGCGGGAGTCGAGGAGCGGGCCGCCGGAGTTGCCGGGGTTGATCGCGGCGTCGGTCTGGATGAGCTCGTCGAGGCCGAGGCCCCGGGGGCTGCGGTTCAGGGCGGAGATCACGCCGCGGGTGACGGTGCGTTCGAGCCCGAACGGGTTGCCGATCGCGATCGCGGTCTGGCCGACCTCGAGGCGGTCGGAGTCGCCGAGGGTAGCGACGGGGAGCCCGCTGGCGTTGACGCGGAGCACGGCGATGTCGACGGTCGGGTCCACGCCGAGCACGGCGGCCTCGAGGCGGCGACCGTCGGCGAGGGAGACGCGGACCGTGCGATCGTCCCCGACGACGTGGGCGTTCGTGAGGATGATGCCGTCCGCCCGCACGATGACGCCGGATGCGGAGCCGTCGTGGTTGCTGACGCCGACCACGGCCGGCGAGACCTGGCGGACGACGCGGACGAGCTCCTGCTCCTCGCTCTGGAGGGTGGCGGTTGTGGGTAGGGCAGCCTCCGCGGCGTGCGCGTGCCGGCTCCAATCGGCGGAAGACAGGCCGTGTCCCAGACCGACGCCGAGGCCGAGCGCAAGGGCGACAGTGGGGATCGTCCGGTGGTGCATGGTTGGGCTCCTTGTGGAACGTACCGGGCGGGAGTAGGTGCAGTGAATGTGCCGGGGCAACCTTCGCGGTAAGGCAACCTGTCCGGGTCGTGCACGAGCACGAGCACGTGCACGTGCACGGAACCTCCACAACAGGCCGGGCGGCG
>CALCID010000055.1 GCA_937907535.1 uncultured bacterium | reverse complement strand
CTGAACACAGTTGCTCTCAAAGGTTGGAGCCTCCGGCAAACCCGGGGCGATTCAGATCACTGACGACCGCGTGTTCGGGGAGGTCCTCAAGAACTACCTGTTCGACCTGTACCTCCGGTCCCACCGCAACGCCGAGGAGTTGATCAAGCGCGGCAGATCCAAGACGTTGGAGTTCCGGCCGAGCCTCCGCTCGAGTCCGAGGGAGGGGCGCACGGACGACGACGTCACGTACGCCGTGCTCGAGACGATCGCGGCGTTCCTCAATACCGAGGGTGGTGACCTCTTGATCGGTGTAGCGGAAGACGGAGCGGTCGTCGGCGTCGAGTCCGACGGCTTCGAGAGCGACGACCGATTCGTACTCCATCTCGCGCAGGTCGTTAGGAACGCGCTCGGCGACCGCGCCGGCACCTGCATCGACCCGAGAATCCAGATCGTAAAGGGCAAGGCCGTTTGCGTGGTGAGCTGCCAGCGCAGCCCCGAGCCCGTGTTCCTGAAGCGGGAGGGGACGAACGACGCGCCGGAGGGAGATTTCTTCGTGCGCAGTGGCCCCAGCACGGTGAAGCTGACCCCAGAGCGTGCACGCGGATATATTCGGACCCGGTTCATCCGATTTCCTCGAGCGGATGCTCTCGTGCAATCAGCTAATGAGCCCGCATAGGTAATGTTCGGCGTTTGTCATCGGCCAACCAAGTCGTTTTGTGTTGCCGGGTGATTGCATGGCTCGATATTATGAAAACAATTCTAAGCGGCATCCATTGGGCATAAGGATATATCGGTATTGTTCGGATGCTGCAGTCGAGACGGTCCCAGTGTAGGCAATGGTGTCATTGCCGATGGCCCGGTTGCGGTGGTGTGTTGTGCATTATCCGTGTACCGGAGAAGTTTCGGTTGACGCGGGTCAATGCCCTCGCCAGTGGCTTCTCGATTGTCATCGTCGCCTAGGCAGTGTTAGGTCCATAATCGGCCTCATTCCCGTCAGGGAAGTTAGTGCTGAAAACTTGTCGATCGCCGGCCTGGGCTACGCGTCGTTACCGGACTAGGCTGTGTCTACTGACCGTCTCACACCCTCCCATATTGGCCGAGTCGCAGTACTCCGTACGGTCCACTCCGCATGCCGGCCGCAGGGTATGAACACTCATGACGACCGTCTCGACCCCGATCCCCGGCCCGCTCGAACCGGCCCGCTTCGTTGAGCGTCCGAACCGGTTCCTGGTCCGTTGCCGGCTCGAGGCGACGGGCGAGGTGGTGGAGGCGCACCTGGGCGACCCGGGGCGGCTCCGGGACATCTTCGTGCCTGGGCGGCGGATCTGGCTACGGCCGTCCGCGGACCCGGCCCGGCGGACGAAGTGGACCGCGCTCGTGGCGGAGAACCCGGCGGGTGTGGGACTGGTCTCCCTGGACTCGACGCTGCCGAACCGGCTGATCGGCCGGGCGCTGGAGGCCGGCGCGCTGCCGGAGCTGGCCGGCTGGCGGTTCGAGCGGGCCGAGTGGCGGCACGGCGGCTCGCGCTTCGACTTCCTCCTGTCCGGGCCGGAGGGCCGCCATTTCGTGCTCGAGGTCAAGGGCGTGAACATGGTGGAGGACGGCGTGGCCCTGTTCCCGGACGCGCCCACGGTGCGGGGCGCCCGGCACCTCCGGGAGCTCGCGGCGCTCGCCGGGCAGGACGGCTGGGAGGCGGGGGTCATGTTCGTGGTCCACCGGAAGGAGGCCCGGGCATTCCGGGCCGCGGCCCACATCGATCCGGACTTCGCCGCGGCGCTGGAAGACGCCGCGCGGGCAGGGGTCCGGGTGATGGCTCGTCTGTGCGACGTCGCCCTGGACCGCGCCACGCTCGGTCCGCCCCTGCCGTGGACGGGGGCGCCCGCGCCGGGGGCTTAGACGTGGTCAGCCGCCCGTGCTCGACGACTTCTGCGGCGGACCGGCCCGGCGTCCGGAGCCGAACTCCACATACAGCGAGCGATCGCTACGGAGGCGGTGACTCCGCGAACGCGTTGTTCGAGTGATCGAATCGTCTTTGTGCCTCGTTCGGCGCCCTGGCCCGGCGGGCATTGTCCTTCGATCGACCGGAGCGGTGTCGTTCCGTCCGGGGCCGGCGCGCACAGCAAGCGCAGCAGCCACGCGGCGTCGAACCGGCCGATCCCCTCGGCCTCGCCGCTCACCGGAAGCGACTCCTCACCGGGGCAGGCGACCAAGAACAGAGAGATCAGGCTGGCGACGTGATCCCGGCCAGGTGAGCAGGCATCCTTGCAAATCTTCCACGCCATGGAAGATAAGGATGCGGCAGTGGCCCGAGCTCCGGTCGCTGCGCCCGATTGCCCGCCTCACGGCCTGGCTCGGTGGAGTCCGATCAGCGACCCGCAGGGCCTGATTTCAGAAGCCGTGGGGATGGCGCGGTATCGAGGGTCGATTCCCGCGGGCCCTGCAATGAGCCCGACCGAGGCCGTCCGTCGCCGGGGCGCTGGGCCGGGCCCTCCCTTTCCAGCCAGGCGGCCGGGCATTCCATGCCGCACCCCTGACCATTCGCGTTGTCGGAATCCGGCCGGGCAGGGGCTAGCTCGGTTGCTGCGGCAGCCGGAACACGGGGAGCCGCAGCCCGCGGAAGATGGCCAGGGCCCGGAGGACCGAGACGGCGGCGATCCCCACGAGCGCCGCCACGAGGGAGGAGAAGCCGAGCCACTGGACGAGGAGGTAGACCGCGCCGCCGGTGATCGACGCCGTCGCATAGATGTCCCGCCGCAGGATCAGCGGGACCTCGCCGCAGAGGACATCCCGCACCACCCCGCCGGCCACGCCGGTCAGGGTGCCCATGAAGACGACGAGGATCGGCGCCAGGCCGGCCTCCTCCGCGATCCGGGCGCCGATGATCGTGAAGACCGCGAGCCCGATCGCGTCCGCCAGGAGGAGCGCCCGCATCGGCGCCGGGCGCGTGCGCGCGAAGAAGACGGTGAACAGCGCCGCGGCGAGGATGACGAAGAGGTACGTGGTGTCCTCGATCCAGAAGACCGGGTGGCGGTCCAGCAGGACGTCCCGGATCGTGCCGCCGCCGATCGCCGTCACCCCGGCGATCACGAAGACGCCGAGCAGGTCCAGGCTCTTCCGTCCCGCGGCCAGCGCGCCGCTCGCGGCGAAGACCGCCACGCCGAGCAGATCGAAGATGTACAGGATCACGGTACCCTGGCAGTGAACACCCTCTCCACCCCGAGCTCATCCCTGGCGACGCCGTAGATCCGCCCGTTCCGGACCTGTTGGAGGGTGAACGGGAAGTCCAGCGTGAGCTCGGCGACGCGACGGCCGCCG
Organism: uncultured bacterium; assembly: GCA_937907535.1. Classification (GTDB taxonomy): domain Bacteria; phylum Gemmatimonadota; class Gemmatimonadetes; order Longimicrobiales; family RSA9; genus CALCID01. The sequence continues at coordinate 12,830 of CALCID010000055.1, read as the reverse complement.
GGCTCGAATATGTCGAACCGGGTGCCCCGGGGCGAGCCCGCGGGCGGGTCCGCCAGGGTGACCCAGATCGAGCCGTCGTTGGCGATGGTGATGCGGCGGAGCAGGGGCGCGGTACGAGGCACGAGGGCGTCCCGCACGTCCACGCCGAACTCCGACCGCATGGTGCGGATGTATCGCGCCACCGAGTCCGATTCGGCGGCGGTGAGCGGCCGGGGCTCGATCGGCTGCGTGATGACCTGGACGGTGTCCCCTCCGGGGCCGATCCGGTAGAGCGCGTACACGTGGCTGTTCGCGGTCCACACGAACCCGGCGGGATCGAAGGCCCGGAGCTGTCGGGGAGCGAACGGGAGCGGCAGCTCGATCGATCCGATGCGCGGCATCTCGATGGACTCGACCGGGACCGGGGAGGTGCCCGTCGCGACGCCATCGGCGTTCACGCGCACGAGCACTTCCCCGGGGTCGCCGCCGGGGACGAGGACGACGTCATAGAGGTACTCGCCGCCGTGGCCGCCGACCCACGGGACGGTGTAGACGCCCGCGCCGCGCCGGTACGTCGCGACCACGGCTCCGTCCCGCAGCACGGTATACCGCGCGTTCTGGCCGTCCACGATCCAGAGCGACCCGTCCGGTGCGGGGCTGAGCCCGATCACGTGCTTGAACTCCCCGGGTCCGCCGCCGCGCCGGCCGAAGCGCGAGAGGAACGAGCCGTCCGGGGCGAACGTCCTCAACTCGTGCGCCTGGTCATCGAAGACGAGGATCCGCCCGTCGGCGTCGACGGCGAGGGCGGAGATGGAGCCGAAGACGTCGGGCCATCGCCATCGGCCGCGCCGATCCACACGGCGTCGGCCACCGACCACTCGGCGGCGGAATCGTCCGTGTCGACGGTGGCGCCGCATGCGGCGAGGAAGAGCACTCCGATGATCCAGCCCCTCTCGACGGATGACATGGTGGCGTCCTGTCGGTGGTAGGCATCGGATGTCGGGCGTCAAGGCGCGGCGGCGGCCCGTTCCGGAGTCCCGTCCGCCCTGGGCGGCCGGCCCGGCGAAAACGTAGAGCGCCGCGCGTGGAGCATGGCGGCGCGGCGTCGCCTCATGGCCGCGCTCGGGCCGGCTTCGCCTGGAATGGGGGAGCGACGCCGGAGCGGCTCCACGCTGAGCGCACGAGTCTACGCGATTTCCGGCTTTCTTTGCAACGACACGAGCGCGGTCCCCAGCGAGATGATGACAAGGAAGGCGCCCACCACTGGGTTGTGCATGACCGAAGATCGATCGATGACCACACTGCCGACCGATGAACCAAAAGCAATGCCCAGATGCAGGGCGGAAGTGTTCAGGCTCTGCTGGATGCCCGCCGTTTCGGGCGACAACCGAACGAGGTGGCTCTGGATCGGTGGGGTGATCGACCAGCTCAACACGCCCCAGATGACCAACACGATCCAGAAGAGCGCGGGCGCCCCTGTCGTATACGGGATGATCAGCAGACAGACCGATAGGAGCACGATCGCGGTGAGCAGCGTGCGTCGGGTGCCGAACTTGTCAGTCGAAACCCCCGCGAGTCCACCGCCCGTCACGGCAGCAGCTCCATAAACAAAGTACACGAGAGTCACGAGGGAGCCGCCGAAAGCCATCGTGATGATTACAAATGGGGCCAAATATCCATACAGGGTGTAGTGACCGGCCAGGAAAAACAAGGTCGTCAGTTGGGCAAACAGTACTTTCCTTTTCCCCAACGCACGTAAAAGCGTTTTGAGAGGCGCCGGCGGGCTGGTCGGAACGCTGCCGAGGAAAGAATAGACACCCCCGGCAAGGAGGAATGCCAGGAGGGCGACAAGAAGGAACGGGCTACGCCAGCCATAGGCGTGTCCCATGGCTACCCCGATCGGCAAGCCGAGAACGAGCGATCCGCTGATCCCCATGACGACCAGGCCGATCGCCCGGCCGCGATACTCCGGCGTGGAGATCTGGGATGCGAGCGCCAGGCTCAGCACCGTGAGCAACGCGCCGCTTGCGGCCGTAATGATCCGGGACAGCATCAAGGTCCCGTACGTCGTACTGAAAACGGCGACGAAATTTCCGATGATGAAGATGGACAGGGACGCCAAGGCCACGCGTTTGCGATCTGCTTGCCCCACCAGGAAAAGCAGTACCGGCCCACTGACCCCGACCACGAGTGCGAAGGCGGTGATCAACAATCCGGCCCTTCCGACGCTCACTCCCAGGTCCATCGCCACGAGATTGAGGATCCCGCCGATAAGCAGTTCATCCATCCCGACGACGAATGCGATCGTCGCGAGTAGGTAAATGCGGTTATCCAAGCAGGTGTCGCTCCTCGAAGCCTCGGGAAGCGCCGGGCGGCCCAGCGATGGACGCCGTAGCTTAACGGAATCGCATCGTCTATCGCCAGCCGACGTAGTGGGGGTGGGACATCGAGAACGGACTACTGAGAAGGGACTGATTCCGATGCCCAGCGCGATCCCTGCTCGTTGTACGGTTTGCGTAACGGCTCAGCCCGACGGTGGATGGCGGGGGTGGGGTCGTTTTTCGGTGGGCGGCTATGGCTCGTGTGAGAAGATTTTGGCGTCTTCCACATCGAGGTAGAACAGCCGGGCGTGGGGCAAGCGCGGCTCCGGAGCCCGCGCGGCGACGTGGGCCCTAACACGAACCAAGGACCAGGACTTCGCCGACTCGTACGGAGTCCGGCATCTCCGCGACCTCCGCGGTGCGCCATGGCCTCGCGCTCCGGGGCAGGCCGGTCAGCCGGAAGCTCATCCCGCAGTGCTCCGGGCTGACGATGACGTGATTGCCCTCGCCCCAGATGACGTTCGCGCCCGGCGTCGTGAGGAGCTGGCGCGCGGGGGTGCCGATACCGACCGAGTCCGCGGTTCGGAGCCCTGGGCCGCGCACGCGGATCCGCCACACTCGCCCTTGGACGATTTCGGCGAGCACCGTGTCGGTGCCGACCTCGACGAGTATCGCGGGCTGGACGTCGCCCTCCAACACCAGTGCGGTGTCCGCGACGACGTTGCACTCCGCCCGCACGCCCGATTCCGCGGCACCGATCCGCACGAGCCCCGCCGATTCGCCCGTCAACTGTGGGCCCGACGGATCCAGGCAGGTCTCGCGGTCATGGCGACCGTGGGCATCGGACGGCGCCGTCTGCGACGACGCGGCCTCCGTTTCCGATTGCTGCGCTCGGTCGGTCTCGGCGCGGTCCGCGTCGGTGCAGGCGATGACCGCTCCAAGGGCCAGACCCCATGGGATCGCCAGGCGGCGGAGACCATGCAGCGGGAGCGCGTTGCCGAGACTCATGAGCCACCTGCCTCCGTCTCGCCTCCACGGCGACGACGTGCACTTCGCCGAGATCGTCGCGTCGAAGAACGACGATCGCGCGGCCCCCGCCCCGGTCTCATCGCGCCGCGACTCCGGCCATCTCCGCGAGCTTGACCGCCGTGCGCCAGTTCCGCGTCGTCACGGGCGAGCCCACGATGCGATCGAGGAGCCCGGGCGAGATTTTGGACCGGCCCACGCCGCCCACGTAGTGGATCCAGAGCGCATCGCCGGCCAGATGAATGCGCTCCCCGTTCGTCGCATGCTCGCGAAGCTCGTCGACCACGCCTTCACGAAGCGGCGCCTTCGAGAGGGCGAGCATGACGAGGTTCGGCTCGACGGCTGATGCGTCGGGGAATGGGTTGGCGGCGAGGTGACCCGACCAGGCCGCGGCCGAGCGCACGATCACCGGTACGGAGAAGCCGAAATGGCTCCCGATCGCGCGCTCGAGCTCGGCCTCCAACGCGGCCACCGATCCGGCCTCGATCTCGGTCCCGGGCTCCGTCGCGGCCTCGGACGACCTCGCCATCCGGAAGACGACGTTCCCGCTCTGGATGTACGTGCGTACGTCCATCCACCCGAGGCCGGACGCGAGCGACCGCAGCTCCGCCATCGGGACCGTGTTGCGGCCTCCCACGTTGATGCCTCGGAGAAGCGCGATGAACGTTGATGAACTCATGGTCTCCTCAAGCTTTGAACTGGCGGCCTTGCGCGGCGAGCGCCTCCTCCAGGATACGTATCGCCCTCGGGCCGACGCCGTGCAAGGCCAGGAGCTCGGCGGCCGTCCGTTCGGCGACCTGGTCGAGCGTCGTGAGCCCCGCGCCCACGAGCGCCCGGGTCGCGGGGTTGCCGATCGCTTTGGGGAGGTCGCCAACCGACCCGGCGACGGCGCCGGTCCCGGCGAGGACCTGCTCCGCGAGCCGCCTGGGCGCCCGGGACAGCCACGCCCGCCGGAGCCAATGGTTGAGCTGCTGGCCGTTGATGTCGGCGAGCGGGACGCGCACGCCGCGTCCGTCCAACCGCTCGGCCGTCGGGTGCTTCTCGAGCATCCGCTCCGCATCCTCATCCGGGAGATACAGCTCCACGACCGGCCCCTCGGCCAGAGCGAAGCGGCGCTGGGCCGTCGTGAAGGCGACGCTGCCCGCTTCAAGCTTCTCCTCGGCGGTCTCGGGGAGGGAGAGCGCGGATTTCCGTAAATGGGCAAAGGTCGTCATCGGTCTCCTTCATCGCTGGCAGTTCACTCCCGCATCCGCCTCATTCACGAGCCGGGGCCAACCCCCTCGATCCGCGCGCCCGACCACTCGAATGCGGCAACGCCGATGTCGAGGTGGCCGCGGTCCGGCGGTTGCCGAGCGTCCGCACGGCCGACGCAATGTCCACCCCCTCCGGTGGCACGCAACCCACGGGGCGTCGGACCGCCACCTCGCCGAGGCAGTGCCAGAAGCGCGGGCGATCCACGAGCGGGGAGCTGCGAGAGCGTATTCGTTCCCAGCACCACCGGGAGCGCGCCCTCGGGCACGCCGGCGTGGGCCTCGAGGGGTTGTTCGATGACGTGGCCGATCCGTCGCGGCGAGGCTCGACGATGCTTCCTCCGTCGGCCGTAGCCAGGTCGCCTCGGGGAGCACCCCGTGCGGGTCGAAAAAGAGCACGTTCCGGATCGGGCCGATCGCTCTCCGGGGCGTCGTTTCGAGCCCTTGTGCGGTGGGGCGCGTCCGGAGCGCATCCGCCGCCGCGAGGTCAGGCAGAGCCAAGGCGATGTGCTGGACCGCGCCGGGGATGTACCCCGCCTCCCGCAGCCCGCCAGGGCCGCCTGGGAACTGCGTCAGCTCCGCGCCGGGATGTTCGACGACGTGCAAGCCCCAGGTCGCCGCATCCGCGCACGGCCGCACGAAGCAGTGCCGAGCCTGGATCGCGCCGCTGCCACCAGGACCTCGCCGGCTTGCTTGCCCACCTCACCGAGATAGAACGCGACGGTGACATCGAGATCGGGCGTGACGAGCGCGACGTGGCGGAAGCCTGCTCACGGAAGGGTCTGATGGTTCATGGTCATGAATTCGAGAGCCAGGCAATGGCAGATTCGCGGTCCTGGAAGAACCGCATAGGGCCGGATCGGTTCGATTCGAGAACGAAGTCGCGGAACGGCTTGGAGTAGCCCGTCACGTCCCGGACGACGACGGCCGCTCGGATCCCGTAGTTCACGAGCTTCTGCACCATCTCTCCTGCGAAGCCGGAGCTCAGGTCGAAGAACTCAGGGGGCAGAGCACCTTCATCGAAGAGGACGTTCCGTACGTCCTTCTCGTAACAGGCGGAAACGAGATCCGCCGGGGTGAGTCTCCGCGAGGCCTCGGCCGGCGCTTCGAAGTAGGGCATCGCCATGGGAGAGCGTCCGTTCATTGGTTCGATCTACACGGGTGGATCGATCGATGTGTTCTATTGATCGCGTTGATGGGAGTGCTGCTCACGCCCGTCAGCGAATGATCCTGTACGCCACGACGGTCACCTCATCGAGCTCGCTGAACCGGATCCCGACCGCGACCGAATCGCCGATCCCCTGGATCTTCACGCCGTCGGGAATGACCGCGCGGCCAAGATCGCGGCCGGCGCTGTCGAAGACGTCCATGGTGCCGCCCGCCGCGCCGAACTGCTGTTCCCGCGTGAAAGGGCGAGGGCGGCGCCGGTCGATCCAGAGATCGCCGCTCGAGGAGCTCATGAGGATCCGGCCCACGGTATTCAGAGCTGTCGGCGGCCTGGCGCTCCCGACCGCCGCCGCAGCCTTCTCGAAGCCCTGCGGCACGTGCCCGGCGCCGGAGCCGAGCCGCAGCCCACCGGCCTCGCCGTCGTCGCTCTTCTGTATCCCCGCGTACCCGGGGCCGTAGTCGTTGAAGGTCCAGCCGAAGGCGGCGCCGTAGAAGCGCTGCGCCTCCGCCATGTCCGTGACTTCGAACTCGATGTAGTCGATCTCGTGGTGGGTGTGATGGCCGCTCGACATCGCTGGACCTCGCCTGAAAGGGTAGAAGCGTGGGCGTGATCATTGAAGGTCCCTGGCCCGGCGCGGCGAGGAACCAGGTGTCGGCGCGACCGGTCAATCGGTCCGGTGGGGATCCCGGATCGATCGCGCCCGGAGCGGCGGCCACGGGGAGACGCCCCTGACGCGGGCGACGAGGGACGTCACCACCGCGATCACCGCGGCCGCGCCGAGCGCCTCCCGCGGCGACTGGTCCAGGATCAGCCACTGGACGACCGCGCCCACCGCCGCCACGGCGAACAGCGCCCAGTACACGCCGAGCGGATGGTTCAGGAAGAGCAGGAGACGGCCGTAGATCGTGGAATCGCTCGCCCGATCACGCAGCTCGGTGTTCGAGGTCATCGGTCACTCCGATACGTACGTCTGTCGTCCCTACCAACGGCGGCGGAACCGATGCAGCGACGGTCCGACCGCATTACGGCGATCACGCCCCCGCCGGTTGCGCGCGCCGACGGCCCGCGATCTCCCGGACTCGCCTGCGGCAGCTACCGCCGCGAGCACGGAACCCGCGGGATCCCGTAGGGCCAGGAGGGCGCGTCACTCCTCCGGCGATCTCGAGAATACGAAGCCGAACTCCTCCGCGAAATCCCCGGGCGCAGTCGGCATGGATCCACCGGTGCCGATCGGGCGTGGTATCGCCGGCGTGCAGGACGCCCGGCAGGTCGTGCTCCGCGAACGTCGCGTAGCAGAACTCGCAGTGGTCATGGTCCCAATCCTTGCTCGGCGCGCGATACACCGCCACCTCGAGGAGCGCGCCCCGCAGGTACCGGTCCTGGCCCCGTCGGCACCCTCCAGTGGCCAATCGTTCGGGTGCGCCGTCGGTCTCACCGGGGCGCGCAGTCGGCCGATCGCCGAAAGACGCCGCAGCGGCGGCACCCGGCCAACGCCATGGAATCCGAACCGAATACGATCCGGGAACGTCCGGATGATCGCCGGGCGCGCCGGCTCACGAGGCCACGTTACACGATCGTCGCCCTCGCATCGACGCAGCGGGCTCCGACCCACCCCGCTCGCTCACATGGGCATCCGCAGGATCGGCTTGATCACCTCGCCCGACTTCGAATCGGCGAGGGCCTGTTCGATCTCGCCCATGTCGTAGTAGCGCACGAGGCGGTCGAACGGGAAGCGGCCCTGCTGGAAGAGCTCGACGAGCGCCGGGATGAGCTGCCCCGAACGGCCGCCGCCGCCGAGCACGCCCATGACCCGCTTGCCCCACAGGGTGCGCAGGTGGTCGAGGGAGAAGCGGGCGTTCGCGGGCGCGCCGCCGATCAGGACGAGCGTGCCGAGCATGCCGACGGTCTCCGCGAGCTGCTCGATCACCGGGATCACGCCCGTGCAGTCGAAGGCGTAGTCGACGGTGGAGCCGGTGATCCGCCGGACCTCCTCGACCATGTCCTCCGTGCGGGTGTTGATCACGTGGGTGGCGCCGAACTCCTGCGCCAGCTCCAGCCGGTTGTCGTGGATGTCGGCGGCGATGATCTTCGTGACGCCGGAGTTCCGGGCCGCCATGACCGCCGCGAGCCCCACGGCCCCGACGCCCACGATCAGGACGGAGTCCCCGAGCCGCGGACGGGCCTCGTTCAGCACCGCGCCGGCACCCGTCCCCAGGCCGCAGGCCAGCGGGCCGAGGAGCTCGAGGGGGACGTCGTCCGGCACCTTCACCAGGGCGTCCGCGTTCGTGATGGAGTGGGTGGCGAACGACGACTGGCCAAAGAAGTGGCCGTTGATCGGCTCGCCGTTCCGCCAGTAGGCCGTGGTGCCGGCCCGCTCGCCCTTGAAGCGCCGCCCGGACACGAGCGCCTCGCCCGTGCGCAGGCAATAGCGGGGCTGGCCGTCCAGGCAGTTCCGGCACTCGCCACAGGAGGGCCACCCGATGATCACCTTGTCGCCCGGCGCGACCTGCGTCACCCCCTCCCCGACCCGCTCGACGATGCCCGCGCCCTCGTGCCCGAGCACGGAGGGGAATGGCATGGGCATGTCGCCGTGACGGGTGATCTCATCCGTGTGGCACACGCCGGAGGCGACGATGCGCACCAGCGCCTCCCCGCGCCCGGGCTCCTCGAGCTCGAGCTCCTGCTCCATGAAGGGCGCGCCCTTCTGTTCGACCACGAGCGCGCGTATGGGGATCCTGGCCATGATTCTGCCTCCGGTCAGACGTAAACGAAGCTTGCGCACGCGAGCGTTCCCGGATCCGACGGCGCCCGCCAGGGGCCGGGGCGCGCGGCTGCTTTGTCATAGGAGCCAGGGCTCGGGTGCGGCGGCCGGGCCGAGCTGTTCGGCCCACAAGGAGAACTTAGCGAAATCCCTCGACCGTCGGCCATGGGAGGTCGCATGGATCCCGGTCGTCGACGTGGCGTTCGCCCGCGGTCCCGGCGGGGCCCCGGTGCCGCGCTCGTTGGGGCGAAGCCGGGGGGCTCCGCGCCCTCTGTGGGCAAACGGTCGTGATCAAGAGAGTCAGTCGATCCTGGGCAACGCACCGACCGACGATAACAAAGTAGCTCACGACGGCGCCGCGGGCGAATTCGGCGGCCTGGTGGGAGGCGTTCAGGGCTGCGGATGGGGGACGGAAAGCACCGCGCGCGGTCGGGAACGCGTCGCGGTGTTTGGCGTTGCGTGAACCGGGGAGGGCGATGCGTTCGGGGTCCGGCCGCTGGCCTGGAGGCCAGGGGCCCCGCTGGCGACTCGGTGGAAAGCGGGTCCGCGGCGATCGATGACGTACTGGTGGGTTGGCGGCCTTCAGAACTGCGGCGGCTCCGAGCCCGGTCTGGTCGGGGGCGGTGTGCACGGGCAGGGGGGCGACTGGAGCGAGCAGGGGACAGGCACGCCTGGAGATCGGCCGCGCAGCGGGTGCAGCGGCCGCCCCGGAATTTCCGGCTACTATCACCACTACGGTGGCGCGTCAGACGCCTGCGCTCCGAAGGTTGCGCACCGCCTTGCCCACGTAGAACGGGATGTCCGAGTCGACGATGGGCTTCCCGGGGAGCCGGAACGGGCCGACCAGCGTGCCCGGCGCGACCGAGATGGTCTCATCCCTGGCCACGAGGCGCATGTACGTTTGGAGGTCCCTCTGGTTCATGACGTGCCGATCGTCAGTCGTGCGGTCAGTGATGGTTTCGTGCACGAGCGGTACGGCCCTGGTGGCACCGTGCCGTCGAGCGGCGGCCAGGGTCGCGGCCGTCGCCGTGAGGAGCTGGTAGCGGAGGTGGGCGCAGGAATCCAGGTTGCCCGGATCGCCGCCGAGGATCCCGGTGATAAGGCGCTCGATCCGTTCGACGCCCTTGGATCGAGCATTGTCTTCCCGCCGCTCGAGTGCGGCGGCGCGGACCATTCCAACCGTCGAGCCGAAGGAGTCGTCGGCCTTCGCTTCGATCGCCGACGGGGACCGACCCCGGTCGTCGTGGGCGATCAGGGGCACGTCGAGGTTCGTCGGCTCACCGGGAAACGCATCAAAACGCATCTTCGCCTCGCGGCCTCGGCCGACCACCGTTCGGTCGGGCCATGTCGCCGCTCGATTCCAGCACGGCCCGGATCTCGGCAGGGAGCTCAGGGCTCGCGTCGAGCCATGCCCGGGCGGACTCCATGGCGCTGCGGCCAGGTTTCCATTGGGAGGATTGTTTCGGGGGGCGCGGTGGCGCCAGGCATCGAGGGAAGTTAGGGGCTGTGCGGATTTCGTGATCATTTTTCCATTGCTTGTGAGTAGCTAGCGCTCATGCCGCCACCTTCAAGCATTCAGCATCATTTGCAACCTTCCTCGCTCGACGATTTCCGATTCTCGTTGACAGTCGTGGAGACACTTCCATTGGATTCTTGGCGGTTCACCGCCGTCGGCCATCGTTTGTTGGGCCGCCGGTGGCGCCCGATTCATGTCCATGGGGCGGATCGTCTGTCAGGAGCCGATTACGGCACAACGGTCGGCATTGGAACTGGGGGTGGGGCGGATCAGCGTATAGGGCCCGAAGTGCCCGAGAGCCTCAGGAGTCCGAAAGAGGCGCGGGGCGTGCACGCGGGACTCGTAGTGGTGCGTTTTCGCAGCAGTTCCTTGCAATAGCGTACTGGTGCGCACGAAACCATTTCAATCGTGACTCGGAAGCGAGAAATGCTTATCATTGTCCAGCCGGACGAGGGGCCGGCCGTTCTTGCGCGGTCGGCTGAAAACCGGCGGGATCGAGTCTCTCCTTGAAGTACATATCTTGTCGAGGGTGCCCGGGCCATTGGGCTACCGGATGCTCCAGCCGAATGTAACTGCCGGGCGCCAGAGCCTCCAGGCGTTCGACTCGTTGATTTGCCACGATCCCGTCGCCAAGTAGGGCCGACTGTCGGTGGGGGCACTTATTCTCATGTGTGCGTGATCGCCGCAGCGCCGCCGTGTGCGCATTGGCAGTAATCCAGTACGTGGCTATCTGAGGCAGCATGGGCCTAGGGGAAAGGATGAGCCAATGGACTTCGAGCATTGGTTTCGTCGAGTAACCGGACATGGTGACCCTCATCCATGGCAGAGCGCCCTTGGGGCGAGCACGAAATGCTGCAATCGCCTCATCCGAATTCCCACCGGGCTCGGTAAGACAGAGGGCGTTCTGACTGTGTGGGCGTGGCACCGGCTTATGCGGAAGGACTCGCTGTGGCCGCGACGCCTCGTCTGGTGCCTGCCAATGCGTGTCCTCGTCGAACAAACGGCTGCGGTTGCACGGAAGCTTCTGGAGCGGATGCGGGAGGAGTTCCCGGGGGAGATCCCAGAAATCGGGGTGCATCTGCTCATGGGCGGCGTCGAGCTCGAGGATTGGCACCTCCATCCCGAGAAACCGGCGGTCCTGGTCGGGACCCAGGACATGCTCCTCTCCCGGGCGCTCAATCGAGGGTATGCGGCGGGACGCGCGCGCTGGCCGCTCGAGTACGGCCTCCTCAACCACGACTCCCTCTGGGTCATGGACGAGGTCCAGCTCATGGACGTCGGGCTTGCGACCAGCGTGCAACTCCAGGCCTTCCGCCGCGAGCGAGATGGGAGTGCGCTCCGACCGTGTCGTACCTGGTGGATGAGCGCGACGCTGCAACCGGAGTGGCTCGAAACGATGGATGCCCGTCCGTGGCTCCCGGAGTTGCGCGACGGAATGCTGCGCATCCCGGCGACGGGCCGGAGCGGCCGTCTGTGGGACGTTCGGAAGCCGCTCACGCGCCTGACCCTCCCTATGCGGGAGGACAAAGACGCCAAGGCGCTGGCCCGCGTCGTGGTCGAAGCGCATGGCCGTGCTCGGCCGACCGTGACCGGCCGGGTGACCCTGGCGATCGTCAACCGGGTGGAGACGGCGGTGGCCCTGAAGAAGGCGGTGGACGCTCTGGTGTCGTCAGGGGAAGGGCCGGACGTCCGTCTCGTCCACAGCCGGTTCCGAGGGCTGGAGCGCAAGCGCTGGGCGGAGGAGTTCCTCTCGCGGGCTGCGTGCGAGGATCCTGCGACCGATCGGATCGTCATCGCGACGCAGGTCGTCGAGGCGGGCGTGGATATCTCGGCCACGGCGCTGGTGACGGAGCTCGCGCCCTGGCCGAGCCTGGTGCAGCGTTTCGGCCGGGCCGCCCGGTACGGGGGCGAGGCGGAGGTGGTGGTGGTCGACCGGGCGGTGAGTGGAAAGGATGCACTCCCCTACGACGAAGCGGAACTCGTAGCCGCGAGGGAGGCGCTCGACCTGCTCGACGACGTCGGCCTGCGATCGCTGGAAGAGCTCGAGGACCGGCTGGAGCGAGATCGTCCAGAACTGCTGCATGCGCTCTACCCGTACGAGCCGCTTCACCTGCTCACACGGCGCGAATGCCACGAGCTGTTCGATACGACGCCGGATCTCAGTGGTGCCGACCTCGACATCAGCCGGTTCATCCGCAGCGGCGAGGAGCGCGATCTGTTCGTGTGCTGGGTGCCGGGCGAGCCCACCGCCGATCTCCAGCCGACACGGGACGGGTTGTGCCCCGTGCCCGTCTACGCCGCGAAGAAGTGGCTCTTCGCTCGTTCCGCGCTCAAGGAAGGGTGCAGGGCGTGGGTGTGGGACTACCTGGATGGCGAGTGGCGACGACTCCGTCAGACGGATTGTTATCCCGGTCAGGTGGTTCTCGTCGATGCCGCGTGGGGTGGCTACGACGTCGATAGGGGATTCACCGGCGAGCCGCCAGGGAAGCGGTCTGCGCCGATCCCGACAGAGGGCGGGTACCGGACGGGCGCGGCCGACGAGTACGCCGACCAGGCGGCGGGGCGCGAGGACCTCAGCCGCCACGCCTGGAAGACGATCGCCACTCACGGCCGGGAGGCCGCGGAGGCTGCCCTCGACCTGGTCCACGAGCTGGAGTTGCCGCCGGATTTCGCGCGGGTCCTCGATCTCGCGGCGCGCCTCCACGACTGGGGCAAGGCCCATCCCGTCTTCCAGTCGTCGATCCGGGCGGACGCGAGCGGCACGCGGCCGGAGCGTAGCGACCTGGCGAAGGCGCCGGAGGGTGCGTGG
>CALCID010000054.1 GCA_937907535.1 uncultured bacterium | reverse complement strand
ACTTCGACGGCGACCAGATGGCGGTGCACGTGCCGCTCAGCTTCGAGGCGCAGCTCGAGGCGCGCGTGCTCATGCTGTCGTCGAACAACATCCTGCTGCCGTCGAACGGCCGGCCGATCGCGAGTCCGTCGCAGGACATGGTGATCGGGTGCTACTATCTCACGAAGCCGCCGCTCGAGATCGTGGATCTGGAGGATGCGCTGGCGCAGCCGAAGCTGTCGAAGGAGCGGCGCGAGGAGCTCCAGAAGCGGTTGGCCGAGATCTACGAGAACGCTCCGCGCTACGGCCGCTTCGCCGAGGCGGAGGCCGCGGTCGCGCTCGGTCACGTCAAGTACCACACGCCGTGCTGGTTCTGGGTCGAGCGCCAGTCCGTGGACGGCGAGGAGGACGGTGAGCGGCGGCGCGGCAAGTGGGAGCACACGACCGTCGGGCGCGTGATCTTCAACTCCATCGTTCCGGAGGAGCTCGGCTTCTGGAACCAGACCATGGGGAAGAAGGAGCTGGGCGACATCATCTTCCAGGCATACCGGAAGGTGGGGCTGCGCCGCACGACGGAGTTCCTGGACGCGCTCAAGGACTTCGGCTTCCGCTACGCGACCCTGGGTGGGATCTCGGTCGGCCTGGTGGACCTGGTGGTCCCGCAGGAGAAGGGCCAGATCCTGGCCGAGGCGGAGTCGGAGGTCGCGCGGTACACCCGCGCCTACGAGAACGGCGTGATCTCCAACGGCGAGCGTTACAACAAGGTGATCGACACCTGGACGCATGCCAACAACGACGTGGCGGACGCCATGGTGCGCCGGCTCGAGCGCTCGAACAACGGGTTCAACCCCGTCTACATGATGATGAACTCGGGCGCGCGCGGTAACCGTGACCAGATGCGTCAGCTCGCCGGGATGCGCGGCCTCATGGCCAAGCCGCAGAAGAAGCTGACCGGCGGCATCGGCGAGATCATCGAGAGCCCGATCAAGTCGAACTTCCGCGAAGGACTCACCGTGCTCGAGTACTTCATCTCGACGCACGGCGCGCGGAAGGGTCTGGCGGACACGGCGCTGAAGACGGCGGACGCCGGCTACCTCACCCGCCGCCTCGTGGACGTGGCGCAGGACGTCACGATCACCGAGGAGGACTGCGGGACGATCCTGGGCGTCGAGATGACGGCGCTCAAGGAAGGCGAAGACATCATCGAGCCGCTGAAGGACCGGATCGTCGGCAACGTCGCGCTCGATGATGTCTACGACCCGATCGACGGCGAACTGATCGTTCGGGCCGGGGAGATGATCGACGAGGAGATGGCCGAGGCCATCGAGGCGGCGGGCATCCAGTCGGTCAAGATCCGGTCCGTGCTGACGTGCGAGGCGAAGCGCGGGCTCTGCCGGATGTGCTACGGCCGCAACCTGGCCACCATGGAGATGGTGGACATCGGCGAGGCGGTGGGCATCCTGGCGGCGCAGTCGATCGGTGAGCCGGGCACGCAGCTCACGCTGCGGACGTTCCACATCGGTGGGACCGCGGCGCGCATCGCCGCGCAGACGCAGCGCAAGTCGAAGATCGACGGCAAGGCGACGTTCGACCGGATCTCGTTCGTGGAGACGCCGTCCGGTGAGCGGATCGTGACCAGCCGCGAGGGCGAGATCGTGATGCTCACGCCCGAGGGCGCGGTGCGCAGCCGGCTGGCCGTGCCGTACGGCGCGACCCTCGCCATCGAGGACGGCCAGGACGTGGAAGCCGGCGACCTGCTGTTCAGCTGGGATCCGTACTCGGAGCCGATCGTGGCGGACCACGCGGGCAAGGTCAAGTTCATCGACATCGTCGAGGACGAGACCGTCCGCGAGGAGCTCGACGAGTCCACGGGCCGGCGCCAGCTCGTCATCACGGAGGATCGGGACAAGAAGCTCCACCCGATGATCGAGATCTGGACGCCGGACGGCGAGCAGAAGCTCCGGGAGTTCATCATCCCGGTCGGCGCGCAGCTCACGGTGCGTGATGGCGACATCGTGGAGCCCGGCGCGACGCTGGCCAAGATCTCCCGCGAGGTCTACAAGACCCGGGACATCACCGGCGGTCTCCCGCGGGTGGCCGAGCTCTTCGAAGCCCGGCGGCCCAAGGATCCGGCCGTCATCACGGAGATCGACGGGACGATCCGGTTCGGTGAGATCAAGCGCGGCAAGCGCGAGATCATCGTCGTTCCGCCGGAGGGGCCGGAGCGGGTCTACGAGGTCCCGGTCGGCAAGCACCTGCGGGTGCACGAGGGTGACCAGGTCCGGGCCGGCGACCGGCTCTCGGAAGGTCCGGTCAACCCGCACGACATCCTGCGGATCAAGGGTCCGCGGGCCGTGCAGGAGTACCTGCTGAACGAGGTGCAGGAGGTCTACCGCCTGCAGGGCGTGAAGATCAACGACAAGCACATCGGTGTGATCGTCCGGCAGATGCTCCAGAAGGTCCGGATCACGGACCCGGGCGACACGGACTACCTCGAGGGCGAGCACGTGGACCGCTCGGAGTTCCGGGAGACGAACAAGAAGGTGATCGCCAGGGGTGGCACGCCCGCCCGGTCCGAGCCGTTGCTGCTCGGCATCACGAAGGCGAGCCTGACCACCCAGTCCTTCGTGAGCGCGGCCTCCTTCCAGGAGACGACGCGGGTGCTCACCGACGCCGCCGTGCGCGGGGCGAAGGACGAGCTGATCGGCCTGAAGGAGAACATCATCATCGGGCACCTGATCCCTGCGGGGACGGGCGTGTATCGCTACCACGACATCGAATTCCTCGTGGACCAGGGTCCGGTCTCCGAAACGGAGGAGGAAACGGTCGGCCGCGAGGCCGAGGTCCCGAGCGGCGGCGTGGTGCGGGAAGAGGAGAAAGCCGCGCCCGCAGACTGATCACCGCGGCCGCGCCCGCGAGGAGCGGGCGCGGTCCGACCGGGACAGAGGGCCGCTCCTTGACAGAAGTAGGGGCGGCTCTTAACTTTTTTAGTCTGTCCGGCCTAGCGGCCGGTCCAGGCGGGGGCGGCCGTCCCCGCGCTTTTTTCGATCGTGCAGAACGGCGAGGTACGAACGAACGATGCCGACCATCAACCAGTTAGTCCGCAAGGGCCGGCAGCAGGTCGAAAAGAAGACGAAAGCGCCCGCGCTTCAGGGGAATCCGCAGAAGCGAGGCGTGTGCACGCGCGTGTACACGACGACCCCGAAGAAGCCGAACTCGGCGCTGCGCAAGGTCGCGCGCGTGCGGTTGACGAACGGCTACGAGGTCACGGCGTACATCCCGGGCGAAGGGCACAATCTGCAGGAGCACTCCATCGTGCTCATCCGCGGGGGGCGCGTGAAGGACCTGCCGGGCGTTCGGTACCACATCATTCGCGGGACCCTGGATGCCAGCGGCGTGTCCGACCGGCGTCAGGGCCGATCCAAGTACGGAGCCAAGAGGCCGAAGTAAGCCATGAGTCGACGGCAGCGAGCGGTCAAGCGGGAGGTGCCGCCCGATCCTCGTTACGGGTCGGTGACGGTCACCAAGTTCATCAACGCCTTGATGCGGGATGGTAAGAAGTCCGTGGCGGAGCGGATCTTCTACGAGGCGATGCGCATCGTGGAGGAGAAGACCGGTCAGCCCGGACTGAACGTCTTCAAGCAGGCGTTGAACAACGCGAAGCCGGTCGTGGAGGTGAAGAGCCGCCGGGTCGGCGGCGCCACGTACCAGGTCCCGGTGGAGGTGCGGCCGGAACGGCGGACCTCGCTGGCCATGAAGTGGTTGGTGAGCTTCGCCCGGACCCGCGGTGAGCGGACCATGGCGGACCGGCTCGCTGCCGAGCTGATCGCGGCAGCCCGGAACGAAGGCAGTACGATCAAGAAGAAGGAAGACACGCACCGGATGGCGGAGGCCAACAAGGCGTTCGCGCATTACCGGTGGTAATCGATAGACAGGGCGGTTATGCCGAGGAAGACGCCTCTCCCCAAGCTCAGGAACATCGGCATCATGGCGCACATCGATGCCGGGAAGACAACGACGACCGAGCGCATCCTCTACTATACGGGGCGGGTGCACAAGGTCGGCGAGACGCACGATGGTGCCGCCACGATGGACTGGATGGAGCAGGAGCAGGAGCGCGGCATCACGATCACGTCTGCCGCGACGACCTGCAACTGGAAGCGTCTCGGTGAAGAGTACCGGATCAACATCATCGACACGCCGGGGCACGTCGACTTCACGGTCGAGGTGGAGCGCAGCCTGCGCGTGCTCGATGGTGCCATCGCCGTGTTCTGCGCGGTCGGCGGCGTGGAGCCCCAGTCGGAGACGGTGTGGCGCCAGGCCGATCGGTACGGCGTGCCGCGGATCGCGTTCGTGAACAAGATGGACCGCGTCGGTGCGGACTTCGACAACGTGGTCGAGATGATCCGCGACCGGCTCGGGGCGAAGGCGCATCCGGTCACGATGCCGGTGGGCCAGGGAGAGCTCTTCACGGGCATCATCGACCTGATCCGCCGCGTCCAGCTCGTCTACGATGAGGAGTCGCTGGGCGCGCGCTGGACGGAGCTCCCCATTCCGGACGCGCTCGTGGAGCGTGCCGAGCAGCTCCGCAGCGAGCTGATCGAGGCCGCGCTCGACTACGACGAAGAGCTCATGGAGCGGTACCTCGAGGGCCAGGAGCTGTCGGACGAGGAGATCCGGCGTGCGATCCGGAAGGCGACGATCGCGGGCGGCCTGGTACCGGTGCTCTGTGGCTCCGCGTTCCGGAACAAGGGCGTGCCGCAGCTCCTCGACGCGGTGGTGGACTACCTGCCGTCGCCGGTCGACATCCCCGCGGTGAAGGGCCATCTGCCGCACCACGACGAGACGGTCATCGAGCGGCAGGCCTCGGACGACGAGCCGTTCGCCGCGCTGGCGTTCAAGGTGATGACGGACCCGTACGTCGGGAAGCTGACGTTCTTCCGGGTCTACTCGGGTTCCCTCAAGGCCGGCAGCTACATCTACAATTCGACGAAGGACCGGCGTGAGCGGATCGGCCGCCTGCTCCAGATGCACGCGAATCACCGGGAGGAGCGGGACGAGATCTTCGCCGGCGACATCGCCGCTGCGATCGGGCTGAAGGACACGAAGACCGGCGATACCCTCTGCGATCCGGACCATCCGATCATCCTCGAGGCGATGAAGTTCCCGGAGCCGGTCATCGACGTCGCCATCGAGCCCAAGACGAAGGCCGACCAGGACAAGCTGTCGAACGCGCTGGCGAAGCTGGCCGAGGAGGATCCGACCTTCCGGGTCCACATCGATCCGGAGAGCGGACAGACGATCATCAGCGGGATGGGCGAGCTCCATCTCGAGATCATCGTCGACCGTCTCAAGCGGGAGTTCAAGGTCGAGGCGAACGTCGGCCGTCCGCAGGTGGCTTACCGGGAGACGATCCGGAAGGCGGTGCAGAACGTCGAAGGGAAGTTCATCCGGCAGACGGGCGGTCGCGGTCAGTACGGGCACGTGGTCATCAACATCGCGCCGGCGGAGCCGGGCCAGGGCCTGGTGTTCGAGGACAAGATCGTCGGCGGCGTGATCCCGAAGGAGTACATCGGGCCCATCGAGCAGGGGATCCGGGAAGCCATGGAGTCCGGCGTCCTGGCGGGCTACCCGATGGTGGATGTGCGCATCGAGCTGATCGATGGGTCCTACCACGACGTGGACTCCAGCGAGATGGCGTTCAAGATCGCCGGGTCGATGGCGCTCAAGGAAGGTGCGCGCCGCGCGGACCCGGTGCTGCTCGAGCCGATCATGAACGTCGAGGTCGTCACGCCTGGCGATTACATGGGTGACGTGATGGGCGACCTGTCCAGCCGGCGTGGGAAGATCGGCGGGATGACGCAGCGCGCGGACGCGCAGGTGATCGGTGCGAGCGTGCCGCTCGCGGAGATGTTCGGTTATTCGACGGCGCTTCGGTCGCTCACGCAGGGTCGAGCGGTCTACTCGATGGAGTTCTCGCATTACGAGGAAGTGCCGAAGGCGAAGGCTGAAGAGATCATTGCCAAGGTGCGCGGATAGCAATCGAGATCCGAAGCTCCGGGGGGAGAGACATGGCCAAGGCGAAGTTTGAGCGGACGAAGCCGCACGTGAACGTTGG
>CALCID010000053.1 GCA_937907535.1 uncultured bacterium | reverse complement strand
GCCCGCCAGGACCACCGAGGCCACCCGGACCGCCCGCACCCGGCGCGCCGCGGGGCCCGCCCCCCGCCCCCAACCCCGCCAATCCACCCATCCCCCCGCCCCGCGCCCCGAACGGCCGGTTGTTCAGCGCCGGCTGGCCCCCGATGGCGAGCCGGGCGGAGAGCGTGACCGAGAACGCGTTCCGGAACGCGTTCGGCCCCCGCCGCGCCTGGCCGAACCCCTCGTTCACCTCGTAGATGAACCGGTTCGCTACCGGATCGAAGCCCCGCACCTCGAGGAGCGTGGCGTCCGCCCGCTGCCCCTCACCCCACCCCTTCATCCCGTCCCGGCCGTGCAGGAGCTGGTCGAGCCCCGTCAGCACGTTGCGCGCGTCCAGGGAGATCGTGAGCCGCCGCCCCAGCGTGGGCATGTTCGGTCGCACGCTCGCCCGCAGGTTCAGCGACTGCGTCCACGGGTTCCGGCAGCTGTTCCGCTCCGCGATCTTCCCGAACTGCGACTCCAGACACTCCCTCACCCGGCCGGGCACGTTCTCCAGCAGCCGGCTCATCCCCGCGGCCAGCTCCGGGTCCGGCGCGGTCCACGGATCGAAGATGAACGCCCGGTCGTTCCGCGCGCCGTCCCCGTTGATGTCCCGGTTGACGAGCGGCGTGAAGGGCGCGCCCGACGAGACCCGTGCCATCGCCGTCACCTCGATCTCCGGCGTGACCGGGACCGCCAGCACCAGGTTGACCGTATGCCGACGATCGTTGTCGCTCGTGGCCCACTCCGCCACGTTCGGGTCCCCCGCCGTCGTCGATCGGGCGAACGAGCCCGAGCCCTGGTCCCGCGCAAACCCGAGGGTATAGTTCAGGTTGTACGTGATCCTCTCCCGGATCCGGCCGGTGAGCTGCGCCGTGAGCTGGTGGGAAACCGAGGAACGGTCCGAGACGACGTCGTATACCGCCCCGAAATCCGGATGCAGCCGGGACGTGGCCATGGAAGACGCGCCCGTCTCCGGCACGATGGCCGTCGGGTCCCCGTAGAACGGCCGGTCCTCGTACGCGAGCGTGAAGCTCCGGGAGGTGTCCAGATTGATGTCCCGGTACCCCCAGAGGCCGATCCCCCGCGCGTACTGGTAGCGCAGGTTGCCGGTGATCCCGAAGGGGAGCGCGCCCCGGTAGCCCGCCTCCACCCGGAACGACGACGGCATCGCCTGACCCGGGTTGATCAGCGTCACGGTCGGCGCCCGGAACGCGTACCCGGGCTGTTCGCCGGGCCCGCCGTCCGCGCACGAGGACGGGATCGCGTCGGGGTCGCTGAGGTAGAGCTCCCAGTCGGGAATCGGGACGGCGTCGCCCACGCAGATGAGCCGCTGTTCCGCGTCCGGGAGCCCGGTCTGGCGCAGCGCGGCCGAGAAGATGTTCGTGGGCGCCCGGCCGGTGAAGAGCCCGATCCCGCCGCTCAGCGACCGGGGCGGCTCCCCCGGCGCATTCAGCCGGTAGTTGAAGCCGAGCCGCGGGCTCAACCGGGATGCCACCGGCTGGATGTCCGTGTGCCGCCCGAACGCCTGCTCCACCGCCGGGTTGCGCTCCGGCCGCTGGTCGAGCGCGGAGCGGTCCCAGCGCAGGCCGAGCGTGATCTCGAGCGGCTCGCTCACCCGCCACGTGTCCCCCACGTACAGGCTCGTGTTCACCCGGCCGCTCCGCTCCTCCCGGGCGCTGAGCGCCCGCTCGTAACGCTCGGGGCGGTTCGCCTCGAAGTCCGCGAGCGAAGCGAAGGTGAACGTCCCGAACAGGTTGTCCGCCGAGCGCCGGTTCTCCCGCGAGCGCTGGATCGAGCCCCCGACCTTCAGCCGGTGGAGCTGGCTCCCGATCGGGAGCAGGAACGACAGCTCGTTCGATGCCTGGAGGTCCCGGGAATACGCCTCCGCCGGCATGCTCCGGTTCCCGCCGAATACCAGGCTCCGCGTGCCGCGTGTTCCGTCCTCAAAGTCCGACGTCACCCGGACCAGCCCTTCCGGCATCGCCACGTACGGAATCGACTCGTTCCAGTTCTCGCCGTAGGAGAGCGTCAGGTCGTTCGTCCAGGTGCCGCCGAAGCGCGACGTCAGCGTCAGAGCGCCTCGGCGCCCTTCCTGCTCCGTGTCGCCGCCGTGCTGCGCCAGGTCCAGCGTGTTGATCCGCGTGCTGTCCTGCTTCCGGAAGTTCCCGTTGAAGCGCGCCGAGAGCGTGTGGGACTGGCCCTGTCGCTGGAGCACGTTCCAGTCGATCCGGCCCTGGAGCCGGAGGTCTTCGCTGAGCTGGTCGTACGCCCCGGTCTGCCCGGTGACCGGGATCCCGTGGCGCCCCTGGAGGATCGAGAGGAAGCGGGCGATGGAGTCCACGTTGACGCCCGACCGCTCCACGGCGAGCGGGTCGTCCGCAGCCAGCGCGAAGCGGTGGTTCACGTTGCGCTGGAGCTGGAACGACAGGTTGTAGAAGAGCTTGTTGCGCACGATCGGCCCGCCCCACGAGCCGCCCAGGTTGTGCCGCGTGAACGCGTTCGTCATGGGCGTGGCACTGGCCTGGAGCGCGTCGTCATCGAGCCGGTAGGAGAGCGAGCCGGCCGGGCGGTTCGCGCCGCGTGCGCTCGTCATGGCCACCTGCCCGCCCGCGAACCCGCCGCGCGACGGGTCGAAGGTGCTGGTCGTGACCTGCGTGCGCCGGATCCCCTCCTCCGGCACGCCCAGCTCCCCCTCGCCCAGGATCACGCCGTCCAGCACGACCTGGTTGAGGAGGTCGCTCATCCCGGCCACGGAGAAGCCCATCTGCCCGCTCAGCGAGTCCAGCTCGGTGCCGACCACGCCCGCGGCGAGGAGCGCGAGGGTGGCGGGGTCCAGGTCGGGGAGCGGGAGCCGGCTCAGGAGCTCCTGCGGCAGCGACGTCGACTGCTCGCCCGCCTGCGCGTTCCCGGGCGGCGGGCGGGGCGCGTTCACCGTGATCCCCTCGAGGGTGATCGCCTCGGGCGCCAGCGTGAAGTTCGCGAGCAGCAGCTCCTCCGCACCCTCCCGCATGACGACCCGGACCTGGCTGGCCATGCCGATGAAGGAGACGCGCACCACGTACTGGCCGCCGCCGTCCGGGAACACGATCATGTACCGCCCGTTCTGGTCCGTGAGCACCCGGCGGACGATCTCGGTCTCGACCGAGACCGCCTCGACCTGGGCGCCGGCGACCGGGCGCCCCTCCGGGTCCGTGACCCGGCCGGTCAACACGTCCGTCTGCCGGGCGAAAGCCGGCGGCGCCAGGATGGCGAGCGCGGCGAAGGCAAGGAAAGCGGCCAGGGCGGCGAGTCGGCCGCGTCCGGGCCGCGACGGCGGTGCGGCGGGCAGGGCCCGGCCGCCGGTTCGAGTCGTCACTTCGTGATGCGGCATGCATTCCGTCCGGTTCGTGTCTAATCACAGGACACGCTCCGGGGTCGAAATGCTAGGTCTCCGGCCGCACGGCACTCCGCACCCGCCGGAGTTGCGGCCCGGGGGCCGCGGCCGGATCTTCATTCCACGGATTCCTTGCAGGCCGCGGCCCGCCCGGACTTCCGCCGCTGGACTCCCGGCCCGCCGGGCCCTGCGGACCCGGCCGCGCAGCCGCGGCCGACGCATCGTGACGTTCAGGAAGCGCGTTTGGCACGCGCAGAGGCAGGATCGCAATGAAGAGCCGTTTGACCCACCTGGAGTGCTCCCGCTGCGGGGCCACGTCGGAGCCGGACCGGATCGCGCAGCTCTGCGACGCGTGCGGCTCGCCGCTCCTCGCCCGCTACGACCTGCGCGGCGTCGACCGCTCGGCGCTCGGCGGACGGAGGCCCGACCTCTGGCGCTACCGGGAGCTCCTCCCGGTCCGGAACGACGAGAACATCGTCACGCTGGGCGAAGGTATGACGCCGATCATCCGATTGAAGGACTACCTGCTCAAGGACGACGGCGTGATTCCGACCGGCACCTTCAAGGCCCGCGGCGCGGCGGTCGGCGTCTCCCGCGCCAGAGAGCTCGGCGTCCGCACGCTGGCCATGCCGACCAACGGGAACGCGGGCTCCGCGTGGGCGCTGTACGCGGCCCGGGCGGGGATCCGGCCGGTGATCGTGATGCCCACCGGCGCCCCGGCCCTTTGCCGCGCGGAGATCGCCGCCGCCGGGGCGGACCTGTACCTCGTGAACGGGCTCATCAGCGACGCGGGGAAGATCGTGGCCCGGGCCATCGCCCGGCACGGCTGGTACGACGCGTCCACGCTCAAGGAGCCGTACCGGATCGAGGGGAAGAAGACCATGGGGTACGAGATCGCCGAGCAGCTCGACTGGCAGCCGCCGGACGTGATCCTCTACCCCACCGGCGGCGGCGTGGGGCTGATCGGGATCCACAAGGCCATGCAGGAGATGCGGGAGCTCGGCTGGATCGACGGGGAGCTCCCGCGCATGGTCGCGGTCCAGGCCACGGGCTGCGCGCCGATCGTGCGCGCTTTCGAGCAGGGCCGTCAGGAATCCGAGTACTTCGAGGACTCCCGGACCGTGGCGTTCGGGATCAACGTACCGAAGGCGCTCGGGGACTTCCTGGTGCTCCGCGCCATCGCGGAGTCGGGCGGGTGCGCCATCGCCGTGTCCGACCAGGAGATCCTGGATGCCCAGCGTCGGTTGGCACGCGACGAAGGGCTCTTCATCTGCCCCGAGGGTGCCGCCACCTTCGCGGCCGCGGAACGGCTCCGGGCCAGCGGCTGGATCCGCGAGGGCGAGCGCGTCCTCCTGCTCAACACGGGCGCGGGCATCAAGTACCCCGAGACCGTACCGACCTCGCCGCCGGTCCTCGAGCCCACGGACGAGCTCCCGCTCTGACTCGCCATCTGCGGGAGCGTAGGTCAGGAAGCCGGCGGGTGATGTTGGCCAGCGACCGATCCTGCCGCGTGCTGCGGGGGCGGGCCGGACCGGCCCGCCCCCGCACCGCTTCCACCCCGCCCGTCATCCCACAGGGCGGACGCCGCTCCCGGGAGATCCACCGACCGGCTTCCCAGGAATACCGATCGACCACCCGGACGCCGACGCCCCCGGGAGGAGCCCGCCGCCCGGGAATGCGCCCGCGAGCGGGCCAGTCTCCGCTCCTCGCCCGATCTGGCTCCCCACCGCCCGCCATCCGGCCGAACGCCGCGTCGGTGAGCGGCAATTCCCCCCCCGACGCGACTGTTCGGATCCTGCGCCGCCATGCGTCTCCCCGTGGAGTACTGCCGATTCACGGAGGTATCGACCCCATGAGATCCGAAGCTGCCGCGGCGCACGTGCGGACGCAGGAAGACGCACGTGCGCCGCTTCGCCGGTTGCTCGTGCGCCGGGACGGCGCGCTGCGCCTCATCGCACTCCAGGACGTGACGTGGATCGAAGCGGACGGCAACTACGTCCGCATCCACACGAACGGCCATACGTTCCGGATCCGCACCACGCTGAGCGCCCTCGAACAGCGCCTCGACCCCGACCAGTTCGCCCGGGTTCACCGTTCCGCGCTCGTGAACCTCGACCGCATCGCCGAGATCTCACCCTGGTCCTACGGAGACTACCTCATCCGGCTCGAGGACGGGACGCGGATCAAGCTGAGCCGGTACTACCGCCGCGACCTCGAGGCGCGGTTCGGCATCGACGCGGCGCTGGAGGCCGGCTGACGCGCCCCTCCTGCGCCTCGCGGCTCCCGCGTGCGTCTCGTCACCCCGATCGAGCGGCTCGTCCCTGCACGGTCATCGGCCCGTTGGCTGGCGCGTCTTCATGGTGCAACGAGCACTCAATCCGTAGTACCTCGAGCGAAGGAGTAGGGACCGTGCGCAAGCTTCTGTTGTTGACGATGGCGGCCGCTCTCGTGGCATGCGACGACTCGTCGTCCGATCCGCAGATCACGGAGACCACCTGGCAGGCCGAGCTGGCGGGTCAGGGTGATTTCGAGAACGTCTCGGGTCTGGTCGAGGTCGTGTCCAAGGAGAGCCTCACCGCCGAGATCGAGGTCGAGGGCCTGGAGCCGGAGGGCAAGTACTCCTGGCACATTGCCGCCGGCACCTGCTCGCAGCCGGGGGACCGGGTCGGCGGCGCGTCGGACTACCCGACCCTGTCCGCGAACGCGGAGGGCAAGGCGACCGCCACGGTGACCATCGGCCGTCGGCTCGAGGCCTCGGGCTCGTACCACGCGAGCGTGTTCTTCGTGGACGAAGGCGACGAGGAGGACGAGGAAGACGACGAGACCGTCGTCGTCGCGTGCGGCAACCTGGAGGTGCAGGACGACGAGTGATCGTCGTCTCCGGGCCCATGGGCCCGGCGCCGCGTTCGGAGCCGCCCGGTGCGCAGGCAGTCGGCCGCGCGCCGGGCGGTCTCCTTTCGGACGCTACTGCGGCGTGGCCGCCGCAGTCTCGAAGAGCTGCGCCTGGGCGGTCACGCGGCCGAGAAGCTCCACGGCGCGCCGGAGCGCCGGGTCATCCGCCAGGCCGCGGCGGAGCGCCGCGCCTTCCCCGAAGACGAGCTCCGCCACCCGGGCGGCAATGAGCCGGTCGATAGCCGGCGCGGCAGCCCGGTAGGCCTCCCGGTCCGCCTCCATGCCCGCGGCCGCCAGCAGTTCGTACAGGCGGGCCCGCCACTCGGCGGGCACGTCGAAGTCGGGCGTGCGCACCGTCTCGCGCACCTCGAGGGCAAGGTCGAGCACCGCGGTGTGGAACGCCTGGGGCGAGGTCTCGATCAGGTCGGCGAGCGCACGCTCGGCGCCGTCGAGGGTGTCCGGCTCGACCGCCACGTCCGGCCGGATCCCGCCGGGCCCGGCCAGCACCCGGCCGCCCGCCGTCCGGACGCGGGGCCACTCCGCGGAGTCGGTGGACACCGCCCCCGGCAGGACCTCACGGGTCTCCGGGTCCCGCTCCAGGTGGATCGAGCGGCCGAGGGGCGTATACCACCGCCCCGTGGTGAACTTCGCGATCCACCCGTCCTGGAGCTGGAACGCGCGCTGTATGACGCCCTTGCCGTAGGTCGGCGCTCCCACGAGGAGCGCGCGGTCGTGGTCCTGGAGCGCGCCCGCCAGGATCTCCGCCGCCGAGGCGGATCCACCGTCGATCAAAACCACGAGCGGGATGCGCGGGGCGATCGGGTTGCGGCGGGTGCGGTACACGACCCGGTCGCCCCGCTCCCGCTGGTCCACGACGGGGGTGCCCCGGGGGAGGAAGTGGCCCGCCACCTCCACCGCCTCCTCCAGGATCCCGCCCCCGTTGCCGCGCAGGTCGAGGATGAGCGTACGGGCGCCGTCGTCCACCACCTGCCGCACCGCGTCCCGCACCTCGTCCGCGGTCCCCTCGCCGAACGCCCGGATCGGCACGTAGCCGACGTTCCCTTCGAGCACGGTGGCGTACGGCACGGCGGGAACCCGGAGCGTGGCGCGGGTCAGCTCGACCTCGAACATGCCGTCCACGCCCGGGCGGGACAACCCGACCCGGACCCGGCTGCCCGCCTCGCCCCGCAACGCCGAGACGATCCGGTCCGTCGGCCACCCCGCGATGGACTCGCCGTTCACGGACTGGAGCCGGTCCCCCACCCGGATCCCGGCGCGCTCCGCCGGCCCGCCCGGGAGGAGCCGCGTGACCGCCACCGGCCCGACGCCCTCCACCACGACCATCCCCGTGCCGCCGTAGCTCCCCTCGTGCAGGAGCCTGTACGTCTCGGCGTCTTCCGGGCCATAGAGTTGCGCGTACGGGTCACCGAGGCGGTCCAGCATGTCCCGCGCGGCCTGGACATAGAGCTGGTTCACGTCGACCCGCTCCACGTAGTACCGATCCAGGAGCGACGCGACCTGCCGCAGCAGCCGCCCCCCATCTGCCACCGCCCCGCCGCTCACGAAGCCGCCCAGGAAGATCAGCCCCAGGGCCAGCGGTGCCGTCAGCCTCTTCCGCAATCTGCTCATCGTGCTCGCTCCGCCGCGCGGTCCGGCCCGCGCCGTCATCGACCTCGCCCCGCAGCCGGAGCCGGCGCACCGCGACGCCAGGCCCCGGTAGCGGGAAGATGCATTACAACCCTTTGTCGTTCACGAAGTTGTCTCCTGTACACCGGAATGCGGGGGTAGGAGCCGCGAGGAGGCGGAGGAGACCGGGAAGGTCGCGATGCGCCCGGCGCCCGGCCGGCCACGACGTCGCCTGCTCGCTGACGCGCAGCCGACCGGGCACCGACGCGCGGGGATCAGCGAGCCGGCGTTTCCAGCGGCGGGACCGTCTGGAGGTACGCCCAGAGCGCCCGGAGCTCGTCATCCGTCATGGACGCCATGAGCCTCCAGGGCATGAAATCGTTGATCGGCGACCCATCCGGCCGCGCGCCTTCGCGCATGGCGCGGAAGAAGTCCGCCTCGGTCCAGCCCGCGAGGCCGGCGGGCGTCAGGTTCGCGGTCGGCGGCGTGCCCGGCGGACCGACGACGATCCCGCCGGCGAGGTCCGGGCCGTGGCAGCTCTTGCACCCGCCCACGCTGGCGAGGTACGCTCCATACTCCGCCGTGGGGGTGACGGGGACGTCATCGGGCTGTTCGACGCGCGGGGTGAGCTCGGCCACGAGGAGCGGGAGCCGGCCCGCGGCGATGAGCGCGCGCCCGAGGGTGCGGATCCGGGTCGGCGGCAGCTCCCGGTCCACCGGCGGGATCTGCTTCAGGTACGCGATCGCCGCGAACAGGTCGGCCCGGCTCAGATGGGTGTACGACTCGCTCGGCATGAGCAGGAGCGAGGTCCCGTCCTTCCGGAGCCCGTACCGCAGGGCCCGGATCCAGTCCTCGTCCGTGAAGTGGTTCCCGATCCCACCCTTCCCCCGGGTCAGGTTCGGGGCGACGATGGTGCCGATCAGCCCCGCGTCCATGGCCACCTTCCCGCCGAGGTCCGGCCCGTGGCAATCGGCGCAGACGCCGACGGCCCGCACGATGTGCTCACCCCGGGCGATGGTCGCGGCGTCGGTCGGGATCCCGGGCGTCGTGATCTCCGGAATCGGGTAGGTGCGGCTCAGCTTGCGCCCGCCCATCACGTTGACGGCGCCGGCCGCCAGGGCGAGCAGACCCACGAGCGCCATCACCGCGACGGCGAACCCTTTCATCCGACCCATGAGGCCTCCGACAGTTCGAGGGATATCGAGAGCGCCGGTGAGGCGCAAAAGGGACCTACCCGGGTCACGACGTGTGATCGCGCGCCCCCGCCCGTGATTGGGCGATGCGCGGCCGATCACTCGACGTCCAGCTCGATTGACCGCTCGTGGTCCAGCACCACCTGGAGGGGGACCCGGACCCGGCCTCGGAACGGCCGGGCGTCGAGCTCGGCGGGCTGACTGTCCACGCTCGCCGCGAGCAGCCGGCGGCCGGGGAGGGCCGGCTCGAAGATCACCCGTACGGGGACCGCACCTTCTTCCTGGTCGAGCCGGACCGCATGGGCCCCGCCTGCCCGCTCGTACGCAAGCGCAACGCTCGCCTCGCCCATGCGTAGACCGCGAACCTCGAACCGGTCCCACGTCGCCGGGAGCTCCGGCCGGAGCACGAGCCGGTTCCGGACCGCGTCCGGACGCACGCCGAGGAGCCGGTAGACGAGGACGCCAGGCACGGCGGCGGTCGACGCCGCGTGATCCGGCCACGCCGCAGGATCGCCCCACGCGCCCCGCAGGTCTTCCACGCCGCGCGCGAGCCAGCCCCGCCACCGGTGGAACATCCCGTCCGGCGCCGGATGGTCGCCCTCGAACATGGGAGGGAGGACTCCCGGCCACGCGTCGGCAGCGTCGGACGCGGCCGGGAGGGTATGCGGCGCGCCTGCCCGGAGTGCGGCGGCCCGGTCCCGGAGCTCGGCCGTGAGGCCCGCGTCACCCAGCGCCTCCGCCGCATTCGCCAGCTCGTTCAGCGCTGCGGCCGCCCTGCTCGCCCGTCCGGTCAGTGCGCCGTCCCGATCCAGTACGGCCCGGCAGGCGGCCACGACGCGCGGCCACTGCCCGTGCAGGAATCCGAGGTCTGCGGTCCACGCAACGTACCGGGCGGCCAGGGCGAGGTAGGAGATCGTGGCGTCGAGGTCGGCGGCGGGGTCGGGCGCGGCGCCGCTCGGCGGCCAGGCGGCGGGAACGAGCCCGCCCTCCGTCTGGCACCCGCCCAGGAACGCCAGCACGTCCCGGGCGACGTCGGCCTGCCCCAGCGCCAGGGCCCCGTACGCGGTGAGCGCGGCGTCCGGGGCAACACAGAGGACGGGCCCACGGCCCGCCGCAGCCGCCGGATCCCCCGCATGGCCGTAGCCCCGCACCGGCACCCGGCCGATCCCCGGTACGTCCGCCAGGTACGTGTCGAGCCGGTATCGCGCCCAGTCGAGCGCCGGCGCGATCAGCGGATCCGGCGCGTCCACCACGAGCCCTGCGCCCCGCCGGGCCGCGAGCGCGGCGGCACGGGCCCGGACCAGCCCGGAGAGGTCGCGGAGCGCGGCGTGGGTGGCCGCCACGTCGTCGCCTGCGGCTGGAGCCGCAACCGCGAGGCGGGCCGATTCTCCCGCGCCGAGCGCCACCGTGACCCCGACCCGGAGCCGGGCCGGGCCCCCTTCCGTTGCCTCCGCAACCGTCCAGGCGCCGGGATCCCGGTCCAGGATGTAGGCGACGTCTCCGGTCGCAACCTCCCCGGGCGATCCGCCGCTCCATACCCGGAGCCAACGCCCGTCGGCGTGCCACCGGAGCGGCCCGGAGACGGGCGCGGCGGACGGCCAGCCCGCCTGGAGATCGACCTCCCAGACGATCCGGAGCTCGACGGGAGAGTCGGCCACCCACTCGAAGACGACGGCGGCGATCGCGCGAGGCACGAACGCCCGCTCGGTCACGCTGCCGCCCGGCACCTCGAGCCGGCGTTCGATCCCGATCGGAGTGACCCGCACTTCGGCGGCCCGGGCGCCCTCCACCCGCAGCGCCTGGAGCACGCGGGCCGGGTGGATCCACGCCTCGGCCACGCCGGCGGCTTCGTCGCCCACGAGCAGCGCCCGGTGGCCCGCCAGCGTGAACGGCCGGCCAGCTACGGCCTCGCCTCGCAGGGTGAGCCCGTCATCGAAGGGAGGCAGGACCGAAATGAGCGGGGGCGAGACGATCCCCTCCCCCGCTGCGCGGTCGGCGGGCGCGCTCCCGCCCGCGGCGTCACCGTTCGAAAATGTACGCACGGGCGTCGGCCGCCTGCCCGCCGCTCAGTGCTTGATCACCGTCAGGCCCGTGACGATGCCTTCCGTATTGTGGCCGAAGCGGATGCCGTACACGCCGTCGGTGGACGGCAGCCGGCCCTCGCCGATCACCTCGGACCGGTCGTAGCTGGCGACCACCGTGCCGTTGATCGCGCACTCCACCTTGCCGTCCCGCACCGTGACCGCGATCTCCTGGGTCACCGACTCGCCCGGGCCCGCCGCCCGGTTCACCGCCTCGTGCTCCTCGCCGCGCCGCCCGTTGAGCTGGAACGGCTCGGGGCCGAACCCACGCACGATGAACCGCCCGTTCCCATACGCCGCGCAGTAGAGGTAGCGCGGCTTGTCCGTGTCCATGTCGCTCCCCGCGATCACGATCCCGTACGGATGCGGATGGTTGTTCAGCGACATGTACTTCGGCTCCGTGAACGTGGCCTTCACCGTGTAGTTGCCCGTGGCCACGTTCGCCGGGTTCCAGTACGTGACGGCAGGACCCGTGGTCACCTGGAGCGCGCCGTCGGCCGTGCTGGAGAGCCGTGCGCTGCTCAGCGTGAAGCCACGCGCCGCTTCCTGCGGGTCGATCCTGCCCTTCCAGCCTTCCACGAAGATGCCGCCATCGGCCACGGCGCGGGACTCGTCCTGTGCTTGCGCGAGGTCCGCGCCCGCCACGAACAGGAACGCGGCGGCTGCCAGCGAGATTCCGAGATTGCGACGCATGCCTCTCCTCCTGTATGCGTGGAGCACGGAACAGAACGGAACGATCCGCCGGCCCGGCGGACAGTCGGGAATGATAACACGGGCGGGGCGGGGTGAGAAACACCCGCGATCCGCGTGAAGCCCCGGGCTCGAGGCGGGAGTGGGGCGCGCCGGCCCTGTACGGCGGGATTCGTCGACGTATAGCCCTTCACAACCTGACAGCGCCCGCAGCGGCACCGGTTGGGGCCGGCTCATCGTGGAACCGCCGTTGACTCGACCCCATGGCTCGAGGCCCCGGCAACGGGCCCTACCGGCCGCGGTCGCGCGGCAAGTAGGTTCCCGGGCTGGCGGCGGATCGTCGCTACGATTCGTTGGTCTCTACAGCCACGGGGTGGCGCACGGGGCAACCCGCTGCGATCCCGAGAGCTGCTGCGTGCGCCGCCTCCGCCCCCCGGCCGGGCCGCCCCCGGCGAGCGCGGACCCGGCCATGGTCCGGGAACGGGCCGGACGCCCACCGGTGTCCCGTCCCGACGTCGCATTCCCGACCGGAGGCCTCGACGCGAGCGCACCTAGGCCGATCGAGATGCTTGCCGGGGAAGCGGCCCGGGTGCCCGACGGACCTACAACGGCCGCCGATCCGGAGGCGGCTCGAGACAGCCGCCGCCGCTCGAGCCCGTACCGGCTCGGGTACGCTCCGCCGCGCCGACCGAGCGCAGGTGATGCGCGGCCCCCGCGCCCCTCTACGTCATGCCGCCGTGAGTGGCGCGGCGACCGGGTCTCACCGCACCGCCACACCCCGGCCGAACCGCCACGCGAGCCCGGCGCCGAACGCGTTGTCCCCCTCGTCCGGAATGAATGCGTTCAGCCGCAAGACAAGCGAACGGCCAATGACCACGTCCGCACCGATATCGATGGACAGGGCGAATTCGGTGTCCGTCGCGTCGCCGTTCGCGAACACCTCGAGCGCGGCCCGCGGGTGCACGTACGGGATGAGCACCGGCCGGGCCGGGTCGCCGAGCCGCACGCCGGCGCTCACGCCGACCGGCACGCGGAAGAACGTGCCATCATTGAACGTGGCGCCCACGCCAGCGGTCCAGGTCGCATCGAACAGGGAGCCCCGCTGCGCGCGAACGAGGCCGCCGAAGAACTCGGCGCCGACCGCCACCGCGCTCTCGTCCCCTTCCAGGTTGAGGTACGACGCGCGCACGCCCAGCCCGATATTGCCGCTCTGGCGCCAGATCCCCGCCAGGCCGAAATCCCCGAAAGGCGGTTGGAATACGTACAACCCCAGCTCATCCGTGGCCGTGGGCGATTGGAAGGCGGGGGCATCCCACGCCTGGGCGGCTGTGGGGGCAGGGCTCACGGCCAGCACGGCCGCGGCGCAGATCACGAGCGTTGCGGTAACGAGTACGTTTCGACGAACCGTCATCGGTCTCTCCTTGCGGAAGGCACACCATCGCCTGGCCGGGCGGGCAGACAGTACCCGTTGCGGCAGGCTGCACCCCGGGCCCACCGTCCGCTCGGGAGCGCGGCCGCGTGCCGATCCGGCCCCCGGCAGGACCATTGGGGCGGACTCCCGGGGCCCGCCATGCCATGACCAATCCCGGCGCGCCGGGGATGATGCAAAGATCTGGCCGCTCTCGCGGCCACAATGATTTCGCCGCGGAGCGGCCAGAAACACGTTCGTTCGGGGCGACGTCGCATGCGCCGCCTCCCGGGGCCTGGCTACCGCCGCCGGGGGATTTCCGGATTCACGCCCCGGATCCGGAACGGGCCCAGCGCACTCGCACCTTCCGGCCGGACCCCTACGCACTCGAGGATCGCACGGCTGCCTCCCGGGCAGGCCAGTCGGCCGGCCGGCTCCAGCCCTCTCGCCGCCGGGCCGCGCACCAAGCCCGGACGGCCGAGCTCCAGGCGGGCGCCGGCCGCGCCTGCGCCGCGGCCCCGCGCGCACGGCCCCGCCCCTCCGACGTCCTGCGCGCACGTCACGATCATCGCGGCCGTGGACCCGAACACGATCCCACCCGCCACCGGCTGCGGCGTGACGTCGATCGTCACACCGTTGTTCCCGAGCTCACCAAAGTCCTGCCAGCCCCAACAGTAAGCGGCGCCCGTGGTGGTCACGCCGCACGTGCGCACGTATCCCGCCGTGATCTGCGCGAAGTGGAGCCCGCCGGCGACGAGTACCGGCGTGAGCCCGACTCCAGCCGTGCCCGCCCCGAGCTGGCCTTCGAACCCGCGGCCCCAGCAGTAGACCCGGTCATCCGTGGTCAACGCGCAGCTGTGCTCGCCCCCTGCCACGACTTCCTTCGCCGTCGGGAGCCCCTGCACGAGCTGGGGCGTGGGAACGTCGAAGAGGGTGTTGTTCCCCAGTTTGCCCAACAGCCCGTTACCCCAGCACCGCACGCTCCCGTTCGTCAGCACGCCGCACGAGTGCCAATCTCCCGCGACCACCGTGGCGAACGAATGGCTCCCGGCCACGAGCTGCGGCGTGGCACTGCTGGCAAAGCCCCCATTCCCGAGCTGGCCCGAGCTGTTGAGGCCCCAGCAATACACGCCGCCAGCGGACGTACGCGCACACGTGTGCCGAAGGCCTGCAGCCACGTGGGTGGCCACAATGCCCGGGCCGAGATTCACCCGCACGGGCTGCAACTGGTTCTGCAGCGAGCCCACCCCGGACTGCCCCACCGTGTTTCCGCCCCAGCAGTAGACATCGCCCTGGACCGTGACGCCACAGGTGTGCAGTTCGCCTGCGCTGATCATGGTGAACCGCAGACCGCCGGACACTGCGACGGGCGTGGCGCTCATCGTGGTGGTTCCGTTGCCGAGCTGACCCTGGGCGTTCGTCCCCCAGCAATAGGCGAGCCCCTCGGCATCGAGCCCGCAGGAATGCGTCCCGCCAGCCGAAATCGTGGTAAAGGTACGGCCGCCGGTCACGGATGCGGGCACCCACGCCAGAATGTTCGTCGATCCGGTTCCGAGCCGGCCATCCACGCCATAGCCCCAGCAGTACCCGACGCCTCCTGTCGTCACGCCGCAGGTGTGGAAGCTGCCCGCGTCCACCTCCGCAAACGAGTGGCCGCCGGCCACCGGAACCGGGACACCTTCGTATACCGTGTTGCCGGTCCCGAGCTGGCCGTATCCACGACCACCCCAGCACAGGGCCTGCCCATTCGTGGCCACGCCGCACGTGTGGTAGAGGCCGGGCACGACGTATTCGAACGCCACCCCGCCCTGGACCGGAACGGGTTGACTGGAGCGAATGGCTGCAGAATTGCCGAGCTGCCCGAAGTCGTTCACGCCCCAGCAGTAGGCAGCCCCGCTCGCGGCCACGCCGCAGGTGACGTTGCCGCCCGCGAGCACGACACGCCACGCATGGCCACCGGAGACCGCGACCGGCGTGGTCCGGTTGACGAAGGTGCCATCCCCGAGCTCGCCGGATTCGTTCCGGCCCCAACAGAATGCGCTGCCGTCACTCGTGATTGCACAGGTATGGACAGTACCGGCCGTGATGTCGACGAACCGCTGCCCTCCGGCCACCGCCGTCGGCGTGGACCGGTTCGTCGTGGTACCATCACCGAGCTGGCCATTGGTGTTGCGACCCCAGCATAACGCCTTGCCGTCCAGGGTCACGCCACAGGCATGGAAACCTCCGACGGCGAGTTTCGCGAACGTATGGCCTCCCGCCACGGGCACCGGCGTGCGGCGGTTCGTCGTCGTGCCGTCGCCGAGGTTGCCGTCCGTGTTCGAACCCCAGCAATAGATTGCGCCGCCGGTCGTGAGCCCGCACGAGAAGCCGATGCCCACGTCGATGGCCTTGAAACTGTGCCCACCCGATACCGCCACGGGCACCTCGCTGCTGGCCACGCCGCCGTCCCCCAGCTGGCCGTGGACGTTGAAGCCCCAGCAGAAGGCCTGACCGGTCGTGGTGATGCCGCAGGAATGATGGTCCCCGGCAGCGACCTGCGCGTACACCTGGCCGCCGGCCACCGCGACCGGCACTGCGGAGTTCTCTGACGTTCCGTTGCCCAGCCGACCTTCCTCGCCCAACCCCCAGCAGTACACCGTTCCGGTGGTCGATACGCCGCAGGTGTGGTAGAAGCCTGCCGACATGCGCGGCACGATGGCGCCCGGTGGCGTGAGGATGGCGAACGGCTGCGCGTTCGACGTCCCCCCGCCCGGCGCCGGGTTGAACACCGTGACCTGGGCGGTGCCCGGTTCGGCAAGGTCGGCCGCCGTGATCTCGGCGCGCAGCTCCGTGGCGCTCACGTACGTGGTCTGCCGGTCCGACCCGTTCCACCGCACCACGGAGCTCTGCACGAAGTTCGTGCCCGTGACCTTCAGCGTCAGCGCATCGCTCCCCGCAAACGCGCTCGACGGGTCCAGTGCGGTGATGGTCGGCGCCGGGTTCACCGGCTGCTCGATCGTGAACGTGAGGGCGTTCGACGCACCGCCGCCCGGCGCGGGGTTGAACACCGTCACCTGTGCCTGGCCCGGTTGCGCGAGATCCCCCGCCGGGATCTGCGCCCGGAGCTCCGTCGCGCTGACGTACGTCGTCTGGCGGTTCGAGCCGTTCCAGCGAACGACCGAGCCCTGGACGAAGTTCGTCCCTCGCACCGTGAGCGTGAGCGCGCCGCTCCCGGCCGCCGTCCTCGACGGATCCAGCGCCGTGATCGCCGGTACAGGGTTCGCTGCCGCCGTGACCGTGAACGGCCTCGACGCGGACGTCCCGCCGCCCGGCGCCGGATTCGACACCGCGACCTGCACCACCCTCGGCTGCGCGATGTCCGCGGCCGTGATCTGCGCCCGCAGCTCCGTCCCGCTCACGTAGGTCGTCGCCCGGGCGTGGCCGTCCCACAACACCACCGAGCCATGCACGAAGTTCGTGCCGCGCACCGTCAGCTCGAAACCCGGACCGCCCACCGCGGCCTCGGCGGGATCCAGCGCGTTCAGCGTCGGCGCAGGGTTGTTCACCGTGAGCGTCACCGACGCGCTCCGCCCCTCGACCGACGCGGAGATCGTGGCCGTGCCCGCGGTGAGGCCGGTCACCCGCCCGGACCCGTCGACGCTCGCGACCGCCGGCGCCGAGCTCGTCCACGTCGTCTCCCGACCACTCAGCACGTTGTTCCGATCATCCTTCGGCACGGCGGCGAGCTGGACTGTACCGCCCACCAGAAGGGTCCCGGGAGCCCCGGTGATCTCGACCGTCGCGACCTCCACGACCTGCACGGCCGTTTCCTTGCACGAGGCGAGCGCGGCTCCCCCGATCAGGAGCGTGATCCCCGCGATGCGGCGCATGATCGACATGGCAGCGATTCCCGGCTGAAAGCTGAAATCAGAAGCGGATGCGGAGCGCGTGGAACTCCACGCCCGTGCTCGTCGGCGCGATGCCCGGACCGGCGATCCGGAGCCCGGAACCGGGCACATCCGCCTCGCCCCGCAGGCCGAAGCGGGCGTTCGCCTTGCGCGCCGCGGCGTGCGCCTCGACGGCGCCGATCACGGCCAGCGCCGCGAACGCGCCGATCCCGGCCGCCAGATACGGCCGCTCGACGGACTCGTCCCGGATCTGGCCATGGGGGCAGGCGCCGGATGTCCGGGCAAGACACTCCACCGTGACCTTCTCGCTGAGGAACCCCGCCGCGAGCGCGCCCCCGGCGGCCGCGAGGAACGCCGTGCCGAGGAGGGGGCGGCCGGTATAGAACTGGCCGAGCCCCGGGACGATCGCACTGCGCACCGCGGCCGAGCCCGGACTGTAGACCCTGGGCACCGACGCCGCCGTCGCCGTGGCCGGTGGCGTGGCCCGGCGCGTCTCCGCCTCCGGACCACGGTAGCACACCGACCGGAGCGCGGTGATGAAGGAATCGGATGCGCCGGACTCACGCAGCCGGCGTTCCGCTTCGCCCTCCACGCGGAACGAGATGCAGTCCCCTCGGACCAGGTCGAGGATCTGGTCCTCATCCAGACCGCCGAGGAGCGTGATCACCTGGTCGAGCGTGTAAGGGAGGCCCTGGGCCGCCCCGGCGCGCGGGACCGCGGCAAGGGCAAGGACGACGAGGATGAGGGGGAGCGTACGCTTCGCCGCCTGTCCGATCATGATCCGATTCCTTTCGATCACCCGGTTCACGGGCATTGGGGCGGGTTCTCGCCGCGCTGTATCCGGACGGCGCGCAGGGTCTCGCACGCGTTGCGTTCGACCGCACGCGCCACCTGTTCCTCGAGCTCCAGGATCTCCGTCGAGTTCGGGTACAGCCGGCTGAGCGCCGCGATGAGCTCCTCCGCGATCGTCAGCTGCTCCCGCGCCACCCGGAACTCGCCCCGCTGCGTGGCCACCTGGCCGCGGGCCAGCGCGGCGCGCACCGGCCGCAGCTCCTCTTCGGTGGGGCCGGGCGGTTCGGGGGGATCCGCCCGCCGTGTCTGCTCCTGGGGCCGGGACGCGGCCGTCGCCGGGGACGGGAGCGGGCTCGCCGGAGGCCTGGCTGCCGGCGTCGCCTCGGGCTCCCGGCGCTCCGGACGCTGCCCCGGTCCCTGAGGCGACGTATCCCCAACCACCGCCACGGGCTCCCGGCCCGCTTCCACGGCCCTGCGGTCCGCCGGCCCGCCCTGTACCGCGTCCGCGATCCGCGGCTCCGGATCCGCCGGCGCCGCCGCCTCGACCGGTTCGGCCGGCGCCGCCTCGCCCTCAGGCGTGGCGGGCACGGCGCCCCTGTCGGCCGGTTGACCCACCGCCGCCACCCCGGCCCCGGCCGACCCGGGCGGGTCGGACTCCTGGTTTGCGAGTACGCGTACGAGCACGAGTACGAGTACGAGTACGGCCCCAACCCACCCCCACCCCCGCCTTCCCCGCCGCCCCGCCGCCCCGGTCCCCGCCCCCGCCACCTCCTCGCCAACGAGCACCGGACCGGCGTCCACCGCCCCGGCCCCCGCCGCCGCCGGAATCAGCTCCGACGGGGTCGGCGTCCGGCTGACCACCGGCTCGAGCCCGGACACCGCCGCCCCTTCGCCCCCCTCCGCCACCACTGGCCCGCCTGTGGCGACCGGCCGTTCGCCGGACACGGGGCTCGCCAGCACGCCCTCCCCCGCCCCGATCGGCCGCGCGGGCGGCGTCGCGATACGCACGCCCCCGGACGCCCCCTCGCCCCCTGCCTCCGGCCCGACCGCCCCGGGTGCCGGCTCCGCCGTGGGAACCGTCGTCGCCTCCGGCGCTCTCGTCTCGCCGCTCGCCCCGCCGGTGCCCGCCGTGCTCCGTCCCCCCGTCGTCGCCCCGGGCTTCCGGCGCTGACCCGTGATCGCTCGCCACGCAGAGCCCGTCGCCAATGCCCGGATCCGGCCCCGGAGCCCGCCGACCTCTTCTTCCCGGAACGGCCCGGCCAGCGCGACCTCGAGCTCCGCTGCGGTCTGGAACCGATCCTCCGGCGCCAGCGCCATCGCCCGCGCTATGATCCCGTCCAGCGCCCGCGGCACCTTCGGATTCACCGCCCGGATCCGGGGCGGTGGCTCCGTCAACCGCCGCGTGATCGAGACCTCCCCGCTCGGACCCGCGAACGCCGGCTGCCCGGCCAGCATCTCGTACAGGATGCAGCCCAGGCTGTAGATGTCGCTCCGCCCATCGATGCCCTGGCCCGCGAGCTGCTCGGGGCTCATGTACGCGGGCGTGCCGATCACGAAGCCGGTGCGCGTGAGATGCTGCGTCGAGCCGTGGACCGTCTTCGCGATCCCGAAGTCGATCACCTTCGCGATCTCCCGGCCGTCCCGCGCCCGCGAGACCATGATGTTGTCCGGCTTCAGGTCCCGGTGCACGATCGACAGCTCGTGCGCCGCGCTCAGTGCGCTCGCCACCTGCCGCGCCAGCGCCGCCGCCCGCGCCACCGACAGCGGTCCATCCCGCTTCAGGATCCGCGAGAGGGGCTCGCCCTCCGCGTACTCCATCGCCAGAAAGATCAGACCGTCGCTCGTCTCCCCGAAATCGTAGATCGCCGCCACGTTCGGGTGGATGATCCGGCTCGCGTTCGCCGCCTCCCGCCCGAACCGGCTCACCGCGTCCGCTTCCTGGCTCAGCGACGGGTGCATGACCTTGATCGCGCACGGCCGGCCCATCCGCACGTGCTCCGCCAGGTACACGCGGCCCATTCCACCCTCGCCCAGCTTCGACTTCACCAGGTACCGCCCCGCCAGGACCTGGCCGATCAGGTCGTCCCGCGCCGCCTTCGGCCGGACCGCCGTCCCGTCCCGCGGACAGAACCGGGTTCCGTCCGCATACGCCGCCCCGCACGTCGGGCAGAAGCCGACCGCCGGCGATTCCGTTTCCGCCGCGCCGGCGCCGCCCGGACCTCCACCGCCGCCACCCACTGCCGCCTGCGGGCCGGTGTCCGACGTCCCCCGCCCGCCCTCCACCGCAACCGGCGACGCCGGGCGCGGGCCGGATCCCGGATCCGTCCGCGCGCCCGCCGCACCCGCTCCCCCCGCCATCCACGGCAGCACGCGCATGACCTGCGTCACGCCGATCATGTACGCCGGCACTTCCGACTGGCTCGTGTCCCGCTGGAGCCGCAGCGTAACCAGCCGCCCGCTCCCCAACTCCCGGGCGAAGTACACGATCCCTCCGCCCTCGGCACGGTCCATCTCGCCGAGGATCTCGAACTTCCCCTCCGCCGCCCGCCGCACCGCCGCCAGCAGATCCTCCCGCCGCCGCCCCGCGGTCTGCCCGTACGCGTAGCCGGACACATCCTCGCCGCAGACCCCGCAGTACCGGCTCCAGCCTTCGATGGCCGCGCCGCAGCTCGGACACGAGCTCCTGGGGGATGGCACCGACGAATCGAGCTGGTGCGCCACCACCAGCGAGACCTCGGACTCCCCCTGCGGCCCCGGCGTGGTCTCGACCCGGATGGCAACGAGCTCGCCCGTCGACCGCGACCGCGCGAGGAATGCGGGGTTGCCGTACGCATCCCGCCCGAGCTCCCCCAGGAACTCGTAATCCGCTTCCGCTTTCCGAATGGCTCGATAGACAGGATCTGGCATGCGGTCTCCCGGCGCGCGATCGGGCGCGCCCCCTCACAACGAATGGAACCGGAAACGGCGATGGCACGGGCCGCCGGCGCGGCAATGCCGGGAGAGGTCGGGAACATTCGGACGCCGTCCACCCCCACCCCGGCCCGGGAGCACGGCAACCGTCCGGCGCCGGGCCGATCGGCCGCCGGCCCGTATAGCCCGACGCGGCTTCCCGGCCCGACGGGCCCGCACCGCCGACGCCGATCGCCCGCCCCTCAGCGGCTCAGCCGCCCGCCGGAGACGGGCGGCGCACGCCGGCGACCATCGGCCGGCCCGGGCCCGGCGCCACCACGCCGTACCGGTCCATTGACGTCTATACGTTGAAGTCGATGGTGGCGGATCAAACGCCTTCGCCCGCGCGCCACCCGGAACCGCCGACGCACGCCGACCGGCCGCGCCAGAACGCAACGGGGCGCGGCATCACGCCGCGCCCCGCCTCATCACGCCATCCGGAGCCAGCGGCCGAGCTCCCGGAGCGTCGGCTTCTTGCCCGTGGATAGGATCCCGATCCGATAGATCTTGCCCGCCAGCCAGCCGACCGCGATCAGCCCGACCAGCACGAGCACGAGCGAGAGCAGCACCTGCCCGCCCGGCACGTTCGCGGCGGCCATCCGCATCGGCATGGCCATCGGCGCGGTGAACGGCACGAGGCCGAGCACCGTCGCCAACGGACCGAGTGGCTCCGTCGTCAGAGGAATCAGGAAGAGGAGCGGCACGAAGAGCGGCAGCATCACCACGATCTGCAGCGATTGCGCCTCCTGATCGGAGGTCACCGCCGCGCCCAGCGCCGCGAAGAGAGAGGCGTAGAGGAAGAATCCCAGAACGAAGAACGCAATCAGCACGACCGCCAGGAGCGGCTCCACCCGCAGCGCGTCCAGCGCCTCCGGCGGTACGTTGAAGCGCGCGCTCAGCCAGTCGCTGCGGGTGACGAGCAGCGCGATGGATCCGGCCCAGATCAGGACCTGGAGCAGCGCCGCCGAGCTCACGCCCACGACCTTCCCCAGCATCAACCGGCTCGCGGCCACGGAACTGACCAGCACCTCCGCGATCCGGTTCGTCTTCTCCTCCAGCACGCTCCTGAGGACGTTCGCCCCGTAGAACGCGATCATCATATACAGCAGGAACGCGATGACGTACGCCAGCAGGAAGCTCGCCCCCGCGTCCGTGCCATCCTCGCCGGTCGGCGTGATCCGCGCGGTATGGATCCGGACCGGCGTGAGCAGAGACGCGAGCTCCGTGAGCTCGATCCCGGCCCGCTGGAGCCGTGCCGCCTGCACCGACGTCGTGATGGCCCGGCGCACGTCCCGGAGCACGCTGAAACTCGCCACCGCGCTCGCTCGGAACGACACCTCCTCGCCATCCACCACGCCGGCCGGCACCACGAGGTAACCGTAGATCTCCTCCGCCAGGACGCGCTCGTTCAGCTCGTTGCGCACGGCGTCGAACGGCCCCTGCACCCGCTCGACCGTGTACCGGTTCTCCAGCTCGCCCTCCGTGCTCTGCTGGGTCAACGCCGCGATGAACCGGTCCACCACGCCCGGCGGCGCTTCATCCACCACCACGATGTGCCGCTCCGACCCGCCCCGGTCGAACATGGCCGGCAGGACGGTCACCACCACCATGAAGACCGGGAAGAGGATCGTGCCCAGCAGGAAGTTGCGGGACTGCACCCGCTCCCTGAACTCGCGCCCGATGATGATCAGCAGTTCAGACATGCACCGGCTCCGGTCGACGCGCCGCCACCGACGCGTTCCCCACGTGCTGGATGAAGATCTCATGGAGCGACGGCTCCACGTGCTCGAACCGCGTGACCGGCACGCCCAGGCCGGCCAGCTCGGAGAGGAACCGGTTCGGATCGCCGCCGCCCGGCAGCTCGACCTCCCAGATCTCCCCCTGACGATTCTCCATTCGAACGCCGCCGTTCGCCGCCATGTACCGCTCGATCTCGGCCGTCCGCTCGTCGAACTCGACCCGGAACCGGTTCCCCCGATTCTGCCGGCGGACATCCCGCACCCGGCCGTCCAGCACCTTCCGGCCAGCCGCGATGATGCACACCGACTCGCACATCTGCTCCGCCTCGTACATGTTGTGCGTGCTCAGGATCACCGTCCGGCCCTGCTTCCGGGCATCCAGGATCGTCTCCCGCAGCACCTCCTGGTTCACCGGGTCGAGGCCCGAATGCGGCTCGTCCAGGATCAGCAGCTCCGGCTCGTGCAGCACCGTCGTGATGAACTGGACCTTCTGCTGCATCCCCTTGGAGAGCGCCTCGACCTTGGCGTCCCGCCAGTCCGCGAGCCCCATCCGCTCCAGCCACTCCACGCCCCGGCGCCTCGCCTCCCGCGCGTCCACCCCCTTCAGGCGCGCGAAGAAGACGACGACGTCCAGCACCTTCATCTTGCGGTACAGCCCACGCTCTTCGGGGAGATATCCCACGCGCCGGAGCACCTTGCGGTCCCGCTCGGGGTCCGCGCCGAGAAGTGCGATCCGGCCTGCATCCCGAAGGATGATGTTCATGACCATGCGTAGCGTCGTCGACTTGCCCGCGCCGTTCGGGCCCAGGATCCCGTAGATCGTGCCGGGCGGAACGGTCAGGGTCAGGCCGTCCACGGCTACATGGCCCGCATATCGCTTCGAAACGCCTTCGAGGACGAGAGCATCACTCATCGATCGATCCCATCGAGAATCCACGCGACGAACCCCACACCCGCAGCCGCGGCATTGACGCGGTGCGCTTCGGCTGGTCTTGCCTTTCCAAGCGGCCGTGCGGACGTAACATAGCCTGTGTCCTCCGGCCGCGGAACCATCGAATCACGCCCGAGACGTCACACCAGCGGTCGACGCCCGGGTCAGCGGGGCAACGACGCGCCCCCTGCGCCCGTCGACTCCCCGGCGAGCCGGGCCGCGGCGAGGCGGGCGGACTCCACCCGCGGCTGGAGCTCGGGATCGGCATCGGCCCAGAGTTCGGCGAGTCGCGCGTAGTGGGCGGCCGCCCGGACGACGTCGCCCTTCTCCTCGTACAGCTCGGCCAGGGTCGCATGCGCGATCGGGAGCCAGATCGCATCCTGGAAGAGGCGCATGAGCCACGGCGTGAC
The DNA here is from genome assembly GCA_937907535.1 of uncultured bacterium. Lineage (GTDB taxonomy): Bacteria > Gemmatimonadota > Gemmatimonadetes > Longimicrobiales > RSA9 > CALCID01. Next base: position 51,709 of record CALCID010000053.1, on the reverse strand, counting down.
CAGATACCGTTCGTAGGCCGCGATGGCCGCGTCCGCCTGGCCGGCCATCCGGTAGGTCAGCGCCAGCTCCGGGAGCACGCAGCCGGGGCAGGCGGACTCCCGGACCGCGCGCTCGAGGGCGCGAATCGCCTCGTCGAAGCGGCCTTCCGCACGAGCCACGATGGCCTCGAACTGCAGCAGTTCCTCCGCGGTACGCTTGCGCTCCCGCACATCGAGCCCGCGCACGTATTCCTCCAGGTACCGCCGGGCCTCCGCCCCCACGCCCGCGTACGAATAGAACGTGACGAGCCGGGTGTACGGGCGCGAATCCTCGGGCAACGACGCGAGCGGTTCGCGGGCCAGCGCCGACTCCACTCGCCGCAGCGCCCGCTCCCGCTCGCCGAGGACCACGAGCTCCACGTACGCGATCGAAAGCTCCTCGTCCAGCTTCGACCCGCCGCCCATGCTGGCGGGCAGCGCGCTCGCGAGCCGCTCGATGCGGCGCATTCCCGATCCGACCCGCCCGCGCAGCACATCGAGATTCGCCAGCACCTGCAGCGCCCCGAGCGCCTGCGGCCCCGCGCTCCTCGCGTCCTCGAGCGGAAGCGCCTCCCGCTCCGCGGCGTCCATGTCCCCCTTCAGGTAGGCGAGGAGAGCGGCGGCGACCGCACCGTTCGGCTGATCCGGGAACTGCGCCCGGTAGACGCGCAGGACCGAGTCCGCCGCGTCGAGCTTCCCCTGCGCCGCCAGGTGGTTCACCAGGTTCGTGTACCGGACGGAGCCCGTCGGCTCCAGCGCGAGCGCCCGGCGAGTCAGCTCCTCTGCCCGCCGGTGGTCGCCCTGCTGCGCGTAGAGGATCGCCAGGTTGTTGAGCGCCGTGGTCTCATCCGGATACAGGTCGAGCACGGTGCGGTACGCCGTGATCGCCTGGTTCCGGTCGTAATCGACGTACGTGTAGTACGTGCCCAGCGTGAGGTACCGCTCGCGATCCGTGAGCCGGTCCCGGTACTCGTAGGCCCGGGCCATCGCGGCGAGCGCCCGCTCCGTCGGGCCGAACCGATTGTTCAGGACCACGCCCAGCTTCCGATGGGCCATCGCGAACGCGCTGTCCAGGGCGATCGCCTCCTCGAGCAACGCGATGGCCTTGTCGTGATCCTGCTCGATGTCGGCGGCCCGCACCGCCTGCGAGTACTTCTGGAGCGCCTCCAGCGACGGCGTGCTGACCTGCGCCAGCGGCTCGGTCGCGCGGATCGTCCGGAGCGACTCCCCGATCCGGTTCCGCAGCTCCTTCGAGAGCCGGTCCACCGCATCGATCACGGAAGCCGAGTCCCGGGCGGACTCGCGCAGCGCGGCCAGCGGCGCGCCATCCGCGGCGGAGACGAGCCGCACCGAGATCACGAAGCTCCGCCCCGCGGCGTTGACCTCTCCCGCGACGACCGCCTTGATCCCCTCCCGTTGGGCCAGCTCCCGGGCGGTGGCGAGGTCGAGCCGCGTCGCATCGGCGCGGCCCATGCGGCGCAAGGCCTCCCGCACCGTGTTCGGCTGGACCAGCGCCACCACCGATGACTGCTCGAAGTCCACGCGGAACGCTTCGGTCACGGCGCCGGCCAGGACCTCGTCCCCGCTCGGGCTCTCGAAGTCCGCGATGAGGATCCGTTCCCGCTCGTCGAACACGCCCTTCGCGATCAGCGAGCCGACAGGGCCGATCCCCAGGGCGCGCATCCCCATGAACCCGATGACCGCCAGCGCGAGGGCGCCGAACGCGGCCGCGCCAAGCCCCGCGCTCCGTCGCCAGGTCAGCCAGCGCCGGATCCCCCGGGGGCCGGTGGCCACCTGCGCACGCGGCCAGTTGAGCGGCGCGGCTTCCTGCGCGGCGTCGCCCCGGGAACCGGCGCCGGCGGTAGCTCCGGCGGTATCCGGGGTTTCGCGGTAGGCGACGTCGCCCGGGCCACCTCCCTCGACGGCGCCGTCCTCGCCGGCCTGGACCAGCGCCGTGGCCACGACGAGCGGGAGGCCGATCACCGTGAGGATCAGGGCCGCGTTGAAGAACCAGTCGGGGAGCCCGAGCCGTGCCGTCAGGATGTCCACGGTCTGGAGCACGCCGAACGCGCCGCCGGCGTACACACCGGCGATGCGCACGAGGCGGGCGCGGCGGATACGCATCCAGAAGTCGCTTCGCAGACGGGCAGGCACAGTGGCCTCCTGCGGCGGAGCTCGGTTCCGGCTCGGGCCATGAGGCCCTCGCAGCCATCGGTTGAATGCCGGGTCCGAACGATGGGTTCGGGCCTGGCCAGCCGCAAGGGATTTCGTGAGGGTCCGACCCATCGGTATCCAGCGGCGGCGAGCCCCTCCGCTCGGGCCGGGTCGGGCAGTCCAACCGTCCGCGCATCCGACCGGAGCGCTCCCCCGGCACTCCCGCCGAAAAGCGGGCCCACCGGCCTCCCCCCGGCAGCCCCGCGTGTGGTACCGGCAGCGATCCGCTGGGGCCGCGCGCGGCCACCCGGACGGCGTTCCGTATTCGTGCACGGGGCCCCGGGAGCGTCCCGTTGCGCTCCGGGACCACGCCGTCGTCCCGGTCGGGCGCGCGCTTTGCGCAAGCCGCCCGGGACGAACGAGCGAGCCTCGACCGCTTCCAGCCGCCCCTACGCGGACGGCGGCTGCGCGGTTTCGACCACCCGTTGTCGCACCGTGCGGCGCCGGCTTAGCTTCCCGACCATGCAGCCCGGCTCCATGCCCGACCCGGACGGATTCGCGGCGCCGGCCAGGTCCGCCGCCCACCGCGCACCGGTCCTACGCAGCGGTCTCGCGGCGGCCGCCGCGGTCGCGCTCGTGCACGCGGCCACCGACGCATTCGTCGCCTTTCTCCCGCCGCTCCTCCCGCGGATCATGGACAAGCTGGGGCTGAACATCGCGCTCGCGGCCTCCCTCGCGGCGCTGCTCTCCCTGGCCACGACGCTGCCCCAGCCGGTCATGGGATCGGTGGCGGACCGGTTCGGGCGAAGGCTGCTCCTCGTGGCCGGCCCGGCCACCACGGTGGTTACCCTCTCGTTGATCGGGCTGGCGCCGTCGTTCTCCGCGCTCCTCGTCCTCCTCGCCCTCGGCGGACTCGGCAGCGCGGCGTTCCACCCGTCGGGCGCCTCGGCCGCGGCTGCGGTCGGCGGCGGCCGCAGTGGGCTACGGGTCTCGATCTTTTCCGCGGGCGGCTCGGCCGGCTACGCCGTGGCTCCGATCATCGCCGTTGCCCTGGTGGGACGGGTCGGGCTGGAGGGGCTCTGGCTGGCCATGATCCCCGGCGTGCTCGTGGTGCTCCTGGCGGGCGCGCTGATCCCGGCGGCGCCGCCCGACCGCCCGGCGGCGCCGCCGCCCGCCCCGCGCGAGATCCTCGCGCTGCTCCGCGGCCCGATCGCCGCCATCTTCGGGATCAGCATCGTGTTCTCCTTCGCCCAGCGCGTGTTCCTGACCCTCGCGCCGATCATCGTGGCTGCGGCCGGCGGGTCCGAGGCCACCGGCGCATTCGCGCTGTCCGCATACGTGGTCGGCGAAACCCTCGGCAGCCTCGCGGGCGGCTACCTCGGCGACCGGTTCGACCGCCGCTACCTGCTCCTCGGCCTCACGCTCCTGGCCTTCCCCGCGCACCTCGGCGCGATGTGGTTCGTCACGGCAGGCGACGTCGTAGCCCACGCCTTCGCGGTGTCCGCCGGCTTCCTGAACATGGCCATCGTGCCGCTCATCATCGTGATGGCCCAGGAGATCGTGCCCCACCGCACCGCGCTCGGCTCAGGGATCGTCATGGGCCTCGCCTGGGCCGTGGGCTCCCTCGGCGTGCTCGGCGCCGGCGTCCTCGCCGACGCGATCGGCCCACGGCCCGCCGCGCTCCTCTGCATGCCCGCAATCCTCGCCGCCGCCCTCCTCGCCCTACACCCGGCGCTCGACCCGTACCGGCGGGCGAGACATCGGGGTGCGGGCAGTTCTCCAGCGGCTCCCTGATCCCGACTCCCGGACGACGCAGCCCCGGACCAGCTCCCGGCAGCCCGGTCCTTTCTCCACCCGCGATCACGGTCCGGTACATGAGCCTGACTGCCCGTGTGCCGAAATCCCGGCGCCCACCCGTGATGCGCGGACATCCCGGACTCGCGGCCGGCCGGAGGCACACGGGCGCGTCCGGGTGCTCCCTCGATCATCCCGATCGGTCGCTCACTCCGTCCCGATGCGCCGGGTCGCGATCTCGGCGAAGCCGTCTACAGACGACGGGACGGCGTAGCGCAACGGCCAGGAGGCGGATCGGGCAAGGCCTTCGCCCCGCCGCCGGCGTCCATCGACCGGCGACCTCGTTGGCTCGTTCGCCAGGAACACCGGCGGCATAGGTCGCCGGAGGTGCACGCTCTGCCCGCGCCACTCCGTTGCGCTCCCGGCAAATTCCTCCGCACACCACTCCTCGAGGTCGAGCCTCGCTCCGTGCCTCCTCGAGCCGACGCCGACCCCTCGAGGGATCCGCTCGTGCCTGTCCTGCTCGTGCAATCCTGTCCTTGACGAACGGACAAGACAACGACATTCTGTCCTTCGTACAATGACGGATACGGCTATTCCTTGCCTTCTAGGAAGGACAGAAACAAGCGGTGGCCAGCCCGATCCCACGCGATATCCTGCGACTCAAGCTTGCCGAAGCGATCGCTCAGCCACGGAGAGATCTGACCCCACGAGACATCCGGTGGCCCTCCATACCGGGAAAGCCGCTCGCGGTCATCGGTGTGCGGCGAGGAGGCAAGACCTCATGGCTCCAACAACGCCGGGCAACCCGGATCGCGGAAGGCCGCCCGCCCGAATCGCAACTCCTGTTGGGCCTCGAAGACGAACGTCTCGTCGGCATGACGGCGGCGGACCTGAGCTGGCTGATCGATGAGCACGAACGTCAGTTCCCCGGTCTCCGCTCAAACGGCAGGTTGGCCATCTACCTGGATGAGGTGCAGCTCGTCACGGGTTGGGAGTCTCTCGTTCACCGGCTCGCGGAAGCGGGTGACATCGAGATTTGCGTCTCCGGCTCGTCCGCCAAGCTCCTCAGCCGCGAAGTGGCCTCGGCTGCCCGCGGCCGTCTCCTCGAGGTGCTGGTGCACCCATTCTCGTTCCGTGAAGCGCTCCGGCACGCTGGCCAGGAGCCGACCGATCCCTGGCCGCGGATCAGCCCCGGGGATCGAGCCGTGCTCGACCGGGCGCTCCGCGATTATCTCCGAACGGGCGGCTTCCCGGAGGCCCAGGGCACGGAGATTCGCGACCGTTTCAAGTTGCTGTCGGGCTACGTGGATACGATGCTCCTGCGGGACATCATCGAGCGCCACAACGTTACGAACGTCGTGGCGCTCCGGGCGTTGCAGCGCCACCTCCTGACCAATCCGGGCTCTCCCTTCACGGTCCACAAGTTCTACAACGCCTTACGTTCTCAAGGGGTAGCCGTCAGCAAGGACACGCTCCACCAGTACCTGGCGCATCTCCAGGACGCATTCATGGTGCGGGTCATCGACATGCACAGCGCATCCGAGCGGCAGCGCATGTCGAACCCACGAAAGATCTATCCGATCGACCCGGGCCTGATTGCGCTGTACGAGCGCCCTGGCCGGGAGAACCGGGGACGTGCCCTCGAAACCGCTGTGCTGCTCGAGCTGGAGAGGCGGGAATATGCGGTGAGCTGGCTTCGTGTAGGCGCCGATCTCGAGGTGGACTTCTTCGCAACACGCCCCGGCGGTCCGCCGCTCCTGATCCAGGTCTGCATGGACACCGCGGCGGACGCGACATGGGAACGCGAAATCCGGGCGCTCGAGGCAGCGTCCAGAGAGTATCCGGAGGCGGAGGCTCTCCTGGTGACGCTGGATCCGACCCCACCGCATCGACCGCTGCCCGCGTCCATCGAGTGGAAGCCCGCAACGCAGTGGCTGCTCGAACGGCCATGCGGGTGAAACGCGGGAGCCCTGGCGTACTGCCCGGCGCTTGCGGCACGCCTGGCTTTCACGAATCCATGGCCGCAGCCCCTCGTCCCTGGCGGTGGAGGGTATTGCTTGCCTGCGCTGCCGACCGGCGTGGCCGTTCTCGAATGGCGCAAGCACCGCGAGCTCCAGGAGAGCGATTCGCCGGTCGCCTCAGGGGCTCGACCAGGGCACCGAGAATCGAGGGGCCACGCGCAAACTCACTCACACGCACCCCGGCGCGTATCGCGGCCAGGGGCGCAGGGTCTCGAGCTGCGCGGCCACGGCGAGTACGCGGGCCTCGGCTCCGTCCGGCGCCACGATCTGCACGGCTAAGGGCAGGCCGTCCGGCCCCACGCCCGCGGGCACGGTCGCGGCGGGATAGCCGGCGAAGTTCCACGGCGCGGCGAACGGGGCGTACTTCAGGTTCGCATCGAGCACGGCGGGCCACGACCGGCCGACCCATCCGTCGGCCCGGAGCGGTGGCCGGGCGAGGACCGGTGTGATGAGCACGTCGTGGTCGGCGAACAGTCGGGCCACGGCCTCCTTCCAGGCCTGCATGTCCGCGCGCCTCGCCCCGCCGATCCGGCGGACCAGCCGCCCGATCCGGGCATGGGTCCGCGCCGCGCGGGTGAGGCGCGACGGGTCTATGCCGAACGTCTCCACGTCCTCCGCCACCCCCGCCACCCAGTGGGCGAGGATCGCGGCAGCGTAGCGGGTGCCGTAGGGCGGATCGGCCTCCGCCACCCGGTGCCCTGCGCCGGCCAGCAGCTCGCCGGTCTGGCGGACGGCCGCCACGTACGCCTCATCGACCCGGATCCCGAGCCCCGGAGACGCCGTCGAGATCGCCACCCGGAGCGGCGTGGCCGGCGGCGAGACCTCCCGGAGGTCGTCTCGCCCCGAAAGGATGCCGAGCATGAGCGCGGCGTCCGCCACCGTCGTCGCCAGGGGGCCGTGTTGCGCCATGCCGAACCACTGGTCCCTGCCCAGAGGGGACCGCACCGGCGCCACGCCCGCACCGGGCTTGACCCCCACCAGGCCGCAGCACGCGGCGGGGATCCGGGTCGAGCCGAGCCCGTCCGCGGCCAGGGCGATGGGGGTCATCCCGGCCGCGACCGCCGCCGCGCTCCCGCCCGAGGAGCCGCCGGGCGTCCGGGTCGGGTCCCACGGATTGCGGGCCGTGCCCAGCGGCCCGTCCGTCACGCCCCAGATGCACAGCTCCGGCACCCGCGTCTTCCCCACCACCACCGCGCCCGCCGCCCGCAGCCGCGCGACCACCGGATCGTCCCCGGCCGCCGGCCGGGCGTCCACCGCGGGCGAGCCGTGCCGCGTCGGCTCCCCGGCCACATCCACGTTGTCCTTGATGGCGACCGGCACGCCCGCCAGCGGGAGCGTGGCCAGGTCCTCACGCGCATCCACCACCCGGGCCTCCGCCAGCGCCTTCTCCGCCCGCACGAGCTGGAACGCGCCGATCCTTCCATCCAGCGCCTCGATCTTCGCCAGGTGCGCGGCCACGACCTCCTCCGCCGACACCTCCCTCCGCCTCACCCGCTCCGCCAGCTCCCGTGCGGAAAGCCCGACCAGCTCCCTCACCATTGAGGACTCACTCCGGCTCATTCGGTTTCACCCCCAGCGTCGGTTACGGGATGCGCCGCCCGCCGCACATGACGGTCGCGCCCTGGCCGAATCCGGCGACGCGTCCGACACGACCGCCGGGCTACCCGGTGATCGCCGTCGCGCCGCTCCACGGATCCGGCCCGGGCCCGTGCTCGCGCTCGCCCCTCCACGCTCGCCGCCGTCCGCGTGCGGTCCCGGTCGTCCGAGCTCGCCGCGGCTCCGGCCGCGCGAAGGGACTCGGTACAGAATCGGTATCGGCGATCACCCGCACTGTTCCGCACGGGCGTACGGGCGCGCGGCGCCCGCCGCCCCCCGGCCGTCGTGACGGACCCGGCGCGGCCCCGGCTCCGCGGCTCGACGCCGCGAAGGCGGCCCACGCCACGTCGCCCGAACGATACCCATGACCCCCACACCGAAGCTGCCGCGGAGAAGCCCCGGGGAACCCGGAACACCCGACGCACGACGCGTACGCCGCTACCGTTGCCGACCCGACGTCGCCTCGAGCACGAGCGCGGGCCGTACCCCCTGACCGTTCGAGCCGCGCGGACGCGTGCCCCCGGGGGCTGCTGATGCCCAGGTTGCTTCGCGCACGCCGCACAGGCGAAATCCGCGACGTCGCCCGACACCCGAGCGCGCCTGGCCCGGGAAGGACGCCCCGGCCCCCGCCGGCACGGCTCGTTCGGCGCAGCCAGCAGAACCGCCCCCGGACCTTGCGTATTCGGATGGCGGCTGCGCGACAGGACGCGTCCCCGGCGCCCCGGATCCAAGGTGGCATCCTCGCCGCCCCGGCGCAAAGCCGGGACACGGGAACTCCGGACGCGTTCCGGCCTACACGTTGCCGCGCGGAATCACGAGGCCGGCCAGCCGCCGCGCGGACCCGAACGTGGTGCGGGAAGGGAGATCGAATGGAAGCAGCAGGAGGCTCGGCGGCCGCGCGGGTCGCCGGGCACGACGTGGAATGGACGCCGCCCCCGCTCAGTCGGCGGGACCGGTTCATGAGCATGGCGGCCACGCTCATCGCGCTCTCGCTCGCGGGGCTCGACCAGACCATCGTGGCCACCGCAGGACCCGCGATCCAGCGGGACCTGGCGATCCCGGCGGCGCTCTACGCGTGGATCACCACCGCGTACCTCGTGGCCTCCACGGTCATGCTCCCGATCTACGGCAAGCTGTCCGACGTGCTCGGCCGCAAGCCGGTGCTGATCGGGGGCGTGTCGCTCTTCCTCCTCGGCTCGCTCCTGGCCGGGCTCGCGCCCAACACCCTGGCGCTGATCGCCGCCCGCGTCGTGCAGGGCCTCGGCGCCGCGTCCCTGTTCACGACCACGCTCGCCGTGATCGCGGACCTCTACCCGCCGCAGGTCCGTGGGAGATACATGGGCCTGATCGGCGCGGTCATGGGCATCACCAGCGTGATCGGTCCGCTCGTCGGGGGGATCATCACCGACCTCTTCGGCTGGCACTGGGTCTTTTTCGTGAACCTCCCCCTCGGCGCGCTCGCCCTGGCGTTCATCATCCGCAGCATGCCGCGGCTCGGCGGGCTCCGGAACGGGGCGCCGGTGGACGTTGCCGGCGCACTCTGGCTCATCGCGGGCGTCGTCCCGCTCCTCGTCGCGCTCTCGCTCGGCGGCGGCGGCGAGGGCGGCCCGGTCGCGAACGGCCCGGCGTGGACCTCCCCGCTGGTGCTCGCGCTCCTGGCCGCGTCCGTCATCGGACTGGCGGCGTTCATCGTCACCGAGCTGCGCGCCCAAGATCCGGTCCTCGACCTGCGCATGCTCCGCACGCCCGCGATCGGGCTGCCGCTGGCGGCGAGCTTCGCCGTCGGCGTCGCGTTCCTGTTCAGCCTCGTGTTCCTGCCGCTCTTCCTCGTGAACGTGGCGGGCGTGTCCGCGACGAGGGCGGGGCTGACCATGATCCCGCTCACGTTCGGGATCGTGGGGGGCAGCATCTTCGCCGGCCAGCTCACGAGCCGGATCGGCCACGCCCGCGCCGTGCTCCTCGGCGGCCTGGCGCTCCTCATGGCTGCGTTCGCCATCATGGCGTTCACCCTCTCGCCCGCGGCCACGGTCGGAGGCATGTCCTGGAAGATGGTCCTGATCGGCCTCGGGATCGGCCCGACCATGCCGCTCTACACGCTCCTGGCCCAGAACGCCGCCCGGGCCCGGGACCTGGGCGTGGTCAGCGCGGCCGCCACCTTCTCCCGCTCCATCGGACAGGTCATCGGGATCACCGTGTTCGGAAGCATCTTCGCCGCGGCGCTCGGGGATGCCCTCTCGGACCGCGTCCGGCCGATCCTGGACGGGCTCCCGGCGGACGCTCGGAGCGCAGTGGTCGCGGCGGCCCCGGCGATCGCGCCCGGCGCGGGCACCGCGGACCTGGCCTTCGACACCGCAGCGGTACGGGCCGGCATCGACCGCGCGTTCGCCATGGCGGAGGCCGATGCAGGCGACGCCGCGAATGGCGCGCCCCCGGTTCCGTCCACCTCCGCGGGCCCGTCCGGCCCGACGTCCCGGGACGCCGCGCTCGCCGCGATCGGCCCGCTCTCCGCCGCCTTCAACGGCGCCCTCGCACGGGCCCTCGCCCTGCTCTACCGCGTCGGGATCGCCGTCATCGCCATCGCCTTCGCGATCACGGTCTTCATCCCGGAGCGACCCGTCCACCGGCTCCGCCACGGGCCATAACGGGCCCGTGCGCGGCCCCGCCCAGGGGTGGCGCCGGCGTCGCGCGGTCCCGATATTTCGGCTTCAGGCTCGATGCCGGACCATCATACCACGAACCATCATGCAGGGGGAAACCATGCTTTCGACGTCCGTGCGCAGCCCCGCTACGCCCAGGCGGCTCCGGTCGTGGGCCCGGCGTTCCCTCGCGGCCGGCCTCCTCGCCGCCGGACTCGCCGGCTGCGCCACGGACCCCGGCGTCTCGCGCGGCAACGCGACCGCCGATGACGCATTCCCGGAAGTCCTCGCCACCATCGGCAACGAACGGATCACCATGGCCGACGTGCGCGAACGGTTCGGCGCCGAGCTCGACCAGCTCGACATCCAGTACCGCCGCGCCCGCCACGCCGCCGTGGAGAACGCGGTCCGTCACCTCGTCCGCGAGCGCATCTTCCGGGAGGAGGCCCGGAAGCAGGGAACGACCGTGGATGAGCTGATCCTCGCCGCGGCCCAGCAGCCGATCGACCCGACGGAGGAGGAAATCCAGGCCTGGTACGTCGCGAACCAGACCCGGCTCGGCGGCCGGTCCCTCGACGAGCTGCGCCCGCAGATCCGCGAGTTCCTGCGCAACGAGCGCCTCGAGGCCGCGGTCCGCTCCATCGAGGAGCGGCTCATGCGGGAGCGCTCGGTCACCATCGAGCTCGGGCCGTTCCAGTTCGCGTTCGATCACACCGGCGCGCCGGCGCTCGGCCCCGAGAACGCGCCCGTCACCCTCACGGAGTTCTCGGACTTCGAGTGCCCGTACTGCGCCCGCTTCGCCCCGACCCTGAAACAGCTCCAGGAGGCATACGGCGACCGGCTGCGGGTGGTGTACCGCCAGTTCCCCATCCCCGGCTCGCACCCGAATGCGTTCAAGGCCGCGGAGGCGTCGCTCTGCGCCCACGAGCAGGGGCGGTTCTGGGAGATGCACGACCTCATGTTCCAGGAGCAGCACGCCCTGACCGTGGATGACCTGAAGGAGAAGGCGGGTCGGCTCGGCCTGGACCGCGCCCGTTTCGACGAGTGCCTGGATTCCGGCCGGCACGCGGAGCAGGTGCGGAAGGACATGACGGTGGGCGCCCAGGCCGGCGTCAGCGGCACGCCCACGCTCTTCCTCAACGGCGCGCTGCTCGGCGCGGGCGCGCTCCCCTACGAAGAGGTCGCCCGGGCCATCGACCAGGAGCTCGAGCGGGTGCAGCGGCGCGGCCGGCGCTGAAGGCCCGCGAAAGGCGCTGCTCGCGTAATCGGCCCCGGCCCGCGGTTGCTGGCCGGGGCTTTTCTCCGCCGGTCACCGGCCGACGCCGATGGGGCCCCTGCCCCGCCCGACGAACGCATCGAGACCGTCCCGCGGGCGATGGGCGTTCGACCCTGCCGAGGAGCCAACGGTGGGTATTCTGCGAGGCCGGTTCGGGCCCGCGACGGATCCCGTCCGACCCCGACTCGCACGCGCCATCGTAGCCGGGGCGCGGTACCCGGTCGATGGCGCCGCCGGCGCGTATCGGAACACCCGCTCGGGCGGTCGTCCCGTCCATTGCCGCCGCCCACGCCTGCTCCCCGAGAAGCCGTTCCGCCGAACGTTCGATCCAGGGAGGGCCCACGGCCGGCGCTCGCCCCGGGTTCCGTCCGAGCCCCTGTTCCAGCTGTCGGAGCGATCCGCCTCTCCGCCCGAACCCACCACGCCCTGGTGCGAAGTGTTAACTTATGGATGACCTGGAGGATCTCGGTGACGGTGAGCAGAACGACACGAGCCGTTCTCCGGCGGCCCGGCGCGGCCGCCCCGGGGTTCGATTCCGCGGGTCGCGCTGTCGGGGAGGGGTTCGGCGGTCGGCCCGGGGAGCACGAGCCGGCCGCGGCCCGGACCACCTGCCGTGCCGACCGTGACCGGCTTCGCCGTTCGCCGTCGGCGACCCGGACCGACGCTGGCGCCTGGCGTGAGTCCGGCCTCATCCCGGCCGAGGAGCCGCGGGCGACGCCGGTCGCCGCCCCGCTCCGGGGAGGCGCATCGTGACCCCGGAGCATCGGGGCCCGCCCGCGCTCGTGCTCCCGGAACCGGTGTGGAGCACGATCCGGCGGCACGTGAAGGCCGACTACCCGGACGAAGGGTGCGGCATCCTGGTCGGGGTACCGCAGGAGGCGGCGTGGCGGGTCACCGACGCGGTCGTGTGCGAGAACATCGTGGATCCGGCCGACCGCCCGCGCCGCTTCGAGATCGACCCGCGCGTCGTGCTCCGGCTCCAGCGCGAGCTCAGGGGAACCGGCCGGCAGATCCTCGGCTTCTACCATTCGCACCCGGATGGGCGGAGCGAGCTGTCCGGGACGGACATGATGTACGTGCGCCTCTGGCCGCGCACGGTCTGGCTCGTGGTCCCGATCCCCGGCGGCGAGCCCGGGGAGCCCCGCGCCTGGTGGCTCCCCGGGCCGGACGCGGCCGACGCGGTGGAGATGGCTCTGGAATGGGGGCCCGGACCGGTCCGCCCGACGGAGGCGGAGCACCCCGACGGGCTCGGTGCTCCCGCGGGCGCACGGGACGACTGAACACCCTCCTCCGGGCATGGAGGCAGACGATATGAACGTCAGAACGGCGGACCAGGGCGCGCGGCCCGATGCGGCCGTGCCCCCGGAGCTGACCCACGCGGAGATCCTCCGCTACTCCCGGCACCTCACCCTCCCGGACGTGGGGCTCGAGGGCCAGCGGAAGCTCAAGGCATCGCGGGTGCTCCTGGTGGGCGCCGGCGGGCTCGGCTCGCCCCTCGCCCTCTACCTGGCCGCGGCCGGCGTGGGCACGCTCGGGATCGTGGACTTCGACCGGGTGGACGAGACGAACCTGCACCGCCAGGTGCTGCACGGCCAGTCGGACATCGGCCGGCCGAAGCTGGACTCCGCCCGGGACCGGCTCGCGGAGATCAACCCCCACGTGAAGGTGGAGCCGCACCCGGTCCGGCTCACCAGCCAGAACGCGCTGGAGATCGTGCGGGAGTACGACGTGGTGGTGGATGGGACGGACAACTTCCCGACCCGCTACCTCGTGAACGATGCCTGCGTGCTGACCGGCCGTCCGAACGTGTACGGCTCGATCTTCCGCTTCGATGGCCAGGTCTCGGTCTTCGGGGTCGAGGGCGGGCCGTGCTACCGCTGCCTCTTCCGGGAGCCGCCGCCGCCGGGGCTCGTGCCGAGCTGCGCCGAGGGCGGCGTGCTCGGCGTGCTCCCGGGGATCATCGGCTCGCTCCAGGCGCTCGAGACGATCAAGCTCCTGCTCGGGATCGGCGAACCCCTGGTCGGCCGGCTCGTGCTCTTCGATGGGCTCACCATGCGGTGGCGCGAGCTGCGCATTCGCCGGAACCCGGAGTGTCCGGTGTGCGGGGACTCGCCGACCGTCCGCGAGCTGATCGACTACGAGGCGTTCTGCGGGTTGCCGCCGGCGGACCGCGAGACCGACGCGCCCGGCGAGCCCGCCGCCGACCCCGCCCAGGGCGCGGACGAGATCGGGGCCGCACAGCTGGCGGAGCGCCTCCGGCGGGGCGAGCCGATCACCCTCATCGACGTGCGGGAGCCGCACGAATGGGACATCGCGAACCTGGGCGAGTTCGGCGCCCGGCTCATCCCGCTCGGCCAGCTCCCGGACGCGTACGGCGAGCTCGACCGGGACGCGGAGATCGTGGTCTATTGCCGCTCCGGCGCGCGCGGCCGCCGGGCCCTCGAGCAGCTCCGGGCCGCAGGGTTCCGGCGGATCCTGAACCTCCGCGGGGGGATCCTCGGCTGGGCGGACGAGGTCGACCCGTCCATGCCGAAGTATTGAGGAGAGGCGACGTCATCCCGGCTCCCCTCCGGCGCCGACCGACGATCTCCGGGCGCCCGCCGGCCCACGGGCCGTAGTGCGCGAAGGCGGCGCCCGCGATGCGGCTGCGGCTACAGCCGCGGCGGCTGCCGGTGCAGCGTCGCCTGCTCGTACGCGTACGCCAGCGCGATGAGGCGCGGCTCGGACCAGGCGTCCCCGAGGAACTGGAGCCCGACCGGCAGCGTGCCGTTCCGCACCCACCCCATCGGCACGGTGATCGCCGGGAAACCGGACGGCGGCGCCAGGTTCTGGTTGTTGTCCCCATGGGGCGAGACCAGATCCCCGATCAGCCGCGGCGGGTTGCTCCACGTGGGGTAGACCAGCGCGTCGAGGGAGTCCCGGGCGAGGACCTCGCGTAACGCGGTCCGGAACCGCTCCACGCTCTCCGCGGCCCGCCGGCAGCGCTCCGGGTCGCCGGCGTCCCCATCGTTCAGGAAGGCCCGCAACCGCTGCTCCACGGTCACGTGGATCCGGCCCGAGTCCGCGATCTCGGCGAGGGTCCGGAACGGCGCGTCCGGCCCGAGGGTGGCCAGGTACCCCTCGAGGTCGCGGCGGAAGCTGGAGCAGAGCGTGACGCGGATCGTGTCCAGGAAGCGCATGTCCACGGAGTCGATGACCGTGGCGCCGAGCCGGCCCATCGTCTCCAGCGCTTCCTCGAACCTCTGGAGCACCTCCGGGTCCGCGCCTTCCCGGTTCGAGAGCCGCCGCACCACCCCGAGCCGCGCGCCGTTGAGCGCGTCCGGGTCGAGGAACGCGGTGTACGTCTCCGGGATCCGCCCTTCGCTCGCGGCCGTGACCGGGTCCGCCGGGTCGTATCCGGCGACGACGTCCAGCACCACCGCGGCGTCGGTCACGGTCCGGGTCATGGGGCCGCCGACGTCCCGTTCCAGGTACAGCGGCACGATCCCGTCCCGGCTCGTGAGGCCGAGGGTGGGCCGGATCCCGACCAGCGCCGTGTGGGACGACGGCCCGCGGATCGAGTTGCCGGTGTCCGTCCCGAGCCCGACCGTGCCCAGGTTCGCCGCGACCGCCACCGCCGTCCCGCCGCTCGAGCCCGCGGGTACCCGGTTCAGGGCGTACGGGTTGAACGTGTACCCCGGGTGCGCGGAGCCCACCGTCTCGTACGGGCTGAACGCCCACTCCGCCATGTTCGACTTGGCCAGGACGATGGCGCCCGCCTCCCGCAGCCGCCGGACCATGTAGGCGTCGTCCGGCGGGATCGAGCCGGCCAGGGAGGCCGAACCGGCCGTGGTCGGGAGGTCGTACGTATCGAGGTTGTCCTTCACGATGACCGGGATCCCGTGCAGCGGCCCGACGAACCGGCCGGTCCGGGCGAACTCCCGGTCCAGCGAGTCCGCCACCTCCAGCGTCCGCGGGTTCACCACCGTGATGGCGTTCAGCGTCGGCCCGCTCCGGTCGTAGCGCTCGATCCTGTCCAGGTAGATCTCGACCAGTTGCCTGGCCGTGAGCCGCCCTTCGCGCATGGCCGCATGGATGTCGGCGATGGTCGTCTCGACGACGTCGAACGACGGCCCGCTCCCGGCGCTCCCCCGGCACCCGGCGAGCGCCAGGGCGAGCACCGCGAGTCCGGCCGCCCGGAGGATGCGCCCCGCTCCGGTCATGATCGCCCTCATCGGCAAGGATTCCTCTCTGGTTTCACGGCCGCACCGGCTCGTGGCCACGCACCCGGTCGCAGCCCCCGGGCCGGCGCGGCGCAGGACGACGCCGCGTCCGGCGTTCGTCCGGGATCTTACCGGCGCACGCCGCCCCCGGCAACGCCCGTTTCCCGCGCTTGACACGCCGATGGGGCCCCGCGTACCGTCAGCCCGCCACGGACCACGGGAGCGGTTCGCCGGCCTCCGCGCAGCGCACGGAGCGGAGGCCGGCTTCGCCATCCCATCGCCGAACGGAGAACCGGAGCCATGACGCAGGCCAGTACCACCCCAGTCACCGGGAGCGGACCCGGAGCCGCCCGCGCCGACGAGATCCGCGCCGCGCACGCCGAATACCTCTTCCCCGCGGTCCGACCGCTCTACCGCGAGCCGATCGTGATCGCGGAGGCGAAGGGGGTGGAGGTGGTGGCGGTGGACGGGCGCCGCTACGTGGACCTCTTCTCCGGGATCCTGACCACCTCCATCGGGCACTGCCACCCGGAGGTCGTGGAGCGGGTCCGGGACCAGGTCGGCCGACTCGGGCACACCTCCACGCTCTACGTCACGGAGAACCAGGTGAACGCCGCCCGCAAGCTCGCGGCGATCGCTCCGGGGAACCTGAAGCGCTCGTTCTTCCTGAACAGCGGGACCGAGGCGGTGGAGACCGCGATCCTCGCGGCCCAGATCTACACCGGCCGCACGGAGATCATCGCGCTCCGGCACTCGTACTCCGGCCGCAGCGTCCTCGCCCGCGGGGTCACCGGGCAGGCGCCGTGGCGGCTCGTGGCGGGTGCGCTCGCGGGGATCGCTCACGCGACGTCGCCCTATCTCTACCGCTCGCCTTACGGAGACCTCCCGGAGGAGGAAGCCGCCGAACGCTTCGCGGCCGACCTCGAGGAGGTCATCGTCACCGTGACGAGCGGGCGGCCCGCCGCGTTCATCGCCGAGACGATCCAGGGCGCGGGCGGCTACATCGTGCCGCCGCGGGGCTACTTCCAGCGCGCCGCGGAGATCATCCGCCGCTACGGCGGGCTCCTCATCATCGACGAGGTCCAGACCGGCTTCGGCCGGACCGGCGGGAAGTGGTTCGGGATCGAGCACTGGGGCGTGGTCCCGGACATCATGGTCATGGCGAAGGGGATCGCGAACGGCTTCCCGGTCGGCGCGGTGATCACCACGGACGAGATCGCGGCCGCCTGGACCGGCAAGACGATTTCGACGTACGGCGGCAACCCGGTGTGCATGGCCGCCATGGAGGCCACCCTGGACGTCATGGTCCGGGAGGACACGCCGGCCCGCTCCGCGGAGCGCGGCGCCCAGCTCCGTCAGGGGCTCGAGGCGCTCGCCGCGGAGTTTTCGTGGATCGGGGAGGTGCGCGGGATGGGCCTCATGCAGGCCCTGGAGCTGGTCGAGGACCGGGCCACGAAGGCGCCCGCGCCGGGCCTCGCCGCCGCGTTCCTCGAGGCCACCCGCGAGGAGGGCGTGCTGGTCGGCCTCGGCGGGCTCCACGGCAACGTCATCCGAATCGGCCCCTCCATGCTGATCACGGAGGACGAGCTGGCCGAAGGGCTGGAGCGGCTGGCCCGAGCGTGCCGTCGGGTGGACGCGGCGAGATGACGGTACGCCGGTCGGCCTCGGGCGGATTCCGGATCGAACGGGCCGGTGAGCGACGGGCGCCCCGACCCTGCATCGCCGGCCGGCAGATTGCGCGGCCCGCAGCGATGCCCCGCGACTCCGGCCGCGCACCGGAATGGACCCCGATGCCCGGCCGGTGACGGGGCCGGGATGCGCCAGATCCCCGCGCACGGCGCGGCGTCGGGCGGTTATCGGGCCGAGTTGACCGGTGAAGGACGGGCGCATCGCCCCACCAACGTGACTGACAGCCCCCGCGACCTGCAGGTAAGGACCTGCGGCTCCGGTCGCGCACCGCTACCGATCCTGGTGCCCGCCCGGCCATGGGTCCGGGTCGTGCCAGGTGGCGCTCAGGTGCCAGGGCGGGAGGTCGAGCCCGGACCTCGTGAGTTCCAGGCGCTGGCTCCGTAGATCATCAGGTGAGCCGCGATCGTCGTCCGCGATGCACCGTCGCCCGGGACGCACCCGACGCTGCCGTGTGGCACCCGCCTCCGCGGTGCCGAGCGCCCGCTGCACGGCAACCCGCCCATCGCTGGCGCACACCGGGATCCGCTGACCGTGCATTGAGCCCCGCAGGCCCGCAGGCAACTAGCCGTCGCGCCCACCCCGATACGGCACACCGGCTTCCGTCCTGGTGCACCGACCGGCGCTCCTCCCGATCAACGGCCGCCGCTTCCCAACGGGCGACCAGGCCGTCCGACCTGTCCATTCCCGGGACGCCTCATCCCGGAGCCGGTCACGTCGCCACCTCGCCACCCCACCGGTCGAATCCACCCAAGCACCTACAACTTCACGACTTATTGTTTTCCGCCACTCCTGGCACCGCATTTCCGAAAGGGCGATGCGAGCGCCCCGGTCCGCGATGTGGCGAGCCAGCGGCGGGAAACGCGCACCGGTGTCCACCACGTAGTCGATGGATGGGAGGAGCCCGTGCGCGGCGGTGCTCCCCGGATGCTGGCGCCGGGCCGCGGCGCCGAGGGCTGCGTTCGAGGGCACGAGGGATCGGGGTAAGCTCGCGGCGGCGGAATCCGTCCCCACCGGGTCCGAGCCGCGTGCGCGCAACCGGCCCGGCCACCCCGTGGCGTGACGAATTACGGGCGCACCGCTGCAGTCCGAGCGACGCTCGAGATTCCGTACTTCGGCGATTCCCCAGGCGACGGGAAAGGCGGAGATCATGATCCAGGAAATGAGACTCGCGGTGCGCACGCTCTTGCGCACCCCGGGGTTCACGGTGGTCGCGGTGCTGACGCTGGCGCTCGGGATCGGTGCGAGCACGGCGATTTTCAGCGTGGTCGAAGGGGTGCTGCTGCGCCCGCTCCCCTACCCGGAGCCGGAGAGGATCGTGCGGGTCTTCCAGGTCAATGACGAGGGCGGCCGCACGCCCTTCTCGCACCCGAACCTGGAGGACGTGCGGGCACGCAACCGTTCGTTCACGGGGCTCGCGCAGTACGCGGCCGGAGTGATGCCGGTCACCGTGGGCCAGGAGCTCTCGATGGCCGGATTCGCGATGGTCTCGGGCGAGTTCTTCGACGTGGTCGGGATCCATCCGGTCCTCGGCCGCGGCTTCACTCCGGAGGAGGCGTCGGGGAGCGGAGCGTCGGTGGCGGTGGTCAGCCACGAGTTCTGGCAGGGCGTGCTCGGGGGCGGGCGGGACCTGTCGTCGCTCACGCTGCGGCTCCAGTCCGGGACGGTCTCGGTGGTGGGCGTGCTGCCGCCCGGATTCACGTTCCCGGACAACGCGGACGTCGACGTCATCGCGCCGTACATGGAGCGGCAAGACCCATCGCGCACGGCGCACAACTGGAAGGTGCTCGGCCGACTGCGCGGAGATGTGACCCTTGCCCAGGCGCGGCAGGATCTCTCCGCGATCGCCCGCCAGCTGAAGGCGGAGTACGGGGACGACACCTGGATGGTCGGCGCCGCCGTCGTCCCGCTACACGAACAACTGGTCGGGAACGTCCGGCCGGCGCTGCTCGTGCTCCTGGCCGCGTCCGCCGTGCTGCTCCTCATCGCGTGCGCGAACGTGGTGAACCTGCTGCTCTCGCGCATGGCCATGCGCCAGCGGGAGCTGGCCGTGCGCCTCGCCCTGGGGGCGGGGACGGGGCGGCTGGTGCGGCAGTTCATCGCCGAAGCGCTGGTTCTCTCCCTGGCCGGCGGCGCGGTCGGCGTGTTGCTCGCCGCGTGGGGCGTGGCAGCGCTCCTTGCCCTCGAGCCCGGCCAGCTCCCCCGGCTGGAGGGGATCGGCGTGAACGCGACGGTGCTCGGCTACGCCCTCGGCGTTTCCATCCTCACGGCGACGTCCCTCGGCCTCCTCCTGGCGTGGCGCGCAACCCGCGCGGACGTGCGCAACACCCTCGCCTCGAGCCAGCGGACCATGGCGGGAGGTGCGTCCAGCCGACGGATCCGGACCGCGGTCGTCGTCGCCGAGGTCGCCATGACCATTGTGCTCCTCGCCGGCGCGGGGCTCCTCGTCCGCAGCTTCGAACGCCTGCTCTCCGTCGATCCCGGCTTCCGCACCGAGGGCGCGGTGTTGATGGAGGCAATGCTGCCCGGCGGGCAGGATCCGCAGTTCGCCGCCAGGAATGCGCGTTTCCTCGATGGGCTCATCGAGCGGATCCGCGCGGTGCCGGGCGTGGAGCGGGTCGGCTTGACGAACGCGCCGCCGCTCTCCGGCCGTGGCGCGAACGGGATGTTCCTGATCCTCGACCGGCCCGACGAGGTGCAGAACTTCGAGGATTGGCGGCGGATCGCGGAGAACCCGGACCGTACGGGCTACGCCGAGTACCGCATCGCCTCGGCCGACTACTTCCAGGCCATGGGGATCCCGCTCGTGGCCGGGCGGCTCTTCGACGAGCGCGACCATGCGGACGCGCCGCACGTCGCGGTGATCAGCGAGTCGCTCGCGCGCACGCGCTGGCCGGGCGAGGACCCCATCGGGAAGATCATCCAGTTCGGCAACATGGACGGCGACCTGCGGGCCATGATGATCATCGGCGTCGTGGGCGACGTGCGCCACGAGAGCCTGGAGGCCGAGCCGTCGCCGACATTCTACGGAAACGTGCTGCAGCGGCCGATCATGGGTCAGGTGAGCGTGGTCATTACGGGCCCGGGCGCGAGGGCCGCCATCGGGCCGGCGCGCACCGCCGCGCACTCCCTCGACCCGACCGTTCCCGTCGGCTTCCAGACGATCGAGGAGGCCTTCTCCGACTCGCTGGCGGAGCGGCGCTTCAGCATGCTGCTCCTCGGGATCTTCGCGCTGGTGGCGCTCATCGTGGCTGCGGCAGGGCTGTACGGGGTGGTCTCCTATCTGGTCGCCCAGCGGACCCGTGAGATCGGCATCCGGATCGCCGTCGGTGCGGGGCCGGAGAGCGTGATGCGCATGGTGGTCGGACAGGGCGCAGCGCTGGCGGCGCTCGGCGTCGCGTGCGGAATCTTCGCGGCGCTCGCCCTGACCCGCTTCCTCTCCGGGATGGTCTACGGCGTTGCGACGACGGACCCGATCACCTTCGTGGGCGTGGCCACCGTCCTCCTCGCCGTCGCCGCCCTCGCGAGCTGGGTCCCTGCCCGGCGGGCGGTCCGCCTGGATCCCATGGTGGCGCTGCGAGAAGAGTGACCGGTCGACGACGGCGCGTGCTCAGCGGGCCGACAACGAGAGGAGAGGCGTGACCGTGGATTCGCTCCGGCGGAATCTCAGCCGCGGCGACGCCGGCTCGGGCGCGTGCCGGGGTTAAGGGTCTTCGCGCCGTCGACAGCCCGATCCCGGCGCGGTGCGGGGTGCCGGTGGACCCGGCGGTGGCGTAGGCGACGGAGGGGCAACGGGCAAGGTGGGCGGTGTCGCGGCGTCGCCGAGCGCGCTGAGCCCCTCCGGGACTCGGCCGCCGCGGGCGCGAAAGCGCTCGATCGCGACTCGGATCGAGCACGACGAGACCCTCGAAGTAGGATCGATAGTGCCCTCGATCCCACGTGAGGAGGCGATCGGCCTGGACGAGCGCATGGCCGCCGATCAGGAAATCCGCAATGATCCGGTGCCGTCCGCCACCCCGACGACGGTACTCACGCCACGCGGAGCCCGCGGCGAGAGCGGCATCGATCGTCATCGGGGACAGCCGTACATCGATCCGTTCCATCGCTTCGCGGGCCGCTTCCGCCGAGGGGAAGACGGCGCTCACCTCGCCCCAGACCACGTCGCACGCCACGAGTTCGCCTTCCGCAGCGCACGACCTCAGCGCCGCGAGTGAGCCCGCGAGATGGGTCGGATCGGCGAGAAACGCGTCCAGCAGGGCGCTCGTGTCGACGGCAGTGGTCACGGCTCGTCCACAGGGCCGCGGAGTTCCTCCAGCACCTCGTCCGTGGAGCGGCCGATCTCGAGGATGCCGATGACGCTGGCGAACGCATCCTCGGGCACTTGCTTGGTCACGACCAGCCGGCCGTTTTCTTCGCGGAACTCCAGCACCTGGCCCGGCCGGATGCCCATCCGGTCTCGCAGCGCCTTGGGGATCGTCACCTGCCCCTTTTCGGACACAACGGCTTTCATACTTCCATAGGAAGAATTCTTACCAACCAATTCGACCTCCTCCGGATGGAGCGGCACCACGCTCTCGAACCAGACCCGCCACGCCCACGGTACCGGCAGGTCCGGTGCCCCACACCGCCCGACCACCAATTGCCCCATGATGTTCTGCAGATTCCACGTTCCGGCCGCTGCGGGAGGCCGGGTATGGCGCCGAGCGTGTGACAGCGCGGTTCGCCCATCGTCGATTCGGCAATGTCCGCCTCCGGGATGCGGCGTCCCGGATCCGGTCAACGCCGACGCCCTCATCAACCGGGACGAGACACACAACTCATTCAGACACTGCCGTTTATAAGAACCACCCGGACCGGTACGGTGTTTTCGTTGTCGGTTGCCCCGGGTCGAACCAACCAGCCAGGACGCAAGACAGCGATGATCAGCCTCCGGAACATCGAGAAGGTGGTCGGCGAGGGCGCGGCGCGGACGTTCGTGCTGCGTCGCATCACGCTGGACATTCGTGAGGGAGAGTTCGTGACGATCATGGGCCCGTCGGGCGCGGGGAAGTCCACGCTCCTCGGGATCCTGGGCATGCTCGACCACGACTGGACGGGCGAATACTACCTCCTCGGCCAGCCGGTGCACGCGCTCAAGCCCAAGCAGCGCATGGAGCTGAACCGTCAGTACATCGGCTTCGTCTTCCAGCAGTACCACTTGCTGGACACGCTGACGGTGGCGGAGAACCTGGAGATCCCGCTCTCGTATCGGAACGTGCCGCGGAAGGAGCGGGAGGCGCGGGTCGCGGACATCCTGGACCGGTTCCAGATCGTGGGGAAGAAGGACCTCTACCCGTCGCAGCTCTCGGGCGGGCAGCAGCAGCTCGTGGGCGTGGCGCGCGCGGTCATCGCCAACCCGAAGCTGATCCTGGCGGACGAACCGACGGGGAACCTGCACTCGCAGCAGGCCCGGGAGATCATGCAGCTCTTCAAGCGGCTGAACCAGGAGGGGACGACGATCGTGCAGGTCACGCACTCGGAGGAGAACGCGTCGTACGGCGACCGGATCATCCACCTGAAGGACGGGTGGATCGAGGGGGAGGAGGTGGTGGAGAAGACGAAGGTGACGGCGGGGGCGTAGGGGCGCGTTGCGCGGGCGCGGCCGCGAATCGCCGCAGCGCCGTGGGAACGGCCGCCTGCGGCGGCGGCGTTAACGGCGAGACACCCACAAGCGATTATCCCAACCCAATGGCATCAATGGACTCTCTGCTCCAGGACCTCCGCTACGCGGTGCGCACGCTACTGAAAAGCCCGGGCTTCGCGGCGGCCGCGGTGCTCACGCTGGCGCTCGGGATCGGGGCGAACAGCACGATCTTCGCCGTGGTCCACGCGGCGCTGCTGCGGCCGCTCCCCTACCCCGACCCGGACCGCATCGTCTCGATCTCGACGCTCACCGTCTTCGGCGACACCAAACTGGCCGACGAGCCGAGCATCGCGCGGTGGGCCGATGAGGCGCGGAGCTTCGAGGTGATCGCCGCCTACTGGAGCGGAGAGGCGAACCTGACGGGCGGCGCCGGGCCGGAGCACGTGCGGGGCGCCTCGGTCACGGAGGGGTTCTTCCGCGTGATGGGGGTGACGCCGGCGCTGGGGCGGGCCTTCTCAGAGGAAGAGCTGCGATACGAGGGTGCGCCCGTCGTCATCCTCGGGCAAGGGCTCTGGCGCCGCGCGTTCGGCGGCGCGGCCGACGTGATCGGCCGCACCGTCCGGCTCGACGGGGTCGACCACACCGTGATCGGCGTCATGCCCGCCGGCTTCGCGTTCCCGGACAGCGCCGAGTACTGGCGGCCGATGCGGCTCCAGTCAACCGTGGCGGACGGGAGCGCCGATTTCTCCTACGCGATCGGGCGGCTTCGGCCCGGGGTGCCGCTCGAGGAAGCGCGCGCGGAGCTGGAGGCGATCCGGCGCCGGGCCGAGGATCTGCCCGAGCGGTTCCGGGAGCTCGGCGTCGCCGTGGTCACGCTGCACGAGCGGCTGCACGGCGACCTGCGCCCGGGGCTCCTGGTCCTCCTCGGCGCCGTGGGGTGCGTACTGCTGATCGCGTGCGCCAACGTGGCCAACCTGCTTCTCGCCCGTGCGACCACGCGCCGCCGGGAGCTCGCGGTCCGCTCGGCGCTCGGCGCCACCCGCGCCCGGCTGGCGCGCCAGCTCCTGGTCGAATGCACCCTCCTCGTGCTCCTGGGCGGCGCGGCCGGGCTGCTGATCCCGGCCTGGGGACTCGACGTTCTCGAGCGCCTCGCGCCCGCCGCCCTCGCCCGCATCCCGGAGATCCGCCTCGATGCCGCGGTACTCGGCTTCACCTTCGTGGTTTCGATCGCCACGGGGCTTGTCTTCGGGCTCGCGCCCGCGTTCACCGCGTCGCGTACACCGGTACAGTACGCGCTGAAGGAAGCCACCCCGACGACAGCGGGATGGCGCGGGCGCTCGAGGCAGGCCCTCGTCGCCGCCGAGCTCGCCCTCGCCGTGTTGCTCCTCCTCGGCGCGGGGCTCTTCCTTCGCAGTTTCCACGCGTTCCGCGCGGCCGATCCGGGATTCGACCCGGAGGGCGTGGTCACGGCCCGGTACTGGCTGCCGTTCGCCACCTACCCCGACGAGGCGTCGCAGCGGGCCTTCCGCCAGGCCGTGCTCGAGCGACTGCGCGCCATCCCGGGCGTCGAGGCCGCCACGATCACGCGAGCCGGGCCGCTCGGGGGCTTCCATGCGACGCAGCAATTCATCCCGCCCGGCGGCGATCCGGAATCCGCGCCGACCGTCGCCTACGTGCACGTGGGCACCGACTACTTCAGGACGTTCGGCATCGCGCTTCGCGCCGGCCGCGAGTTCGGCGAGCAGGACCGGCCCGGCGCCCCGTCGGTCGCGGTCGTGAGCGAGTCGATGGCCCGCCTCGCGTTCCCGGACGGGCCGGCCGTCGGTCAAACGCTCGTCTTTGCCGGCAATGCGTACACCGTGGTCGGCGTGGCGGCCGAGGTGAGGCAGCGGCCGTCCATCGTCGAAACCTGGCCGATGGTCTACTTCCCCGCGGAGCAGCAAGGGGGCATCGCGGCGTACGGCGTCATCGCCGTCCGCTCCCGATTGGACCCGGCCACGGTCGCGGCCGCGATCCGGGCCGTGTTGCGAGACATCGAGCCCGAGCTCGCGCTCTACGACGTCACGACGATGGAACGGACGCTGGAGGCATCGTGGGCGCCGCGTCGATTCCAGGCGGTGCTCCTCGGCTCCTTCGCCGTGCTCGCCCTGGTCCTGGCCGCCTTCGGGCTGTACGCCCTGATCACGTACCTGGCCGCGCAGCGGACGCGCGAGATCGGCGTGCGGATCGCGCTCGGCGCGACGCGCGCGCACGTGCTGCGGCTCGTCCTGGGTGACGGCGCGCTCCCCGTCGCCGTTGGGACAACGCTCGGCGTCGTCGGCGCGCTCGCCCTCGGGCGAGTCGTGGAGAGCCAGCTCTTCGGCGTGACGCCGGTGGATCCGGTCACGTACCTCGCGGCGCCGCTCGTGCTCGCCGCCGTCGCCCTCCTCGCCGGTTGGCTCCCGGCGCGGCGGGCGCTGCGAACGGACCCGGTGCGGGCGCTCCGCGTCGAATAGGTCCTGTCGACAGGGCACCGTCGAACGCGCCGCGTCGAGAGGCAACCGTCGAATGGGCCGTGTCGAACAGGACAGGAAACGAGACAACGACAACGCGATAGATCCACGAAGAAAGGCACCGATGGACTCTCTGCTCCAGGACCTCCGCTACGCGCTGCGCACGCTGCGCCGCGCGCCCGGCTACACGATCGCCGTCGTGCTGACGCTCGCGCTCGGGATCGCGGCGAACACGACGGTCTTCAGCGTGTTGAACCCGTACCTGCTGCGGCCGCTGCCGTACGCCCATGCGGACCGGTTGGTCCAGATCGGCCAGATCGATCCGGTGAGCGGGTGGGACGGGGCGCGCTTCTCCATACAGCAGCTCGACGACTGGCGCGCGCGGACCCGGGCGTTCGAGGACGTGGGGGCCTACCACTACGGCAACCGGAACCTGACGGGCGAGGAGGGCGCCGAGCGCGTCATGGTCGGGTACGTCACGGGGAACCTCTTCCCTCTCCTCGGCGCACGGCCGGCGCTCGGGCGGACGATCCTGCCGTCGGACGACGAGCCGGGGGCCGCCGGAGTCGTCGTGCTCGACCACGGGCTCTGGGTGCGCCGGTACGGCGGCGACCCGGGGATCGTCGGGCGTACGATCCGGATCGACGGCGAGCCGTTCACCGTCGTGGGCGTGATGGAGCCGGACTTCAACTTCCCGTGGAACGAGGTCCGGATGTGGGTGCCGATGCGGCTGGACCGGACGCGGGAGGCGCGCACGGACATGTACCACATCCCGGTCGGCCGGCTCAGGGACGGCTGGACGCGGGAGCGGGCTCGCCAGGAGCTGGCCGGGATCCAGCGCGAGCTCGCCACGGTCTACCCCGACGTCGAGGGTCGCTTCGCAGGCGTATCGGTCAAGCCGCTGCGCGAGGCGCTCAACTTCCGCTACGACGTCGTCCGGAACGGCTTCATCATCCTCCTTGCCGCCGTGGGCGCGGTGCTGCTGATCGCGTGTGTCAACGTGGCGGGACTCGTGCTGGCCCGGTCGCTGTCCCGCTCGCGCGAGATCGCGGTGCGGATGGCGCTCGGCGCGGGGCGCGGCCGGCTCGCACGGCAGATGCTGGCGGAGAGCGCCGTGCTGGCGCTGGCCGGCGGCGTGGTCGGCGTGTGGCTGGCGTGGTTCGCGATCGGCGCGATCGGGCCGCGGTTGCCGGAATCGCTCTATCGCGTGGGGACCGCGACGCTCGACGGCCGCGTCCTCCTCTTCTCCGCTGCGCTCACGCTCGTGACGCCGATCCTCTTCGGGCTCTCGCCCGCGTTCGCGGCGACGCGTGCGAACCTGGCCTCGTCAATGAAGGAGGGCGGCCGGGGCGGGAGCGCCGCCCGCGGGACGACGCGAGGGCGGCGCGTGCTCGTCATCGCCCAGGTCGCGCTCGCGGTCGTGCTCGTGGCCTCGGCGGGGCTCATGGTCCGCAGCTTCGCGGCGGTGAGCCGCCTCGACCTGGGCTTCGACGCCGAGCGGCTCCTCACGGTCGAGGTCGCGCCGCCGGCTGCGGACTACCCGACGGTCGAGGAGACCGAGCAGTTCTTCCAGCGCGCGACCGACGCGATCGCCGCTCTCCCCGGCGTGCGCGCGGTCTCGGCGACGGCCTGGCTCCCGCTCAACCACGAGAACCCGCTCTTCCAGTTCGCGACGCCTACCGGCGCCGGCGCGCCGGTCGAGGAGTGGCCCACCGCGATCCGCGGGAGCATCGCGCCCGGCTACTTCGAGGCGATGGGGATCCGGCTGGTGGCAGGGCGGGATTTCGGGCCGATGGACGGACCGGACGCTCCCCGCGTCGCGATCGTTTCCCGCTCTCTCGCCGAACGCCATTGGTCGGGCGACGTACCGATCGGCGAGACCGTGCTCCTCCGGGGCGTGGACGATCCGGTCACGATCGTCGGCGTGGTCGAAGACGTCCGGCATGAAGGGATCGTCGAGGCGTCGCGGCCGCAGCTATACCTGCCGGTGACGCAATCCCCGGCGCAGCGGCGGTTCCTCGTGGTCGCGGTCGAGGCCGGCGCATCGGTGACGCTCGCCCGGGCCGTGCGGGACGCGATCGCCGCAGTCGACCCGAACGTGCCGGCGACGCCACGGCCGATGAGCGAGATCGTGCGCGAAAACGACTTCCAGTGGCGCATCGGTTCCGTTGTGCTCGGGGCGTTCGGCGGCGTGGCGATACTGCTGGCGGCGCTCGGGCTTTACGGCTTGATGGCGTACAACGTCGCCCGGCGGCACCGCGAGATGGGGATCCGCATGGCGCTCGGCGCGACCGCGGCTCAGCTGCGGCGGCTGGTCATCGGCGAGGGGGTGCGGTTGACGGGCGTCGGACTGGCGATCGGCGTCGTCCTCTCGCTCGGGGTCGCCCGGCTGATCTCGAGCATGCTCTACGGCGTTCGGCCATCGGACCCGCTGACGCTCCTCGTGGTCAGCGTGATCCTGGCCGCCGTGGGCGCCATCGCCAGTTACCTGCCCTCGATCCGCGCGACCCGCGTCGATCCGCAGGTCACGCTGCGCACGGAGTAGCAGGAGAACCTGGGTTCATTGATCCAGGGCCTTCGCTACGCGCTACGCACGCCGAGCGCGAATCCGGGCTTCGCGCTCGGCGTGGTGCTCACGACGTGGCCGTCCGCCGTCCGGTGGCCACGTCGCGCCCGTTCCGGCTCGGTGACGCGCCCCGGCGCCGTCCCAGAAGCTCGTGCCGGTTCCTTCCCACCGATCCGACGGCCCCTCCCCTGACCCGCCGGCTCGCCGGTTTCCCGCGGCGCTGCTCGAACCGGCAGCACGACACCAGTCCGAGGAGCCGACTGACCGTCACGCCGCCATGCGGCCCCGCGCCCCGCCGACGAACTCCAGCAGGTCCCCGTTCAGGCGGTCCTTGTGTGTCGCGAAGAGACCGTGGGGCGCTCGCTCGTACACCCGTAGCGTTGCGTCCCGGATAAGTTCCGCGGCGCGCCGGGCCGTGGCGTCGATCGGCACGACCTGATCGTCATCGCCATGGATGATGAGCGTCGGGACGTCGACCTTCTTCAGGTCCTCCGTGAAGTCCGTTTCCGAGAAGGCCGTGATGCACTCGTACGCGCCCGCGAGCCCCGCCTGCATGCACCACCGCCAGAACGCGTCCCGGACGCCTTCGGACACTTCGGCTCCCGGCCGGTTCGCGCCGAAGAACGTGACGCTCAGGTCCTTGTAGAACTGTGACCGGTCCTTGAGGAGTCCGTTCCGGATCTCGTCGATCGTCTCACGAGGCACGCCCGCGGGGTTGTCCGGCGTCTTCATCATCAGCGGCGGCACGGCGCTGGCCAGCACGAGCCGCGCGACCCGGTCCGTCCCGTGCCGACCAATGTAGCGAGCCACCTCGCCTCCACCCGTGGAGAAGCCGACGAGTACGACATCCTTCAGGTCGAGCCCCTCGATCAACGTGGCCAGGTCGTCGGCGTAGGTGTCCATGTCGTGGCCGTGCCAGGGCTGGTCCGAGCGGCCGTGGCCCCGCCGGTCGTGGGCAACACAGCGGTATCCGTGGGACGCCAGGAAGAGCATGGTCTCGTCCCACGTGTCCGCGGTCAACGGCCAGCCGTGGCTGAACACGACGGGCTGACCGGCGCCCCAGTCCTTGTAATAGATGTTCGTGCCGTCTTTCATGCGCATCATGCCCATTGTCCACCCTCCTGGTCCGGACGGAAGGCGCCGCCCGTCGAGTGCGCGTCCTTCGGCGGCACCGGCGTCGCTCTCCGGTGTGCCGGCGCTCGGGGCAGGGGCAAGGAGCGCGCCGTGGACCCGGCCGGACAGCCCCCCTCGGCCCACGTCCTGTCCCCGGCACCGCCGTGGAGGCGACCGGCCAGGGAACGGGCGGACTCACAGCCCGCGCCTCTTCGACGCCGCCGGGTCCGGCTCTCGCGACCCCGATGCCCGCGCCACCATTGCGCCCGGCAGTCGCCGAGTCCCCGGCCCCGTCGAGGCCTCCCGCGGCGAACTGTCCCCACGCGACGTCGCCCGCGACTCGTGGTATCACCGGCGCGGTCCGTCCGTGCCCCCGGATCGACCGCTCTGACGCAGCCGACTAACGAGCCAGCCCTTGACGCGCCTGGCCGCCACGCGCATTCTCTCTGGCCGTTTTTCGGTTCGGGACGTTGTGGACCGGAACAGGCTCTCTCCCCCTCGGACCGTCCTGCGATCCTGACCCGGCAGCGTTCTTCCATCACAGTCCAGCGAAACTCGGCAAAGTAGCTGAACCATGCGAAGGTGCCCGAGCAGCATCGCTTTCCTGGTCGCCGTCGGTCTCGTTGCGTGCAGCGACGACACCCCTCCCGCGGCCTTCGCGCCCGCGCCCTGCGAGGTACGGCCGGCCGTCGACAACGCCGCCCTCGAGCAGATGACCGAAGCGGACATTCGGGCCGCGGTGCTCGATGCCGCTGAGCGCCTCGCCCCCGCGCTCACCGACCGTGAGCGGGCCGCCGATCTGCGGGCCGCGCTCCGCTCGCTCCAGGCGACCGACGGCTCGAACGCCTCCGATGTGGCCTGCCGCGCGATCCGCATCGCCCGCGACCTCCTCGAGGAGCACACGGACTCGCCGGAGAGCGGACCGGACCGCTCGGCGATCCGCCTCGCCCTCGACCTGGCCGAGACCCACTACGCCCGGGCGCGCTGAGCTGCGTGCTGCAGCCAAACCCCTGCCGTGAGACCCTCGTCCATGGAGAGGACTGCTGTATGAAGCAACGCCTGAGCTGGTGGCCGGCGCTGGCGGCGCTCGTCGTGTTCGGTGCGCCGGCAGCCCGGCCTGCCAGTGCCCAGACCACGCCGCCGGACACGATCCGGGCCTGCTACGTGCCGGCCACGGGAACGATCTACCGGATCGGTGCTCCGGGGCTTCCTTCGTCGTGTCTGTCCCAGGAGCACGTGGCGTTCTCGTGGAACCGGGTGGGTCCGGCCGGCCCGGCGGGGCCGCAGGGGCCCATGGGTCCGGAAGGCCCGCCCGGACCTCCCGGGCCGCAGGGCGAGAAGGGGGATCCGGGTCCGCAAGGCCCCCCGGCCCCCAGGGCGATCCGGGTCCACAGGGTCCAGCGGGGCCTCCGGGACCTCAGGGTCCGAAGGGCGAGAAGGGCGATCCCGGTGAGCCGGGCCCCCAGGGCCCGCCCGGGCCTCCGGGCCCCAAGGGCGACCCCGGGCCTCAGGGGCCGCCCGGACCGCCGGGGGCGACCGTGCACGGCGAGCTCGATGGGCTCGACGCCGACGACCACCCGCAGTACCTCCTGCTCGGCGGCGTGCGCCATTCGAACAGCGGCTTCGCAGTCAGCGGTGACTACAATGCGTCGGATCCGCTGCCTGCGAGCGGAGCCGGGACCCGGATGGTTTGGTATCCCGCCCGGGCCGCCCTCCGCGCAGGGAAAGTGGATGGCGGTCACTGGGACCCGGCAAACCTGGCGCGCTTTTCGGTGGCATTCGGAGAAAACACCACTGCGAGCGCGAACGCCTCCGTCGCGCTCGGCATGAGCACGACGGCCAGCGGCACCGCTGCGATGGCCGTGGGATGGCAGTCTCAAGCCAGCGGCATAGGCGCCGTGGCCATGGGCCGTAGCCTGGCCAGCGGCAACTACTCCACGGCCATGGGAGACCAGACCGAGGCAACCAACTACGCTCCCACGGCCATGGGAGCCAGTGCCAAAGCCACCGGCCCATATTCCACGGCCATGGGAACGTCGACCACGGCCTCGGGATCGAACTCTGTTGCCATGGGACACGCGACCACCGCCGAGTCTTATGCATCGGTCGTCATCGGGCGGTACAATGGCCTCGTGGGAGGCAATGCGAATTCTTGGGCTGCGAACGACCCGCTCCTCGTCGCCGGCAACGGATCTGATCTCTCCAACCGCTCGAACGCGCTGGTGCTCTACAAGAACGGCAACCTGCAGATCGCCGGCACGCTCTCCCAGAGCTCCGATGCGCGGCTCAAGGAGGAGATCGAGCCGCTCGAGGGTGTGCTCGACCGCGCGCTCCAGCTCCAGCCGGTGACGTATCGGTTCAGGGAGGGCGTGAACCGGAGCCGGGACAGACAGATCGGGCTCCTGGCACAGGAGGTGGCCGAGCTGTTCCCGGAGCTGGTGAAGACGGAGGCGGACGGCTACCTCACGCTCTCCTACACGCAGCTCACGGCCGTGTTGATCCAGGCGCTCCGTGAGCAGCAGGAGAGGCACGAGAAGGAGCTGGCCGCACAGGCGGAGCGGGCAAGTGCGCTGGAGAGCCGGATCGCTGAGCTGGAGCGGCTCCTCGCGCACTATGCGGCGGCATCCGCGTCGGAGGCATCCACGCCCGAGCGCCAGGCCGCCGGGCCCAACGAACGCTGAGAGCAGGAGGCGACGATGCGCCCGCTCACCCGTCTCGCACTCGCCCTCCTGGCATCCGCTACGCTCATGGCGTGGCCCGGTGCCGCTACCGCGGCCACGCCGTGCACGTTCGGCGCTGCCGACGGCGCCACCATTTCCTTCCTCGGCGGCGGCGGGTCCGGCTTCCGTGACTTCGGCGGCCGCGCCGCCCTCGCCAGGGGCGCCTTCGAGCTCGATGCCGAGTACCGGAGCCGGAGCTTCGACGAGCGCGACGAAACCCTCTCCACCTTCGCCGCCGCCCTCGCCTTCCGGGCCGAGGCCGGCCGCCTGCGCCTCTGCCCCACGGTCGGTCTCTCGCGAAAAACGATCGAAAGCCTCACCCGCTGGCTCGTCCCCGCGGGCGTGGTCCTTGCCGCGCCCTTCGCGGTGAGCGATGCTCTCACCCTCACGCCCTTCGTCGAGCCGGCGGTCGTCTGGTCGCACTCGGGCTTCGCCGACCAGCGCCGCCGCTCGCTCGATCCGGCGCTCGAGGCCGGAGCGACGCTCTCCACCACGCGCTTCCACCTGGGCGCGTCCTGGGGACGGCTCTTCCTGGAGGGGGACCGGAGCGGCTGGAGCGCGTTCGTCGGCTTGAGTCTGCCGGCGCGCTGATCGGCACGAACGATGAAGGCGAGGCGGGCCACCGGGAAGTCAACCGGCGGCCCGCATCCTTACCACCAGGCGGCCATGCCGTCACCTGTGCGGCATCCCATGACCGTCTTCGGCGCCCACGGAGGGCGACCGTCATAGGAACGTGGAATCACGCCGCGGACGCCGCCCGCTCGGCGTCGCATCCCACCGCCGTGGACGCGTCCGTCACAGCTACGGAATGACGCGATGCCGCCGGGCACGGCTTTCGATGGGGCGCGCAACGGACCGGCCTGCCACGAGCCCCATGGCCAGCCCGGTGTTCCGCAGCGTACGAGGGGCGGCGCATCGCCCGCCGGTTCCGACGCCACTGGACTCCGACCTGCATACACCCTCCATCGCCAGCCGCCGGTCCCGCGCTCGTGCTCCTGCTCGTTCACCCGGGCCCGCAGTCCGCGACAGGCCCAGCCACGCACGGCAGGGACTCGGATTTCCCGAGCCGACACGCGGGTCGGAACGCCGAACCGGACGCATTCCCGGCCGCCTCCGACGGCCACGCCCCGCAAGCCGCGGGCACGACCGCCAACAGCGGCTGGGGCTCCAGGTCGACGTCGCATCCGGGTGACGGCGGATCCCATCCATCGACCCGCTGGATCTCCGCCGCCCATCGCCGCAGATTACCGCCTTCTCACCGAGCTCCAGCCCACCGGGTTCCCGTTCCCGTAGTTCGGGCTCGTCACTCTTCGAATGGAGTCGCCGATGCGGGCATCCTTGCGGTCTTGTCTCTGTGTCATCGGTTTCCTCGTGGTCGCCGGGTGTGCGCCGCAGGTGGAATCGGATGGGTCCACTACCGATGTTCCACCGACAGCGGAGCGCGTCTTCGCGGAAATGGAGGAGCGTCTCCTTCGCGCTCCAACGCTCCATCTGCGCTACACCGCGATCTCGGAAGGCGCGTTCTCGGCTTCGCTGTCGGGTACGGTGAACATCGCGCAGCCCGACGGCTTCGACCTGGATGCCACGGGGACCTTCGGCGACTCGCCGGTCGAAGCGTTCCTCCGCTCCAGCGGGGACGGTCTGGAAGGCGAGTCCAACGAACGGGAGATCCGCACGGAACTGCCGCCGGCGCTCCACGAAGCGGTGCTCATCGGCCTGACCCGCATGGGGGTCCTCCACAACCTGGCGCGATTGACGACCGGCGCGATCCCCGACCACGCCTCGGGAGGCGTGCAAGACTGGGTGATGGTCGAGGAGGTCAGGTTCGACCCGGATGCGGACGGTCCCCGGCCAGACCTGACCGCGATCCGATTCTCCATCATCGTCTCGGGGCAGCGGACGGCGGAGGCGACGGTCTGGGTGGACCCGGCCACGGGGTTGCCCGTGCATCGCGTCCAGGTCGTGAACTTCCCGAGCGGTCAGATGCGCGTCACGGAGAGCTACGAATTCCTGACCGGGGCCATGTAGACACCCCACCCCGTCAGGGACGTCCGGCTTCGTGGAGGGAACACGCACCTCCATGTCGCCGAGCGATCGCTGAATGCGTACAGGTGGGTTGCCTACCCGACCATGATCCGCCCGATTCGGGTCGCCGACACGGGCGCGCTGCATGGGGCCTGCCGGCGCCAAGATCCGGCGGCTGGTCGAGGGCGGGGGCACCGCGAGGCTGGCTCGGCGCCGGGAACGCTCCGCCGACTGAACGATTCGAAACGAGGAACGAACCCCCATGACCGTATCCGACGTCCTCGCCCTGCTCGAATCCCAACGGGATGAGCGTGGCATGCAGCATTGGGAGAAGCTGGGCTCCAGCACCGGCGGCCTGAGGAGCTACGGGATCGGCCTCACCCGGCTGCGGAAGATGGCGAAGCAGATCGGCCGCAACCGGGAGCTGGCGCAGGAGCTCTGGAAGACCGACATCTACGAAGCCAGGGTCGTTGCGCTCCTCATCGACGACCCCAAGCAGATGACCCGGGAGCAGGCCGAGCGGCAGGTGGAGGAGTTGGCCGGCGGCATGCTGGCGCACGTCTTCTCCTCGTGTGACGCGACGCTGGCAAAGACACCGTTCGCCGTCGAGCTGGCCGACGAGTGGGTCCGGAGCGACGACCCGGTTCGCCGCGAGTGCGGCTACGGCCTGCTCTACGAGGTCTCGAAGCTCAAAGGGAAGAAGGCGCCGGACGAGGAGTTCCTCCTGGCCCAAATCCGCCGGATCGCGGACACGATCGGCGGGGAATCCGACCGAGTCCGACTGGCCATGGCGACCGCGCTCATGGGGATCGGTAAGCGGAGCGCCACCCTGAACGCGGCGGCGCTGAAGGTCGCGCAGGAGGTCGGGCCGATCGAGTATACCTCCGCCAGCGGCGAATGCGGCGCGTTCGACGTCGCGAAGCACCTGGCCTCGGATTGGCTGAAGGCGAGGCTGGGCAGGTAACGTGGCCGTGTACGCCCCGGCTCCCGTTCCCGTGACGCCGCACTGGCCCTGGGGGAGCCGACAGAACCAGCGTATCTGACCCTTCCCTCCCACCGTTGTAAGGTTTTCCCCTACAATGCTGTCGGGGATTTCCCGGTTGATTGGCCTCTCTGGTGGGGTTAGATTCGGGCCAGACGCTGGCTCCCGGTCGGCGCGCCGGCGGGGAGACGGTGTTCCGCAAGAACGGATCTCGAACCGCATTGGCGAGGAGAGAAATGACGACGGTGTCGCGGAAGGCGAGTCCGACGCGACGTTGGCCGCGCGCGGCGGCAGCGGGTCATGCCGGGGGCCGGACCCTCGGACTGCTCGGCGCCTCCCTCGTGCTGATCGCGGCGGTCGGTTGCGGCAGCGGCGCTCCGGCTCCGGAAGACCGGGTGGCGCTGACGCGCCCGGCCGACGTGTCGCCGCTCTTCCAGCCGCTCCCGGAGACCGCGGAGCATCCGCCGGACAACCCGGGCACCCCTGAGCGGATCGACCTCGGGCACAAGCTCTTCTTCGAGCCCAAGCTGTCCCGCTCCGGAATCATCTCGTGCAATACGTGCCACGTGGTCGGCGCCGCGGGCGTGGATGCCCGGCCGGTGGCGATCGGCGAAGGCGCCCGCGAAGGTCCGCGGAACAGCCCGACCGTCTACAACGCGGCGTTCCTGGCGGCGCAGTTCTGGGATGGCCGGGCGCCGACGCTGGAGGAGCAGGCGAAGGGCCCGATCCAGGCGCACGTGGAGATGGACCTCACGCCCGAAGAGGCGGTCGAGCGGCTGCGTGAGGTCGGGTACGAGCCGCTCTTCCGGGCCGCGTTCCCGGACGAGGAGGACCCGCTCACCTTCGACAACATCGCGAAGGCGATCGCGGCGTTCGAGCGCACGCTGATCACGCCGGGTTCGGCGTTCGACCGCTACCTCGGCGGAGACACCGCCGCGCTCACGGCGCAGCAGAAGCGCGGGCTCCAGATCTTCCAGGAAGCGGGCTGCATCGGCTGCCACAACGGCGTGCTGCTCGGCGGCAACGGATACGCCGCGTTCTCGCACGTGGCGGGCTCCGAGGACGTGGGCCGCGCCGCGGTGACGGGCCGGGAGGAGGACCGCTACGTGTTCCGGATCGCGCCGCTGCGCAACGTGGCCCTCACGGCGCCGTACTTCCATGACGGGAGCGCTGCCACGCTGCACGACGCCGTGGCGATCATGGGGTGGGTGCAGCTCAAGCGCCGCTTCAACGACGAGGAAGTCGACGCGCTCGTGGCGTTCCTCGAATCGCTCACGGGCGAATTCCCGCTGATCCCGCACCCGCAGCTCCCGCGGGCAATGCCGACGCGAAACAACGCGGCCTCGGGCGAGTAGCTCGGCGTTCGCGCAGAGCGGGGGCGCTCGACGGAATCGGGGCACGGCACCGGCCGGGCAATGTCCCGCCGGGACCGCGCCCCGTGTCATTCCGGCCAGCCCATCACACGATTCCGGCGTCGGGAGCCGCGCCTGACGCCGCCGGCCCGGGCAGCGAACCTCGAAGCCGGGTGTGCGAGGCCCCGGCGCCGCCAGGGCTACAGACTCTCGAGCGCTGCCGCCAGCCGGGCGAGCCCCTCCTCCAGCACGGCGGTATCCATCCCGAATCCGACGCGGAACCAGTCCGGCATGCCGAAGAAGCGACCGGGCGCCACGGTCGTGTCGTAGCGGGTCTCGAGGGTCTCCACCAGTGCGTCCACCGACCCGTCCCGCAGTTGCACGAAGCCGACCGTCCCCGCGACGGGCGGGACCCAGGACAACCGCTCGTGCTCGCGTACGAAGCGGTCGACCAGCTCCCGGTTCCGCTCCACCTGCGGGCGCAGGAGCGCGAGCAGCGCCGTTGCCCGGTCCAGCGCCTTCGCCGCGAGCCGTTGCGTGGGCTGCGCGATGTGCCCGCTGAACAGGTCCTGCATGCGCCGGATCCGTTCGGCCACGTCCGGCGGCGCGAGCACCCACCCGGCGCGCAGCCAGTCCAGGCCGTACGCCTTCGTGAGACTGGTGGTCGCGACGAAGGGTGGACCGAGGCGCGCGGCGCTGGGCACCCCGTCGTCGCCCAACCACTCGAGATAGACCTCGTCCACCAGGACGTGGATGCCGCGCTCCAGGGCGATCTCCCCGAGCGCCCGCAGCTCTTCTCCACCCACGAGCGCGCCCGAGGGGTTGTGGAGGTTGGACAGGATCACCATCCGCGTGCGCGGCGTGAGCGCCGAGGCGACGCGATCCGGGTCCAACCGCCAGCCATCCTCCGGCACCCGGTCGAAGCCGCGCACCGTCGCCCCCAGGTAACGGGGCAGCGCGACGAGCGGTTCGTACGCCGGGTGCTCGATCAGCACCTCGTCGCCCGGCTCGAGCAGCGCTGCGCAGGCCAGGTGGTCCGCAATGCCGCAGCCGTGCTCCAGCACGACCTGCGACTCCGTCACCCCGTACCGGCGCGCGATCCGTTCCAGCAACGGTGTCCAGCCATTCGGAAACGCGCCGCCGAGCGTGAAATCTTCGAGCGTGGGCTCCAGCAGCTCCGGCGGACAGGCCCGCACCCCGCTCGCGGCGAGGTTGTAGCGGATCCCGAGCCGGGACTTGGCCCACGCGATGTACGGGCTGCCTTTCACCCCTGCCTCCGCCAGAACAGGAAGACCGGCACGCCCGCGCCGATGAGCAGGCTGCCGAGCATTGCGTTCACCGGGTTGGAGAGGATCGAGCTGACCACCACGATCGCCGCCACGAGCACGAAGCACGCGGGGAGCCACGGATAGCCGAACGCCCGGAACGTCGCCTCATCGGGCTCCGGGGCGACGTCGCCCGGCGACCCGCCGTGCGTCACCGCCGACTTCCCGGCCGCGGCACGCTCCCGCGCCCGGTACACGAACAGCGTAACGACCGCCAGGCCGAAGAAGATCCAGTCCCCGAAGACGACCCAGTCCAGGAGCTGGCCGTAGGTGCCCGAGAGGAGCAGCACGACCGCCCAGACCGACTGGAACACGATCGCGCCCGCGGGCGTGCGGTAGCGCGGGTGCAGCCGCGCGGCCCAGCGGAAGAAGAGCCCGTCGTCGGCCATGGCCTGGTAGACGCGCGGCGCGGCCAGGATCGAGAGGTTGAGGAAGCCGAAGGTCGAGAGCACGATCCCCGCCGTGATGAACGTGCCGCCCGCGGGCCCGAGCAGCGCGCGCATCGCGTCCGCCGCCGGCGCGGTGCTCGCGGCGAGCCCGCCAGCGCCCAGCGTCACGACGTAGGCGACGTTCGCGAGCACGTACGTCGCCACCACGATGCCGACGCCGAAGAGCAGCGCGCGCGGCAGGTTGCGCTGCGGATCCCGGATCTCGCCCGCCACGAAGTTCGCGTTCTGCCAGCCGCCGAACGCGAAGAGCACCGGGATCAGCGCCGCGCCCATGGCGACGACGGCACCGGTCACCCCCGGCGGGGCCTGGCCGGCCGCCCCGGCCGCGGCCTCCGTCCCCGTGGCACGGGCGGCGAGCACCAGCCCGGCGAGGATCAGCCCGCCGAGCGCCACGAGCTTGAGGACCGTGAAGACGTTCTGCGTCGTGGCGCCGGGCCGGATCCCCACGTAGTTGATCACGGTCAGCACCGCGATCGCCGCGATGGCGAGCGGCTTGACCAGCGCCTCGGGCAGGCCGACGAGGTCCGTGGCGTACGACGCGAACGTCATCCCCACCGCCGCGATCCCGCCGCTGTTGATCACCAGCAGCAGCGTCCAGCCGTAGAGGAACGCGGGGAGCGGACCGAGCGTCTCCCGGAGGTACACGTAGCCGCCGCCGGCCTCGGGGCGCCGCGCGCCCAGCTCCGCGAAGCAGAGCGCGCCGAGGAGCGCCACGGCGCCGCCCAACGCCCAGGAGGCCAGGATCAGCCCGGGCGAGCCGACCCGCTGCGCCACGATGGCCGGGTTCAGGAAGATGCCGGCGCCGATGATCCCGCCGACCACCACCATCGTGCCGTCGAACAATCCGAGGCGGCGATCGTAGGTCGTCCGCGTCTGCGGCGAGGTCGTCGTCATCGTCGAACCTCGAACGTCTCAGGGGAGCGATCCGGCGACGGGTCCGGCCGTTCGCAGGCCGGGCACGCCCGGGCCGCCGGGTCTGTGAGTGGTCCGGTGGCCTCAGACTATCCGCTCCCGGCCGCTTCTGTCCAGTCTCCACGCACAATCGGCGGCCTCGCCCCTCCGGGCGGGGCCCTGCTGCGCCGCCGGGCAGGCATCCGCGAGGACGGGGATCGGCCTCCCCACCCTGCCGCGCTACGTCGCCCTCCGGTCCCGTGCCTCGACACGGTCCCCGGCAGGCAACTATATCGTCCGACGATATAGTCTAAGCGACGACGGGACCCGAACCACGGACCGAGCACGACATGACGTCGGACGACCGGAATCCACGCGACCTGCTGCCGCTCTCGCCCGCGGTGTTCCACATCCTGCTCTCGCTGGTGGATGGAGAGCGCCACGGCTACGCGATCATGCGGGACGTCGAAGAGCGGACGGGAGGGGAGGTGCGGCTGGGGCCGGGGACGCTGTACGGCGCGATCAAGCGGCTCCTCGAGCAGGGCGTGGTGGAGGAGCTGGAGGAGCGCCCGGCGTCGGATGCTGGGGATGAGCGTCGTCGCTACTACCGGCTGACGGGCTTCGGGCGGCAGGTCGTGGTGGCGGAAGCGGAGCGGCTCGAGCGGCTGGTGCGGCAGGCGCAGGCGAAGAAGCTGGTTCCGAGGGTGGACACGGTTTGAGACGGACGATGTTGCACGGAGCCAGGGTCGTGCGCGCCGCGGAGGCGCTGTACCGCGTGCTGCTGAGGGCGTACCCGAGGGCGTTCCGGGAGCGTTTCGGCGAGGAGATGGCGCTGGCGTTCCGGGACGCGACGAGGGCGGCGCTCGGGGCGGGCGGGGTGCGGAGCGTCGTCGCCTTGTGGTTCCGATTTCTGGTCGACCTGCTGGTGAGCGTGGCGCGGGAGCGGGTGGCGGCGCGGCGGGCCGAGGCGCCCGGGCGCCGGCCCGCGAAGCGATTTGGTTCGGGCGCGAGCCCCCGACGAGGAGATCCAATGGTAGCGGTGTTTCTGCAAGACATCCGTCAATCGATGCGTGCGCTGTTGCGCCGGCCGGGGTTCACGCTGGCCGCCTCGCTCACGCTGGCGCTGGGGATCGGCGCGAACGTGGCGATCTTCGCCGTGGTGACCGCGGTGTTGATCCGGCCGCTGCCGTATCCGGAGTCGGAGCGGATCGTGGTGCTCCGGCACCATGCGCCCGGTCTGAACCTGCCGCAGCTCGAGAACTCGCCCGGTAAGATCCGGCTGTACCGCGCCCACGCGCGGAGCTTCAGCAGCCTGGCGGTCGTGAGCGGCCGGGAGCGCAACCTGACGGGCGGGGACCGGCCCGCGCGGGTGCGGGTGGTGGAGGTCACGCCCGAGTTCTTCGACGTGCTCCGCGTGCAGCCGGTGATGGGGCGGCGGTTCCTGCCGGGGGATGCGGAGCCGGGTGCGCCGCGGGTCGCGGTGCTGACGCATGCCGGCTGGTCGTCCCAGTTCGGTCGGGCGCCGGACATCATCGGACGTGTGGTCGAGTTCGACGGCGAGCCGACGGAGATCGTGGGCGTCATGCCGGAGGGCTTCGCGTACCCGACGGAGGAGACGCTGGCGCTCCTGCCCATGTGGGTAGACCCGAACGGGCCGTTCGGCACGTTCGGGTTGAGCGTGGTGGCGCGGCTGGCGCCGGGCGTGACGCTGGAGACGGCCGCGAACGAGGTGGCGCAGCTCCAGGCGCGCATTCCGGAGATCGACGGAGAGATCACCGCGGATTTCCTCCAGCGCGCCGGCTGGAACGCGACCGTGACGGAGCTCAAGGAGGTGGTGGTCGGCGACGTCGCCACGACCCTCTGGGTGGTGCTGTCCACAGTGGGCTTCCTGCTCCTGGTCGCGTGCGCGAGTGTGGCGAACCTGTTCCTGGTGCGGGCGGAGGCGAGGCGCAAGGAGCTGGCGGTGCGCACCGCGCTGGGCGCCACGCGCACGCGGCTGGCTGCGGGCTTCCTCTCGGAGAGCTTGCTGCTGGGGCTCGCGGGCGGGGTGCTGGGCGTGCTGCTGGCGGTGATGGGCGTGCGCGCGCTGGTGGCCGCCGGACCGTCCAACCTGCCTCGGCTCCACGAGGTGAACGTGGACGCCGTGGTGCTCCTCTTCGCGGTCGGGCTGAGCGTGCTGTCGGGGCTCGCGTTCGGCGCGCTCCCCCTCCCCCGCTTCCTCGCCCGCCCGCTGGCGGCGGGGCTGCGGGAAGGCCGGGGCGACACGGGCGGCCGGGACCGGCAGCGGGTGCGCCAGGGGCTGATCGCGGCGCAGATCGCGCTCTCGCTCATGCTGCTCACCGGCTCCGGGCTCCTGCTCCGTAGCTTCCAGCGACTGCGGGCGGTGGACCCGGGCTTCCGGCCGGAGGACGTCCTGACGGTCGGCGTGAGCCGGGGCGAGCGACAAGGCCGCAACGATCCCACCGGCTTCTATCGCCGCATCCTCGACGAGGTGCGCGCGCTGCCTGGAGTGCAGGCCGTGAGCGTGACGAATTCGCTCCCCATCGAGCCGCAGGGGGCGAACGGCTCGTCGTTCGAGATCGAGGGGCGTCCCCGGCCGGAAGGTGCGCTGCCGCCCGTCGCGATGTATATCGTGGCCGGGCCCGGTTATTTCGAGACGATGGGAATCCGGCTCGTCGACGGGCGGCTGCCGGAGGAGAGAGACCACGAAGGCGCGATTCCGCCCTACGTCTGGGTGAGCCGCAACTTCGCGCGGGACTTCACGGACGGACGCGCGATCGGCGAGCGCGTTCGCTTCGGCAACGATACGACGTGGCTCGAGATCGCGGGCGTGGTGGAGGACGTCCGGCACTTCGGACTCGACGAGGAGCCCCAGCCCAT
This sequence comes from uncultured bacterium, assembly GCA_937907535.1. Classification (GTDB taxonomy): domain Bacteria; phylum Gemmatimonadota; class Gemmatimonadetes; order Longimicrobiales; family RSA9; genus CALCID01. The sequence goes on along the minus strand of CALCID010000053.1, from coordinate 9,905 downwards.
GGCCTACCTGACGCTGAACACCGATGCGGTCAACATAGACCTCAGCGTTGGGCACCTCGTGGTGCGCACGACCGGCGACCCCATGGCCCTCGCGCCGTCGGTGGCCGCGGCGGTGCGCCGCATCGCGCCGGACGTACCGGTCACCGCCGCCCGCACCATGGAGCAGATCGTCTCCCGGTCCATGGCCGAGACATCGTTCACGATGATCGTGCTGATCGTGGCGGGCACGGTCTCTCTGCTGCTCGGCGTGATCGGGCTGTACGGGGTGATCGGCTACGTGGTGACGCAGCGCACGCGGGAGATCGGGGTGCGGATCGCGCTCGGCGCGGCGCCGGCCTCGGTGCGAGGGATGGTGCTGCGGCAGGGACTCGCCCTCTCGCTCATTGGCGTGGGGATCGGGCTGGCCGGCGCGCTTGTCCTCTCCCGCCTGCTCGAGTCCCTGCTCTTCGGCGTCTCGAGCCGCGACCCGCTGACCCTCGCCGCGGTGACCGCCCTGCTGTTGACGGCCAGCTCGATCGCCGTGTACCTGCCGGCCCGGCGCGCCTCGGCGGTCAGCCCGATGACGGCGCTGCGGACGGAATAGCGGCGGCAGGGGGCCGCAGGGGGAGTCCGGCCTGCGGCCCCGTTCCGCCCCGCACGCCGCCGGCGCGGCGCGGCACGGATGGCCGGGCTACCTGACCTCGCCTCGGCGGCCCGACCGCACCCGTTCCCCATCCCCGTCCCAACTTCGTATGAAGCAAACGCGCCGCTCGTTCGTATTATGGGCAGGGGGCCACCCACGGCGGCCATGCGGTCACGGGACGTCGCCCTGTGCGATTTCGGCCTCGGCGCGCGACCCGGCGCCGGCCTGTCCCGACGCGGCCCGGATTCCCATGAAGAAGTCCCGCCGCTCGTCCGTATTATGGGTGGGGGGCCCTCCCCCGCGCCCATGCGCCCACGGGACTCCGCCCTGCGCGATTCGGCCGCGCCGGGCCGGTGGGCATACGGCAGGGATGGATCTCCCAACGCCGGGGGTTGCCGTGCCGGGTCAAAGGACCGGCGCCAATGCTGATGCCGCCGTGCGGCCAGCAACCGGCCCGGAAGGGGGCCGCCCCCACGAACGCGACTGAAGCCCACGGCCGGACCCTCGCAAAGCCGCGTGACGGTCACGCCGTTGCTCCTGACACACTCCTCGGAGGCAGACGACGATGTTCCGAAACACCCGACGGCTCGGCCCTGCCCTCGCCGCGCTGCTCCTCACGAGCCTGGCCTCCGCGCCGGCGCACGCGCAGCAGACCGACCTGACCGGCGCGTGGCTCGGCACCCTCGAAGTGGGTCCGACGAAGTTGCGCATCGTATTCCACCTCACCCGGCAAGACGACGGGTCGTATCGCGCGACGATGGACAGCCCCGACCAGGGCGCTCACGGGATCCCGGTCCGCTCGGTGACGGTGACCGGTGACAGCGTGCACCTGGCGTTGCCCGCCCTGAACGCCGACTACCGGGGGGAGGTGCAGCCGGACGGCGAGCGGATCGCGGGCACGTTCACGCAGCACGGGATGGGCTTCCCGCTCGAAATGGAGCGGACCGACGAGGCGCCGGGCCAGGGGCCGCGGCCGCAGGATCCGAAGGAGCCGCTCCCCTACCACTCGGAGGACGTCTCGTACGAGAACCCGGCGGCTCCGGGCGTGCGACTCGCCGGCACGTTCACCCGCCCCCGGGAACCGGGGCGCTATCCCGCGGCGCTCCTGATCTCCGGCTCCGGGCCGCAGAACCGCAACGAGGAGCTCATGGGCCACCGGCCGTTCCTGGTCCTGGCCGACTACCTGACCCGGCGCGGCATCGCGGTGCTCCGGGTGGATGACCGGGGCGTGGGCGAGAGCACCGGCGACTTCCGCAGCGCCACGAGCCTGGACTTCGCCAGCGACGTGCGCGCCGGCGTCGAGTACCTGAAGTCCCGGGGCGACGTCGACCCGTCCGCCATCGGGCTCATCGGACACTCCGAGGGCGGGCTCATCGCTCCGATCGTCGCCGCGGAGTCGGGCGACGTCGCGTGGATCGTGCTCATGGCGGGCCCCGGCCTCCGCGGTGACTCCATCCTCATCCTCCAGGCCGCGTTGATCGCCCGGGCCTCCGGTGTGCCGGAACCGGCGATCGCGCAAAACCAGGAGCTCCAGCGGCAGATCTTCGCGGTCCTGCGCGAGGAGCCCTCGGACAGCGCGGCCGCGGAGCGCCTGCGCGCGCTGTTCCGCTCCGTGCAGGACCAGGCCCGGGCGGCGCTCGGCCAGCAGCCCGCCCAGGGCGCCGAGGCCGACGCCTTCGAGGCTACCATCGAGCAACAGGTTCGGCAGATCGTGACCCCGTGGATGCGCTACTTCATCGACTACGACCCGCGCCCAACGCTCCAGCGAGTCAAGGTCCCGGTTCTCGCCATCAATGGCTCGCTCGACCTCCAGGTGCCTTCCCAGGCCAACCTGACCGCGATCCGTGAGGCCCTCGAGCAGGGAGGCAACCGGAACGTCACGACCGTCGAATTCCCGGGTCTCAACCACCTCTTCCAGACCGCGAAGACCGGCGCGCCCAGCGAGTACGCCCAGATCGAGGAGACCATCGCGCCGGTGGTGCTGGAAAAGATCGCGGAGTGGGTGCTGGAGACGAGTGGGGGGAAGTAGGGGGCGGAAGCTCGCACTTTGCGGGCGTACATGAGACCGCTCATCGTACGCCTCACCGTCCGGTCCGGTTCGCATGCTTCGGGGCGACGCGCGGCATTGCGCGCCGTTCTCTACATTGCAGCCGCCTGGCCGGTGTCACGCGGCACCTGGATCGCGCACAAGATCCCGATTCCAGCCGACCGGCAGCATCCGGGCGACTCAGCTCCAGATGTACTCCTCGACCATCGCACCATCGTGCCATTCCGCGACCGTGACCATTCGGCCGCCATCTTCGAACTCGCCGACCACACAGGTCCACTCACCGGAGCCGAACCCGATCGGGTGCGATATGATCCGCGGCGGAATGCCACCGGCTGATTCGAGAAACGCTTTCATCGCATCGATGTGCTCCTGAAGTCCGCGTCCTGGCTCCTGCCCCTTCCAGTCGACAAATACGTCGTCGCTGTGGTAACGGGCGAACACGCCATGCCAGTCCCCGTTGTTCCAGCCTACGAACTCGAGCTCATCCATGCCAGGACGTTCTATTGCACCTGATCGTCCGCCACGTTCGTTCTCCTTGCGTCGGGTTCCGCCGATCGCCGTGTACTCCGACGATGTGACGCTGGCTTTCCGGAGCGCATTCCGCTGTCCGTGCCGTATCGCGCATAGTGCATCACCCGAAGGCCGCGCGGGCGCTGTCGGGTGCATGCGTCCGTTCATGCGGCGCCCGTCATCGCCCGGAGCCCGTGTACCGCCGCATGGAGACGGTCCACCCATCCGGTGGCTCGGACTCGAGCACGTACAGCCGCCTCCCACCGGCGAGGATGCGCCGACCGAGGGGAATTCCCTCGAAGAGCTTTTCGCCATCCGCGGCGTAGACGTCCGCCGTGTGTAGCACGATGTGATCGGATGCGCTCGGTCTCGGGTCGTGCCGCCCGTACTGCACCACGAGCACCCCGTCGATGGCGGCAAGGCCCGCGACCACCGTGAAGCTCCGCGCCCACGCTTCGATCCGAGCCCGGTCCTCGGGAGTCGAGATTGCTGCTATGCCCGGGCGCGTCGGTTCGATCCACGTCGGCGGCGCCGTGCCGAAGGCGTGAAGCAAGTCCCCTGCCGTGGAATAGACCCGGATCGTCGGATCGAAGGACGAGTTGACGTACACCCGGTCCCCCACCACCGCGGCGCGCTCACGGACGAAGAACACCCAGAAGGGTGTTTCCGCGATCCGGGGATTACGCCGCTCGAACCGGGCGACCAACCGACCATCGTATGAGAGGATGCCGAACCGCTCGTCCTGCGTGCCGATACCGACGACGAGCCCCTCACCCACAGCGTGCAACTCGTAGCCATAGCTAGCCGGCAGCCGATACACCGAAACGGAATCCTCCGCCCAGAACACCGTGCGGCGCGGACTCCCTCGGTCCACCACGTGGAGCTCACCCGACGGGCCGTACGCGGCCGCAGACGGCGTCCGAAACTCGCCGGGTCCCTGTCCAGGGCGGCCCCAGACGCGCTCGAGGCGACCCGCAGCGTCGTACTCGCGCAGCCTCCTGGCCGGGCCGTCCACAATGACGAAGCCGCCGTCCGCGCGCGGCGTGAAGCTGGTGATCTCCGTGACCCGATCGTCCGGATCCTCCTCCAGGCTCACCTGCCGCTCTTCCGGGAAGAGGGCGTCGAACGTCGGCGCCGTCCCGGCCCGGTCGCTTCCACACGCGCCGACGAGGACGACGCAGACGGCGTACGATGTCCAGTGCGACCTCATGGGCATAAGAGGTTCGGAGAAGGTCCAGACCAGTCTAGCGCCTCAGCGACGGCAAGCCGCCACAACCCTGCGAGGAACACCGGGGCCGTCCCAGCGCGCGGCGCGTGCCGGAATTCGTGGCTTCGCGCGGCCTCGATCGGAAGCGTGTGATACGAGGCCGAAGAGTCTTCGTGGCCCCCGGCCAGCTACCGTTTCGGCTCGTAGCGCAGCGCCACCGCCCCATGTGCGCCAACATGGTACGGGCTCCCTTCGAGTCAGCCGTCGTCTTCATGCAGAATCAAGACCCAGCTCCGTTACCACCTCCCCCGTATGCTCCCCCAACAACGGCGGTGGGCGCCGGATGCTCGCCGGCGTGGCGGAGAACTTGAACGGGATCCCGACGAGGCGGAGCTCGCCGATGGTCGGGTGGGAGACGGTCTCGATCATCCCGCGCGCTTTGATCTGTTCGCTCTCGAGTACCTCCGGCACGGTCCGTACGGGTCCGACGGGCACGTCCGCGGCGGCGATCCGGCGGATCCATTCGCCCGCGGGCGCGGTGCGGAAGTGTTCGGCGAGGATCGCGATCAATGCCTCCCGGTTCGCTACCCGGTCCGGGTTCGTACTGAAGCGCGGGTCGTCCGCCAGCTCGGGGCGGTCGATGGCGGCGCAGAACCGCCGCCACTGGGCGTCGTTCCCGACGCCGAGGGCGAACGGGCCGTCGGCCGCCTCGAAGGTCTGGTACGGTACGATGGTCGGGTGCGCGTTCCCGTACCGTCCGGGCGGCTCGACCTTGATGACGTCGGCCCCGAGATCGCCGAGGATCATGGTACAGTACGGCCCGGCGAGCACCCGGGAGAGGTCGAGCACGACAATGCCATCGAGGGGCGGGCGCGCCGCGGCGCGGGTCGTACCGGCATCGGTCATCGGCCCGCACTCACCCGCGCCCCGGCCCCGGCGCGCGGACGGCCGCGACGGACGGTGCCCGCGGCCGGAGAGGGTCGCATGCGACGACGTCGCCCCCAGCGACGATCGAGAGGGAACGGAGACGCGATCCGATCATGCGGCGCAAGCTACCCGCACGCGTCGGTACGCGGCAAGACGCGGAGCAGCGCACGGCGATCGGCAACCAACCGCCATACCAGCGTCTTTCGTGGGTGCGTGCGCGCCGCACCATTCGACCGTTGTGCCGCCGGCCGTCCCACCCTGAACGTCCGGCCCTCCAATCCGGACGCCATCCTTGACACGTTCCCTGTCGGACACGAATTGTTGCCTCGTGAGCCAGCCTGATGCCGGGCCGGGCGCCCGTCGCGCGGCCGAACGGAGCGAGCCCCAGGCGCTCGCGTTGAAATTGTGGACCGTGCTTGCCCGTGCGTACGCGTCCGTGCTCGCGCACAGCCAGGCGGACATCGCGCGTCACGGCCTCACCCCGGGCGAGTTCGCGGTCCTGGAGGTGCTCTACCACAAAGGGCCGCTCCTGCTGCGGGACATCCAGCGCAAGATCCTCGTGTCCAGTGGCGGGATCACCTTCCTCGTCGACTCCCTGGAAAAACGCGGCCTCGTGGAGCGGCGCGAGTGCAAGGAGGACCGTCGCGCGCGCTACGCGGCGCTCACCCCCGAAGGCGAACGCTTCATCGCCGGGGTCTTCGAGGAGCACGCGACGGCGATCGAGCGCGCGGTCTCCGGGCTCGACGTCGACGACCGGCGCGTCGCGATCGACCTGCTCAAGCGGCTCGGACACCACGCCGCCTCCCTCCCTCGCCCGGGTGAGGGCGAGACCGGTTGAGTGGGCCCGCCGGGGCAGACCCGGACCCGGCAAGCCCCACCCGGCCTCCGGTCACCCCCGTGACCGCCGGTTCCCGAATCGCCGCGACGCTCGCCGGCCTTCGCGCCAGCCCCTGCATCCGCGCCGCCACCCCCCTCCCGGCTCCGCCGCGGGAACAATATCTCAGTACTGAGGGTTTTATCAGGGAACGCGAAACGACCGGCGACACCGCCGCAAGCCAGGAGGAGGGACCATGGCCTCGTTGAAAACCCAGGGGTTCCACCACATCACGATGGTCTCGCGAGACGCGCGGCGCACGCTGGCGTTCTACCGTGACACGCTGGGCATCGGCCTGGTGAAGCGGACCGTCAACTTCGACGACCCCACCGCGTACCACCTCTACTTCGGCGATGCGATGGGCTCGCCGGGCACGATCCTGACGTTCTTCGAGTGGCCGCACGCGGGCCGCGGGCGCTGGGGCGTGGGCGGGATCCACCACCTGGCGCTCGGCGTGGAAACGCCGGAAGCGTTGCTCAAGTGGAAGCGTCGGCTGACCGACGCCGGCGTCCACGTGACCGGCCCGTACGACCGCGGCTACTTCCGCAGCATCTACTTCCGGGACCCGGACGGCCAGATCCTGGAGATCGCGACCCGGGGCCCCGGCTACGCGATCGACGAGCCGGCGGACGCCCTCGGCCAGACGGTGATCATGCCGCCGAACGAGCGGCTGCGCGGCCATCGGGACGAGGAGGCGATCCGGGCACTCACGCACCCGGAACCGGTACCGGTCATCGAGCCGGACATGGCGCTCCAGGGGATCCACCACATCAGCGGCATCACGGACGACATCGATCGCGCCCACGAGTTCTACGAGGCCGCGCTCGGCCTGCGCATCGTGAAGAAGACGGTGAACCAGGACGACGGCGCCACGCCCCACTGGTTCTGGGCGCGCTACGACGGCGACGAGGTGGCGCCGCACAGCACGCTCACGCTCTTCGGCTGGCCGAATTCGGACTACTGGGCGCGGGGCGGCGCCGGACAGACGCACCACATCGCGTTCCGGGCGAAGGATGAGGAGGAGCAGCTCGCGTGGCGGGACCACCTGCTCTCCATGGGCGTCCACGTCTCTCCGGTGATGGACCGGAAGTACTTCCGGAGCATCTACTTCCGCGCGCCGGACGGGCTGCTGCTGGAGATCGCCACGGACGGGCCGGGCTTCGCGGTGGACGAGCCCGCGGACACGCTCGGCCGGGAGCTCATGCTCCCGGCGTGGCTCGAGCCGCAACGCGCCGAGCTCGAAGAGATCCTCACACCGCTGGACTGACGGAGGGTCGATGAGCGACCTGGAGTATATCCTGCACGTGCCGGAGGGCGCGCGGGACGGCGCCCCGCTGATCGTATTGCTGCACGGCCGCGGGGCGAACGAAGCGGACTTGCAGCCGCTCGCATCGAAGCTGCCGGCCGGTGCCATTGCAACGTTCCCGCGGGCGCCGTTCCCGGCCGCCCCCTGGGGTTACGGGCCCGGCTGGGCGTGGTACCGGTTCCTCGGCCGGGACCGTCCCGAGCCGGAGAGCTTCTCCGCGAGTCTCGACGCGCTGGAGGCCTTCCTGGATTCGCTCCCCGGGAAGCTGCCGGTGCGGCCGGGTCCGCTGGTCCTGGGCGGCTTCTCCCAGGGCGGCACGCTCAGCATGGCGTTCGCCCTGACCCGGCCGGGCAGGGTACCGCTCGTCCTGAACTTCAGCGGTTTCCTGGCGAACCATCCGGCGGTGGCGGCCACCCCGGACACGGTCCGGGGGACGCGGTTCTTCTGGGGGCATGGCACCCGGGACCCGAACATCCCGTTCGAGCTCGCGGTCGAGGGCCGGGAGCGGCTCCACTCGGCCGGCGCCGACCTCGAGGCCCGGGACTACCCGATCGGCCACTGGATCGACCCGCTGGAGCTGCGGCACGCCGTCGAGTGGGTCGAGCGGCACGTCGCAGATCAGAATCGGACGGCACCATGATCGAACCGATCCCTTGCGTCCGGTTCCGGACGGCCGAGCTCTCTGCCCGGGAGCGGTATCAGCTCCTGACGTCGCTGGTCGTGCCACGGCCGATCGGCTGGATCTCCACCCGGTCCGTCGACGGCACACCGAACCTCGCGCCGTTCAGCTACTTCATGGCCGTCTCGCCCACGCCGTTCCTGGTCGCGGCGTCGATCGGAAGCCGGGCCGGCCGGCCGAAGGACACGCTCCGCAACATCCTGGACACCGGCGCGTTCTGCGTGAATGTCGTGACCGAACGGCACTTCGAGGCGATGAACCAGACATCGGCCGAGTACGGCCCCGAGGTGGACGAGTTCGCGGCCGCGGGGCTCGAAGCTGCAATGAGCGACGTCGTCCCGGCGCCCTTCGTCGCCGACTGCCCCGCCGTCCTCGAATGCCGACTCCACGAGGTGGTCGAGCTCCGGAACTCGCCGAACACGCTCGTCATCGGCGAGGTCCTGGGCATCCGAATCTCCGAGGAGCTCCCCTTCGTTCCCGGCACCCTGGCCGTGGACCCGGCCGTCCTCCGGCCCATTGGCCGCCTGTGGGGCGATCACTACATGATGCCGGGAGAGGTGAGCGTACTGGAGAGGCCGAAGGTTGGGTGAAGCTTCGCGGTAGGGCTACCTAACCGGGTCGAGTACGAGTACGAGCACGAGTACGAGTACGAGTGAGGCAACCTTCGCGGTCAGGCTACCTTGCCGGGTCGTGCACGTGCTCGTGCTCGTGCACGACCCGGAAACGCCGCCTCGCCGCGAAGGCTACCGGATGGCCTCCTCGTACCTCCGATTCACCTCATCCCAGTTGATCACGTTCCAGAACGCCTGGATGTACTCGGGGCGACGGTTCTGGTACTTCAGGTAGTAGGCGTGCTCCCAGACGTCCAGCCCGAGCACCGGAGTCCGACCCTCCATGAGCGGGCTGTCCTGGTTCGGCGTCGAGATCACCGCGACCTTCCCCGGGCCATCCACCACGAGCCAGGCCCAGCCGGAGCCGAAATGCCCGGCCGCCGCCTTGTTGAACGCCTCCTTGAACGCGTCCAGGGAGCCGAACGCGCTGTTCAGCGCCTCCATCAGCTCGCCCGACGGCTGCCCGGCCCCGCCCGGCGCCATGATCTGCCAGAACAGGTTGTGGTTGATGTACCCGCCCCCGTGGTTCCGCACCGCCGTGCGGATGTCCTCCGGGATGTTCTTGATGTCCCGAACCAGCTCCTCCGCGCTCTTGCCCTGGAGTTCCGGATGCTTCTCCAGCGCGGCGTTCAGGTTGTTCATGTAGGCCGCGTGGTGCTTCGTGTAGTGGATCTCCATGGTCCGCGCGTCGATGTGCGGCTCCAGCGCATCGTACGCATACGGCAGTTCGGGGAGCGTGAACGGATAGGCCATACGATCCCTCCTTTCCACAGGGTCAGGCCGGGCCGCCGGCCCGGCTGTGCGGTCCTCCGGTGGGTCCGTCCCGCGCGGCGGCCGGCCAGCCACCTGGCGGATCGGCCCGCGTGCACGGGAAGCATAGCGCATTACCGGCTGAGGTCAATACGTGGGGCGTGGAGACCTGCCCCGATCAGGAGGGAATGCTCGTTTCGCTCGTCAGCCCACGCGGAGCTCACGGACGGCGCCACTCACCCCTTCGTCCACCCGCTCCGCCTCGTCCAGGTCCGGGTTCTCGGGCCCGTGCTCGACCCCGGAAGGTAGCCCCACCGCGGAGCCTACCCCGTGCCCGTGCCCGTGCTCGTGCACGTGCTCGTGCTCGTG
>CALCID010000052.1 GCA_937907535.1 uncultured bacterium | reverse complement strand
TCCTGGCCGCCTGATTAAGCCAGGGACTTGTCCAATGAACCGGGGGCGCTACACGGATACCTTGGATTTCCCCGATACGTTGCACCCCCGGGCCAAAATCGGCATCTTCCGCCATTCCCCGAGCCGGAGTGGATAGGGTGATGGGACGCATGCAACGCATCGCGATCCGGATCCTCGCCGCAGCCCTCGCGATCCCGCTGCTCGCCGGGCTCGCCTACGCGCACACCCGCCTCCAGGGGGCGGACCCCGCGCCCGATGCGACCGTCGAGGAACCGCCGGGCCGCATCCGGATCTGGTTCAATCAGCCGGTGGACGTTCTCCCGGACGCCATCGTGGTCACGGGCCCGGATGGCGCCCGGATCGATGCCGACGACGCCGCGCTCGATCCCGAGGATCGGCGCGCCATTGTGGCCACGCTGCGGGCCACCCAGGCCGGCGTGTACACCGTCCAGTGGCGCGTCCTCTCCACGGACGGACATCCGGTGAGCGGGAGCTACCGGTTCGAGGTGGCGAACCCGGCGCCGCCGCCAATGGAAGACACGGCCGCCGATCTGCACGCGACGACGGCGGTGGCATCGACCGACGCGCCCGCGCCGCCCGCGGCCCGAGCCGGGCACCTGAGCTCGCCCCCCGGCGCCATCGGGCTCCGGGTTGCCCGGGGCCTGCACCTCCTCGCCCTCATCGCGGCCCTCGGCCCGCTGGTCTTCGTGCTCGCGGTGCTCGGTCCGAGGTCCACGCCGGGGATCAATGCCCGGGCGCTCCGCATCGGGCGGCTCGGTGCGTGGCTGCTCCCCGTAGCGGCGCTCGTCATGCTCGTCGCCCAGGCCGCAGCGCTGGCGGGCTCCGCGGCTGGTGGGCTCGGGGGCGAGATGCTCGGTGCGGTCCTGGGAACCCAGTGGGGGAAGCTCTGGTTGGCCCGGCTCGTCGCCGCCCTCATCCTGATCGGGATCCTGGACCGCGCCGTGGCCGTGGCGGACCGGCCGTTCGGTTCGCTCCGTCCGGCCGCCGCAGCGGGCCTCCTGGTGGGCCTCGCGCTCGTGGTGCTCACGAGCCTGAACGGCCACGCCGCGGCCGCGGAGAAGCCCTGGGTCGCCGTGGCCGGTGACGCGATCCACCTGCTCGCGGCCGTCGCCTGGCTCGGCGGTCTGCTCGCCCTCCGATTCGGGCTCTATCCGGCCCTGGGCGACCGCGCTCCCCACGAGCGCCGTGCCGTGCTGGCGGACGCCGTGCCGCGCTTCTCCACCCTCGCGCTCACCTGCGTCCTGGCGCTCGTCGCCACGGGGCTGTACCAGGCCTACGCCTATCTAGGCGACGCCGCGGCGCCGCTCCGCTCGCCCTACGGGGCAACCCTCGCGGGCAAGCTCGCCCTCGTGGCCCTGGTCATGATCCCGGCCGCCGTGAACCTGCTCGTCGTCCGCCCGCGACTCGCCTCCGGTACGTCCCGCGATGCCGGCGACGCGGCCGCGGAGAACGCCGTGCAGACGCTCCGCCGGCTCGTGACCCTCGAAGCCGCGATCGGCCTCCTCATCGTGGCGGTCGTGGCCGTGCTCACGACGCTGCCGCCGCCCGGATGAAGAACGGGCCCCGGTGATCCGTTCTCCGAGGCCCGCCTGGCCGCGCCCGGAGGCGCGCCGCTCGGTACCAGCGCCGGTGCGAAAGGCCGCTTGCCGCGACAGCGCTCAGACGTCCACGACCACGTCGTCGTCCGTGGCCGGCGCAGCGCCCTTCATCCCGAGGAGCGACCGGACCTTCGCCTCGATCTCCGCCGCGAGATCCGGGTTCTCCTTCAGGAACGCCTTCGCGTTCTCCCGCCCCTGCCCGAGCCGCATGTCCCCGTACGAGAACCACGCGCCGGACTTCTCGATCACGTTGCACTCGACACCCAGGTCCACGAGGAGGCCCGTGTGGCTGATCCCCTCGTTGAACATGATGTCGAACTCGGCCTGTCGGAATGGCGGCGCGCACTTGTTTTTGACCACCTTGACCCGCGTCCGGCTCCCGACCTGCTCCTGGCCGTCCTTGATGGCGCCCACGCGACGGATGTCCAGCCGCACGCTCGCATAGAACTTCAGCGCCCGGCCGCCGGTCGTCGTCTCCGGGTTCCCGAACATCACGCCGATCTTCTCGCGGATCTGGTTCGTGAAGATCACCGCCGTCCGGGACCGGTTCACCGCGCCCGTCAGCTTCCGCAGCGCCTGGCTCATGAGCCGCGCCTGGAGCCCGACGTGGGAGTCGCCCATCTCGCCCTCGATCTCGGCGCGCGGCACCAGCGCGGCCACCGAGTCGATCACCACCACGTCCACCGCCCCGCTGCGGATCAGCACCTCCGCGATCTCCAGCGCCTGCTCCCCGGTGTCTGGCTGGCTGACCAGCAGGTTGTCCACGTCCACACCGAGCCGCCGCGCGTACTCGATGTCCAGCGCGTGCTCCGCGTCGATGAACGCCGCCACGCCGCCGGCCTTCTGCGCGTTCGCGATCACGTGCAGACACAGCGTGGTCTTCCCGCTGGACTCCGGCCCGAAGATCTCACAGATCCGCCCGCGCGGGATCCCCCCCACGCCGATTGCCGCATCCAGGTTGATGGCGCCCGTCGGAATCGCCTCGATCTGGATCCGGGCGCCATCCACGCCCATGCGCATGATGGAGCCCTTGCCGTGGTTCCGCTCGATCTGAGCGATCGCCACGTTCAGCGCCTTTCGCTTTTCCTCGCTAAGCTCGACCGTTGGCATGTTCCCGCCTGTTCGTCGTTGCGCTCTTCCTCGCCCGTCGTGACCCGTGCTGGTACCCTTTGGGAAATATACGGTTCCTGTTCGGTGTCGGAAAGATAAGCCCGCCGGGAGGGATCACAAGCGCCCGAGAGGACGAGGGAATGGGTGTATGCGACGAGCTCCCGGGCGCCGCCGGTGCGTCCCGGGGCGGCCGGGGCAGCGCAGCCGTGAACGAGTCGTGCACGGCTGTTCCGGTGTCCCTCCGCACGGCCGATCTCGGTACGAACGAACCCGCGGGCTCCCATGTTCCGCGCGAACCCGTCGGCCGCCAGATCCCGCGCGCTTCCCCTGCCTGGCCACGCCCGCCCCGGCGGCGAGCCCGCGGTCTGTCGGCGTCGAGCTACGCCGCGCGCCCGGATCCCGCGACGACCGCTCGCAACGCCTCGCCGGCGGCCTGGATGCCGTCGTCATCCACATCCAGGTGGGTGACCGCGCGGATGCGGCGGGGCCCGAACGCGCTCATGAGCACGCCGTGCTCGGCCAGGCGCCCGATGACCGTGGCCGCGTCCAGGTCGGACCGGACGACGTCGATCATGACGATGTTCGTCTCGGGCGGGACCACCGCCAGCCCGGGCACCTCGGAAGCGAGCGCGGCGAGGCGCCTGGCGCGCGCGTGGTCCTCTACGAGTCTCGCCCGATGATGCTCCAGGGCGTAGAGCCCGGCCGCCGCGAGGAGCCCGGCCTGGCGCATCCCCCCGCCCAGCCGGCGCCGCACCCGCCAGGCCTTCTCCATGACCTCCGCCGAGCCGGCGAGAACGGAGCCCACGGGGCAGCCGAGCCCCTTGGAGAGGGTGACCATCACGGTATCGGCCTGGGCGGCGTAGTCGGCGACGGGGATCCCGGTCGCGGCACTGGCGTTCCAGAGCCGGGCGCCGTCCAGGTGAACGGGCAGCCCCCGCTCCAGGGCGAGACGGCGGATGGCGCGGAGCTCTTCGATGGGCATGATCTTGCCGCCCGCAGCGTTGTGCGTGTTCTCCACGCAGATCAGCGACGTCCGCGGCTGGAATCGCCCGCCCGGCCGGATCGCGCCCGCCACGAGCTCGGCGGTCAGGATCCCGTCCGGCGTCGCCACGCCGCGCAGCTGCACGCCGGCCAGGAACGCGGCCGCGGCCTCCTCCCAATCCACGACGTGGGACGTGGCCTCCGCCACCACCTCCGTCCCGGGCTCGGCAAGGCAGACGATGGCGACCTCGTTCGCCATGGTCCCGCTCGGCATGAACAGCGCCGCCTCTTTGCCGAGCAGCTCGGCGACCGTGGCTTCGAGACGCTTGACGGTGGGATCGTCGCCGAGGACGTCATCCCCGACTTCCGCGGCGGCGATCGCTTCCCGCATGGCGGGCGTGGGCCGAGTGACGGTATCGCTACGGAGATCGATCATGCGACGGCGATCCGGGTTCCGCACTCCGAACAGTAGCGGCTGCCCTCGGGGTTTGCCTGGCGGCACCGGCGGCACACGGTCCCGGCCCGGACCGCGGCCCGGTACCGGAGGATCTCCCGTTCGATGGGATCCTCGGGGAGAGCGTCCTCCCCCTCGGCCGTCGCGCTGGCCACGCCCGCCGTTTCCGCGGCGGCCGCAGCCCTGTCATCCGGGGAGGCCGGCGCTGCGTCGTCGGGTCCGCCCGCCGACGCTCCCACCCCTGCCTGCGATCGCGCACCCGCGCCCTGCCGCCCGGCGGACGTCCGCCCGGCGCCGCGATCGCCCCGCAGAAGGGGCGCGACCACGGCGATGGCGGCCACCAGGCCGATGATCACCGCTACCGTGAGTTCCATACGGGGAAATCTACGCCCCGGAGTGCCGCAGACCAAGGGGTGGCGCGCCGCTCCCGCGCCGTGAGGCGAGGCTAGACCCGGTCGCCGCCGCGGAGTGCCTGGAGCACGCGCAGCAGCTCCGCCACGCTCCAGGCCTGGGCGAAGCACCCGACCGGCCGGTGCGGCGGGTCCCCTTCCACGATCTCGGCCACCTGTCCGAGGCCGTATTCCGCGAGGTGGGCGACGAAGGGCTCCAGCAGCGCACCCACCCAGGCGACGGCCTCCGCGGTGCCGCCGTATGCCCGGAGCCATGCGGTCGCGAAGGGCCCGATCAGCCAGGGCCACGCCGTGCCGGAGTGGTAGGACGCGTCCCGCATCCATTGCGGCCCCGCGTAACGGCCAATGTATCCGGGGTCCGAAGGGGTGAGCGTGCGCACGCCGAGCGGGACGAGCAGCACGCGCCGGACCGCGTCCAGCGCCAGCCGCGCACGGGCGGGATCCACGGGCGAGTACGGGAGCGAGAGCGCGAAGAGCTGATTCGGCCTCAGCGTCGGGTCCGGCCGGCCGTCGTCCAGGATGCGGTCGTAGAGATAGCCCCGCTCCGCGTACCAGAACGCGTCGAACGCCCGGCCGGCGGCCCGGGCCCGGGCCTCGAAGCGCGCCCCGTCCGCCCCGACGGTCCGGGCGAGCCCGGCGGCGCGCAGGTTCGCGTTGTACCAGAGCGCGTTGATCTCCACGGCCCGCCCCTCCCGCGGCGTGACCACCCAGCCGTCGACCCGGGCGTCCATCCAGGTGAGCTGCACGCCAGGCTCACCCTGGCGCAGGAGTCCATCGTCGCAGACGCGGATCCCGTAGCGGGTACCCGCGGCGTACGCATCCAGGATGGCGACGACGGCCGGCCAGAATTCCCGGGGATCGCCACCCGCGTCGGCGTACGCGGCCACCGCCTCCACGAACCAGAGGGCCGCGTCCGCGGCATTGTAGTGGTCGTCTGGGACCGGCCCGCCGTGGTCCGGGAAGCGGTTCGGGATCAGCCCGTCCCGGACGTGCGCCGCGAACGTGCGCAGTACGCCGGCTGCCTCGTCGAGCCGGCCCGTGGCCAGCAGAAGGCCCGGGAGGGAGATCATGGCGTCCCGGCCCCAGTCCGCGAACCAGGGGTATCCGGCGAGAATGCTCCGGTTGCCATCCCGCTCCACGAGGAACGCGTCCGCCGCGAAGCCGAGCCGCGCGCCGAGCTCCGCGAAGCGCGACCCGGCGCCCGCAACGTCCCGCCCCTCCGCCGCCCGCCTCGTCCGACGGGCACGCTCGACCTCCGCCCACTCGCCCGCCCGTTCCACGGGCACGGGCTCCGTGGCGCACGCCACCCGCCATTCCCGGCCGGCTTCCAGCCGCACCCGCAGCCAGCCCGGGGAGAAGAGGTCCTCCCGGTCCTCGAGCCCCCGCTCCGTTTCCCTCGGGTAGACCGTGCGATAGTACCAGATCCCATCGGCGGTCCATTCGCCGCCGTCGTGGGAGAGCACGAGCTCCGGGATGCCCGGGTACGGGCGGTACGCCACGCGGCCGGGGGTCGCCTCGCAGGTGCGTGAGACGACGTCGTTCACCGAAACCACCGCGTGGAAATCCCGCCCCGCGACCAGCGGCCGGAGGCGCAGCTCCGCCCCGCCCCCCTCCACCCGATACCCCACCACCACCGCCCCCACCTCCCGCGCCAGGAAGAGCGTGCGGACCAGGGTCAGCCGCCCCAGCCGGTACCGCCACACCGGCCACGGATCGAGCCGGAACTCCTCCAGGAACCGGTGCCCCGTGGGATGGATCGCGCCCGGGTAGTAGTTCACGCCGAGCGCGAACTCCTCCCCGTCGTCCGTGAGGATCGTCTCTTCGAACCGGGAGAGGAGCACGATCCGGTCGGTGGGCGGGCGCAGGGCCACCACGAGGATCCCGTGGTACCGGCGCGTGTTCGCGCCGACCGCGGTCCCGGACGCGTACCCGCCCCGGCCGTCCGTCTCGAGCCACTCGAGGGACGCGCCGTCCTCCAGATCGTGGAGCCGCTCTGCGGGAATGATCAGAGGTGGGGGGAGCGCCATGGCGTACCGCCCGGTTCAGCGTACGCGCGCAACGAGCGCCAGCGCCGCGGCGATCCCCAGCCCGTCCCAGACCAGGTCCCGGGCGCTGAACCCGGTGCCGCGGCCGGCGTCGACCAGCTCCTTCCCGAGCCCCGCCACCCCGGCCGCCACCGCCGCCGCCAGTCGCGCGTCGCTTCCGCCGAGCCCCGCGGTCCGCGCGGCGGCGAACGTGATCCCGGTCGTCGCGTACGATACAAAGAAGTGTTTGAACTTGTCCTCGGCGAACCAGGGGTCGGAGTCCGGCGCGAGGCGGCCGCGTGCACCGCCAGGCTCGCACGCCACGCCCGACCGCGCGCCGCCTTCCACCCCACCGCCCGGCTCCCCGGCCCGCCGCCGAGCTGCCAGGCGTCCACCGCCATCCGGCCCGCGGGCGGCCCCGGGAGACCCGGGGCACCGCCCGCCGGCCCGGCCCACCCTCTCCCCATGGGCCATCCGCCGGTCGCCACCCGGCGTACCGGGCGACGCCCGCTCCGCCCCTCGCCGCCCTTCGCCCACCACCGCGCACCACGGCCCGGCCGCCCCCGGCGGCGCCGCCCACGGGTGTCCCTGGACGCCGGCAGGCTGCCCCCGGGCCACGGAACCCAGCACGAGAGCGCAGGTGAGCGCGATCATGCAGGCGCCCGTCACGGTCCCCTCACCGGGCGCGCACGCCCAACGCGAAGTCCACGGCCGCCTTCGGTCCGTCCGCCACCGGGACGTCCAGTCCCCGGGCCAGGGTCGGGTGGAGCAACACGACCGGGATGCCCATCTTCCGCGCCAGGGCGATCTCGGAGAGCGTGCCCCACTCGCCGCCGATCGCAATGACCGCATCCGCCGACCGGACCACCAGCACGTTGCGGCCTTCGCCCATGCCGGTGGGGAGCGGGATCGAGATGTACGGGTTCGCCTCCGACGCCGTGCGGCCCGGCAGGATGCCGACCGTCAGCCCTCCGGCCCCGGCCGCACCCCGGGCCACCGCCTCCATGACGCCCCCGCGCCCACCGCAGATCACCACCGCCCCCGCCTCCGCCAGGAGCCGACCCACTTCCTCCGCGGCCGCGAGCATCTCCGGCGGCGCGGACTCCGCCCCGCACACCGCCACCCGGAGCGGACGTTCAACGGCCATGGCTCCCGTGGCGTGCGCCCGCGCGGCAGGCTTCGATCGCGGCGTGCCAGCCCGCCATCAACGCATCCCGCTCGGCCTCGTCCATGGCCGGCTCGAACCGGGCCCGTCCCGCCGACGCCCTCGCGAACGCATCCGCGTCCGGCCACACCCCGAGCGCCAGCCCCGCCAGCCCCGCCGCGCCGAGCGCCGTCGTCTCGACCACGTCCGGCCGCCGGACCGGGACCCCCAGGACGTCCGCGAGGAACTGCATGAGCCAGTCGTTCTGCGCCACGCCGCCGTCCACCGCGAGCTCCCGCGCCGCCACGCCTGAATCCGCCTCCATCGCGTCCACCACATCCCGCGTGGCGTACGCCATGGCCTCCAGCGCGGCCCGCGCCAGGTGCGCCCGCCCCGTCCCCCGGGTCAACCCGACGATCGTCCCCCGCACCTCCGGCTCCCAGTGCGGCGCACCCAGCCCCACGAACGCGGGCACGAAATAGACCCCGTCGTTCGACGCCAGCGACCGCGCGAGCGCTTCCGTCTCCGCGGCATCCCGAATCACGCCGAGCCCATCCCGCAGCCACTGCACCGCCGCGCCGGCCACGAAGATCGAACCCTCCAGCGCGTACGACGGCTCGCCCCGCGGGCCGCACGCCACGGTGGTCAGCAGGCCGTGCCGCGACGCGACGGGCCGGTCCCCCGTGTGCATCAGGAGGAACGCCCCGGTGCCGAACGTGTTCTTCGCCAGCCCGGCCGCCCAGCACCCCTGTCCGAACAGCGCCGCCTGCTGGTCCCCGGCCACGCCCGCGATCGGGATCGGCGCGCCGAACAGGTCGGCCTCCGTCGTCCCGAAATCGCCGCTGGACGGCCGGACCTCCGGGAGGATCCCGCGCGGCACGCCAAACAGCGCGAGCAGCTCGTCATCCCAGCCGAGCGCGTGGATGTCGTACAGGAGGGTGCGGGACGCGTTCGTGGGATCCGTGGCGTGCACCCGCCCGTCGGTGAGCTTCCAGATCAGCCAGGTGTCGATCGTACCCGCCGCGAGCTCGCCACGCTCCGCCCGACGCCGCGCGTCCGGCACGTTGTCCAGCAGCCACGCCAGCTTGGTGCCCGAGAAGTACGGATCCAGCACCAGTCCGGTCTTCTCCCGGACCCAGGACTCCCGCCCCGATTCCCGGAGCGCCCGGCAGAGCTCCGAGGTGCGCCGGTCCTGCCAGACGATGGCGCGGTGCACCGGCTCGCCCGTCGCCCGGTCCCAGAGCACGACCGTCTCCCGCTGGTTCGTGAGCCCGATCCCGGCCAGCGTCGCCCCGGCCCTCGCTCCGTCCCCGGGATCCACCCCGGCCGCGGCCAGCGCCTCCCGGGCCACCCGCAGCGTCACCTCCCAGATCTCCTCGGGATCGTGCTCCACCCAGCCGGGCCGTGGATAGTGTTGCGTGAATTCCGAGTACCCACGCCCCAGCACGCGCCCGCCCGCGTCCAGCACCAGGCAGGTCGTGCCGGTCGTGCCCTGGTCGATCGCGAGGATCGCAGCCATAGCGCCTTCCCCGGCGGAGCGCCGTGCCCCGCCGGGCCCTGGAGGAGTGTCGATGCTGTGCTTGCTTGCGTCAGCGCCGTCCGGCGCACAGGGGCGGAGTATGGAGAGGAGGGGAGCCGCGCGTCAACACGGCGTCAGCCCTCGGTAGTCGTACCGCCACCCGAGCTCCTCGAGGAGCGCGAGCAGCCGCACGATCGGCAGGCCCATGACGGCGTAGTAGTCCCCATCGATGGACTCCACCAGCGTGGAGCCGAAGCCCTGGATCCCGTACGCGCCCGCCTTGTCCAGCGGCTCGCCGGTCGCCACGTACTCGGACGCCGTCCGCCGGTCGAACCGCCGGAACCGCACCCGCACGCCCTCCACCGCGCACGCGATCCGCCCGCCCGGCGCGACCACCGCCACCCCGGTCTCCACCCGGTGCTCCCGGCCCTGGAGCCGCAGCAGCATCTCCACGGCCTCCTCGGCGCCCCGCGGCTTGCCCAGGACCACGTCGTCCACCACCACGATCGTGTCGCTCCCCACCACGATCGCGTCCGGCCGCTTCGCCGCGACCGCCTGCGCCTTCTCCCGCGCCAGCCGCTCCGCGTGCCGCGCCGGCGGCTCGCCCGGCACGAACGACTCGTCCACCTCCGCCGGCACGATGTCGAAGCGCAGCCCGAGCATCCGCAGCAACGAGGCCCGGCGCGGGGAGCCGGACGCGAGCACGAGCGGCACGCCGTAGGCGACGTCGCCTCGATCCTCCCTCATCTCGCCACCACCCGATCCTGCACGGCCACCTTCCACGCCGCCATCACCGCTCGAGGAGCAGCGTGACCGGGCCCGCGTTCACCAGCTCCACGTTCATCATGGCGCCGAACTCCCCGGTCTGCACCCGGCCCGGCAACCGCTGGCGCATGATCTCCACGAACTTCTCGTACAGCGGGATCGCCACCTCCGGCGGCGCCGCCTCCACGAAGCTCGGACGACGACCCTTCCGCGCATCCCCGTAGAGCGTGAACTGGCTCACCACCAGCACCTCCCCGCCCACCTCCTCCAGGTCCAGGTTCATCTTCCCGGCCTCGTCCGGAAAGAGCCGCAACCCCACGATCTTGTCCGCCATCCACTCCAGCACCGCATCGTCATCCGATGCCCGGAAACCGACGAGGAGCAGGTAGCCCCGGCCGATCCGGCCCGCTACCCGCTCCCCGATCCTCACTTCCGCGCGACTGACGCGCTGTACGACGACCCGCAACGCCTCACTCCACTGTCACCGACTTCGCCAGATTGCGCGGCTGGTCCACATTGCAGCCCCGCATGACCGCAATGTGATACGCTAGGAGCTGGAGCGGGATCGTCGCAAGGATCGGCGTCAGCATGTCCAGGGTCTTCGGGATCGAGATCACGTGGTCCACCTTCCCCCGCAGCTCGCCGTTCCCTTCCGTCACCACCGCGATGACCCGGCCACCCCGCGCCTTCACCTCCTCGATGTTCGACACGACCTTGTGGTACACGGCATCGTGCGGCGCCAGCACCACGCACGGCATGTTCTCGTCGATCAGCGCGATCGGCCCGTGCTTCATCTCCGCCGCCGGGTACCCCTCCGCGTGGATGTAGCTGATCTCCTTCAGCTTCAGCGCACCCTCAAGCGCCGCGGGGAAGTTGTAGCCCCGGCCCAGGTACAGGAAGTTCGTCGCGTCCTTGTAGATCCTCGCCAGCTCCCGGATCTCCTCGTTCTGCTGCAGCACCTGCTCGACCTGCTCCGGCAGCCGCTTCAGCGCCTGCAGGATCGTCCGGCCCTCCTCCGCCGACAGGTTCCGGAGGCGCCCCATCAGAACCGTGAACAGCGTGAGCACCGCCACCTGGTTCGTGAACGCCTTCGTCGACGCCACCCCGATCTCCGGACCCGCGTGCAGGTAGATCCCGCCCCCCGTCTCCCGGGCGATCGTCGAGCCCACCACGTTCACCATCCCCAGCACCGGCGCGCCCCGCTCCTTCGCCTCCCGCAACGCCGCGAGCGTGTCCGCCGTCTCCCCAGACTGGCTGATCACGATCACCAGCGTGTCCTTGTCCACCACGGGATTCCGGTAGCGGAACTCGGACGCGTACTCCACTTCCACCGGGATCCGCGCCACCTCCTCCAGCATGTACTCGCCGATCAGCGCCGCATGCCACGACGTGCCGCACCCGATCAGCGTGATGTTCCGCACCTCACGGAGCTGCTCGGGCGTCATGTTCAGCCCGCCCAGCTTCACCGTCCCCTCGTCTTCCAGCAACCGGCCCCGCAGCGCGTTCCGCAGCGTCTCCGGCTGCTCGAAGATCTCCTTCAACATGAAGTGCTCGTGGCCGCCCTTCTCGATGGCCTCGAGATCCCACGAGACCTCCTTGACTTCCTTCTCGACCGGGCCGCCCGACAGCGACATCAGCTCGTAGCCGTCCCGCGTCAGCACCGCGATCTCGCCGTCGTCCAGGTACACGACGCTCCGCGTGTGCTGCACCACCGCCGCCGCGTCGCTCGCCACGAAATACTCCCCATCCGCCCCGATCCCGAGCAGCAGCGGACTCCCCCGCCGCGCCACCACGATCTTGTCCGGGTCCTGGGTCGACATGATCGCGAGCCCGTACGTCCCCTCGATCTGCCGGAGCGCCGCCCGCACCGCATCCTCGAGCGAACCCTCGAACGCCTCCTCCAGCATGTGCGCCACGACTTCCGTGTCCGTCTCCGTCCGGAAGGTGTGGCCCAGGCGCTCCAGCTTGTGCCGCAGCGTCCCCGCGTTCTCAATGATCCCGTTGTGCACCACCGCGAACGCCCCGCTGCAGTCCACGTGCGGATGCGCGTTCACCGTCGTCGGCGCACCGTGCGTCGCCCAGCGCGTGTGCGCGATCCCGCACGTCCCCAGCGGCTGCCCGCCGTTCCGCAGCAGCTTCTCCAGCTCCGCGATCTTCCCAGCGGACTTGCGCGTCTCCAGCTTCCCGTCCACCAGCACCGCCATCCCCGCCGAATCGTACCCGCGGTACTCCAGGCGATGCAGGCCCTCGAGCAGCAAGGGCGCGGCTGATTTATGACCAATGTAGCCAACGATTCCGCACATTCCTCTCACTCCCCTGCCGGTTCCGTCCGCGCTGCGGCAGCCGCGTGGGTCCGTACTGGCAAGCTGTCATGCGGCGCACTCCGCCCCCCCGAGCGGGCGCCCGGTCGCCTGCCTTTTGGCAGCAACCGTGCCGTCCGTCAGACCGACGGGTCGTCCCCCTTCCCGCCCGCCTTCACGGCGTCGGCGGGCCCGCGCCGGAGGTCGGCCAGCACCTCGCGCACCTGCCCGGCCAGCGCCTCGGCCTCCGGGCGAGTGGGGGCTTCTGATATGATTCTGATGATTGGTTCGGTACCCGATGCCCGCAAATGGACCCACTTTCCGTCAGCCGGCCACGACAACCGCAACCCATCCTGACGGTCCGCGTCCGGCGCTCCAAGGCGAGACTCCAGCGCGGCGAACGCCGGCTCGAGCGATCCCTCGGTTCGGGGAAGGTGATCCTTGATCATTGCATAGCGGCGCATTTGCCCCACGTGACCCTCGATTGTCACACCCGACTCGACCAGCAGCTGGAGGACGAGCGCCGTCGCCACCGCCGCGTCCCGGGTGAAATGCACGTCCGGCAGGATCACGCCGCCGTTGCCTTCGCCGCCCACCACGGCGCCGACCTGCTGCATGCGCCGCGCGACGTTGATCTCGCCGACGGGCGTCCGGTAGATCGGGACGCCCGCGTGTGTGGCGACGTCGTCGAGGAGGCGGCTGGTGGAGAGATTCGTGACGACCGGTCCCCGGGCGTGCCGCAGCACGAGCGTGGCGGCGAGCGCCAGGGTGTAGTCCTCGCCGATGGCCCGGCCCTGCTCGCTGACGATCGCCAGGCGGTCGGCATCTGGGTCCGTGGCGAGGCCGAGATCGGCGCCGGACTCACGGACGAGGCGTTCCAGGTCGCCGAGATTTTCGGCCACCGGCTCGGGGGCGCGGGGGAAGCAGCCGTTGGGCTCGAGGTTGAGCCCGACGACGTCGCACCCCAGCTCCCGGAGCAGGGTCGGCAGCAACGCGGTTCCCGCTCCACCGATGCAGTCGAGGGCGACCCGGAACCGGCGGCGGCGGATCGCGTCCACGTCGACGTACGGGATGCCGAGCACCGCTTCCAGGTGGCGTTCGATGGCGCGGTCATCGGCCGTGACGTCCCCGAGCCCGTCCCAGCCGGCGAAGCGGATCGCGTCATCAGCGAGGAACGCGCGCATGCGGGGCCCCTCTTCGGCGTCCAGGAACATGCCGTCCGGGCCGGCGAGCTTGAGGGCGTTCCACTCCACCGGATTGTGGCTGGCGGTGACGACGATCCCGCCGTCCGCGCGGTGGTGGCGGATGGCGAAGAGGGTCGTCGGAGTCGGCGCGAGGCCGAGGTCGATGACGTCGCATCCCACGGCCTGGAGCGCTGCGGCCGCGGCGCGCACGAACATCGGCCCGGAGGTCCGGGAGTCCCGAGCGATCACCACCCGGGGCCGCCGGCCGCCGGAGCGATCGGAGAGGTAGGCGCCGAAGGCCGAGGCAAAGCGGGTCACGACTTCGGGCGTGAGTGCCTCCCCGACGCGTCCACGCACGCCGGAGACGCTCACCATCAGCTCTTTCGGGATCACGAACGCCATGCGGTGCACCTCGACAAAAGCAAGTGGGCGGCCCCGCCACCGATCATCGGCCGGACCGCCCGGCCGCACAAGTTAGAGGATGGTACCGGTCGGGTCAACCGGCCGATGGGCGAGGCATGCGAATCATAGGTATTCGACGAGGAGTTGCTGGAGCGCCTGGGGGTTGTCCGCGTTCACCCAGTGTCCGCCGGCCACCCGGTGGAGCCGGACTCGCCCGTTGCGGCGGCCCGCCTCCTCGATCCGGGCGCAGGCTTCCTCCGTCAGGACCGCGGACTCCTCCGCCTTGACGAAGTGGATCCGGACCCGGGCGGGCGGCGCCTCGACCACGGGCCACAGGTCCGTGTCGAAGAAGTCGAGGAGCATGGACTCCATGACGTCGAAGTCCAGGCGCCAGCGGTAGCCGTCGGGCCCATGGATGAGGTTCGTCGACATCCACTGTCCGACGGGCCGGCTGATGCCCTCGGCCTCGAGCGCGGCCACGGCCTCCGCCCGGGTCTCGAACCGGTCGGGCACCCGGCGGACCGCGGCGAGCATCTCCCACGCGCTGCCACGCGGCGTGCCCGCGGCCGGCGTGGAGTCCACCACCCAGACCTGGTCGAGCCCACGGCCGAAGTCCCGTGCATAGACGAGCGCGACCTTGCCGCCGAAGGAGTGGCCGAGCACGGCCCTGACCGGCTCGTCCAGCGTGGCCGCGAGCGCGTCGAGGTCCGCGGCGGCTGCGCGCAGCGTGTGCGGCGGCGGGAACCCGCGAGAGCCCCCGTGCTCCCGCAGGTCGACGAGCACCGCGCCCCAGTCCGGGCGCTGCCGGACGAACCGCCGCATGACGGAAGCCCAGTTACGGCCGGCGCCGTAGATGCCGTGCAGTACGAGGAGCCAGCGCGAGGGTGCGGCGTCGGTGGCCGTGATGCGTTCGTGCGCGAGAGTCGGTACCGCCATCAGCACTCCGGGTCGCTCGGGTACGCCGCGGCGCGGCAGCCGCCGCCCGCCGGGCCGGAAGTACACCGCGACGGGGCCTCTTGTGCCACGTCGCCTTGAACCCGGGCGAGGGCGAGGGTAACTTCGCCCTTCCGCATCACGTTGACCGAACCCGATTCGCGCCGGAGGCGGAGAGGTGACGAACGATAGACCTTACGGCATCGGCACGCGCGCCGTGCACGCCGGCCAGGTGCCCGACCCGACCACGGGCGCCATCATGCCGCCCATCTACCAGACCTCCACCTACGTGCAGGATGCGCTCGGGAGTCCGCGCCGCGGCTACGAGTACGCCCGCGTCCAGAACCCGACGCGGGAGGCGATGGAAGCGAACGTCGCCGCGCTGGAGGGCGGCCGCCACGGCATTGCGTTCGCCAGCGGGATGGCCGCGATCGAAGCGGTGCTCAAACGGCTCTCCGCGGGCGACCACGTGGTCAGCGAGGAGAACCTGTACGGCGGCTCGCACCGCCTCTTCACCCAGGTCCTCGCCCGCTTCGGCCTGGAGTTCACCTTCGTGGACGCGAGCGATCCCGACGCCGTCCGCGAGGCGATCCGGCCGAACACCCGCCTGATCCACGTGGAGACGCCCACGAATCCGATGATGCGGATCGCGGACCTCCGGGCGCTGGCGGACATCGCGAACGAAGCGGGCGTGCTCCTCTGCGTGGACAACACCTTCGCTTCGCCGTACAACCAGACGCCGCTCGCGCTCGGCGCGCACATCGTGGTGCATTCCAGCACGAAGTACCTCAACGGCCACTCCGACGTGATCGGCGGCGTCGTCGTCACGAACGACGACAGGGTGGCCGAGGACCTCCGCTTCATGCAGAAGGCGGCCGGCGCGGTCCCCGGCCCGTTCGATGCCTGGCTCGTCCTGCGCGGAACCAAGACGCTGCACCTCCGCATGGAGGCCCACAACCGCAACGGCCAGCGCATCGCCGAGTTCCTGGAGAACCATCCGGCGGTGCAGCGCACGTACTACCCGGGCCTTCCTTCCCACCCGCAGCACGCGCTGGCGGCCTCGCAGATGCGAGGGTTCACCGGGATGGTGAGCATCGAGCTGGGCTCGCTGGAACGGGCGCGCCGCATGGTCGAGCGCACGCGGCTCTTCGCCCTGGCCGAGAGCCTCGGCGGGGTGGAGAGCCTGATCGGCCACCCGGCCACGATGACCCACGCCTCGGTGCCCCGGGACCGCCGCGAGGCCATGGGTCTCACCGACGGCCTGGTGCGCCTCTCCGTCGGCATCGAGGACGTGGACGACCTGCTCCAGGACCTGGAGGACGCACTGGCCGGCCTCTGAGCGCGCGGCCGGCCGCGCCTCCGGCCGCGGCCACCGCAACCGCTCCACGATCCGAAACAACACGCCCGCGCCGGGCGTACGGAACGGAGACGCCGGCGGCACACGCCGCCGTCGCCCGATTGACCCCGACCGGGAGCCCTCCATGACCGACATGCACGACGAACCCCGCGCACGGCGGATCCTCCGGGACATCAACCCTGCGTCCTGGGAGCATCCTGCCGATCGCGCGGCGTTGACCGCACTCCGGCGCGTCCCCGGATTCGACCAGGTCCTCCGCAAGGTCTTCGGCATCTTCGGCGAGAAGCCGATCCGCCTCGCGTTCCAGGCGAATGCGGTGCGCGTCTCCGAACGACAGTTCCCGCTGATTCACCGGCGGTATCTCGAGGTGCTCGAAACCCTGGACGCCCCCGAGCACTACGAGCTCTTCGTATCCCAGACGCCGATCGTGAACGCCGGCGCCTACGGCATGGATCGACCGTTCATCATCCTCAATTCCGGTTCCATCCGCCTCCTGGATGACGAAGACGAGCTCCGCTTCCTGCTCGGCCACGAGCTCGGACACATCCTGTCCGGCCACGTGCTGTACAGGACGATGCTCATCCTGCTCATCGAGATCGCGCAGATGGGCTTCCCCATCGTCGGCCTGGCCGCTCGCGCCGTGCTCGTGGCGCTCCTGGAGTGGGGGCGGAAAGCCGAGCTCTCCGCCGACCGTGCCGGCCTCCTCGCTACCCAGAACCCGGAGGCCGCGCTCCGCACCCTGATGAAGCTCGCCGGCGGCGGCACGAACGAGGAGACGGACCTCACCGAGTTCCTCCGGCAGGCCGACGAGTACCGGACCGGCGGGGACCTGCTGGACTCCGTCTTCAAGGTCCTGAACCTGGTGGCGGCCACCCATCCGTTCCACGTGCTGCGCGCCGCGGAGCTCCGCGACTGGGTCGAGACCGGCGAGTACGACAGGCTGCTGCGCGGCGAGTACCGCCGGCGAACCGACGAGCCACCGCCGTGGACCGAGGACCTGGCGGCCGCCCTGCGTGCGTACCGGGAAGAAGCCCAGACGCTCATCGACCAGCTCGGCGAGGCCGCCCGACGCATGCGCGACTCATTTGCGCAGGGCTTCAAGCAGACATAACTTTCCCGCCCATGGTGAAGAAGATCCTGATCGTGGGCAACGGCGGCCGGGAGCACGCGCTGCTCCGCAAGCTCCATCAAGATGCTCCCGGCGCGACTTTCTACATCACGAAGGGGAACGGTGGCACCGCGGCGCTGGCGACGCACCTTCCCATCGACCCCGGCGACGTGGCCGGGCTCGCGGCGTGGGCCGAGGCCGAGGGCGTGGATCTGACGGTGGTCGGGCCGGAGGCGCCCCTGGCCGCCGGGATCGTGGATGCCTTCGCCGCGCGCGGCCTCCCCATCTTCGGACCGACCCGCGCCGCGGCGCAGATCGAGGCCTCCAAGGCGTACGCGAAGGCGCTGATGCGCCGCGCGGGCGTGCCCACCGCGGAGCATGCCACCTTCGAAGACCTGGCCAGCGCCGAGGCCTACATCCGGGAGCACGGAGCGCCGATCGTGGTCAAGGCCTCGGGTCTGGCCGCGGGCAAGGGCGCCGTGGTCGCCGCGACCGTGGACGAGGCGCTGGCCGCCGCGCGCGGCATGCTGGCCGAGGGCGCGTTCGGCGCCGCGGGCCAGCAGGTCGTGGTCGAGGAGTTCATGCAGGGCGAGGAGGTGTCCGTCTTCGCCCTGACGGATGGGGAGCACGTGCTCCCCCTGCTCCCCTCCCAGGACTACAAGCGCGTCGGCGAAGGTGACACAGGGCCGAACACCGGTGGCATGGGCGCGGTGGCACCGCTGTCCATCGTGGACGACGCCATGCTGGACCGGATCCGTCGCGAGATCCTGCTCCCGACCCTGGCCGCGCTCCGGGAGGAGGGTCGCCCGTTCCGGGGCTTGCTGTACGCGGGGCTGATGCTGACAGCCGCCGGGCCGAAGGTCGTGGAGTTCAACGCGCGCTTCGGCGACCCGGAGACCCAGGCCGTGCTGCCGCTTCTCCGCTCGTCGCTCCTCGAGCCGATGGCGGCCATTGCCCGGGGCGAGCCGCTCGGTGGATCTACGCTGGACTGGAAGCCGGCGTACGCGCTCACCACTGTGCTGGCGTCCGCGGGCTACCCCGGCGCGTACGAGCAGGGTCGGCCGATCCGGATCCCGGCGTCACTCGGGGACGCGGAGGACGTGATCGTCTTCCACGCCGGCACCCGGCTGGAGGACGGGCGGCTCGTCACTGCGGGCGGGCGCGTGCTCGCGGTGACCGCCGTCGCGAGCACGCTGGAGGAGGCCGCGGCCCGCAGCCGCGAGGCCGCCGAGTCCATTGAGTTCGAAGGCCGGCAGTACCGCCGGGACATCGGCTGGCGGGAGCTGGAGCGGCATGCCGGAGCTGCCTGAAGCCGAAACCATCGCCCGCGACCTGCAGCGCAGCATTGTCGGCCGCACGGTAAAGGGGGTGACCGTCCGCCACCCGGACGTACTGGCGCCGGGGCTCTCCCCCGCCAGCCTGGGGAGTCGGCTCCGCGGGCGGCGGATCGCGCGGGTCGGGCGGCGGGGGAAGAATGTCCTCCTCTTCTTCGACGGCGATGCGATCCTCGCCGTGAACCTCGGGATGACTGGCAGACTGGTAGCGACCACCGCTCCGCGCGCGGCGGAACTCCGCCACGTGGCGGTCCGCTTCGAGCTGGATGACGGCCACGCGCTCCTCTACGACGATGCACGGCGCTTCGGCCGGCTCGAGCTGCACACCCCGGAGACCTGGCGGGAGCGGAATGCCGCTCTCGGCGTAGAGCCCCTGTCCGACGAGTTCACCGCGGACCGCCTGTACGCCATGCTCCGGAAGTCCCGTTCTCCCGTCCGGAACTGGCTCCTGAACCAGCGGCGCCTCGCCGGAGTAGGAAACATCTACGCGAACGAGGCGCTGTTCCGCGCGGGGATCCGGCCGTCCCGCCGGGCGGACCGGATCGGGCGCGAACGGGCGGCGAAGCTCCGGGACTCTCTCCGGGACGTCCTCCGGGAGGCCATTGCGGCGCGCGGGACGACGTTCAGCGACTATCGGGACGCCAGCGGCGAGCGGGGCGGCTTCGAGCCGAAGCTTCGCGTTTACGGGCGGGAATCGCTCCCCTGCCCCGTGTGCGGTACCCTGATCGAGCGCATCGTGTTGTCGAACCGGTCTGCCTTCTACTGCCCGCACTGCCAGCGGTGAAGGCGCCGGGACCGTTTTCGTGTCCCTGGAATCGTAGGACCTCTCTTGCCGGACCTCACGAAACGAAAGCTCCGTGAACGCCTGAACGCGCTGCGGGAACAGGTCCGCGCATCCGCCGAGAACCGGCCCGGCGTCTATCGGATGATCGGGCCGTCCGGCGAAGTCCTGTACGTGGGCAAGTCGGTCCGGGTGCGTACTCGCCTGCTGTCCTACTTCCGTGCCGGGCCGGGCGAGAAGGCGGCGGAGATCATGGGCCACACGCACCGGCTCGAGTGGGACTACACGCCCAGCGAGTTCGCCGCGCTGATCGAGGAGCTGAGGTCCATCAAGCGCTGGCGGCCGCTCTACAACGTGGAGCACAAGCGGGACCGGGCGTACGGTTTCATCAAGATCACCCGCGAGGCCGCTCCACGTCTCCAGCTCGTTGGGCAGGTGGCCGAGGATCAGGCCACCTATTACGGGCCGTTCCGCGGCCGCGCACGGCTGAGGGAGGCGCTGCGCACCCTTTCGGACGTACTTGAACTCCGCGATTGCAAGTCGTCCATTCCCATGCGCTTCGCCGACCAGATCGAACTCTTCGGTCGAAGCGACTCCCCGCTCTGCATGCGCGGGGACCTGGGTCGGTGCCTCGCCCCGTGCGCCGGCCGCTGCACGCTAGCCGAGTACCTCGCCCGGATCGACGCCGCGAGGCGCTTCCTCGAAGGCGACGCCGACGGCCCGCTGCGCACGTTGCGCGACCGCATGTTCGCGGCGGCGGAACGACTCCAGTTCGAGTACGCCGCCGAGCTTCGGGACCGGGCAGCGCGCCTCGAGCAGATCAGGGACGAGCTCGTGGCGTTGCGCGGGACCGTGGACGCGCTGACCTTCGTTTACGTGGTGCCGGGTTGGAACGGTGAGGATCGTTGGTACGTGATCCGCCGCGGGGGGATCCGGGCGGAGCTCCCTGCCCCGCGCACCGAGCCGGAGTACGAGCACGCCATCCGCAGGGTGGAGGCGATCTTCGCGGAACCGGAATCGTCGACCGCGAGCGTGGCGCCTCACCAGGTGGCGGAGATCCTGCTCGTGGCGCGCTGGTTCCGGCTCCGCCCCGGCGAGGCCGCCCGTACGATCCGGCCGGAGGCGCTCGGCGCAGCGCGCCTCTCTGCATAGCGCCGAGCTGCGTTTCTCGCTCTCCCCGAATGGCCCGGGTGCCGATCATTGCGGATCCGGCCACCACCCATTCCCCCGGTGCAGGATCGGGCGATCGGGCTGTCGTGCGCCGTCTACTTTCGTCAAAACAGCGAGCCAGCCCCGTGAACGCGCTGTGCCATCGGCCCCTGGCCACCCAATGGTAACGCGCTTCGACACGCCGGGCGTTGTGTCCGATCGCGCCCGGAGCGCCGCGGGAATCGAGAGGGACGGTTCGGTCCGACCCATGGTCCCCCGACCGCCGGTTTCCCGTGGCGCCGGCGCCGCAACGCGCGGGTCAGTCTGTCACGTCGAAGAATTCGACGTCCGTGCCCGTGTCGGACAGCGTGAGGATCGCGACGGAGGGCCGGAGGTTGAACCGAGCCGGGCCGGCCGCGCCCGGATTCACCACCAGTGGCGAACCGTTCCGGTCCAGCAGCGGCCGATGGGTGTGGCCGTACACCACCACGTCGGCGTTCGGATGGGCGGCGCGCAGCTCCGCGGGCGTCGGAGAGCCGAACTGGTGTCCGTGGACCACCACGATCCTGCGCCCGGCCAGGACCACCTCCGCGGTCTCCGGCACCCGGGCCCGGACCGCGAACCCGTCCGTGTTCCCCCACACCGCGGTCACCGGCGCAAGCACTTCCAGCTCGACCAGGATGTCCGGCGTGCCGATGTCCCCTGCGTGGAGGATGTGGTCCACGTCCTGGAACCGGTCGAAGACCGCGGGCCGGAGCTGGCCATGGGTATCGCTGATCAGGCCGATGCGCATGCGCGGGCGCTCAATCCGGTTCGCCGCTCCGCCACACCGGCCCCAGCGTTGCGTCCACCGGGAGGTGTGCGAGGATGCGGCCAACCACGAAGTCCACGAGGTCCTGAACGCTCCGGGGCTTGTGATAGAAGCCCGGCGACGCCGGCAGGATCAGCGCGCCGGCGCGGGTCAGGCGGAGCATGTTCTCCAGGTGGATCGCCGAGTACGGCGTCTCGCGCGGTACGAGCACGAGCGGGCGGCGTTCCTTCAGCGCCACATCCGCGGCTCGCTCAATGAGCGACCGCGTGGTCCCCTGGGCAATGCTGGCGAGGGTACCCATGGAGCAGGGGCAGACAACCATGCCGGCCGAGGGCGCGGATCCCGACGCCGGGGTAGCGCCGCGGTCCTGGTCGTCGTAGAAGACGATGTCGTCCCCGGCACCGGTCCTCGCCCGTAGCGCCGCTTCATCGGCGATTCCCTCCTCCTCCCGCAACAGGCGCCAGCCGGTCTCGGACACGATCACCCGGACAGCCACGCCCGCGCCGGCCAGGATGGAGAGCAGCCGGACCGCGTACGGCGCCCCGGATGCGCCCGTGATGGCCAGGGTGACCGGCGCCCCCGCCCCTCTCGATGCCCCGCTCATTGCAGCAGCAACCGGTCGAGCAGCACGAACGCGAAGAACGTGGTCGACACGCCCACGTTGACCCGGAAGAACGCCCGGTCGATGCGAACCAGGTCGAGCTTGCCGGGAGCCTGCGCCCGCACGATCCAGTGCTCGTAGGTGAGCAGCGCGGCCATGACCGCCACGCCGGCCAGATACAGCCAGCCGCCGGGGAACCCCGGAACCCACCGGAGCGACAGGAAGAGCGCCACGGCCAGGAAGTGGAAGATGCGGGCGGCGCGGAGCGCGCCCGAAAGCCCCAGCCTCGCCGGCAACGACCGGAGCCCCTGCTGCCGGTCGAAGTCCAGATCCTGGATCGCGTAGATCACGTCGAACCCGGCCACCCAGCACATGACGCCGCTGGCAAGGATGACGAGGGCGTACCACGGCTCGCTCCACGTGCCGGCAATGGCCAGGTACGCCCCGACGGGCGCGATCCCGAGCGAGTAGCCCAGCACGGCGTGGGACAGAGAGGTGAACCGCTTCGTGTACGAGTAGAAGCAGACCCAGGCCAGCGCGACCGGCGCCAGCGCCGCGCACAGCGGATTGAGCCGCCATGCCGCGAAGATGAACAACGCCGCGGCAACGATGACCGCCACCCACGCCTGTCCCAGCGTGAGCCGACCCGAGGGAAGCTCGCGCAGACGGGTCCTGGGGTTCAGCGCATCCAGCTCCCGGTCCACGATGCGGTTGAACCCCATGGCCACGAAGCGGGCCGCGGTGAACGCCACCAGGATCCAGAGCAGGGTCGCCACGCTCACCCCCGCCGGGTAGTGATACGAGGCCAGGATCGCCCCGACGCCCGCGAACGGCAGCGCGAACAGCGTGTGCGGGAGCTTCACGAAGCTCGCGTAGCGGGCGAGGATCGAATCTCCGGCAAAGGTCTGTCCTTCCCGCCCCGGCGTCGGCGCGCCCGACGCGGTCTGTACACGGCTCATTGCCCGACCTCCCGCGGCCGGCAAATCCAGTTTTCCGGGATGAGGTTCGTCTCGAACATGGCGAGAATCTAGCCGGATCCCGGTTGCGGGACAACGCGCGGGCAGATCGGGTCCACCCCGTTTGCATCCGCGAACCGTGCGGCGCGTAGGAAGGCGCCGGCGGCGAAGGTCGCGCCCCGGCTGACCTCCGTGGTGCTGCGGCGCGCGGAAGGCTACCGCCCCGCGCCCCTGCGCCGGCTTCGCGCCCCCGGCGTTAGCAGGTGCATCATGACGGCCCCATCCCGGGCCGCTGCCAGCGGCGACTCTCCGTCGACGTTGCGCCCTCGTTACGGGCCGGCGGGGCCGGGCGGGTGCCCCGTACTGACCGGCGCGCCCGCCAGTTCGGTCGACGCCACCGGTCGTGGCGGGTGGAGGTGGCCGCACACGGGCTAGGCGCACCGAACTTGCACCCGGCCCGCGCACGGCCCGGCCCGCCGGGGCGGGCGCCGTGCCAGGCCCCGGGGCCGAGGGCCGATCCTCGCTCTATTCAACCGGGGAGGTTCCATGCATCCACGGACTTCGAGATTCCTGCCGGGCTCGGCGGCTTCCCTGATACCGGCCATCGCGCTCTCGGTCGCTGCATGTACGCAGACTGCGGAGACCCCGCCGCCAGCCGGACAGCCCGCGCCCGTGGCCCCGTTCTCGGCCCCGGCCATCGCGAGCATGGCCATGGTGACGAACAACGCCGAGATCCAGGAGAGCCAGATCGCGCTCCAGCGCAGTACCAACGAATCGGTCCGTCAGTTCGCCCAGCGCATGGTCACCGACCACCAGTACCTGAACCAGCAGCTCGGCCGGGTCATGAGCGAGGAGCGGATCGGCAGCGAGATGATCCCGCTGAGCCAGCAGGTGCAGGACGAGTCGCGCAACGCGCAACAGACGCTCCAGGGGCTCTCGGGTGCCGATTTCGACCGGGCCTACATCGATCGCCAGATCCAGTTGCACGAGTGGGCGATCAGTATGATCGACGACACGCTCCTCCCGTCCGCGACCAACTCCGACCTCCGGAGCGTGCTCGAGACCACGCGGGCGACCATGAGCGAGCACCTTCAGCAGGCCCGTCAGATCCGGGCCACGCTCAATCAGTCGAACCAGGGCGGATCGGGCCACCACGGCCACCATTGACGGTGCGCGGCTCGCGCGGGGCCGCGCCCTGCGGCCCGCGCGCGCCCGGCCCGTAGCCGGACCGATCGCCGCCCCGGAGTGACCGATTCGCGGGGAGCGCGGCCCACCCGCCCGGGCTGCTCCGTCGATATGGCGCCGGCCGGACCGGCTCGGAGCCACCCGGGCCTCGCGAGTGCGTGGAAATGGACTCCACGGAGCCGTCGCGCCCGCCACGCCAGCGAACTCCGACCGCACGCGACGCGCCCCCTGGATCCGGATGAGTCGGCGCTCCGCCCGCCGCAATCCTCCGTCGGCCCGGCGCCGGCCCCCGACCATTGCCGACACGCCGGCAGCGGCGGTATGCTACCGCATATCCTGCCGGTCAGCCGGAATTGGCCCCAGCCCGGAGGCGGCCGTGCACCCTCTGGACAGTCCTGCTCCGATCCCCAGCCGCGCCATCCGTACTCGGCGTTTTCCCGGCATCGTACCGGGCGGCCGGGCCCTCCACGCGCCGGCGGCGCGGCTCCGGCGGCTGGTGAGCGGATGCACCGGGACCACGGTGGCCTCGGCCGCGCCTGATCCCGCAGGTGCCCCCCTCCCGGGGACTGCGGGGACACGGCCCTGGCACCACCGGTCCACCGCCTCCACCCGGCGAACCGTGCGGCCGGGCGGCAGCGCCCCGTGAGCCGACCCGTGGGTCGCCGGGGGTTCGATGCCGTGGTCGTCGGCTCGGGTCCGAACGGCCTCGCTGCCGCCATCACTCTCGCCCGCGCCGGACGCTCGGTCCTCGTGCGTGAAGCCCGGCCCGAGATCGGCGGCGGCGCCCGCTCCGCGGCGCTGACGCTCCCCGGTTTCGTGCACGACGTCTTCTCCGCCGTCCACCCGCTCGGCGTCGGGTCCCCGTTCTTCCGCCAGCTCCCGCTCGCCGAGCACGGTCTGGAATGGGTCCACCCCCCAGCCCCCCTCGCCCACCCGCTGGACGACGGCTCCGCCGTGCTCCTGGAGCGCTCCGTCGACCAAACGGCGCAGGCGCTCGGCGAGGACGCCGACGCCTACCGGGCCCTGATCGCTCCCTTCAGCGACCGCTGGGAGGCGCTCGCCGGAGATGTGCTCCGGTTCCCCCGGCTGCCGAGACACCCCGCCCTCCTGGCCCGCTTCGGTATGCTGGCCATGCGGTCCGCGGCCGGATTGGCGGCGAGCCGCTTCCGGGGCGAACGCGCCGCGTCCCTCTTCGCGGGACTCGCCGCCCACTCCATGGCGCCCCTCACGGAGCCCTTCACCGCCGCCTTCGGCCTGCTCCTGGCCGTGGCCGGGCACGCGGTGGGCTGGCCGATCCCGCGGGGTGGGGCCCAGGCCCTTGCCACGGCGCTCGCCTCGTACTTCGTGAGCCTCGGCGGCGTGATCGAGACCGACGCCCCCGTGCGTTCCCTCGACGAGCTCCCGCCTTCCCGCGCCGTGTTCCTCGATCTCACGCCCCGCCAGGTCCTGCGGGTGGCCGGCCGCCGCCTGCCCGATCGGTACCGGCGCCGGCTCGAACGATTCCGGTATGGGCCCGGCGCGTTCAAAATCGATTGGGCGCTCAGCGGCCCGATCCCCTGGACCGCGCCGGAGTGCGCCCGGGCCGGGACCGTGCACCTCGGGGGCTCGATCGAGGAGATGATCGAATCGGAGGCCGCGCCGTGGCAGGGTCGGACCGCGGAACGCCCCTACGTGCTCCTCGCCCAGCCGACGCTGTTCGATCCATCCCGCGCGCCTGCCGGAAAACACGTCGCCTGGGCCTACTGCCACGTGCCCCACGGGTCGGCCGTGGACATGACGGAGCGGATGGAAGCCCAGGTCGAACGCTTCGCCCCCGGTTTCAGGGCCCGGATCCTGGCGCGGCACGTCATGGGGCCCGCGGAGCTCGAGCGGATGAACGAAAACCTCGTCGGCGGGGACATCGGCGGCGGCGCCGTGACCGGGCTCCAGCTCCTGTTCCGCCCGACCCTGAGCCCGGTCCCGTACCGCACGCCCGTGAAGGGGCTCTACCTGTGCTCCGCGTCGACGCCGCCCGGCGGCGGCGTGCACGGCATGTGCGGCTACAACGCCGCTCGAGCCGCGCTCCGGGATGGGGTGTGACCCCGAGCGCTGAACGGCGCCGTGGCGCAACCGTCCCAACAAGCCCGGCACTCCCCGCATGCGGTTCCTCGGCGCCCGACCACGAACCCCGCTCCCGCCAGTGATCCGCCGCCGAGTGCGGAGCCGGTCCCGGCACACCGCCGGGCCTGGTCGGCGTCGGACCCAGGTAGAGTGCGGATGGTGCGCGACCGAAAGTACCGGCTCTGGTCGTACCAGTATTCGAAGTTACAGGAATGGTAGTACCAATTCTGGAAGTACCAGAGCTGGAAGTACCCGGACCAACAGCTCCAGGCACGGGGGCAGTCCTGTGCGCCCACAGGGGACGAATCCTCCCCCCGGATTCGGAGCTGCGCCTGATGTGCAGCCCGGTGCGCGGAGCCGGCCGCATCGGTACCCGCGAGCCCTCCGGCCTGTCACCGCGCATCAGACCGGCGCCGCGGATTGCAGCGCCCGATACGAGCCGCCAGCCGGGCCGGAACGCGCGTCCGCCCCTTCGGCCACCCTCGAGTTCGGTGCCGGCCACACCCCCTACCGCCGGGAACTCCGGCACCGGGAGTTCCAGGTGAGGGGCATCCCACGGCTCGTCGATTCAGCCGACGCACCGACCGACTCGCGGCGTGGCCAATGGGTTCTCCCAAGTTGTGCCATCGGTCATTGAGGGCGGGTGAATCGGCCCTACCGGCCGGATAGAGTTCCCGGCCGTAGAGCACCCGTCGCGGTCGCGACTACGTATGACCGCCTACGCGCCGCAGGAAGCCTGCGCCGCAATGCACCGGTGCGGCTCCCACTCCCGGCGAATGCCTGTTGCAAGG
>CALCID010000051.1 GCA_937907535.1 uncultured bacterium | reverse complement strand
GAGCACCGCCCCAAGACCGCCCAGCACCGCAGTCCTGCCGAACAACGTACGCCACCGCATCATGGCCGCTCTCCTCCTGCAATTCCGAAGGATTTCAGTCTCTCCCGCCGTCCTTGGCGACGCGGGTTGTCATGGAACGCCCGGGTATTACGCAGGATTCGTGCATGTCGTTATGACACTTGTGTTTACAAGATCGTCCAACAGACTGTCCCACGAACGGGCATACCGGGACGGCATCGGGAGGCCCGGGGATTTTTTCCGATTTTCTTCCCGACGCGTCCGGGGCGGGAACATTCCCCGGCCGCCGGATCATCCAGGCGCCACACCACATCCCTTGTTTTCCTCCTCGCCGATCGCCGCGGCCGCGACCGTCGCGGAAAGCGCGATTTTCCAACGAATCCAGGCGAGGTCGCGCACCCGGCTGATCGTGCCGGGCACCGGTTTGTCCCACCACCCTACACCCGGAGGAGCGGTCCCCTGACAGCTCTCCGCCTTCGAACGGCTTGCCATCGCCCCAACACCCCTCCTCCCCGACCGCGGCGCACCGCCCTCCACCCACCCCACACCACCCGACCGGCAATTTCCTCCCACGACGGGGAAGTTTCGGCCGCCATGACGCAAACGCCACGACGCTTTGCCCCCGGTGCCCGCAGGCAGTCCGCGGCGCCCCTCGGCCGCCACCTCCCTCCCCCGCTCCGGACCATCCACCCCGGTTCCGTCGATTCGTCTTGACATTACCCTACGAGCCGATATATCGTCGGAGAAACCACAAGGAGACCGTATGATCGACGGCGTCGACCGCGCCATCCTCGAGATCCTCCAGCAGAACGCCCGCACGCCCATCGCCGAGCTCGCTCGCCGGATCGGCATGGCGCCGTCCGCGGTGTTCGAGCGCGTCCGCAAGCTGGAGGCGCGCGGCATTATCGAGGGCTACCACGCCCGCGTGGCGCCCCGGGCCATGGGCCTCGGCTTGCTGGCCTTCGTGCTGGTCCGGGCGGACGAGCC
The DNA here is from genome assembly GCA_937907535.1 of uncultured bacterium. Classification (GTDB taxonomy): domain Bacteria; phylum Gemmatimonadota; class Gemmatimonadetes; order Longimicrobiales; family RSA9; genus CALCID01. The sequence continues at coordinate 15,575 of CALCID010000051.1, read as the reverse complement.
GGTGGGCGGCCACGAGGTCGCGGACCGGCTCGCGGCGATCGACGAGGTGCAGGAGGTGCATCACGTCGCGGGCGAGGACTGCTATCTGGTGAAGGTGAGGGTGGCGGACACGGAGGCGCTGGGCCGGCTGCTCCGGGAGCGGTTCGGCTCGATCCCGGAGGTCCGGTCCACGCGGTCGACGATCGTGTTGGAGACGGTCAAGGAAACGTGTTGCGTGAAGGTGTCGGCGTCGGAGCCGACGGCCGAGCGGGGAGTTGTAGTGACGCATGGCTGACGCATCGGGCGCGGGTGCGCCGCGCGGCCGGGTGCTCCTGGCGTTTGCTGCGATCTACATCATCTGGGGATCCACCTACCTTGCGATCCTGTACGCCATCCAGACCATCCCGCCCTTCCTGATGGCGGGCGTGCGCTTCGTGGTGGCGGGCGGGATCCTGTACGTCTGGGCGTGGCTGCGGGGCGCGCCGCGGCCGGAGCCCGCGCACTGGCTGTCGGCCGCGGTGATCGGCGGACTCTTGCTGCTGGGCGGGAACGGCAGCGTCGTCTGGGCGCAGCAGCGCGTGGCCTCCGGGCTGGCCGCGCTGCTCGTGGCCACGGTCCCGATGTGGATGGTCTTGCTGGACTGGCTGCGGCCTGGCGGTGTCCGCCCCGGCCCTCGAACCGCGGTCGGGATCGTGATCGGGCTCCTGGGTCTGGCCGTGCTCGTGGGCCCCGACCAGCTGATGGGCTCGGGCCGGGTGGACGGACAGGGTGCCCTGGTCCTCGTCCTCGGCTCGATGTGCTGGGCCGCCGGTTCCCTCTACGCCCGCACCGCGAAGCTGCCGGCATCGCCGATGCAGTCGATCGCGCTCGAAATGCTCGCGGGCGGCGCGTTGCTGCTCCTCGCCGGCGTGCTGGCCGGCGAGCCGGCGAGGCTGGACCTGGGCGCGGTGTCGCTGCGGAGCGTCCTGGGGCTCGGCTACCTGATCGTGTTCGGCTCGCTGATCGGGTTCAGCGCGTACATCTGGCTGCTGAGCGTGAGCACGCCGGCGAAGGTCTCGACGTACGCGTACGTGAACCCGGTCGTGGCCGTGCTCCTCGGCTGGGCCGTGGCGGGCGAGCCGTTGACCCCGCGCATGCTGGCCGCGGCGGCGATCATTATCGCGGCGGTCGCGGTCATCACGACCCGGCGGGCGGCCCGCGGTCGGCCCGCCATGGAGCGGCCGGAAACCGCGTGCGCCCGCGTCCCCACTGATGCCGCGGATGCGCCCGGCGCTCAGGCCGTGGACCGGGCCCCGGACAAGGGCACTGCGCGGGCCATGGGCCCCGCAGGCCACCCGACCACCGACCCCACGACCGCGTGAGCGGGGGCGTCGCGTGTCACCCGTTTACTCCAGCGTCACGCGACGGATTCGGCGTCGACCGAGCACGATCCGGCGAGCCCCGGATCCCGGCGTGACCCCATCCGGTCGTCGGCGCGATGGGGTGCTGCGACCACGTACGGGCGCCACGCGCGACAGCAGGCCGCATCGTCCGTGCAGCCGGTCGTCCACCGGTGCGGTCACATTGAATACGGCGGAGTTCACGCTCATCGAGCCAGCGTCGCGCGGACGGTCGCTGCTCTCGTGGCTCGATGGCGACGACGCGGCTGCCGTCCTCCCCGGCGGTCCGATCCCTCGACGGCGGACGCCCGTCCCCGGAGGTCGTGGATGAGCGCGCCCCGCGAGCGCATCGATGCTACGACGCCCGGAACGGGCGACGCGAGCGCGTACCGTGACGTCTGGCAGCGGGTCATCGCGGAGATCGAGTCGTTCCGGAACGGGATCCGGGATCTGCCCGTCTCTCGTGCTCCGGAGCCGCGCGCGCTCCGATCCGAGCTCGCCGCGCGCTACGACCTGGACCGGCCCGTCCCGCTCGACGCGCTGGTCGCCGACGTCTCCCGCCTGCTGCGCACGTGGTCCGTCCACGTGACGCACCCCCGCTACTTCGGGCTGTTCAACCCGAGCGTGCGAATGGCGGCGATCATCGGCGACGCGCTCGCCGCCCTCTACAATCCCCAGCTCGCGGTCTGGTCCCACGCGCCGGCCGCCCAGGAGCTCGAGCACCTCGTGCTGCGCCGCTTCACGGAAGCCCTGGGCCTGGACCCTGAGACGACGGCGAGCAACTTCACGACGGGCGGCGCCGAGTCGAACCTCTCCGCCGTCCTCGCCGCGCTCGCGCACGCGGTCCCCGAAGCGGGCCGCCAGGGCCTCGGCGCGATCCGGGCCCGCCCGGTGATCTACCTGGGCGAGGAGAGCCACCACTCCTTCGTCAAGATCGCGCGGATGACCGGGCTCGGCACGGATGTCCTGCGCACGGTCCCCACGACCCGGCGCTTCGCCATGGACGTCGGCGCGCTGGCGGAGCGCGTCCGGGCCGACATCGCCGCGGGCTTCCGGCCCCTCATGATCGTGGCCACGGCGGGCACCACGGCGACGGGCGCCATCGACCCGCTGCCGCGGGTGGCCGCCATAGCGCGCGAGCATGGCGCCTGGTTCCACGTCGACGCCGCATGGGGAGGCGCCGCAGTGCTCTCTCCCCGGCTCCGCGACGCCCTCGCCGGCATCGAGCTCGCCGACTCCGTCACCTGGGACGCCCACAAGTGGCTCTCCGTGCCGATGGGCGCCGGGATGTTCTTCTGCCGCCACCCCGATGCGGTGCGCCGCGCGTTCGACATCACCACGTCCTACATGCCGGCGGAGACCCCGGAGGTCGACGACCCCTACCGGACGACGGTACAGTGGTCCCGGCGCGCGATCGGCCTCAAGGTCTTCCTGTCCGTCGCCGAGCTCGGGCTTCCCGGTTACGGCGAGCTCGTGGACCGCATGGCGCGCATGGGCGACCGGCTGCGCGAGCGCTTGCGGGAAGCGGGCTGGATCGTTGCGAACGACACGCCGCTCCCCGTCGTCTGCTTCACCCACCCGTCGGTGGAGCGAGGCGACGTCACCCCTGCAGCGATCCTGGCGATCCTCAACGCCCGCGGCCGCGTCTGGATCTCGCAGGTGACGCCGGCCGGCGGCCCGGCGCTCCTGCGCGCGTGCATCACGAGCTACCTGACGGACGAAGGCGACCTGGAGTGCCTGGTCGAGGAGCTGGAGATCGCGCGGGCGGCCGGCGGGGCGGCAACGCGCGGATCGGGCACCGGCCGGGCGGGCTGACGCGCATCGCCTCACACGTCCAGCCGCTCCCTCCGGGGCCGCGCCTCCCCTGTGGCGCGTGCGGCCATCGTCATGCGTGCCGCGGCCCCGGGAGCGTTCCCCGCGATCCCCGGACGCGATCGGCCAGCCCGCACACCACGGTGTGCGGCGCATCGCCGTCGTGCATGGGAGCGGCCATCCGGCCGACCCCGGGCCGGTCCCGCGCAACCGGTTGCGCGCTTGGACGCCCGCCGCACCGGTCACCGTGCGCCGCGGCCCCGGATCCGGGCCTCTCATCGAATGTGCCCGACAGGTGGGAAGTCGGCTGGCTCGGCGGGGACGGTCCACGAGATACGGGCGGGCCGAGCGCCCGGACCCGCGGAACGAAGGCGCGAGCGCAGGCGACGTCGGGTTCTCGACGCCCGCGGCTACGCCGCCACCGCCGCGGCGCCCGCCAGCTCGGCGAGGGCGCGTCGGACGTACACCGGCACCATGGCCCGCCGCCAGTCGGGGTCCACCGTGATGTTCGCCAGCGGGTGGCACTGCTGGAACGCGCGCTCGGCCACGCCCTCGATCACGTCCTCATCGGTAATCCGCCGGCCCACGGCGATCCGTTCCAGCCCGGTGAGGACCCGGGGCCGGGACCCGAGGGCGGAGACGACGACGCGGAGGTCGCGCACCACATCGTCGCCTTCCAGCTCGGCGGCCGCGGCCACCGAGAGGAGCGGGAAGTCGATGGCGTTGCGCTGCCGGAGCTTCTGGTAGGAGGTGCGGAGCCCCGGGCCTGGCAGCGGGATCGTGATCCGGGTGACGAGCTCGCCCGGACGCCGCACCGTGTTCGCCACGCCGTCCGCCACGAAGAACTCGGTCACCGGCACCGTGCGCCGGCCAGCGGCGGAGGCCAGCTCGACGGTGGCGCCGAGCGTCATGAGCACGGGCGGCGTGTCCGCCGAATGGGCCGCCACGCACTTCTTGCCGACCCGCGTCACGTGGCAGACCTGGCCGTCCTTCTTCAGGCAGAACCCCAGCGCCTTCCGCCAGAAATAGGTCTGGTTGTAGTAGGTGCAGCGCGTGTCCAGGCAGAGGTTCCCGCCCAGCGTGCCCATGTTCCGGAGCTGCGGCCCGGCCACGCTCCCGGCCGCCCGCGCCAGCGAAGGGAAGTACTGCCGCACGCGAGGGTCGCGGGCCACGGAGCTCAGCGTCTCGCACGCGCCGATGGACAACGCGACGTCGCTTTCATCGACCCCCCGGAGCTCCGCGAGCTGCTTGAGCGCCACCAGCTCCGCGGGCGCCACGAGCCGATGCTTCATGTTCGGGAGCAGGTCGGTCCCCCCGGCGATGGGGAGCGCCTCACCCCCCTTCTCGGCAAGCAGCCCCAGCGCCTCGTCGAGGGTGCGGGGACGGTGGTAGCGGAACGGCGCCAGTCTCAGCATGTGGTTCGATCCTCAGGGGAGCCAACGAGTCTTTTCCGACGCCGGCGTTCGCCGCCGCGGCCCGGGAGCATCCTTCGGCTCGCCGAGCTCGATCATGGCCACGACCCGATGGTCGCGGGGCACTCCGAGAATGGCCCGGAATTCATCGTCCTCCAGGATCCGGCCCGTCCGGATGTGCGTGCCCAGGTCGAGCGCCGTGGCCGCCAGCATGAGGTTCTGGATCGCCATGAACGTCGCCGCGTAGTCCTCGTCCCGCCGGACCGGGTCCACGTCGATGTAGCACGAGACGGCGATCAGCGCCGGTATGGACTCTGTCTGGGTCACGATCTGCGCGCGGATCTCCTCGGCCTTCGCCGGATCCTCGCCCTTCGCCTTCACCCGCGCCCGGATCCGGCCGTAGCCCCGCCGCGCCTGCTCACCCAACACGTAGAAGCCCCAGGGGTCCGCGGGACCGCGCCGCGGCGCGTGCACCGCCGCCTCCAGGATCCGCTCGATCTCCTCCCGGCTCACCCGGCGAAGCCCGTATTCCTTGACCGTCCGCCGCTGGCGGATCGCTTCGAACACGTCCATGCCGATCCACCCCGTTCCAGCGCGGCCGCGTGACTCCCGCGGCGCCTCGCGTCGTGGTTCGGGCCGGCACCGGCACGCCTCGGACACGCACCGGCGCCCGGCTCCGGGTATGGGTGACCGGCCGCTTCGCCGTCACGCTCGCACAGGCGACGTCGCCCGGCTCAGGCTCACTCGCGCACCCGTCCTCCGCGCGGCTTCCCAACGCTCCCGCGCGCTCCCGTCCTGGAGCGCCTTCCAGACCCGCGGCGGCGAGAACGGCAGCGAGTCCATGCGCACGCCCACCGCGTCGAAGATCGCGTTCGCGATCGCCGGGATCGACGGATGCAGCGGACCCTCGCCCGCTTCCTTCGCCCCGTACGGGCCCTCCGGGTCCACGCTCTCGATGACCAACGACTCCAGCTCCGGCGTGTCGAGGGACGTCGGGATCCGGTAGTCCAGGAGCGACGGCCCGTTGTGCAGCCCCTCCCGCCCCTGCTCCGCCGTCTTGAAGATCTGCTGCTCCATGAGCGCCTCGGCGAAGCCCATGTACGCCGAGCCCTCCATCTGCCCCTCGACCAGCACCGGGTTCAGCGCCCGCCCGCAGTCGTGCGCGATCCAGATCTTCTCCACGGTGACGAACCCGGTCTCCACGTCCACCGACACCTCCGCCACGTGCGCGGTGAACGAGTACGCCGGTGACGCACCGATCGTACCGCCGCGGTACTCGCCGTGGATGTCCTTCGGCGTGTTGTACCAGCCCACGGCGCCGAGCGTCCCGAAGCGCGCCTCGGCCAGGTTGAACGCCTCGGAGATCGGCATCTTCCGGGCCGTGTCCGCGGAGTCGAACGCCCAGCCGCCGGCCAGCGCGACCCGGGACGCCGGCACCTCCCACGCCTCCGCCACCGCCGCCTTCACCTGGTCGGCCAGCTTCCTTGCCGCGTCGATGCACGCGTTCCCGACCATGAACGTCTCGCGGGAGGAGTACGCGCCCAGGTCCACCGGCGTGAGGTCCGTGTCCGCCGCGTGCACCCGCACGTACTCCAGCGGCACGCCCAGCTCCTCGCTCACGATGTACGCGACGACGCTGTTCGACCCCTGCCCGATGTCCGACGCCCCGCTCAGCACCGTCACCCGCCCCGAACGCTCGATCTGGATCTGCACCGCGGACTGGGGCATCTCGTTCGGGTAGATCGGGTAGTTCGTCCCCGAGATGTAGCACGACCCCGCCACCCCCAGCCCCCGCCCGTACGGCAGCTTGCGGAACCGCTCCTTCCACCCGCTGGCCCGCTCCACCGCATCCAGACACGCCAGGAACCCGTTGGACGTGATCCGCAGCTCGTTCACCGTCCGCGTTCCCGAGCCCAGGAAGTTGCGCCGCCGGAGCTCGATCGGGTCCATGCCGAGCGCCTCGGCGAGCTTGTCGAGCTGCACCTCGAACGCGAACCGCGGCTGGACCGAGCCGTGCCCGCGCTTCGGGCCGCACGCCGGCTTGTTCGTGTAGACCCGGGTCGAATCGAACCGGTACGAGCCGAACGCGTACGGCGCGGTCAGGAGCTGCCCCGAGTAGTAGGTGGTGACCAGCCCGAACGACGCGTACGCCCCGCCATCGATCAACGTCCGATGGTCCACGGCCAGGATCCGGCCGGACCGGTCCGCGCCGAGCCGACAGCGCATCTTCATGGGGTGCCGGCCCCGGTGCGCGTAGAAGACCTCCTCCCGGGTATACAGGATCTTCACCGGCCGGCCCGTGCGCATGGAGAGCAGCGCCACGCAGAACTCGAGGTCGAAGGGCTCGGACTTGCCCCCGAACCCGCCGCCCACCGCGGGCTGCACCACGCGCACCCGGGCCACATCCAGATCCAGGACGCGGGCCAGCTCCCGGTGCAGGTAGTGCGGCACCTGGGTGGCGGACCAGACGGTCAGCTTGCCGGACGGGTCGTAGTAGCCGATCGCGCAGTGCGGCTCGATGGGCGTGTGCGTCGTGCCCTCGAAGAAGTACTCGCCCTCGATGACCACCTCGCTCTCGGCCATCAGCCGATCCACTTCGCCGAATTCCAGGCGGACGTGCTTCGTGACGTTGCCGTTCCTCCCGGGCCGCTTCGGCTCGTGGATCGGGACCGCGTCCCCGGCAAGGGCGGACTCGGGGTCGAGGTAGGCGGGGAGCGGCTCGTACTCCACCCGGATCAGGTCCAGCGCCCGGATCGCGGTGTCCTCGTCCACCGCCGCCACCGCCGCCACCGCATCCCCCACGTAGCGCACCCGGTCCACGCACAGCGGCTCCTCGTCCCGCGTCCAGGGGATGATCCCGTACTGGACCGGCATGTCCCGGCCCGTGATCACCGCGTGGACGCCGGGGAGCGCCTCGGCAGCGGACGTGTCGATGGAGAGGATGCGGGCGTGCGGGTGCGGCGAGCGCAGGATCTTCCCGTGCAGCATCCCGGGGAGCGCGATGTCGTCCGTGTAGAGCGCCCGGCCCGTGACCTTGTCCGCGCCGTCGACCTTGCGCAGCCGCCGGCCGATGGTCGAGAACTCCCGCTCCACGAGTGTGGCCAGCTCGGCCTCGGGGACCGCCGCGGCCGCCTGCTTTTCCCGGAATTCTTCGACCTTCATGCGCCGCCCTCCCGCTCGCCCGCGGTATCCGGACCCTCAGGAGCCCGCGCTCCGGCGGCGACCGCCTCTCCGGGCCGCCCGCCCTGCCCCCCGGCGGATGCGGATCCGGAAGCCCCCGCCGCCTCCGCGATCCTGGCCGCCGCGAGCTCGACCGCGTCCAGGATCTTCGTGTAGCCGGTGCACCGGCACAGGTTGCCGGCCAGCGCTTCCCGGATCTCCTGCCGCGTCGGGTTCGGGTTCCGCTCGAGGAGCGCGACGGCGGACATCAGGATCCCCGGCGTGCAGAACCCGCACTGCGCCGCGCCGCACACGTCGAACGCATCCTGGAGCGGGTGCAGCCGACCCGGGCCGGCGAGCCCCTCCACGGTCCGCACCTCCCGCCCCTCCGCCTCCCACACCGGCGTCAGGCAGGAGAGCACCGGCTCGCCATCCAGGAGCACGGTGCACGCGCCGCAGTCCCCTTTGTCGCACCCCTGCTTGGTGCCGGTCAGCCCCAGCCCGTACCGCAGGGCTTCCAGCAGCGTGTAGTGCGAGGGGACCCCCACCGGCCGGACGTCCCTGTTCACCACGAGCGTGACGATCTCGTGCATCGTGTTCCCGAGCAAAAAGATGCGTGGCGCCCCATCCGGCCCCGCCCCGAGGGTACAAGGTTATGGGCCCCGTGAGGAGCGGTCAAGCAGGACGGCGCCCCGGCGGGTTGACGGACCCGCGAAGCCCGGGCCACTTTTCACCATCGGTGACGCCGTCTCCGGAGGTACCGTGAATCGACAGAACGCCGGACGGACCGCCGGGCCGACGGTCGCCGGGATCGTCCTGGCCGCGGGCCGGTCCTCCCGCATGGGCCGGTCCAAGGCGCTGCTCGATGCGGGCGGTGAGCCGTTCATCGCCCGGGCCGTGACCGCCTTGCGGGTGGGCGGCTGCTCGCCCGTGATCGCCGTGGTGCCGGCCGCGGCAGAGCAGGAGGCGTGCGCCGCGGAGGCGGCCGGGGCCGTCGTCGCCCGGAACCCGGACCCGGGCTCGGAGCAGGCGGACTCGCTCCGGCTCGCGTTGCGTATGCTTCCAGGCGACGTCATCGGGGTCCTCGTCCTCCCGGTGGACCACCCTCTCGTCCGGGCCGCCTCCGTCGCGGAACTGATCCGGGCGTTCGCCGAGCGCCGGCCGCCGGTGGTGCGGCCCGTGCTCGCCGGCCGGCCCGGGCACCCCACGCTCTTCGATCGCGCCGTGCTCGACCGAGGACTCGCCGGCCCGCTCCCCGAGGGCGCACGTAGCCTCGTCGCCTCGCTGGGGGGCGCCGTGCTCGACCTGCCGGTCGAGGACCCCGGCATCGTGGCGGACATCGATACGCCGGAGGAGTACCGGCGCCACTTCGGCCGGGCCCCGAGCGAATACGTCCAGCAGACGTCCGATTCGGGTGCGGCACGCCACGAGCGCCTCGCCCATGAAAGGGGGGCCGCGTGAGCGTCACCGTACTGGACGCCGCGGCCGCGGCGCTGGAGGCGCGCCGGGGAGGACCGGCCGTGGCCGTGGTCGCGCGGATTCCCGGGGAGGAAGGCGGACCCGCGGCCCGGATCCTGGTCCGGGAGGACGGCACGGTCACGGGCACGCTCGGGGACGGCGAGCTGGACGCCGCCGGCGTCGCCCTCGGCCGCGCGGCGCTGGAGCACGGCGGTGCGCGGACCGTGACCGTGCAGGCGGGCGGCCGGGAGCACCTGCTCTACGCGGAGGCGCACCTGCCGCCCGAAGAGCTGCTGATCGTCGGCGCGGGCCACATCGCGGTCCCCCTCGCCCGGCTCGGCGTCATGCTCGGCTATCGGGTCACGGTGCTCGATGACAGGGAGGAGTTCGCCACGCCGGACCGGTTCCCGGCCGAAGCCACCGTGCGGCGGATGGACTTCTCCGACCCGTTCCGGGACGTGCCCCTCGGCCGCCGTACCCACGTGCTCCTGGTGACCCGCGCCCACAAGTACGATTACGACTGCCTGTACCGGCTCATGCACGCGGACGTGCAGCCGCGTTACATTGGCATGATCGGCAGCCGCCGGCGCGTCCGCGCCGCGTTCCAGGCGCTGCTGGACGCGGGCGTGGCCCGGGAGCGGCTGGCTTCCGTCCGGGCGCCCGTCGGCCTGGACATCGGCGCCGAGACGCCCGAGGAGATCGCCGTCAGCATCGCCGCGGAGCTGATCCAGCTCCGGCGCGGGGATGCCGTGCACGCCCGCGAAGACGGCGACGCCATCCCCGCCGCGAGACCGCTGCACCGCGTGGAACGGGTGCTGGATCGACTACTGCCCCAGGAGCCCCGCCATGGATGATACGGGAGTCTTGAACGCCGTGCTCGAAGCGGCGCGCGCCGGCCGCACCGTTGCCCTGGCGACCGTGGTTCGGACCCGCGGCTCCACGCCGCGCCACGCCGGGAGCAAGATGCTGATCGACCCGGAGGTCGGCCTCATCGGCACGATCGGCGGCGGTTGCGGGGAGGCGGACGTGATCGACGCGGCCCGCTCGGTGATCGAGACCGGATCGGCCCGGCTGGTGAAGGTCATGCTGACCGACCCGGTCGATTCGTGGAGCCCGGCGGTGTGCGGCGGCGTGATGGAGGTCCTGGTGGAACCGGTCCCGGGGAAGGCAGTCGTATGAACCGGCCGGCCGTGCTCCCGCCCGTACCGAGGCGCGGCCCCGGCGACCCCGCCGAGGCCATGTGGAAGCGATACCGCGCCTTCCTCCGGCGCCCCCCGGCGCTCACGGTCGGCTGGACCGACCCCGAGACCGGCGCCCGCGGCTGGCTCGTCATCAACTCGCTCCGCGGCGGCGCGGCCGGCGGCGGCACCCGCATGCGCCTCGCCCTCGACCCCCGCGAGGTTGTCTACCTCGCCAAGACCATGGAGCTCAAGTTCGCGCTCTCCGGGCCGCCGATCGGCGGCGCGAAGGCCGGGATCGCGTTCGACCCCGCCGACCCGCGCAAGCGCGACGTGCTCGAGCGATGGTACCGGGCCATCTCCCCCTACCTCCGCGCCTGCTACGGCACCGGCGGGGACCTCAACGTGGATGAGGTCTCGGAGGTCATCCCCTGTTGTGAGCGGCTCGGGATCCGCCACCCCCAGGAAGGGATCGTCCGCGGCCACCTGGACCCCGGACCGGACCGGTTCGAGCGCGCGATCCGATTGCTCGACGAGGGGGTCAAGGCGCCCGTCACGGAGCCGCGCGCCCTCGATGGCTGCCCCTTCACCGTGTCCGACATGATCACCGGATACGGCGTGGCCACCGCCGTGCGCCGCTTCTATGCTCGCCAGGGCCAGGACCTGCGCGGGGTTCGCGTGCTCCTCGAAGGGTTCGGCAACGTCGGCGCGAGCTGCGGCCTCTACCTGGCCCGCGCCGGCGCCCGCATCGTCGGCATCGCGGACGCGGAGAAGGTCCTGATCGAGCCCCGTGGGCTGGACGCCGCCGAGGTCGAATCCCTGATGCGGCGGCGGGTGAACCGCATGCTCCCGCCCGGCGACCCGCGGCTCCGCTACGGCCCGGACCGCGACGCGTTCTGGGCCACCCCCGCGGACGTGTTCGTGGCCGCCGCGGTCTCCGGATCCCTCGGCAGCGAACGCCTGGATCGCCTCCACGCGGCCGGCGTGCGCCTCATCGCCTGTGGCGCGAACCAGCCGTTCCCTGAGGTCAAGATCGGCTCGACCCGCGTCCAGGAGAGCGCGGACCGCCGCTTCTCCATTCTGCCGGACTTCCTGGCGAACTGCGGAATGGCCCGGACGTTCAGCTACTTGATGGAGGACGACGCGCGCCCCGCGGACGCGGTCATCTTCGAAGCCGTGGACCGAACCATCGGGGACGCCCTCGACGAGGTCCTGGACCGGGCCGGGGGACGGACTACAGGCCTGCTCGCGGCCACCTTGGGCCTCGCCCTCGACCGGATCGAGGCCGTCTGAGCCACTCCGGCTCGCGGCCGAGCCGCTTCGCCCGCTGCCATTCCCGCCAGCGCAGGAGCTGCTCGGTCGCGTCGATGGGCGCGTCCGGGTCCCGCCCGCGCTCTTCGAGCCACCGCCGCTCCACCCGCCGGAACTCCCGCCAGTCCATGTACGCGTCCAGCAGCTTCCCGGTCCGGTACGGGCCGCGGATCTCGAAGTCGTAGTCGTGCAGCTCGTTCCACGACGGATTGCGCGGCACCCACCCCGACCCCCATCGCTCGTGCGCCCAGAACGGTCGATCGTAGTCCATGGCTCGCCCCCGTTCGACGTGCCCCGTTCCGAGGCGCAACCCCCATGCCCCGGGGGCGGCCGCTCGATTCAATCCTCGATTACCGCCGCACTCACGGAAAGGATCCGAGGGAGGAAGCCGGCCACCAGCGTCCAAGTCTCCCCACGGTCCCGGCTCGCGAACAGGTGCCCGCTGGAGGTCCCGAAGTACACCCCGCACGGATCCAGCGTGTCGGTGTCCATGGCGTCCCGCAGGATCGTCACGTACACGTTCTCCTGCGGCAGGCCCCGGGTCAGCGGATGCCACGTGCTGCCCCCGTCCAGCGTCCGGTAGACGCGCAGCTTGCCGCCCACCGTCGTCCGCATGTGGCTCGATTCCTCGGGGATCACGAACGCGCAGTCCGGGTCCGACGGGTCCACGGCGAGGGCGTAGCCGAACTCGCTGGGGAGACCGTCCGTGATCTCGATCCAGCTCTCGCCCCGGTCGTCCGAGCGGTACACGCCGCAGTGGTTCTGCTGGTACAGCCGGTCCGGCCGCGCCGGGTGGAGCAGCAGCCGGTGGACGCACTGCCCCGTTTCCGGGTACTGCTGCGGTAGGAAATCGGCGCGCGTCCCCCGATTCGCCGGGGTCCAGGTCTCGCCGCCGTCCTCCGAGCGGTACACGCCTCCCGCCGAGAGCGCGCAGTAGATCCGTCGCTCCGTCCGCGGGTCCACGACGATCGAGCCGAGCGCCAGACCGCCCCCCGCCGGCTGCCAGGTGTCCCGCGTCGGGTGGTCGTTCAGCCCGCGGACCGACTCCCAGCTCCCGCCCCGGTCGCGGCTCACGAACAGCCCCGCCGGCTCGATCCCGGCGTACAGCGTGTCCGGCTGCGTCGTGTGGCCCGGGGCGAGATGCCAGATGGCCTTCAAGCCGCGTTCGTCCGCGTGATGGGGCGCGGTCTCCAGGACCGTCCATTCCCGGCCCCGGTCGTCGCTGCGGTGGACGTGCGCGCCCCACACCGCGTGGTCGGACGCGGCCCACGCGGTCTTGCCGTCCCGCGGGTCCAGGAACGCGTGATAGACCTCCCGGCCCACAAGGAACGGCTCCGAAACCGTCCACCGCTCCCGGCTCGCATCCGATTCGATCCGGAACAATCCTCGCTTCGTGCCTACGAGGAGAATTATCCTTGCCGCCATCCCGAGCGTTCGTCTGGATCGTGCATTCGTGGGATCGGGCCCGGCCCGTGCGCGCGTGGATCGAGCGCCCTTCGGCCGGACTGGACCGCCGCGCGGCCGGCGGAACCGTGGAGGCCCGCCCGCGCCCCGGCGGCCGGAGGGAACTTACGTCGCCGGGGAGGAGGAATGAAGAGGCGACGTCGATCCCCGCGCGTCACGCGCTCGACCGACGTCGCCTCGCAATGCAACCGGCGCCGGGATCCGCCCTGCCGCGTGCCCGCAGCCCGTGCCGGCGGCCGGACCGGCTCAGTTCCCCGCCGACGCTCCGGCCGCAGCCTCCGCCTGGACCGGCGCCCGCGCCCCACGGCGCTCCGTCAGCGCCAGCAGCACCTCTTCGTACAGCTCCTGCCCCGTCAGGCGCCGGCTCTCGAACATACGGGAGAGCTGCTCCAGCCCGGTCCCCAGGAACTGCACCCAGTGCTCCGACCGGACGAAGGACGCCGCGTCCCGCGCGCCCGCCAGCGCCGCGACCAGGCAGCACTCCCCGCGCTCGTTCACGAACCGCGCCTGCGGATGCTTCTGCACCCGGCCCGCCTCAAAACACTCAACGTAGTTCTCGAGCCAGGCCGTCGGCATCTGCGCGACCAGCTCCCGTACCCGTGCGTCCATCTCGCTCTCGCTCCAACGTGCGTGCAAAGCCAGCGTCCGTGCGCTGTCCTCCAGAGATTGAAACTCAATCTCAACTAACGTAACCAGCCCCGACACCCGATGCAAGAGGGATGCGCCGACCACCTCCACGGTACGCTTCTCGCCATGATCAGTCCCTGAGCACCCCCACCAACTGGCGCAGGAGGCAACATGGCCATCGACGGTGCGAGGCAGGCGTTGATCCAGGGGCTGAACGACGACCTGGCCCACGAGTACCAGGCGATCATCAGCTACCTGCTGTACTCCCGGCTGGTGAGCGGACCGTTACGGGTCGAGCTGTCCGATTTCCTCGAGGACGAGATCGCGGACGAGTTGAAGCACGCCAAGTTCCTGGCCCACAAGATCGTGGCGCTCGGCGGCGAGCCGACGGCGCGGCCGGCCGAGGTGCCCCTTTCCCGGGACAACCGGGAGATCATCGAGCTCGCCCTGCAGGCCGAAGTGGACACCATCGAGCGCTACACGCAGCGGATCAAACAGGCGGAGGCGGCGGGGGAGGTCGGGCTGCGGGTGGATCTAGAGCAGATCGTCTCGGATGAGACGCGGCACAAGGAAGACCTGGAGAGGATCCTCGAGGGCTGGACGGGCTGAGCGTCGGCCGGGGCGGGGCGGGCGATCCGGAGCGGCCGGAACGTGTCCCCGCCGGGTGCTCGCCGACGCGCCCGGCAGGCACGGCCTCGGGACGTGTCTCCGCGTACGTCCGGGCCCGCCGCGGCGACGCGGCCGAGGCGACGAGGTGGTCCATCGGGACCGGTACCCGCGCCCCGGCCGCACCCGCGGCGCACCGCCGCGAAGCCCGCCGGGCGTCGCCGTTTACGGGCCCGTACCGGACTCCTCCCCGGGGCCGCTCCCGGCCTCCGCCTCGGCCTCCAGACAGAGTCGGCAGCAGAGCGAACCCAGGTCGGCGGCGGGGAGCAGGATGTCGCTCGTCGCCCACTTCCACGTCCGGTACTGCGTCACCTCCGGGTGCGGCTGGGGCACCGACGGCTCGCCTTCCGCGATGCTGGCCTCGTAGAGGCGCATGGTGAGGGTGTAGGCACGACGCTCGACGGATCCCCGGCGCAGCTCGCGTCCCACGTCGAGGCGCACGCCCAGCTTGTCGATCCCGGCTCGCCGCACCGCATCCTCCCACGATTCCCCGGGCCTGCGGCTCCCGGCGGGAAGCCCCCAGACATCGGGCAGGTCCGGGTCATCCGGCGGCCGCAGCACCACCAGGATGCGCTCCGGCGACTCCGGATGGCGGATCACGAAGGAGATCGCCTCCTTCACGGGTTTTGCGTGGATGTCGCTCATCCTCCGTCCTCCAGGTGGCGGCCGGACGCCTTCGGGCGTCCGGTGCATTGACCGGGCCGCTGCATCATCGGGCCCGGCGGGCGGGGCCTCGGGACCGGTCGCGGCTCGAGCGCACGCCCTGCGTGCGCTGCCGGGGCCGGTCCGCCCGATCGCTTCGCCCGGACCGTTCCGGACGGCCTGCCGACGTCGTGATCGTGCGGGCCCCATCACGCCACGCCTCGAACGACGCCCGCTCCCCGTCTCACGACTACCGAAAGACGGTCCGCCCGACCCCGGTCCAGGGCGCCCGAAGCACGCGGCCGGTCTCCGGCCTCGGTCCCATGAACGCCTCTTACCTTCCCGCGGATCCGCCGGCCGGGTCAAGTGCCCGGCCCGGTCAAGTCCCGCGGATGCGCTGCCGCCGTCGCGGTGCGCTGTCAATGGCGATCGAAAAATGGGTTCTCCCGCACATTTGGTGAATCGGGACCTGCGGTCGGGGGTACGCC
>CALCID010000050.1 GCA_937907535.1 uncultured bacterium | reverse complement strand
CCCGCTGTGGAAGGCGGTTTACTCGGAGGATCTAGCGACTCCCCTCACCCCCCTCCAAATCCTTCCGCCCAAAATCTTCCCCAGTGTACAACAACGCCCCCCCCCGTCAGCCGCGCCGTGGCGTACGTCAGGCAATCACCGAAGTTCAGGCCCGCCGGGTGCCGACCCTTGCCGAAGCGGCGATACGCCTCCACCGCCTCCCGCCAGTGCAACTCGCCGAACGGGATCTCCTCCACGCCGAGCTCGTCCAGGAGTCGCTCGAGTAGGCCGCGCGACCGCTCGCCCAACCGCGCGTGCAGCACGATCCCCGTTTCCGCCAACGTCGGCGTGCCGGCGGCAACTACCGGCGCCCGACGGATCCGCTCCAGCAGCTCCTCGAAGCCGGGTTCACGGAACACGATCGCGAGCAGCGAGAACGTGTCGAGGATCATACGCCTTCCTCCCCGTAGCCGAGGATCCGCTCCCGTTCCTCACGGTCCGGGGCACGGCCGAGCTGGTCTTCCGGGATGCGAGGCCACACCTCGGTTTCCAGGAAACGGAGGATCCGATCCATGCGCGCCCGGTCCGCGATCCGGAACCGCAGGCGGGCCCGCCGCTCGAGGAGCGCCACGCGGATCGCCTCCGTCTTCGTTTCACCCGTGAGCTCCGCGACCTCGGCGGCCAGGCGTTCAACCCTTCCCACCCCTCCGCGCCTTTCCCTTTGCTTCCCCGCCCCATCCAACCTATTTTGTCCCAGAACCATCCCGCACAACGGAGGCGCAATGCGCGAAAGCACTCGGCGGTCCGGCGGGTTCGGCTCCGCCGGGCGACGGCTCTCCAGTCGAACACTCCGGCTCGCTGCCCTCGCCGCGATCCTCCCGCTGGCCGCGTGCAGCGCGCGCGGCGGCGGCCCGGCCGGGGACGTGCCGAGGCCCGGCGACGCGGACACGCACACCGTCGCACACGGACAGGGCCACGGCCAGCACCAGGAGCACGGGCAGGCGCAGGCCCACGACCACGGCCAGATGCACGGCCACGCTCAGGCGCAGGGCCACGGGCATGGCCACGGCCACGGCTCCCTCCCCGCGACGGCCGGCCCCGGCTACACGGTGGCCGACGTCCGCTTCATGCAGGACATGATCGGGCACCATCTCCAGGCCATCGAGATGGCCCGTATGGCCCCCACGCATGGAGCCGGGGAAGCGGTCCGGAAACTGGCCGCGAAGATCGAGATCTCCCAGCTCGACGAGATCCAGCTCATGGAGCAGTGGCTCAGGGAGCGCGGCCAGGTCGTGCCGGACGAGGATTACCGCCGCAACATGCTCATGCCCGGCATGCTGACCCCGGAGCAGATGGCGCAGCTCGACGCCGCCCGCGGCCGCGAGTTCGACCATCTGTTCCTCTTCTTCATGATCAACCACCACCGCGGCGCGCTCGAAATGGTCGAGGAGCTGTTCCGGACCCCGGGCGCGGCGCAGGACCCGGACCTGTTCCGGTTCGCAACGGACGTCGACGCGGACCAGCGCGACGAGATCTACGTCATGCAGGGCATGCTGGACATGCTCGCCAACACTGGAGGGAGCGGATCCCGATGAGAGGAAGCGCGGAGAGCGGCGCCGCAGCCGCACGCCGGACCAGGGCCAGCATCTTCACGCGCGGAGCGCGCATGGTTCGAGGCGACGTCGCCTACGCGGCGCGCGTCGCGTTCGCCGCGATCGCGGCGGCGGCCGTCGTCGCCTACAGCACCCCCGCCCCGCTCGCGGCCCAGCAGCGCACGCTCGGCTCCCAGCCCCGGGCCGACACCGTGGCCACGCTGGACGACCCGCGCGTCGGCCTCGGCGCGGGGAGGTACAACGACGCGGGCATCGCGCTCTGGAACATGCGGCTCGTCTCGTATACGCCGAAGCCGCCGGAGTTCGACTCGGCCCGTGGCCTCACGTTCATCAACTCGGACCTCGCCTTCCGCGGGAACCTGGTCTACCAGGGCAACTTCAGCGGGTTCATGATCTGGGACGTGAGCAACCCGGCGAAGCCCGAGCTGGTGAGCAAGGTTGTCTGCGCCACGGACCAGGGCGATCCCTCGATCTACGGGAACCTGCTCTTCATCTCCGCGGAGTCGCCGCGTTCCCGGAACGACTGCGGCACCCAGGGCGTGGAGGACGGGAAGGACCGGATGCGCGGCGTCCGGATCTTCGACGTGAGCGATCCGCGCAACCCGCGGTTGATCAAGAACGTCCAGACCTGCCGCGGCTCCCACACGCACACGATCGTGCCGCACCCCACGGACGAGAACGTGATCTACATCTACGTGGGCGGCTCCGCGGCGGTGCGGGACCCGGCGGAGATGCCGGAGTGCTCGGACGGGCCGGTCTCGGAGAACCCGAACACCGCGCATTACCGGGTGGACATCATCCGCGTGCCGCTCGACGCGCCCGAGAAGTCGGAGGTGATCGGCTACGCCCGGATCTTCGAGGGGCTGCCCCGTCCGCCGGGGCGCGCGGGGATCCCGGTGGACGAGGGGTCGCCCGCCGCGCGCACCCTCGGGCCCCGCGGCTGCCATGACGTGACCGCGTACCCGGCCTACAACCTCGTGGCCGGCGCGTGCGGCACCTTCGGGATCCTGCTCGACGTGACCGACCCGGAGCGCCCGGTCCGCCTGGACGCGCTCTCGGACGTGAACTTCTCGCTCTGGCACACCGCCGTGTTCAGCAACGACGGCCGGATCGTCGTCTTCACCGACGAGTGGGGCGGCGGCACCGCGCCGCGCTGCCGCCTCGGCGACCCGGTCCGCCTCGGCGGCAACACCGTCCTCACCATCGAGAACGGGAAGTTCCGCCAGCACGGCTACGTCAAGATGATGGCCGCCCAGACCGACACGGAGAACTGCGTGTCCCACAACGGCGGGCTGATCCCCGTGCCCGGCCGCAACATCATGGTCCAGGGCTGGTACCAGGGCGGGGTCAACGTCTTCGACTTCACGGACCCGGACAACCCCTTCGAGATCGCGTACTTCGACCGCGGGCCGGTGGACGATGAGCAGCTCGTGATGGGCGGCTCGTGGGGCGCCTACTGGTACAACGGCTACATCTACTCCTCCGAGCTCGCCCGCGGGCTGGACATCCTCGAGCTCGTCCCGAACGAGTACCTCTCGAAGAACGAGATCGAGGCCGCGAAGCTCGTGCGGATGGAGGAGTACAACCCGCAGAGCCAGCCGAAGATCGTCTGGCCGCCCGCGTTCCCGGTGGTCCGCGCGTACCTGGACCAGCTCATCCGGAACCGGGGCCTGCCGGAGGCGCGCACGTCCGCCATCGCGGCCGCCCTGGATGAGGCGGAGGCGACGTCGGGCGCCGCACGCCGCCAGCGACTCCTCGCCCTCGCGGCGGAGATGGACGCCGACGTGGCCCGCTCCACCGACCCGGACCGCGTCCGCGCCATGGCCGCGGCCACCCGGGAGCTGGCGGAAGCGTCGAACTGACCCGGCCGTACGGCCCGCGCACGAACGCCGCCCGGCTCACTCGGTCCCAGGACCGACGGTGGGCCGGGCGGCCTGTTCTGCCCCCCACACCGACCTTCGGACATCCGCAGCGGCAGCCGCCCCTCTCCGCCGACCGCGCCCAGCGGCGAAGCGCCGCCGAGCGCGGGAACACCGCCTGAGAGAACGCCGCCCGCTCGCTGCTCTTCCGCCATCGGGGACGAATTGTGCGTCCGGCCCCCCGTAACCAATCACCGACAGCGGCATCCAGGGCCACCGTGCTGCGGTCTGACTCCACCGCCCGCCGGTGAGCCGTTTGGCCTCAGCGCCAGGTCGTGTTCGACGAGTTGGCTTGTTGGGAGTTGTCCGATCGTCGGGGGCTCGATCGAGCCATGGAACCGCGCTGCTCGATCCGCGAGGCGAGTGTCAAGGCGTCGGCACCTCCGAGTCCAAGCGCAGCAACGTCCAAAGACCTGTGGTCAGCGGCTCCTCCGCCCGCCGCGTTCCAGCAGCTTGCCGCGGGCACGCCCACGTCCCCGCGCCCCGGAATGGCCAGCCGCGCCACGTCGCACCCGCTCTGACCCGCAACTCCCCGATCGCTTGTCGAGCACACCCCGTACCCCACCGTCCGTCACCGTGCCCCATCGATCGAGCCATACGGGGACCGACCTGAAACCCGTCCCTGATCGGGCACGTCGTTCGTTCCATGATGGACCCGACACCGGGAGGCGCCAATGAGCCCATCGGCACGACAGCCTGCCGTCCGCCGTCCGACCCGCGGCGCGCCCCTGGCCCGCCTCACCCTCCTGGGCGCGCTGAGCGTTCTCGGAGCGTCCTGCGCGCCGGGCCAGGCGACCACCGGCCCTGACGCCGCAGTGGTGCCCGAGCACGCGCGTCCGGTCCAGAACCTGGCCGCGTTCGCCCGCCTGTACGGCTACGTCCGCTACTTCCACCCGAGCGACGAGGCGACCGGGATCGATTGGAACCGGTTCGCGGTCCTCGGCGCCGGGCGCGTACGGGATGGGGCGACCCCGGCCGAGCTCGCCGACGCGCTGAAGGAACTCTTCTTGCCCATCGCGCCGACGCTGGAGCTCGAGGTCGGCCACCCGTCCCGCGTCGCGGCCCGGGAAACCCGTAGGGCGGTGATCCGGGAGACACCCGCCCCGGCGCGGCAGACCGGCTCCCAAGCCGAGGCGGCCGTCCTCCGGGCGACCGACACGACAAGCGGCGCCCGGGCCGCGGCCGCCCCGGCGATCGCTGCCCCGCCCGCGGCGGGAGCGGCACGCGGCGAGGCGGGCTATGACCACGTCGCCTGGCAACACTACGGCTTCCGTTCCGACCCCTGGTCGTTCTACTCCAGCACGCGGGTGAACCGGCCCGGGATGATCGGCGGCCGGGAGCTCGTGCGCTTCCTCCAGCCCGTCCCGGCCGCGGCGCAGCATGCGGGCAAGCATGTACGCCTGCGCGCGGCGGTGCGCACCGAGGTCGACGCCGGGCGCGGCCACGCCCGCCTCCTCCTCACCTCCCCCGGCACCTCCGGGCCCGACGCGTCCGTCGAGCGGATCACCGCCCCCGATTGGCGCGAGTACGAGATCCGCGCCCGGATCCCCCGGGGCCAGCCGCTGTTCATCGGCGGGGCCGTCTGGGGGAGCGGGCGTGCCTGGTTCGATGTGTTCGAGCTGAGCGTGAGCGAGGACGGTGAGACGTGGACGTCGCTCCCCATCATGAACCCGGATTTCGAGTTTCTGATGGGCGAAAACCTCGCCGCTTGGAGCCTGACCAGCGCGCCGGAGCCGTGGCTCCGCTTCGCCCCGGATCGCGATGGTGCGTTCCGCGGCGAGACCGCCGCCCTCCTCGAGGTGGACCAGCCGGACCGCCTGTTCGAGAAGGTCCCCGATCCCCGCGAGATCCTGGACGCATCGCTCGGCCGCGGGCTCCGGATCCGGCTCCCGCTCACGCTCCCGAGCCGCGACGGGCGGACGCAACCGCCGGCGGACCCGGACGCGCTGCGTCGCCTGGAGACCACGCTCGCGGCTGTGGACCCGGCGGAGCTCACCCTCGATGACGAGCGGGTCCGGGCCGCGGACGTGGTGGTCGGCTGGTCCGTGCTCCAGCACTTCTTCCCCTACCACGACGAGATCTCGACGGACTGGAACGACGTGCTCGGGCCCGCGCTCGCGGCCGCGCTGGCCGCAACCTCGCCCGAGGAGCACGTCCGCGCTCTCCAGCGGATGATCGCGGCGCTCGAGGACGGACACGGCCGGGTCTCGCACCCGGCGGTCCCGCCCCGGGCGAGGCTGCCGATCGCGGTGGACTGGGCGGAGGGCCAGGTCGTGGTGACGGCGAGCCGGGACCCGGAGCAGATCCGGGCCGGCGACGTGGTCGTGGCCGTGGACGGCGTCCCCGCTCCCGAGATCCTGGCGGACGCGATGGCGCTCGCCTCGGGCTCCGAAGGCTGGCGCCGCCACGTCGCCCTCCGTGCCTTCGGCGAGGGGCCGGCCGGATCGGAGGCGGCGCTCACCCTCCGGCGCGGTGAGGAGACGCTCACAAGGCGGGTGAAGCGGGAGCCCGGTCCCGCGCCGGCACCCGCGCAGCTCGAGCCCATTACGGAGCTGGAAGGCGACGTCATCTACGTCGACCTCCGTCGCGCGGGGATGGCTCGGATCCGCCCCCGCCTCCAGGAGCTCAGCCGCGCGGCCGGCGTGATCTTCGACGTACGCGGCTACCCCCAGGCCGACGCCTTCCAGGTCCTCTTCCATCTGACGGACGCGCCGGTCCGGTGGTTCCGCGGGTGCGTGCTGGAGACGGTGTACCCGGACCGCCACCCGGCGCCCGGGTGCGCCGAGGTGGGCAACGAGACCTACGAGCCGCGGACGCCGCGCTTCCAGGGGCGCGCCGTCTTCCTCACGAACGGCTCCGCGATCAGCTACGCGGAGTCCGTCATGGGGATCGTCGAGCACTACCGGCTGGGCGAGATCGTCGGCCAGCCGACGGCCGGGGCGAACGGGAACATGACGTGGATCACCCTCCCGAGCGGCGGGCAGCTCTACTGGACCGGCATGCACGTGGTGAAGCACGACGGCTCCCGGCACTTCGCCGTCGGCCATCGGCCGACCGTGCCGATAGAGCGGACGATCGCGGGGATCCGCGAGGGGCGGGACGAATCCCTCGAGGCGGCGCTGCGGCTCCTGCGGTCGGAGCCGGCCCGGCCGTGAGCGGCTCGCCAGCGGGAACCTGCGCCCAGGGGTGCCGCGCCCGGCGAGCGTGCCCACGGCGCGATCGGAGCGTACATTTGCGAAGCCGTTGTAGAGCCGCCCGCACCCGGAGGCCCGATCTCGATGGCATCACCGATCCCCGTCCCCGTCGACCGCGCCCGGGCGCACGTCCTGGCCAAGCAGGGTCTGACTGCCGCGCGGCTGGCGGACCCGTTGGAGGCCGTCGAGGCCACGGCGGGCGTCTACGCGACGTCGCCTACCTGCTACCTCTCGTGCGCGGCGAGGGTCGAGGGATTCCGGCTGGCCGGGCTGGACCGCGAGCTGTACGAACGACGGCGGCTCGTCCGACTCCGCTGCGTGCGCGGGATGGCGTACGTCCAGCCGGTCGAGCTCGCGCCGGTCCTGTTCGCGTGCACGGGCGAGCCCCGGGACCGGACGCTCCAGCGCATTGCGAAGTTCGCCGGGCTGGGCGAGCGCGAGCTCCTGGACCTCGCGGACCGGGTCGAGGCCGTGCTGGCCGGTCGGCCGCCGGCCACGGTGCCGGAGATCCGGGAGCTCCTGGGAGGCCGGGTGCTGGGAGCGCCGTCCGCGCTCCAGTACACGGTCGCGCTGCTCGCCCGCTTCGGCCGGCTCGTGCGCGCCGAGCCGCGCGGCACGTGGCGGAGCGACCTGTACGCCTACGCACGATGGGAGGAGTGGGTAGGCGACGTCGTCCCCGACATGGATACCGGCGAAGCCCGCACGATCCTCGCGCTCCGCTACCTCCGCGCCTTCGGCCCCGCCACCGTGGACGACCTCAAGTGCTGGACCGGCTGGACGAAGCGGGGCGCGGTCGCGGCACTGGCGGCGCTCGGGGACCGGATCGTCTCCGTTTCGATCGACGGCGCGGAGGCCTGGCTCCCGGCCGAAGAGCTGGACACGCTGCGCCCGCTCGACCCGGAGCAGGCGCGCGGCGTACGGCTGCTCCCGGTCTGGGACGCCTACTTCATGGGGTACGCGCCCGGCGGACGGGCCAGGCAGGTGGCCGCGGCGGACTACGGCCGGGTTTACGACCGCGCCGGGAACGGGACGTCCGCCCTCGTGGTGGACGGCATGGCCGCGGGCGTCTGGGAGCTGGACGAGGGCGCCGGAGTCGTGCGCGTGGCCCCGTTCTCCGAGCTCGGCGGGCGGTGGGAAGAGGTCGAACGGGAGGTCGCAGGGCTCGCGGCAATGCTGGACGTGGAGCTGCGGCTGAAGCGGGTCCCGGCGCCGCCCGCGCTCCAGGACCTCCCCCGCAACGCGTTCCTCGCGCCGATCAGCGCCGCGGCACGAACGAACAGGGAGGGTTGAGCCCGCGCTCTCCCCTCCCTTCGCCATTGCCGCCTACCGGTATCTCGCCTACCTCGCCGGCCGGATCGGGACCGACGCCTCCGTCCGCTCCCACTGGAGCCGGAGCACGCCGCCGTCGGCCGTGGGCTCGATCAGGATCGTGAAACGCTCCACGTGCGCGTCGAGCTCGGTCACCTGCATGGGCACGCGGCCCACGTCGTGGGCGGGGTCGTGGGCCAGGCCGCCCTGCCCGGTCTGCCGGTTCACGATCAGCGTCCAGCTCTCCCGGTCCGGGATCGTGAAGATGCTGTACGTCCCGGGCTCGAGCCGGAGATCCCCGATCATGATCGGCCGGTCCGTCGTGAGCCGGGTCTCCTCGTTCGCGCCCGTCCGCCAGACCTCGCCGTACGGGACGAGCCCGCCCATCACCGTGCGGCCCCGCGCCGCCGGCCTGCCGTACGCGATGCTGACCGACGCCCCGACCACGCTCGCCTCCACGGTCTCGCTCGGCGAGAGCGGACCGAGCCCGGTGCCCGCCGCGTCCCGCGCCGCGAACTCCCGGGCCAGCGCGTCGATGTCCAGCCGGTCGACCCGCTCGACCGTCGAACCGCCGCCCGCATCGATCGAGACGAGCCGGTTCGCCGCGTCCAGCCGCGCCCGCATTTCCGCACCGAACTGGTTCGTGAACACGAACGTGCCGTCCTCCGCCCGGCGCACCTCGACGGAACGGGGGGACTGCCCGACCAGCGTGGTCACGGTCGCCAAGTCACCGCCCTGGCGCGCCGCATCTTCCAGCAGCACCGCGTACGGCGCGTAGAACCCGCTCACGATCGGCACCGCGCCGACCGGCTCGACCTCCCGCTCCTGGCGCTCCTCGCCGTCCCGCGCCACCGCGAAGCGCGTGACCCGGCCGCCGTCATCGAAGTACAGCGTCAGCCGCCGCACCACCGTGCTCGGCGAGCGTGTGACCAGCGTGGCGTTCAGGCTGTCCCCGCGACGGACCCACTGCTCCACCGCCACGGTGTCCACGCCGAGCCGGATCACCACCGACGTGCTCTCCTCCTGGGGCGCGGACGCACACGCGCCGGCCAGGGCGACGAGCACCGCCGCAGCGCCCGTAGTCAGGGATCGAAGCTGGCTCATTGGCCCTCCGTTCGTGATCGAGTTGCCCCTCTTCTCTGCGACGTCCCGCGCCTTACCTGCCGCGCTCCCGCGCCCAACGGGCGCCACTCCCCCGCCGAAGGCGCCACCCCCGATCGGGCATCAGAACGCGCCGCCCGGATGCCCCTCTCGGCCAGCCCGTACGGCACAGCCGCGAAACCCCGCGCCGAAGGCGCCGCTCCCGCGCCGCAGGCGCCAACCCCCGATCGGGCACCGGTGCTCGCCGCCTCGGTTGCCCCTTTGCCAGGAGCCGCGTTAGCCAATTCCACGCATGTCAGCCCCCCAACCCCCCCGCGCCCAAGGCGCCGCCGCCCATACAATGCACTCAGGCCAACCTGCCGGTCGCCGCCGGTCCACCCCGTGCCGACCGCTCACCCTACCGGGGCCAACCCTCCTGCGGCAGGCCCGGCGTGATCCGGAGCGCGTTCTCGAAGTAGACCTTCTTCAGCACCTCGTCCGGCAGGTCGATCCCGTACAGCTTCCAGAACGCGTGGTAGCCCCGGTAGTAGTCGAAGTAGTCGTCCCGGGTCTCGAAGACCCGCCAGTAGTACGGGTACTCGGACGGCTCGAACGCGTCCTTGCCGAACAGGATCCGGTCCTGGAACCGGATGAAGAAGTCCCGCGCCACCCGCGGCTGCCGGCCGATGTCGTACAGCACGGCGCCGACCTCCGTATACACGTTCGGGTTCTCCTCCATGAGCTTGGCGAGCCGACCGAGGTCGTTCGCGTGCCAGCCCATGTGCGCGATCACGAAGGTCGTGTTCGGATGGCGCCGGATCAGGTTGTCCCGCTCCTCCATGAGCTGCTCGAAGCTCGGGAACCGCTCCGGCGGATAGCGCCGGTTCGGGAAGAGCGCGAGCTCGAGCCAGCGCTCGTTCCGGTAGTCGATGGGATCCCAGAACGCCTGCGGGTCCGCGGTGTGGATGAAGACCGGCAGGCCGAGCCGGGCGCACGCCTCCCAGACCGGGTCCAGCTCCGGGTCGTCGATCCGGAGCCGCGAGCCGTCCGCCTTGCGGATCGAGAGCCCGAGCGCCTTCGAGATCTCGCCCACGCCCACGGCGCCCGCGGCCGCGTCCGCCTCGAGCTGGGCTACCGCGCGCTCCGCCCACCCCGGCCCGACGTTGCGGAAGTCGATCCCCGCCAGGAAGCGGACCCGGTCCCGCATCGTGGGCGAGGCACGGACGAGCTCGATGGCCCGGCGGAGCTCCTCCCCGCTCATGTTGTTGGCCACCACCATGACGCGCACGTTGATCGCGTCCAGCTCCGCCTCGAGCCGGCGCAGCCCGTCCTCGCCGTCCAGGAAGCCGCGCGGGTGGCCGTGGTAGTCGATGACCGGGTACTTCGCCCGCGGGACCGGATGCTCCGGCACCACCAGGGTGGACCGCGGACGGTAGTCCAGGATGCTCGGCGGCTCGAGCGACGGCGCCTGGCACCGCCCCGGGCGCACCTCCGTCATCCCGGCGGGGCAGTCTTCACCCGGCCCGATCTGCACGACTCCGCCGGCCTGGCCGGGAGGCCCGCCCTGCTGCTGCCGCGGCGGCTCCTGCGCCTCCACGCAGCCGACGAACACGAACGTCGCCAGGACCCCGGCGAGTCCAGCACGCATCGCTGAATGGATCATCCTCGTTCCTCCATTGGGGATCCCGAATCTGCGCCCGACGTCCGGCGGGCGTCAACCGGGAGACGTCCCCTGCGCCGGCCGGGCCGGTCCGGAGAGCGCCTGTCCACGGCCTGGAGGCGACGCGGCGCCCCTGATCCGCCCGGGCTTCGGATGCGGCCACCGGTGGTGTCCGGCGTCGCATCGTCTCGTCACCCGACGGCCCCCGCGCCGAACCGGTCACCGGGGCCGGGCGAGCGCGAATCGACCGGTCGTAGTGGGCTTCAAAGCGCGCGAGTCGGCGCCATCGGGACCGATCGTCGAGGCCGCCACCACCCATCCCCATTCCGAAATAGCCCTGGCACATCCTGACCCACCTGATCGAGGTGTGGGGCTGGTGTGT
>CALCID010000049.1 GCA_937907535.1 uncultured bacterium | reverse complement strand
GGAGCACGGCCTGCCGGAGCGTGAGCACCGTGCCGTCCGTCCGGCGGATCGCGCCGCCGGAGCTGGACGCCTGCTCGAACGTCATCCCCGCCGCGCCGGAGAAGAGCGGCCAGGACGGCCCGTAGGCGGGGAAGAACTCATCGTAGCCCTCACGGGTGAAGAACGACCAGCCGTTCCGGTCGAACGCCTCCGCGTTCGCGCGCGCGAAGATGTCCCACCACTTGAACACCGTCTCGTGGATGTTCTTGTTGATCGGGTCCATCGGCGGCGCGAAGAAGTACGTGGAGTTGGACCCCATCTCGTGCAGGTCCGCCGCCACCTGCGGGAACCAATGCCGGAACTGCTCCATCCGCCCGCGCGTCTCCGGGTGCGAGTGGATGAACCAGTCCCGGTTCAGGTCGAAGTGGTAGTGGCTGGTCCGCGGGCCCGGCCAGGTGCCGGAATGGATCATGGCGCCGGGCGTGGTCGGCGGGCCGAACGCGCCGAGGCGCCGCATCACGTCCTGCACGTGCCGCTCGTGGCCGTCCGGGTTCTGCACCGGGTCGATGAGGACCACGAGGCTGTCCAGGATCGTGCGCGTTTCCTCATCTTGCCCTGCGGCGAGCTGATAGATCAACGCGAGCGCCGCTTCCGCGCCGGACGCTTCGTTGCCGTGAACCGTGTGCCCGAGCCAGACCACGGCCGGCGTGCGCCGGATGGCGTCCTGCAGCTCCGCCGCCGAGGCGCCGCGCGGGTCGGCGAGGCGCTGGATCCCGGCCCGGATCTCGGCGAGGCGCGCGTGGTTCGCCTCGCTCGTGGCCGTGACCATCATGACCTCGCGCCCCTCGAACGTGTAGGCGACGGTATCCAGCTTGATCCGCGGGCTCGCGTTCGCCACCGCCTCCACGTACCGCAGCATCAGGTGGTGGGGCGTGAAACGCTCGCCGATCTCGTAGCCGAGTACGGAGCGCGGCGTGGGCACGCTCGGGTCGTAGCTGCCGCCGCTGACGAGGCCGTGTTGGGCGCTGAGGGCGCCGGGAACCAGGAGGCCGCACGCGATCACGGCGGCCGCCGCGCGATTCAGGAAGCGGGTCACGGGAGTCCTCCGACGAACCATCCTTGTCCGACAATGGTCGGGCAAAGTACGGAGCGGCAGCGAGGTACGTAAAGCGGAGCGGCCCGCGGCAGGTCTACGCTACAAGACCTCCTCAACGAGACGTTGCATCCTTGGGAGGTTGTTTCCAATATTGCTGGTTCCTGATTCCATGTTTTCTGTCTGGATATCGACTGGAAGTAGTAGGAAGGCAGGTGCGGCCTCGAATCACACCGGGGTGCTATCGTATGGCATCGATTACATTCCGCGAAATGCAGGCTCTAGAGGAGTTTCTTGAGATGAGCCATGGGTATGTACTAGACTTCACTGATAGAACGTTCGCAAGCTTCTTCGCGGATTTTCAAGTAGATATAGACGATTCTAGGTATAGTGAAGGCCACAGCGGTTCGAAGGCGAATCGACTGCGAAGTTTTCTTAAGCAAGAGTCTGATTATCTTGTTGGCAGGGTGATTCATGAATTGATTGAATATGCGGAGTCTTATCGGCCAGGTCATCCTAAAGCGGAAGTCTGTCGGGCGATTGCAAGGCGACTGCTGGCAACCGAAGACTTGCTGGCGGGCACCCAGCAGGGATCGGAATATGGCCACCGAATTGAGTTGGTACGCCAGCCTGACAATAGGCCCGCTGAAATATTCTTATCTTATGCTCACGAGGATGAGCAGTTGGTGGACATTGTCCGACAGCAATTCGTAGTTTATGAGCGGCTGGGGTATGTCATGGTGTGGTACGATCGGAGGATCCCCGCCGGCGATGAATGGCGCGCCCGTATCGATGAGAAGATTTTTCGTGCACATGGTATTTTGCTTTTTCTTAGCCCCGACTTCCTTGCGTCACGATACTGTTACGAGATTGAGGGCGAGATCGCTCTCCAGCGGCACCGCGAGGGAAATGCTCGAGTAATCCCTGTGATCCTTCGCCCCTGTGATTGGGTCGTTACTCCCTTTGGGCAGCTACAGGCGTTGCCTAACGATGGTACCCCGCTTAGCCAGTTTGATGATAAAGATCAAGCGGCTTTGCAAGTTGCACGCGGTGTATTGGATAGTATCGGAATAACAAAGAAGACGAGATGATTAGGAAGGGGATGGTGTGATAACATATTCTCAAGGCGGGGTGTTGGTGCGACTAATGCCGGGTGTGTTGCGTGATAGACGACGTGTATTGCGCACTGTCTATTGGTAATTGTTGGGTGTTGTGTTATTGTGTTGTTAATGAGTCTAATGGTGGCGCTCCTTTGAAGATCACTGCTCGGGAGAGGGAATATCGCCACTGGAAATGACCACTTGACCCCTAGAGAGGCTCTCCTTTCTCCCGACGGCCGATGCCCCACGAAGCTACGGATCCACCATAGTCGTAATCGGGGATGCTCGAACTGGCGTTCAGAAGCCTATAGACGCCGGCGGAAAGGTGTTGTCGCGATCTACGGCGCGTTTGTAGCTAAGGACGGGATACGCCGTGTCTGCACATCCGCCGCCCGCGATGTCGAAATGGCCCTTCCCGATCGTACGACTCGTGAACGTTCCACTCAGATCGTAGGGCCCAAGGCCGGGAGCTGACCATGTCCAGGATCGTACCTTCCCTGTGGTTCGCCAACGAGGCGGAAGAGGCAGCCCGCTTCTATGTGTCGATCTTCCCGAACTCGAAGCTGGGCGCGATCACGCGCTTCGGCCCGGGCGCCCCGGGCCCCGAGGGAGCCGCCATGGCCGTCGAGTTCGAGCTGGATGGCCAGCGCTTCCTCGCGCTGAACGGCGCGCCGGGGATCGTGTTCAACGAGACGGTGTCCTTCACGATCCACTGCGACACCCAGGCCGAGGTCGACGAGTACTGGGCGAAGCTCACGGACGGCGGCGAGGCGGGTGTTTGCGGCTGGCTGAAGGACCGCTACGGGGTGTCGTGGCAGGTCGTTCCCAGACGGTTGCCCGAACTGCTCGGCGATCCGGACCCCGGGAAGGTCCAGCGGGTGGTGGCGGCTATGCTGGCGATGAGAAAGCTCGACATCGCGGAGCTGGAGCGGGCCGCGGCGGGTGGGTGAGGCCGCGTTCGGCGGCGAGTCGTGTCGGCTGACGCGAGGGTTGCCGGAGGGCGTCGGGGTCGGCTGGTACGACGTCGCCTCGTGCACCCGCTACGCGGCCGGGTCCGGAAGCCGGTGCTGGAGCCCCCGGCCCGGGGGTGGATCGGGCCGACCCCGCACCAACGCCCGGCCATCTCCCGGGTTCCGTGCACCGCTCACCCGGCGGGCGTGTCCGGTCCCGAAGAAAGGTCCTCGGGCCGACCACCCACAGGTGGGCATGGTCCGGCGCGCGCCCGGAGGCCGGCTCCTGCTACGGCCGTACGACCGGGGTGTCCGGTTCACGGCGGGGGCCGGTGTTCGGCGCACCGGCCGGCGTGCCGGGCGCGTGGTCGTCGATGGAGCCCAGGGGCTTACGCCGGTGCCGGTGCTCGACCGGCGCGTCGACGAACCCGGTGGGAGGGAAGAGCAGGCAGGCGCGCTCGCGCGCCGCCGGTGGCCGCCCGAGTTCGGCACTGCGCGGGCGCCGCTGCGGTCGACGCGCGCGTAGGGATCGCCCGTTCAGGCGACCTGCCTCTGGCGAGCCCGACGGGCCGTCCCCGGGATTCTCCCTGCGGCCGCTACCGTTCGAAGCCCCGGAGCCACCACCACCCGCCCAGCTCGGACACGGCGTTCGCCAGGAAGTAGACCGCGGCGCCGATGTACACCTCCTGCCGGCCGTTGGCGAGCAGCCCGGTCACCGCCGCGATGATGCAGAAGAGCGCAACGTTCCCGGCCCAGGGGCGGACCTCCCGGCCGAGCTCCAGGTCGGATGGCGAGTCGCGGAGCACCACGTCGAGCGCGCGGTTGCACGTCAGCGCCCAGAACGTGACGATCGGCCACCATGCGCCGATCGCCAGGGAAGCGATGCCGAGGACGACGGAGTACGCGGCCACGAGCCCGGCGGCGTACAGCGCCCGGCGGGGCAGATTCCAGTCGTTGACGATCCAGGGGACCATGAGGAACCCGCCGGCGTGGATCGCCCAGAACTCCATGAGCGCTGCGCGCCAGAGCGCGGTTCCCATGGGCGCATCCCAAAGCGCCGGACTGACCGCGACCCAGGCGAATGCGGCGGCGATCCCGACGTCCGGCGCAGCCGCGGCCATGCGGCCCAGGAGGACGCGCGGCGTCAGCTCGCTGCGTGTTCCGCCCACCCGGCGCGCGGAGCGCCCGGACGCACGGTAGAGTCTTACCGTACTCTCCTCCTCGCCGCTGGTTGGCCGGGCTCCATGCCGCCACGCGCGGCGCAGCCGCCTACGCCATGAGGACCTCGCCCGGTGGGCTGCCGGGCCGGGAGCGGCAGGCGACGCCGCACCGCGGAGAGTACGCTGGCGCGCCCCGGCGGGCAAGGACATCGATCAGGGAGCAGGGCCGGCGCGATGGATGAGCAGGCCAGAGCAACG
Source organism: uncultured bacterium (assembly GCA_937907535.1). Classification (GTDB taxonomy): domain Bacteria; phylum Gemmatimonadota; class Gemmatimonadetes; order Longimicrobiales; family RSA9; genus CALCID01. Next base: position 2,355 of record CALCID010000049.1, on the reverse strand, counting down.
GCGGCCACGTGGAACGACGAGGCCGCGACGGAGGTGGACGCGCCCGACGTCGCCCCTCGACCCGTTGTCTCGACTCGGAGCCCGGCGAGCCGGCCGACAGCGGGGAGTCCGGCCACGGTCGGCCATTCCCCGTTCGTGCCGCCGGTCGGCAGGCGAACGCCGATCGAGGTCAGGCCCTCACGATCGTGGTGGATCCGAGCCAGCGCGGGCATGCCGGGGGAGAGAACGGGTCTCCCCACCGGAGGCTGGCAATGGGGAATCCGCCGAACGGCTGCCCGAGCCCGCCCACGGCGTCGCTCCGCGTGGCGCGGAAGCGATCTTCGCCGCGATGCGCTGTCCCGTCCCGTTGATCACCGCCAGTCCCCGCGAGGTGCCGTGACGGTCACGCCGGCGAGGCTGCGGGGAACGGGGCACGGGGCGGCGCGCCCCGTTTTCATGGAGCCGGAGCGAGACAACCGCCCGGGCGTCCGCTGTAAGCCGAGCGGGAACAACTGATTACGGACGTTGGTCCGCAGCTCGTCCCGGGCGATGATCCTCTTGCCGCGATCGGGCGACGGTGATATCCTCTTGTGTGGTATCACCCATACGGCGTGTTGCGCGGCAGGGCAACGCGCGCGCAGTCAAATGAGGACATCGGCGGCATGACGGCATCCGGACAGCTTGCCGGATCCGGTCCGTCATGCCTCGATCCGATCTCGCGACATTCCGTGCTCGCCCGGCGAGCCGAGTCATCCTCACCGCCAAACCGGTGCTTCAATCTCGTGGCACGTAATGGCTATGCTACCGTGCGCGTAACGTGTGGTCGTGGGTTGGATGGATCGAGGAAGTCCCGTGCCACGCGGGCTGTACGGGGGCGGACGATCAGAGCCTCAGGGGCGGCGCGGAAGGCCGGAAGGACGGACCACGGGGCGAACGGGACAACGGACCGTCATGCCGGGTTCCGTTCGGGCAGCGAGTGGACCACTCCCCCGATAGGAGGTGCGCGGGCCGAGCAGCGGGTGCTCGTGGTCGCGCCTCAACCGTTCCTCGAAGATCGCGGCACGCCCATCGCCGTCCGGTATGTGGTGCTGGCCCTTCGCGAGCTCGGCTACGCGGTGGACATCCTGACCTATCCGGTCGGCCGCTCGCCGGATCTCCCGGACGTTCGACTGTTCCGCGTCGAGAATCCTTTCGCTTTCCGGAGTGTACCGGTCGGCCTGTCGGCGCAGAAGCTGGTGCTGGATGCGCTGCTCGTCCCCGCGTTGTGGAAGCGGCTGAGGACGGAGCGGTACGCTTGCGTGCACGCGGTGGAGGAGGCGGCGTTCCCCGCGGTCATCCTGGCCCGGCGCTATGACGTGCCGGTCATCTACGACATGCAATCGAGCCTGCCCGAGCAGCTGAGCCGGTCCCCGCTTCTCGGGAGCAGGCCCGCTCAGTTCGCGCTTCGCCGTGTGGAGCGCTGGCTTCTCGAGCGGGCCGACCAGGTGATCAGCAGTGCGGGGCTGGCGGCGCATGTGCGGAACGTGGCGCCGGGGGCGAAGGTGCGCGAGTGGTCGTTCGCCGGGCAGCGCGCCGTGCCCGAGGCGGGGGCCGTGGCGCGGCTACGGGAACAGCTGGAGATCTCGCCGGACGCCCGGGTCGTGCTGTACGCGGGGACGTTCGAGGCGTACCAGGGCCTCGATCTGCTGCTCGCCTCGGTTTCCCGGGTCCGCGCCGCGGTGCCGGAGGCGGTGTTCATTCTCGTCGGCGCGAGCCGACCCGAGCCGTTGCGGATCGGCGGGGGCCTGGTGCGCTCCGGGGGTGGCGTCCGGATCGTGCCCCGCCAGCCGCGGGACCGGATGGCCGAGTTCATGGCGCTCGCGGATGTCGTGGTATCGCCGCGGGTGCACGGGCACAACGCTCCGCTCAAGATCTTCGACTATCTCGCGGCGGGCCGGCCGATCGTGGCCACGGACATCCCGCCGCATCGCGCGGTCCTGGATGATGACCGTGCGTTGCTCGTGCCGCCGGAGCCCGAGGCGTTCGGAGACGGGATCGTGCGTCTGCTGCGGGACACGGACCGTGCCCGGCGGCTCGCCGAAGCCGGACTCGACTTCGCCCGGGAGCACCTGAGCTGGAACGCGTTCGTGCGGTCCATTGATGAGGTCTACGCTTCGGTCTGTGGCCGCGCCAGAGGGGTCGTCGGGGAGAGGAGGTGATGGGTACACGCACGGTGTCGGTCATTATCCCGGCGCGGAACGAAGCGGCGAGGATCGGACGGGTGGTGGAGGCGGTACTCGCCCAGGCCCGCCCGGGCGTATCCCTCGAGGTGATCGTCGCCGACGACGGGTCATCGGACCGCACGGCCGAGGCGGCCGCCGCGGCGGGCGCGCGGGT
>CALCID010000048.1 GCA_937907535.1 uncultured bacterium | reverse complement strand
GGCATCGCCGTCGGCATGGCCACCAACATCCCGCCCCACAACCTGCGCGAGGTCGTGGACGCGTGCGTCTACCTGACGGACAACCCGGACGCCACGGTCGACGACCTGATGCGCTTCATCAAGGGGCCGGATTTCCCGACGGGCGCGTACATCTACGGTCGCGACGGGATCCGTGAAGCGTACCGCACGGGGCGCGGCCGGATCATCATGCGCGCGGCCGCCGAGATCGAGACCCGGGACGACGGTCGCCAGCAGATCGTGGTCACCGAGATCCCGTTCATGGTGAACAAGGCCCGGATGATCGAGCAGATCGCCGAGCTCGTGCGGGAGAAGAAGATCACGGACATCTCGGACCTGCGCGACGAGTCGGACCGGGACGGGATTCGGGTGGTGATCGAGCTGAAGCGGGACGCGATCGCGGAGATCGTGCTGAATCAGCTCTACAAGCACACCCAGATGCAGTCCACCTTCGGCGCGATCCTCCTCGCCCTGGTGGACGGCGTGCCCCGGGTGATGAACCTGAAGGAGCTGATCCGGCACTTCCTCGACCACCGTCACGAGGTGGTGGTCCGGCGGGCGCAGCACGACCTGGAGGAGGCGGAGGCCCGGGAGCACATCCTGGAGGGTCTCAAGATCGCGGTGGACGCGATCGACGAGGTGGTCGAGCTGATCAAGACGTCGCCGGACACGGAGACGGCGAGCATCCGGCTCCAGGAGCGCTTCTCCCTCACGGAGCGGCAGGCGAAGGCGATCCTGGACATGCGCCTCGCCCGGCTGACCGGCCTCGAGATCGAGAAGCTCGAGCAGGAGCTGGCCGAAGTCCGCGCCCGGATCGCCGAGCTGAAGGAGATCCTGGCGAGCCGCGAGCGGCGCCTCCAGATCATCAAGGACGAGCTGCGGGAGCTCGCGAAGACGTACGGCGACGACCGCCGCACGCAGATCGTGGACGGCGGCTCCGACTTCCAGATCGAGGACCTGATCCCCGACGAGGAGATGGTGATCACCGTCTCCCACGCCGGCTACATCAAGCGTCTGCCGACGTCGACCTACCGGAGCCAGCGGCGGGGCAGCCGGGGGCTCCAGGGGATGGAGACCAGGGACGAGGACTGGGTCGAGCACCTCTTCCTGGCGCAGACCCACGACTATCTGATGTTCTTCACGCGCCAGGGGCACTGCTACTGGCTCAAGGTCCATGAGATCCCGCAGGCCGGGCGGGCGGCGCGGGGCAAGCCGATCGTGAACCTGCTGCCGCTCCTCCGTCCGGGCGACCAGCTCGCCGCGCTGGTCCCGGTCCGGGAGTTCCGGGACGACCAGTACCTGATCTTCGCCACCCGGAACGGGATCGTGAAGAAGACCGCCCTCAGCGCGTACGGGAACGTCCGGGTGACCGGCGTTGCCGCCATCAAGATCGAAGAAGGCGACGAGCTGATCGACGTCCAGATCACCAGCGGGGACGATCAGATCATCCTCGCCACCCGCGAGGGGATGGCGATCCGCTTCCACGAGGGGGACGTCCGGGAGATGGGGCGGGTCACCACCGGCGTGCGCGGGATCACGCTCGCGCCGGGGGACTACGTGGTGGGCATGGTCGTGGCCCGGCGCGACCGCGCGCAGGATGCCACGCTCCTGGTGGTCACCGAGAACGGGCGCGGCAAGCGCACGCCGATCGACGACTACCGGCTCCAGTTCCGGGGCGGCAAGGGCGTGATCAACTTCAAGACGAACGGCAAGTCCGGTAAGGTCGTGGCGATCAAGGAGGTCATGCCCAACGACGAGCTCATGCTCATCACCCGGAACGGCATCGTCAACCGCGTGCGCGTCAATGAGATCCGGGTGATCGGCCGGGCCACCCAGGGCGTCCGCATCATGGCCCTCGACGAGGGGGACACGGTGGTGGACGTGGCGTGCCTCGTCCCGGACGATGGCGCGGAGGAGAACGGAGGCAACAACGGTGCGGAAGCGGCCGAGCTCGCGCCGGCCGGCGGCGCCCCATCGGAGCCGGTGACCGACGGGAACACCGGTTCCGAGTTCGAGCGCGACGCATGAGCGGGCTCGTCGAGCTCGACGACATCCGGGACGCCGCGGAGCGGCTCCGGGGCATCGCGGTCCGGACGCCGCTCCTCTCCGCGCCGTGGCTCGAGGAGCTCGTGGGCGCGGAGGTCCGCCTCAAGTGCGAGAACCTCCAGCACGTGGGTGCGTTCAAGCTCCGCGGCGCGTACACCATGGTCTCCCGCCTCCCGGCGGAGGAGAGGAACCGTGGTGTCATTACCTACTCGTCCGGCAACCACGGGCAGGCGGTGGCGTTCGCCGCGGCCCGCTTCGGATGCCCGGCTACGATCGTGATGCCGACCGCCGCGCCCGGGGTGAAGGTCGAGGGCGCCAGGCGGCTCGGCGCCCGGGTGCTCTTCGAGGGGACCACGTCCCTGGAGAGGAAGGCCCGGGCCGAAGCCGTGGCCCGAGACGAAGGGCTGACCATGATCCCGCCCTTCGACCACCCGCACATCATTGCCGGCCAGGGCACCGTGGGCCTCGAGATCTTCGAGGACTGGCCGGAGGTCGACGCCGTGCTCGTGCCCGTCGGCGGCGGGGGGCTGATCAGCGGCATTGCCGCCTCCCTCCGCCGTCTGCGACCGGACATCACGATCGTGGGCGTCGAGCCCGTCGGCTGCGACGCCATGCGCCAGTCCCTCGCCGTGGGGCACCCGGTCACCATCGAGGTCCGCCCCTCCGTGGCCGATGGCCTCATGCCCTCGCGGCCCGGCGACCTCACCTTCCAGCACACCCGCGAACTGGTCGACGTGATCGTCACCGTCGAGGACCGGGACATCGTGGATGCCGCTGCCCGGATCCTCACGCGCTCCAAGCTACTGGTCGAGTTCTCCGGTGCGGCCACCGTGGCCGCGCTCCTGTCCGGTGCCTGGCGCCCCGACGGCCGCCGCACCGCGGCCGTGCTCTCCGGCGGCAACCTGGACTACGGCCGGATCGCCTCTCTCGTCCCGACGGACGCATAGCCAATCGACCAACCGAGCCACCGACCACCGCCCCGGCGGACCCGTGTCCGCCGGGGCGGTGTGTGGCGACTCGCCGGGGCGCGTCAGGGGCGGCATGGGACACGCTCGCCGCACGCCGTGCGGGTGTTGAAGGAAAAGGATAGAGAAAGATGATATTATTACAGCGCGCGCCTCTGGTCCCGCTCTTGCACCGCCGGGTGTGCCGTGATGAACGGGAAGCTTGCGACGATCTTCGTCGCCGACGACGACCCCACGCTCCTCAAGGGGCTCAACCGCGCGCTGTCGGGCCGGGGCTATAACGTCCGGACGGCGCCGAACGGCCCGGCCTTGCTTTCACTGCTGGAGACGGCAAGGCCGGATTTGCTGGTGCTGGACATCATGATGCCGGGGATGAGCGGGCTGGAGGTGCTGAGGCGGGTGAAGGGCGATGCCCGGTGGTCGGAGCTCCCGGTGATGATGGTGACGGCGTTGACGGACGCGGAGGTGACGGCGGCGGCGTGGGAGCGCGGGGCATCGGACGTGATCCCGAAGCCTTTCCGTTTGAACGATCTGGTGTCTCGTATCGAGGCTCGGTTGAATTCGGGTGGTCGAGCGCAGCGCCCGGTGGAGAGCCGACCGACGGACGGCGGCAGAGACGAATAGCGGAGCGTAGCCGTCGGAATTCAGACGCCTCCCCAGTTCCTGGGGCGGCGTCGTCGTTTATCGGGGGGTGTGGCGCGAGGCGGCGGTCGGGGCTTAGCTTGGAGGGAGCTCGTCGAATCTGCGGAGGCGGTCGCGGCATTCGCGGATGATGGGATCGCGTCGGCGGTGGCCGCGCTCGTAGCCGAGGATGCGGCGGAGGAGTGCGGGGTCGGGGTCGGCGTCGCGGATCCAGTCGAGCACGTCGTCGACGGTCATGCCGTCGAAGCCGAGGATCGGCTCGGGGTCGGGGCTGACCATGCCGGGCTGGCGGTCCGGTGCTCCGGCCAGTTTGGGTGGGAGACCGGCGAATCTGCGGGAGGCGGCGGCCTCGCCGCCGGTCTCGGCGCCGCCCCCGGCGGGGGAAGGCGGCATGTTGCCGGGTGCGACGTTGTAGGTTTCGGGATCCGGCCTGGACGGATCCGGTCCGGTGGGGCCGGGCATCGGGGGTTCGTTGGAGCGCATCGCTTGCCTCCGGCACGAGGGTGGTAAGCGATCGGACGTGATTCGGGGGCGCAAGAGTCGCGCCCGGGGTGTGGGGCGGAACAGCGATTGACAGGAAAGCGCGCGCCGTTCGCGGTCCGGGGCCGTGAGCGGCGGGTCCCGGGCGGTGGGCGGCGGAGAGGGGGGAGCCATGGGACCGTTGGTCGGAGTGACCACCACGCTGGTGCCGGAATCGGGGACGTGGCGGCGACCGGAGATCGCGCTCTACGCGGTGTACGTGGCGGCGCTGGAGCGGCTGGGGTTGACGTCGGTGCTGATCACGCCCGCGCACTCGCCCCGTTCGGTGAAAGCGTTGATCGAGCGCTGTCACGGGCTGGTGCTGACGGGTGGGGAGGACGTGGATCCGTCCCGTTACGGCGAGGATCCGCTCCCGGAGCTGGGGATGGTGAACCCGGCCCGGGACGAGATGGAGATGACCGCGCTCGGCTATGCGCTGGAGCGGCGGATCCCGGTGCTGGGGATCTGTCGTGGGTGTCAGGTGATCAACGTATATTTCGGTGGTACCCTTTATCAGGATCTGGACACGCAGCGGCCGGGCGAGTTGCGGCATCGACAGTCGGAGCCGTGGGGGCTGCGCACGCATCACGTGACGGTGGAGCCGGGCTCGCGCCTCTCGCAGATGCTCGAGCTCGAGGAGATGCTGATCAACTCGTACCATCATCAGGCGATCAAGGACGTTGCGCCGGGGCTGGTCGTGGTGGCGAAGGCAGCGGATGGGCTGATCGAGGCGGTGGAGTCGGCGAGCGGGGAGTGGATCCTCGGGGTGCAGTGGCATCCGGAGCGTCACGAGGCGACGGCGCCGGAGACGGATCCTGATCGGATGTTGTTCGAGGGTTTTCGAATCGCGGTCGTGGAGCGTTCGGAGTCGGGAGAATCTTGACAGGCGGAATCACTGCGGTGCCCGGTGTGCGTGTCGGGCACGCGACGGACACGGAAGCGCGGACGGGCTGCACGGTGGTGATCGGCCCGTTCCGGGGCGCGGTGGACGCGCGGGGTTTGGCAACGGGATCTCGGGAGCTGCTCACGCTCGGGCTGCAGCACATGACGGGTCGGCTCGACGCGGTGCTGCTCACGGGCGGGTCGGCGTTCGGGCTGGCGGCGGCGGACGGCGTCATGGCGTGGTTGGAGGAGCGGGGGATGGGCTTCGACGCGGGCGTGGCGCGGGTGCCGATCGTGCCCACGGCGGTGATCTTCGATCTGGGCACGGGTCGCGCGGACCGGCGGCCGGGCCCGGAGATGGGGCGTGCGGCGTGCGATGCGGCCACGGACGGCGCCGTCGCCGAAGGCAGCGTGGGAGCGGGCACCGGCGCGACGGTGGGGAAGCTACTCGGGATGGAAGGCGCGATGCCGGGCGGGGTCGGCACGTTCGCGGTACATTCCCACGGCTACACGGTCGGCGCGCTGGCGGTGGTGAACGCGTTCGGCGACATCCTGGACGGGAGCGGCCGGATCCTGGCCGGCACGCGGACGCCGGATGGCCGGTTCGTCGATACGGCGCGGGCGCTGCGCGAGGGCACGTCCACCGGTCTGCCGCCGCGTTTTGGGCGGCACCGGGAGCTGGGCACGAACACGACGCTCGTGGTGGTGGCCACGGACGCGCCGGTCACGCGTGCGGCGCTGAACAGCCTGGCGCTCGCGGGCTCGGCGGGCGTGGCGCGCCGGATCTCGCCGATCCACACGCCGGTGGACGGGGACATCTGTTTCGCGCTGAGCACGGCGGCGGAGGCCGAGGAGCTCGGGCTGGACGTGGTGCTCGGCCTCGGCGCGGCGGCGGCGTACGCGGTGGAGCAGGCGATCGAGCGGGCCGTGATTCACGCCGCGAGGGCATGACCGGCCGCAACGCTCAGCCCGGCTGAACGCCCGTGGCGGCCGTGTCGGGCGGCGTTGTGTCCGGTCGGACCGGGTCCACGACCGGTACGATCGGCGTGGGGTCCGGGATCGGGACGCCCAACAGCTCCGGTTCGGGCGGCTCGATGGCCAGCGGCGCGGGTTGGGGCTGCGCTGGCGTGGCTCCCATGCGAGTCAGGATCAGCTCCTGGCGCCAACGCATCCGGCCGGGCCGATGGCTGGGGTTGGAGGTGAGGGGATGGGGCAGCGTTGCGGCGAGCGCCGCGGCCTGCTCCAGCGTGAGGGAGGCGGCGGATCGGCCGAAGTACGTCTGCGCCGCGGCCTCGGCCCCGAAGATCCCGGGGCCCCACTCGGCCACGTTCAGGTAGATCTCGAGGATCCTGTCCTTGGAGAGGAACCGCTCGAGCCGCCGCGCCACGAGGAATTCCTCGAACTTCCGTACAATGGAACGTTCGGGGCCGAAGTAGAGGTTCTTGGCGACCTGCTGGGTAATGGTGCTGCGGCCACGGATCTTGTCCCGGTTCTCCCGGTAATACCGCACGGCCTCCAGGAGCGCCTTCAGGTCCTCTCGATCGGTCCACGAGAACTCCTCGTCACCGGTATAGCGGACCTCCTCGCGGAGCGCGGCCCAGTCCACGCCGGCGTGTTCGTAGAACCGACTATCCTCGGCGACGATCACGGCCCGGCGGAGGTGCCGCGAGATCTGATCGAGCGGCACCCACTGGTGCCGGATCTCGAGCGTCTCCCCACGGGCGGCGGCACGCTCCAGGCGGTACGCCATCATGGCCGTGCGCTCCGGGTTCCGCGAGCGGAGCGTGACCGGCCATGGCAGGGCAAGGAAGTAGAACCAGGCCGCGCCGACGGCGGCGAGGGCGAGGGACGCGATCAGGCGGACCATCGTCACGGAACACTCACGGGTAGAGAAGCATGCTGATCCTCTTCGACATAGATGGCACGCTGCTGACCACGAACGGCGCCGCGAAGCGCGCCTTCCACCGGGCGCTGCTCGAGGTCTACGGCACGGCCGGGCCGATCAACACGCACGACTTCGACGGCAAGACCGACCCGCAGATCGCCCGGGAGCTGCTCCGGGCGGCGGGGCTCTCGGATGCCGTCATCGACCGGGGGTTCGCCGAACTCTGGCCCACATACCTGCGCGGGCTCGCCACGGAGCTCGCGCAGCCAGGGTATAGCACCACCGTATACCCGGGAGTGTTCCAGCTCCTCGATGTGATCGACACGTACGGCGACCGGGTCGTGGTCGGGCTGCTCACCGGGAACATCGAGCGCGGTGCGTCGCTCAAGCTCGGGTCGGCGGGTCTGGACGGGCGGTTCCGGCTCGGAGCGTACGGCTCGGACAGCGAACACCGGCCCGACCTCCCCGGCGTGGCGGTGGAACGGGCGCGGGCGCTGACGGGCCGGGAGTTCAGGGGTCAGGAGGTCGTGATCATCGGGGATACGCCGAACGACGTCCGCTGCGGCCAGGCGCTGGGCGCCCGCTCGCTCGCCGTGGCCACCGGCCGTCACGATGCCGCAGCCCTCGCCGCCGCCGGGGCGCACGCCGTAGTGCCCGACCTGTCCGACACGGACCGGGTTCTCGAGTGGATCTTCAATGTCTGAGGTCGGGCAGGGCGCGGACGCCATCTCGCGATTGCTCGCGCCCTCCCGCAGGGTCCGGGCGGCACGCCTGGAGCACGAGTCCGCGCTCCGGGCCGCCGGCATCGACCCGCAGTGGGTCGAGGACCACATCCGTTCCCTCGCGCAACGGTTCGCCGAGCCGATCCTGACCAGACGCCGCACGTCTGCGGGGGCGGCCTGGCCTGCCGTACGGGACGTCTACGGGGCGGACGCCCTCACCCGCGACCTCGCCGGCGCCGCGGCCGCGGTCTGGAATGAGACGTACGCCACGTTTCGAGCGCTAGCCGCCCGCTCGGTCCAGGGTCGACGCCTCCGCCCGGGTGGCCCGGGGAAGGGCGATCTGGATGCCGACGAGGCCCGTGCTGCCCGGCGCCGGATCGTTCGGCACGGGGACCCGCTTCTGGCCGGGATCGCGGGCCTCTCCCGCGCAGCCGGGGAGGCCGAGTGGCTGCAGCGGCGCGCGCGCCTCGAGGCGCTCTGGGCGGAGTGCTGGAATGCCATGGCCTTGGAGCTCTTCGCCCTCTGGGCGGACACGCTGGCACCCCGGCTCACGCGGAGGACAGGGTGGGGAGGCGGGGCGGGCAGGCGGCTCCTGCTCGTCGCCACCGGGATCACCCTTGCGCTGATCCTCGCGGTCCTCGGCTGGAAGCTCCGATGACTCCGGGACTCCGGATCCTGCCCGGCAGCACGGGTCGAGCCTCTCGGAAGGCCCCTGGGGCGCTACGCCGGGCGCGGCCACGATCCGCGGCTCGATCTCCGGCGGACGCTGTGGCTCTCGTCGAGCAGCCCCTCGTGTGTCCGATCCCTACGTTCCGCTCGTGCGGATACCGCCAGCCACCGGGACCACCTTGATGTCCCGGATGACCAGTACACCGTCACTCAGGTGCCCCTCGAGCTCCGCGTAGCGCACCGCCTGCTCGTGGAGGGGGAAATCCTCGATGATGCCCGTGACCTTCAGGGTGGCGCCGGGAGTCGGCATGAGCGCGGCCGCCTGCTCGCCGAGGGCAATGAAGACGACGTGGTCCCGCATGTCCCGGATCCAGAATCCACCCGCGTCGGCGGGGCCGACCACCGTCCCATCCACCTCCACCACCCGTCCCACGTCCCGTGTGGCATCCGGCAGTAGCCGATAGAGTGCGGTCGGCTCGAGCAGATCGAGGGGGAGCCGCTGCTCGGCCGCGGCGGACGTGGTCACCGGCCGGATCGGCTGCCGGCCTCCGGGATCAATGAAATCCACCACCGCCCAGACCACGAGTCCTGCTATCGCCGCAATGATCAGCCACAAACCCGGATCCCGGCCACCATCCGCACCCACGGCCCGCACCCCCTACCGCTCCATGCAGCCCCGATGACCGCCGGGGCCGGCGGCGCACGCCCCGGCCCCGGCGGACGACCTCCTGAACGAGCCCGACTCACCGGCCCTGGCCGTGCTCCGGACCCCGCTCCTCCTCATGGCCCCGCTCGTGACGCTCGACTTCGATCCGCTCCTTGCGCAGCTCGGCCTCCACCTCCGTCTGCTCCTCGACCGGCCGCTTCCGGACCACCAGCTCCTCCTTCACTTCGGGCCGCTTCTCGACGATGATCTCTTCCTCGCGGATCGGGATCCGGACCTCCTCCTCCCGGAAGTTCCGCTCTTCCGCCCGCACGCCTTCGACCGGCCGTCGCTCGATCTCCACCTGCTCCCGCATCCGCGTCACCGGCCGCCGCTCGATCTCCGTCTCCACCTCTTTGTGGATGTCCACCTCCCCGGTCTCCACCTGCCGCTTCCCGACGACCATCTCCTCTTCCGCGCGCCGGATGCGCATCTCACCCTCGCGCATCTCCGTACGATGGGGCTCGCGGAACCGCTCCTCGCCTCGCACGCCGCCGGTGTATGCAGCGTGCAGCTGCTCCTCCTGCTCCCGCTCCAGCGGCAGGCCGCCGAACGTGGGCATCCGGCTCACGTCCTCCGCCGAGATGGCATCCACGAACACCTGCTCCTGATCCTCGTTCAGCCGCGCATACCCGATGGGAATCAGGATCTGCCGATCCTGCGGCTCCAGGCCGAGCTCCCGCTCGTCCACCTTCACCGTCAGGTAGCGGACCTTCATCACCGCCGTGTCCACGATCAGCTCGGACACCTTCCCGATCGTCCGCCCGTCCGATCCCACCACGTCCCAGCCCCGAGGATCCGGATCCTCGTCCGCGATCTTGAAGTCCGACAGTTCGTCCAGGCTCGCGAGCCGCCCTTCACGACCACCCATCCCCGCACCGGCCGTGCGCGGGCGCCCCGCACCGTGCTCCGCGCGCTCGTGATACCGCTCCCCCGCGTACGCTCCCGTGTATGCCCGGCTCAGCCGGTCCTCGTAGTCCTTCGTGATCGTCTTCGGGTCCCCCTCGTACTCCGGGACGTGCTCCATCCGGTCCTTCGTCATCCCCGGGACCCAAACCACGTCTTCCTTCTCGTCCACCCGCGCCTGCCCGATCGGCAACAGGATGTGCTTCCCCAGGACGCCGAGGTGCACGACCAGGTAGCGGGCGTTCCCCGATTCGTCCAGCAGGACGTCCTTCACTTTGCCGACCTTCTCCTCGTCCGCCGCAGTCTTCACGTCCCAGTTCCGCACGTCGAACGTGCCCGGCGGAAAGGTGAAGTCCGATCGCTCTGACAGGGGCGAAAATGCCATGGCTCCCTCTCCGGTTGCGTCCGCAGGCTGAGAAACATCTGCGCCAGGGCGATGCCGGCGCTGGCAGGGAGTGCGGATCACCCCGACCGCGGCGGCGCACCCGGCCGTAAACATTTGACGCAAGGCCCAAGCCACCGCCCGCCCCCCCAGGCGAGCGCCGACGCTTCGGTCACACGGTCCGTTGGCGCTGCGCCGTCGGCGCGCCGCCCGCTGCCGCGGAGACGTCCCCGCTCCCGGGCCCGGCCCGGAACGGTGCGCCGGACCCTTGCCCGCAGCCCGGATATCCTTCATCTTTCGTCATTGCACCGAAGTGGGTCTTGTTGCGCAAGTTGTTACGATATAAGGAGATGTGACGTGGCTCCGCGAAACAAGCCGGCGGCCTCGAAGGGCTCCGACCTACGGATCTTCTATATCATCCTCGCGCTGGTCGCCGTGGTGGGGCTGGGTACCCTCGGGGCCAGGGTCCTCGGCAGCCGCGCCGGCGGCGCCGTCCTCGAGCCGATCGAGCTGGAGGGGATCGAGAACCCGCGCGCTCTCTTCGAGATGGCCAGGCCGATGTCGAAGGGCTCGCCGGAGGCCCCGGTGAAGCTCGTGGTGTTCAGCGACTACCAGTGCCCGTACTGCGCGCAGTTCGCATCCATGGTGAACCTGCGGCTGAAGGCGGAATACCTGGACGCCGGGAAGGTCTACCTCGAGTACTACGACTTCCCCCTGGGCGGCGGACACAAGCACTCGTTCGTCGCGGCGCGGGCGGCGCGGTGCGCCGGTGACCAGGGCCGGTTCTGGGAGTACCACGACCTGCTCTTCGGCCAGCAGTCGCGGTGGTCCCCCGAGGAGCGGACGCCGCTGGCGCAGTTCGAGGAGTACGCGGGGCAGCTCGGCCTGAACACGGAGGAGTTCCGGTCCTGCGTGCGGAGCGACCGCCACGCGGACGTCGTCACGGCGAACCGGCTGCTCGGCGAGCAGCTCGGCGTGACCGGTACGCCGTACCTGCTGATCAACAACAAGCGCGTGACGAACTGGGGCTTCAACGACCTCAAGCGGTTGATCGACGCGGAGCTGGGGGAGTGAGCCGAAGCGTGCCGGAGGCCGTGGCGGTCGCGGAGCCCGAGGTCGGGCGGGCGGTCCTCAGGGGTCGCATGGGGATCGCGCTCCTCTCGCTCATCGGGTTCTTCATCGCGGGCTACCTGCTGCTGCACCGGATGGGGCTGGTCGGTCCGCTCATGTGCGGCTTCGGCGACTGCGACACGGTGCAGCTCTCCCAGTGGTCCGTGTTCCTCGGCATCCCGGTCCCTGCGTGGGGCGTCGGAGGGTATACGGCGCTCTTCGTGGTGTCGCTGCTCGGCCTCCAGCCGCAGTTCATGGCGGCCCGCTGGGTCAGCGCCGCGCTCTTCGGGATGGCCGCCTTTGCGTTCCTCTTCTCGGCGTACCTGACGGCGTTGGAGGCGTTCGTGATCCGCGCCTGGTGCCAGTGGTGCGTGGTATCCGCCGTCCTCGCCACGGGTATCTTTCTGTTTTCCCTGGCCGAGCTCGCTCGGCTGCGCCGGCGGTGAAGTGTATGGGTGAAGAAGCTCGGGTACGTGTGCGGATGGTGTTCGCGGACAGCGGGTCGTTCCACGACGTCGTCGTGCAACTGCCGGCGTCGGTCCTCGGCCGCTACGAACGGTTGATCGATGCGCTGCGGGAGGACCCGGAGATCACCGGAGAGGTGTACGTGGACCCGCGGCGGCTGGTGGCGGCTTACCGGGAGCCGGGGGGAGGCGACGTCGGCTGAGCCCGCCGCCGGCTCCGATCCAGCGTCCACTGCGTGACCACCGGCGGGGGCCAGCTCCCCCGCCGCGCCGCATCCACGATGGCGTGCGCTTCGTCCAGGGCGCGCGCCGCGGTCCGTTCATCGATCCAGCCCCGCTGCCGCGCCTCCTCGAACTCGTCGATGTCGAGGATCATGGGCTCCCCGCCTCCGGCGGGCTGCCACACGTCCAGGAACAGGTCCGTAGTGTCCCAGGTCAGCGGGTCGACGAACTCGACCGGCGTGAGGATGTTGGCGTAGAGGCCGGTAAAGGTCCCATCGGCAAGGTGGAATCGGCCGATGTCGTGCCAGAGTCCCGGGAAGGTGAACCACACGATGGGCGAGCCATCCTCGAGGGCGACCCGCCCGTCGATCATCATCGGCCGCTTCAGCCGGATCCCGTCATAGAGCGTGACCGAGACGGCCGGCTCCTGGTGGACGAGGCGCTGGACGAAGATCTCCAGCCGGTCCGGCGGGCGGCGGTAGTGGATCCTGACGTCTGGGGATTTCGCCACGCCGCCCGATGGATCCCCCGGGTTCCGGGCCGTCGTCTCGTGCACGGGGCTCGCTTCAGTCGTAGAACGACCGCCCCTCGGCAACGAGCCGGCGGAGGAGCGGTGCCGGTTGAAAGCGGGCGCCGTACGACTGCTCGAGCGCCTCGAGCCGGCGCAGGACCTCCGGGAGGCCGACGTGGTCCGCGTAGCGCAGGAGCCCGCCGCGGAACGGCGGGAACCCGGTGCCCATGATCATGGCCAGGTCTACGCTCCCCGCATTGTCCACGATCCCATCCTCCAGGGCTCTCGCGGCTTCGTTGACCATGACGAGGACGAGCCGGTCGCGGATGTGGCCCGGGTCGGCCGCCTTGCGGGGCTGCCCGGGCACCGCGCCGCCGAGGGCGCCGTAGATCTCCGGATCGACGCCCGCCTCGCGGCCCTTCTCGTACCGGTAGAACCCGAGGCCGCCCTTGCGGCCGAGGCGCCCCGTTTTCCCGATGGCGACGAGGGGCGGCGACGGCTCCATGCGCTGCCCGAACGCATCGTACATGGTCGCGCCCGCGTGCCGCGCCACGTCGAGCCCGATCTCGTCCAGCAGGCGGAGCGGGCCCATGGGCATCCCGAAGTCGAGCATGGCCCGGTCTATGACTTCCACGGCCATGCCCTCGGTGAGGAGCCAGCCGGCCTCGTTCAGGTACGGCGCGAGGATCCGGTTGACGAGGAACCCGGGCCCGTCGTTCACGATGACCGGCGTCTTGCCGAGTTTCAGCGCGAGCGCGAACACCGTGGCGATCGCCTCGTCCGACGTGGCGGCGCCCCGCACCACCTCCACCAGCGGCATGCGGTGCACCGGGTTGAAGAAGTGCATGCCGCACACGTTCCCGGGCCGCTCGACCGCCCGCTGCATTTCGGTGATGGAGAGGGAGGACGTGTTCGACGCCAGGATCGTGTCCGGCCGGGTGCGGGCCTCGACTTCCCGCAGGACCTGGACCTTGATCTCCAGGTTCTCGACGACCGCTTCGATCACCACGTCGAGGGTGCCGAAGCCGGTGTAGTCGAGGGTGGGCGAGATGCGCGTCATGGCCATCTCGGCCGCCCGCCGTTCGAGGCGCCGGCGCTCGACCAGCTTGTCGAAGAGCGACCGGGCGTGGCGCAGCCCGCTCGCCAGGGCCTCCGTGCGAATGTCCTTGAGGCGCACGGCGCAATTGTTGTACGCCAGGAGCTGCGCGATCTCGCCGCCCATGACCCCGGCGCCCAGCACGCCCACCCGCTCGACCGGCCTGGGCTCGGCCTCCGGTCCCGCCTTCTTCGCGGCCTCCGTCAGCCGGAAGACGTGGACGAGGTTCTTGGAGACCGGGCCCGCGAGGAGGGGGCCGAGCGCCCGCGCCTCGCGGCGGAACGCTTCATCGAGCGGGACGGAGAGCGTCTCCCGAATGGTCTGGATGGCCGCCAGCGGGGCGGGGTAATGGCCGCGGGTCTCACGCAGGACCCGCCGCTTCGCGGCGCTGAGCACGATGCGGCGGCCCGGCGCGGTGTCGTCCAGGAGCCGGTCCTTGAACGAGCGACGTCGCCTCGAGGGCAGCGGGCCACGGTCGATCCGCTCCCACGCGAAGCGCTGCGCCCGCTCGATGAGGATCGGCCCGGGCACACATTCGTCGACCAGCCCGATCTTCGCCGCCTGCCGCGCCGAGATCTGGCGCCCGCTCACGATCATGTCCAGGGCGGCGCTCAGCCCGACCAGCCGGGGCAGGCGCACCGTCCCGCCGAACCCGGGGATGATGCCCAGCCGGACCTCCGGGAGCCCGATCCGGGTCTCCGGCCGGTCCGAGGCCAGCCGGTAGGTGCACGCGAGGGACAGCTCCGTGCCCCCGCCCAGGCAGATCCCGTCAATGGCCGCAATGGTGGGGACCGGCAGCTTCTCCAGCCGCCGGAACACCGCCTGCCCGGCCGCGGCCTTCGCGGACGCTTCCGCCGGATCCGTGATGCCCTGGATCTCGGAGATGTCCGCCCCGGCGATGAACATGCCGGGCTTCCCGCTGCGTACGATGACCGCCTTGATGCGCCCCGTGCGCGCGCCGTCCTCGATCTCGCCGAGGAGCGTGTCGAGGCGCTCCATGACCCCGCTCGTCAGGATGTTGACCCTGCTGTCGGGCCGGTCAAAGACGAGCCAGGCGACGCCGTCGCCGTCTACCGCCAGCGTCAGCGCCGCCTGGTCCGCGGTGCGTTCGATCTCCGTTTTCATACGCTCCGCCAGTCTGTCACCGGCTCCCGGCGCCGCTCGCCTGCCGGTGCCGGGGCCGCGGGCGATGGTGCATGCATCGCACCGATCGACCCGGACCGGTCAGCACCGGCCCGGGTCGGCTTCGCGATCAGAGCCTCGGCCGGATGATCGCGTTCTCGCGAGTGAGCGTCACCTGCGCAGGCTCGCCGCGCTTGACCTCGACCGGGATGTTCCAGTACAGCTCCTGGTACGGCAGGTCGTAGCGCGCCGTCACCCACCACTTGCCGGGCTTCGCGATGAACCGGCCGACGCCCGAGGCATCCGTGGTGTCCGCCAGCTCTTCACGCCCGGCTGCCTTCAGCTTCGCGGCGATCACCTCGTCGATCGACGCGAACGCCTCATCGGCCCAGGCCTCGCGCTGGAGACGGACGGTCTGGGACTCCTCGAGCAGCCGCTTCTGGAGCGCGTCGAACTGCGCGAACGCTGAATCCATGCGCCGCTTGGATTCCGTCTCCTGCCTCTCGAGATCGCCGAACTCCGTCCACAGCTCGCGATACCGGCGCTCGGCGCGGTTCAGGCCCTCCATCTCCTCGGTGATCTGCCGCATCCTGTCCCGCACCTCGTTCCAGCGGGACTCGGCCCGGCGCCATTCTTCCTGCGCCGCAGAGACCGAGTCCTGGAGAGCGAGGAGCGTCGCAGGGATCTCCGGCTCCGGCTCCGGATACGCGGCCTGGAGCGAGTCGAAGATGGCGTCACGGTCGTAGGGCAGCAGCCGGATGGTCAGGTCCCGCAGCGCGACGGGCGGGGCGTCCGGCGACTCACCGGGAAGTTGTGCCTGCACCACGACCTCGCCACCGCCACACGCGGCCAAGAGTCCAACAGAGACAGCGGTGGCTAGCAGCATCACCAGTCGTTTCATGGAGCGATCTCCGAGCTAGGTTTTCAGGATCGTCGCAAAATAATGCTGGGCAATCCGATTTTTCAAGCGGTCGGCGCGGGAGCGAGGGTCAATCGGGTTCGATGAGGGCGATGGATGGTTGGCCGAGGGCGCGGGCCGCCTGGCGGAGGCGCTCCGGCGACAGTTCATCGATCAGTTCTTCGGGCGGGCGATAACGTCCGTCGAAGAACAGCTGGTACACGGCTTCGTAGGCGCGAGCCTCCGGGCTGGAGAGGGCGAGGAGGCGGGCGCCGCGGTAGCGGCGGAGGAGGTCGGCGAACGCGGCGTCGCTCAGGGGCTCCGCGGCGGTGGTGCGAACGCGGTCGTTCACCCGCTCGATCCAGCGCGCGCTCGTGGCCGGGTCCGTCACCATGTAGATGGCGAGGATCGTCTCGTCGCCGTGGCGTTCGATGTCCGCCTCGACGTCGTAGACGTCGGGGTTCTGCGGGCCGGGCTCGGCGGCTTCGCGGATCAGGAAGGCGAGCAGGCGGAGGGCCTCGTGGTCGACGGGGTCCCCGTGCCGGACGGGGAAGGCGTGGGCGAGGAAGGTGGTGACGGTGTTGCGGGTCTGACGGAGGCGCCGCGCGGAAGGGCGGCCTGGCGCCGAAGGCAGACGCAGCGCGAGGTCGGTGTCCGGGATGACGTCGCGTAGCAACCGAGACGCGGCGGCCGTGTCCACCGGTCCGGCCATGGCCGCGGCCGCCCGGGAGGGCACGAAGCGGAGCCTGGCGATCCGCGCGACCGCCGGGGGATCCGCCTCCCAGACGGCGGCCATGCGGCCGCAACCGGCGCGTCCCCAGCGGCTGGTTCGGCCGAAGTGCGCCTGCTGGAGTGCGTGGCGGAGGTCGTGGGCCGGGTTGCCCTCCTCCATGGCGAGGGTGCGGAGCAGGGAAGCGCGTGCCCGTTCGACCGCTTCCGCGCCCGGCGCCGGCTGGAAGAACGCGTCCAGCAGCAATCCGGCGCCGGCTCGCCAGGTACTGCGGGGAAGCAGGGCGGTAACGGTGATGGCGTTGCGGTCGCACTCCACGGCCGCCATGACGCCGAGGGCGGCGAGCTGGGGCCGGATCTCCTCGAGAAGCGCGAGGCCGGCGAGGAGGGAGAGGCCATCCTCGTCCTGTGTCTCCCAGCCGCTCCCGGCGTTGATCTTGAGCGCGAGGCCCACGGCGGTGGAGCTCGGCTCGGCGAGCACCCGGGTACGGCTCTGGCCGGCGAGGTGAGCGGGAGTCGGGAAGGGGGAAGGAGCCGGCGTCGCCCCCGCGGCCAGAAGGGCAAGGAGCGCGAGCGGGACGGGCGGGACCCGACGGGGGCGGCGCGCCGACCACCCGTGAGCCGCCAGCGCCAGGGCCGTCCGCCGTGACCGCCCCGGCCACCGGCTCATGGCGTGAGCTCCACGGTGACCGGAGTGCGATCGAGGATTGCCCGGAGCGCCCGCTGCACGGCCCTGGCGTCGACCCGGTCGAGCTCGGCGAGGAAATCGGGTGCGCCGTCCGGGTCTCCCGTCCGTTCGTAGAACTCGGCGATCACCCTGGCGAGCCCCTGCGGCGTACGGGCCGCGAAGTTCAGGTCTCGCCGGATCTTGCGGCGGATCTGGGCCACCTCCGCGGCGGTGAGCTCCTCGCCCGCCTCGGCGATCGCCCGCCGGAGGCGTTCCGCGGCGCTTCCCGACCCGGCCCGGGCGCCGGATCCGCGCCCGCGCCGGGGAGCCGGTCCGTCCCGATACGACGCCGTGACCACCAGCGCGCGGCGTGGCCCGGCCCACCACGTCTCGGCCCGCGCCGGCCCGTCCCAGCTCCGCTGGAGGGAGCGCTCGACGAGCACCGTGAGCACCGCGAGCGCGGCCGGCGCGGTCCCGGAGGCGTCGTAGGCCACACCGAGCCAGGGCGCGATGAGCTGAGGGTCCGGGGTGAGCGGTTGCGGCGCCCGAGCCGTCACCGCGCGCTCGCGGCCCCGGGGCTCCGGCCAGCGTCGAAAGGCTTCCTGGGCCTCCTCGGCCGTGACCCGGCCGGTGACCACGGCGCGCATGCGCACGGGACGGTACCGGGTGCTCCAGAAACGGCGGAGGTCGGCCGTGGTCAGGGCGACCAGCGAAGCGGCGTCCGCACCTACGTCCGGGGTGTCAGGATACAACCGCTCGCGCAGCCGGCGCAGGAGGAGCGGCTCCGGCGTCTCGAGCTCGACCATGGCTTCTGCCTTCGCCGCCGCGCGCGCCCGCTCGAGCTCCGCAGGGGCGGCGGACGGCTCGCCGACCGCGGTCCGCAGCAGCCGCGCCAGATCGGACAATGCGCCCGCCGGGCCGACCGCCTCGTACACCGCATGCCCCGGCGTCCGGCGCATCTCGATCCGCCCGCCGAAACGCCGGGCCTCGGCCTCCAGCTGATCCCGCGCCAGGTGCTGGAGCAGCCTCGCGGCGCCCTCCAGCCCAGGCGGCTCGTCGACCGGCACCATGAGGAGGACCGCCACCACCGGGGCATCCGGCTGCTCCCGCAGGAGCACGAGGGGGCCATCGTTCGGGCGGATCACACGCACGGGCCCGATCTCGATGGACGCTGCCCCCTCCGCCGGGACCGGGCCCGAGAGCAAGAGCGCGAGCCAGCATGCCAGCGCCAGGTGCATAGATGAAAAAAGGCGGCTCCGACTCGCCGCCCGACCGGCAGCGCCGGCCGACCCGCTCTCGTCGGAACTCGCCCCGGGGCGCTCGGCCGAGCGCCCGGTCACAGTCGGGCGGGCTACCGCGGAGTCGCCTCCCCGTCGAGGATGAAGTTGCGCGGGTTCACCGGCCGGCCCCGCTCCAGCACCTCGTAGTGCAGGTGCGGACCCACTGCAAGCCCCGTGCTCCCGACCTCGCCGATCTTCTCGCCGCGCTGGACCTCCTGCCCGACCCGCACGTTCACCCGCGACGCATGTGCGTACCGCGTCACGTAGCCGTACCCGTGATCGATCTCGATCATCAGGCCGTACTCGCCGTGCCAGCCCACGAACTTGACACGGCCCTTCGCCGCGGCCACAATGGGTGTGCCCTTCGGCGCGGATATGTCGATCCCCTTGTGCGCCCTCGGCTGCTCCAGGATCGGATGCCACCGATTCCGGCTGTAGCCGCTCGACACGTACCCCGCGGTCGGCAGGATGGAGGGCGTGGACGCGAGCCGCTCCCGCTTCGAATTCAGCGAATCCGTGGCCTCCCTCCAGCTCATGGCCAGCAGCTTCGCGCGCCGGACCATGGCGTTCAGGTCGTAAGACGCGGCAAAGGTCATCTCGCCCAGCCGCGGATTCGTATGCCAGAGCTCGCTGGATTGGAGGGTGGCGGTGCCCGGGCCGCCGATGCCGGCCAGCCTCACTTCGTCATCGATGGGGTCCAGGCCCGCGAGAAGCCGATACTGTTCGTCCCGGCTCGACAGGTCATCGAGAAGATTCTGCAGGGTGGCGAGCTGTTGGTGGATCTCCCCGATCTCCGCCTCCAGCAGCTTGTTCTCGCGCTGGAGCCGCTGCACCTGCAGCCGCTGGCTCTCCTTCACGAAGAACCCGGCCGCCAGCGATGTCAGCACGGAGACCAGAACGAGCGCACTCCCTACCGTGATTCGCACGAGCTCACGCGAGATCCGGAATTGGCGCACTTCGGTCGGATCATCGGATACGATCAGAAGTGTCCACCACCGTCGAGCCATTCTGCCCACAGGGTTCGAGGAGGCCAACGTCAGCCCCTGGTCTCGATCGGGCGCTCGCCGCCCGTTGACCGATTGAAAACAGTCCCAGGTGCTGCACGAATCGGGGAGGCGGCCGGCAGGATAAAAGGCGTGGCGCGGACTGTCAAGATGCAAATCGGGAGGGTCGGGTCCAAAGCGAGCCGACCCTCCCGACCAATGGCTTATAGTGCCGTTATTTACGTTCTTTCGGGAAGAGCACCTCTCCGCGCGCGATATTCCGGCCGGCGAGGTCCATGGTCGGGAGTTCCACGAGCCGCGGGACCCGCTCGAGCCCGAGGCGCGAGGCCAGTTCAGCCATCTTGCCCGGCATGAAGGGCTCGAGGAGCGTGGCCAGCGTGGCGAGCGCCCGGGCCAGGGAGCCGAGCGTCGTATCCAGCTCGGAGGCAAGCGCCGGGTCCTTGACCTGTTGCCACGGCGCACGCTCGACGACGAACGCGTTCGCGGCGCTGGCGAGCTCCATGGCGGCGGCCGCACCCTGGTGCAGGAGATTCGCATCCATCGCGGCGCGGTAGGCGTCCAGCACGACTGCGGCGCGCTCGTCCAGGCTCGTGCGGGCGCCGGCCGGGACCACGCCGGCCCGGTAGCGCTCGATCATGGAGAGCGTGCGGTTCACGAGGTTGCCGAGGTCGTCCGCCAGGTCCGCGGTGTAGCGCTCGTCGAAACGGGTCCAGGAGAAGTCGCCGTCGCCGTTCCACGGCACCTCTCGCAGGAGGTAGTAGCGGAACGCGTCCGGGCCGTGGCGCGCGATGGCGTCATCCAGCTCGACCCACACGCCGGCGGACTTCGAGAAGCGGCGTCCCTCGAAGGTGAGGAACCCGTGCGCCCAGACGCCGCGCGGCAGCTCCAGCCCCGCGCTCATCAGCATGGCGGGCCAGTAGATGCAGTGGAACCGCGTGATGTCCTTGCCGATCACGTGCAGCTCCGCCGGCCACCAGCGCGTGTAGTCCGGGTCGGGGAACCCCACGGCGGAGAGGTAGTTCGTGAGCGCGTCGATCCAGACGTAGACCGTGTGCTCGGGGTCGCCCGGCCAGGGCACGCCCCACGGGAGCCGGGCGCGGGAGACGGAAATGTCCTCCAGCCCGCCCTCGATCACGCGGCGGATCTCGTTGCGCCGGATCTCCGGCTGGATGAACTCCGGACGCTCATCCAGGAGCCGCAGCAGGGGCTCCTGGAACCGGGACAGCCGGAAGAACCAGTTCGACTCCTCCATCCAGAGGAGCGTCCGGGTCGGGTGCAGCGGGCAGCGCAGATGGTGCACCTCCCGCTGCCCGGCCTGGGCCGCACCTGCCGTGGCCGTCCCGGCGGACCCGGCGCTCCCGGCGCCGGCCTCCGCGACCGGCACCAGCTCGTCCTCGCCCTTGTAGGACTCGCACCCGACGCAGTAGTAGCCGGCGTACGTGCCACGGTAGAGGTCCCCGGCCGCCGCGATCCGCTCGATCAACGCCTCGACCGCACGCTTGTGCCGCGGCTCCGTGGTCCGGATGAAGTCGTCGTTGCTGATCCCCAGGCGCTTCCAGGTGTCCCGGAACCTGTCCGCCAGGTTGTCCACCCACTGCTGCGGGGAGATCCCTGCCGCCGTGGCGGACTGGAGCACGTTCAGGCCGTGCTCATCCATGCCGATGACGAGGCGCACGTCCTCGCCCTTCAGCCGACGATAACGGGCCATGGCGTCCGCGCCGATCTTCTCCAGCGCGTGCCCCATGTGGGGCGGCCCGTTCGCGTAGTCGATCGCCGTGGTGAGATAGGTGGTCTTTCGCTCCGTCAAGCTCCCCGCCTCCCGCCGTTCGGTCAGTCTTCGCTCTGGCTCCGGCCGCGGCCTCCATTCCCGTTCGTCCTGCCCGACCTGCGACCGCTCCCCGCGCCGTCGGTTCCGGGGCCGGATTCCGCGTCCGGCTCCGACGCCGTCGAGTCCCGGGACTCTGCCGGGCTCGACGGCTGGCCGCCACGGATCCAAGCGGCGGCGCCCGCCTCCAGGCCGCCGGCGCGCTGGACCTCGGCCTTCAGGTCCGCCAGCGTGACGGTGCGCCGCCCGCCGTCCGCGTCCTTCAGGATCACCAGCTCGCGCCAGATGTCCACGCTGACCACTTTCTCCTTGCCCCGCGAGGTCGTCAGCGTCTTCCCCTCGCGCGGGAACTTCTTGCGCGCCTGCACGTAGGCGTCGTGCTCGTAGATCAGGCACGACATGAGCCGGCCGCACACGCCCGAGATCTGCGACGGATTCAGCGACAGCCGCTGGTCCTTCGCGAGTTGGAGACTGACCGGCTTCATCTCCCGGAGCCAGGTGGAGCAGCACAGCTCCCGCCCGCACCGTCCGACGCCGCCGAGCAGCGCCGCCTCGTCACGCACCCCGATCTGCTTCAGCTCGATGCGGGTCCGGAACGTGCGCGCCAGATCCCGGACCAGCTCCCGGAAGTCGACCCGCCGCTCCGCGGTGAAGTAGATGGTCAGCTTGTTGCCGTCGAACTGCCACTCGGCGTCGCTGACCTTCATCTTGAGCCCGAAGTGCTTCACGCGCTCGCGCACGACCTGGCGGACGCGCGGCTCATCGGCGCGCAGCGCCCGGGCGCGCTCCAGATCCTCGGGCGTGGCGTGACGCAGCACTCGCCGGGTGGGCGGCAGCGGCCCACACCGGTTCGGGCAGGTCAGACACTTCCGCTCGGCAATCGAGCCCGTCGCCGTGACGCGGCCGAGGTCCTCGCCCCGGTCCGCGTCCACGATCACGTATTCGTCAGGCCGGTAGTCCGGGCGGTCCGCCACGAAGTAGTCACGGCGGGTGCCCTTGAACGCCACCTCTATGATCTGGGCCATGGCCGGCCCCTCCCCTCGGGGTCCAGTGACCGGCACCGCGCACGGTGCCGCGCAGGACTACTTCACGATGCCGCGGCTCCCGCCACCCGCCACTCACCCATGGCTTCGAACTTCTGCCAGCGACGTTGCCGCAACTCGTCCACCGGCAGCCGTTCCAGCTCATCCAGGTGCCGGCACAGCGCCGCACGGAGCGCCTGCGCCGCGCCGTCCCAGTCCGAGTGCGCGCCGCCGAGCGGCTCCGGGATCACCTCGTCCACGACCCCCAGCGCCGCCAGGTCCGGGGCGGTGAGCTTCAGCGCCTCCGCCGCCTTGTCCCGCGCCTCGGCGGTCTTCCAGAGGATCGCCGCGCACCCCTCCGGCGAGATCACGCTGTAGATCGAGTTCTCGAACATCAGGATGCGGTCCGTGACGCCCAGCGCCAGGGCGCCGCCGCTCCCGCCCTCCCCGATCACCACCGAGACCAGCGGGACCCGCAGCGCGGCCATCTCCCGGAGGTTCCGGGCGATCGCCTCGGCCTGGCCCCGCTCCTCCGCGCCGATCCCCGGGTACGCGCCCGGCGTGTCGATCAGCGTCACCACCGGATGGCCGAACTTCTCCGCGAGCTTCATGAGCCGCAGCGCCTTGCGGTACCCCTCCGGATGCGGCATCCCGAAGTTGCGGCGCAGGTTCTCCTTCATGTCCCGGCCCTTCTGGTGGCCGATGACCATCACCGTGCGCCCCTCCAGCCGGGCCCAGCCGCCCACGATCGCCTCATCGTTCCGGTACGCCCGGTCCCCGGCCAGCTCGATGAAGTCCGTGAAGGCCCGCGCTATGTAGTCCAGCGTGTAGGGCCGCTTCGGATGGCGCGCGAGCTGGACCCGCTCGATCGCGGTCAGGTTGCGGAATGCGGCTTCTTTCAATCGCGCCAGCTTCTGTTCGAGGATACGGATCTCATCGGCCACATCCAGGCCGCGTTGCTCGGCAAGGACCTGGAGCCGTGCGATCTGCTGCTCCAGCTCCGCGATGTCCTTCTCGAATTCTGCGATGCGGCCGTTCGCCATAAGCAATAATGCGTTCTCGTCATGGTCAATCGATCGGTCACGTGCGCCCGCCAGGGGAGGCGCGCGCGCAGCCGGCCCGCCCGGCTCAGGCGCGCGCGAGCCGCACGCGGTCCCGGCCCAGCAGCTCCCTCAGCTCCTCGAGCAACGCGTCGGACAGCTCCACACCGACGGACCGGGAGCGGAACAGGACCGAGGCATCCGGGGCCGCGGGCGCAACGCGCGGGCGGGCGGCCACCGCCACGGACGTGGACACCGCGCCGGGGGCCGGGCTCCAGGCGACGTCGCCTTCCCCCTCCTCCGCGGCGTGCGCAGCCGCCGCCGCGAGGGCAGACGCCGGCCAGTAGCGGATCCGGAGCGGCGACTGGCCCGGGTGCGCCCGGATCAGCCGGACCACGGAGGCCACCGTTTCCTCCGACAGCCCGCCGCCGACCAGGTCCAGCTCCAGCGCGAAAACGCCGTTCTGCCGCGCCCATTGCAGCGTCACGGCCGAGTCCAGGAAGATCGGCGGGTCCTCCTCGTCCCGGCCGGACACGGTACCGCGGATCAGGACCGCCGCGTCCTGGGCGAGCACCTCGCGGCTCCCCTCCCACGCGTCCCGGAAGGCCAGGACCGTGGCCGTGCCGTGGAAGTCCTCGACCGTCACACGCGCCCACTCCGTGCCGTCCCGCCGGGAGATCTGCTTCGCCACCGCGGTCACCACGCACACGAGCTCCACCTTCTGGTCCCGGTGATCGCGCAGGTTCGCGGTGTTCACATGCTCGTAAAGCTGGAGCTCCTCCCGGTACTTGTCGAGTGGGTGCCCGCTGATGAAGAAGCCCAGGATCTCCTTTTCGCGCGCGAGCCGCTCGCCCTCGGTCCAGCGCGGCACGTCCGGGAGCTGCGGCGTGGGCCGCGCGGGCGCAGGCGAGTCGTCGCCCAGCAGGGAATCGAAGAGCGACGCCTGGCCGGACGCCGCCTCCGCCTGCCGGAGCTGCGCCTCCCGCATGGCGAGCTCCAGTCCGGCCAGGAGCGCTGCCCGGTGGCCCGGCCCGCACGGCAGCGACGCCGTGAGCGAGTCGCACGCACCGGCCATGATCAGCGCCTCCAGCGCCCGCCGGCCCAGCGCCCGCTGGTCGGTCCGCTCCACCAGGTCGAACAGCGACGTGAACGGACCCCCCTCCCGCCGCGCATCCAGGATCGTCCGCACCGCCCCCTCGCCCAGACCCCGGATGGCGCCGAGCCCGAACCGGATCTGCGTGTCCGAGACCGCGGTGAACTTCCAGCCGGACTCGTTCACGTCCGGGGGCAGGACCTCCACGGTGCAGCCGGGGATGTAGCGGCCCAGCTCCCGGCACTCCCCGATGTATTTTACCACATCCTCGGTCTTGTCCACCACCGAGGAGAGGAGCGCGGCCATGAACTCCGCCGGATAATAGCGCTTCAGCCACGCCGTCTGGTAGCTCAGGAGCGCGTACGCCACGCTGTGGGAGCGGTTGAACCCGTAGCGGCCGAAGGTCTTCACCTGCTCGGCGATCTCCGCCGCGGTGTCCGGGTCCACGCCCTTGTCGATGGCCCGCTTCACGAAGGAGGCGAGCTCCCGCTCGATCAGCTCCTGGTCCTTCTTACCGACCGCTTTGCGCAGGACGTCCGCTTCGCCCAGCGTGTAGCCCGCCAGGATCTGGGCCATGCGCATCACCTGCTCCTGGTAGGTGATGACCCCGTACGTCGGCTCCAGGATCTCCTCGAGCCACGGGTGCGGGTAGCGGACCGGCTCCTTGCCCAGCTTGCGGCGGATGTAGACGTCGGTCATCCCGCTGTCCAGCGGGCCCGGCCGGATCAGCGCGTTCGTGGCCACCAGGTCCTCGAACCGGTTGCACCGCATGGCGCGGAGCTTGTCCGTGGCCAGCGAGGATTCGAACTGGAACACGCCGGTGGTGCCGCCGCGGGCGAGCATGTCGTAGACGCCGGCGTCGTCCAGGGGGAGGTCCTGGATCGTCGCGTAGGTCTCGCCCGTCACCGGGTGCCGGAGCGCGCCGTGCCGCTTCCGGATCGCCTCCACCGCGTCGTGGATCACCGTCAGCGTCTTCAGGCCGAGGAAGTCCATCTTCAGCATCCCGGCCTGCTCGAGGGCGATCATGTCCCACTGCGTGACGGTGACCGTCTCCGCGCCGTTCGAGCCCGCGCCCGAGCCCTTGGTGGACTGGACGCAGATCGGCACGTACTCGTCGATCGGGCCCGGCGCGATGACCACGCCCGCCGCGTGCACGCTCGCGTGCCGGGACAGGCCCTCGAGGACCTTCGCGTAGTCGATCAGCCTGCGGACCCGCTCGTCCGACGCGTACAGGTCCCGGAGCTCGGGGATCTGCTCGACGGCCTCCTTGACCGTCAGGGAGTGGGCGGGCGAGTTCGGGATCAGCTTCGCGAGCCGGTCCGTCTCCGCCGGCTCGAAGCCCAGGACCCGGCCCACGTCCTTGATCACCGCCCGGGACTTCATGGTACCGAAGGTGATGATCTGGCTGACCGAGTCGCGCCCGTACCGCTCGCGCACGTACTCGATGACCTCGCCCCGGCGCTCGTAGCAGAAGTCGATGTCGATGTCCGGCATCGACACGCGCTCCGGATTCAGGAAGCGCTCGAAGAGCAGGTCGAACTTGAGCGGGTCGACGTCCGTGATCCCGATGACGTACGCCACGAGCGAGCCCGCGGCCGAGCCGCGCCCCGGGCCGACCGGGATCCCCCGGCTCTTCGCCCAGTTGATGAAGTCCTGGACGATCAGGAAGTAGCCCGAGTAGTCCGCCTTGGGGTTCGAGATGACGCTGAGCTCGTACTCGAGACGCTCGAGGATCTCGGGCGGCGGCGGATCGCCGTAGCGCTGCCGGGCGCGCTCCATCGTGATCTGGCGGAGCAGCGTGGCCTCGTCCGGGACGCCTTCGGGGAGCGGGAACTTCGGTACGTGATACTGCTTCTTGAACTGGAGGTCGACCGCATCCGCTATGGCGAGCGTGTTCTCCAGCACGTCCGGCCGGTCGGGGAACGCCGCGGCCATCTCCTCCGGGCTCTTGAAGTAGAGGCCCGGGTCGTAGCGCATCCGGTTCGCGTCATCGAGGTCCTTGCCGAGGCCGATGCAGAGGAGCACGTCGTGGGCGCGGTGGTCCTCCGGGCGCAGGAAGTGCGCGTCGTTCGTGGCGACGACGGGGAGCCCGAGTTCGTCGGCCAGGCGGAAGATCCGCTCGTTCAGCTCCTTCTGGCCGGGGGTGTCGTGGGCCTGGACCTCGAGGTAGTAGCGGCCATCGAAGACGTTCGCGTACCAGGACGCGACCTCCCGGGCCGCGTCCCACCGGCCGACGGCCAGGTGCCTGGCCACTTCTCCCGCCATGCAGGCGGAGCAGACGATCAGGCCGCCGGAGTACTTCGCGAGAACCTCACGGTCGATCCGGGGGCGGTGGTAGAAGCCCTCGCGGTACCCGATGGAGGTGAGCCGGACGAGGTTGCGGTAGCCCTCCTCGTCACGGGCGAGGAGGACGAGGTGGTAGTAGGCGTGCTCGGCGTCCCGGGCGGCCGGACCCCGTTCCCGTCGGTCGCCGGGCGCCACGTACGCCTCCATGCCGAGGATCGGCTTGATCCCGCGCTTGTTGGCGATCTGCTGGAACTCCCACGCGCCGAACATGCAGCCGTGGTCGGTCAGCGCGAGCGCGGGCATTTCGAACTCGAGGGCGCGCTCGACCAGGTCCGGGACCCGGTTCGCGCCGTCGAGCAGGGAATACTCGCTGTGCGTGTGGAGGTGGACGAAAGACATCGATCGACCCCGTTACCCCAATCCCTTCATGAGCGTCCGACCGACCGGCCGCGCGCGGAGCCCCGGCGCCATGACGCGGCCCGGCACCGCGCCGGCCGGAAGCGGTTCATTCCGCGGATGCCGGCGAGCCGGCGCACTCGAAGGTGTCGAGGATGGTCTCGAATTGCAGCATGTACTCGTACTTGCCCTTGGCCGGCGCGTAGAGCCAGGCGTCGATGAAGTAGGTGCGGTCCTGCTCCGGGCACACGATCACGCGGCCGATGAAGGGGCCGGCGGCCGGAAACTGCCCGGGCGGGCTCGACCAGATTCCGACGACCTCGAAGGATCCCGCCGGATACGCGTCGAGCGTGCGGGACTCGATCCGGTCCCGGTTCGTGACCTGGGGCTCCGTGTAATGCTCCGCAACGACCGAATCCCGCCAGGCGAACAACTTCTCGGCGTCGAGCGAGCTATCTGCGCCGGGTCGCCAGGTGACCACGATCGACCGGATGATCTGGGGCGAGACGGCCTGGTCGTTCAGGAACCGGATGGCGCGCTCGCCCCAGGTGACGTCGTAGACCTGCGGGACGAGGAGGCCGAAGCCCGCGCGGGCGCGGAGCGAGTCCCGGAGCGCGGTGTTCGGTCCGCTCGCGAACATGCGTTCGAGGGTGTACTGGCGGAACCGGGAATCCAGCCGGCGATGGAGCTCGGGGATCACGTCGATCACCGCCTCGGGCCCGGCGTCCGGCGGGAGCACGACGGCGGTCACGAGCTGGCCGCGCGCCCAGATGTCGCCCTTTTCGGCGAGGGCCGGAGCCGTCCCGTTCGGGAGCGCGTCCCGGTCGAGGGCGGGCGAGACCCACGCGTCGTCCGCCTTGCCGATCACGATCACCTGCTTCCATTGCCGGAGCGTGCGCCATTCGGGCTCGGCCGGGGAGACGTGGGTGACGTCGAAGGTCCGCTCGTCGCGGACCGCGAAGATGCGCGGTTCGAGCGCGGCGTGGAACCGGTCGCCGACGGTCTCCCAGACGCTATCCATCGCGATCACGATGACGGCGTTCGCGTTCCCGTACGCCACGGGCGCACGATCGCTGCACGCGGCGGCAGCCAGTACGGCCGCGAGCCAGGCGAGATGGATGGATCTCATGATCGGACAATGAGTTGTGAGACAATCCAGAAATCGGCCCCTTTGTCCAAGGTAACGGACACGGTGTCCGGTGGCAACGCCGGGGCCGGCGCGGAGCGCCGGGTTCCAGCCCGGTTCCTGCAGCATGAGCGGGGTATGGACGGCGAGGATCGCCGGGAGCGCGGTGTCCCGGGAAAGCCGTTCCGGCCAGTGCGCCCGTCCGGGCGGGGAGGTGCGCGGCGGGTGCCGGGGTTGGGGGGCGGGCTGGGCGCGTCCCGGCGTGCGGGGCGGTCCGGGGCGGCCCCTGTGGCGATGGTGGGGGACGGGAGACGCTGGATCGGGCGGCCACGGCTCCGGCGCTGGACCCGTCCGGGGGGAGGGGTGTAGATGACCGGGTACGGTTCCAACGACCGCTGTTCGTGATGCGAATCGCGCGAACATTCCGGCTGTGGGTACTGGCGGCACTCCTGCCGCTCGCGGCTTGCGCGCCGCGGGTGGCGGAGCGGGGCACGCTCGATCCGGAGGCCGCCCCGCCGGACCGACGTGCGGCGCTCGCCCGGCTGACGGTGGAGAATCGTACGGACTACGAACTCGTCATCGTGTACCGGGAAGCCGCGCGGCCTGCCGGCGTGGTCGAGCTGGGGAGCGTGGAGCCTCGCCAGGTCGCGGAACTGGCGCCGATCCCGGCGGGCGAGCCGATCGTACTTGCCGCGCGCACCCCTTCGGGTGCAGAGTACAGACTCGCTCCCCGGTCTTTCGAGACGGATGAACTGATGCACTGGGTGATTCCGGAGGACGCGCCATTCACTCCGTCCGGGCAGGTCGATCCATGACGCCGGGCGGACCGTGCGGTTGTGTGCTCGGATCGGCCGATCGGGCGCCGGTCCGGCGGGAACTCGACGGCGGCACGCCGGAGCTCGGGCGCTGTCCGCCGGGGATGCGGGGCGCGGGGCGGGAGCCGTCCCGCGGTCATGCGGCGTCGGCCCACGGGGGCCACGGCCACGTTCATGCGCACGACCACGCCCACGATCACGATCACGACCACGACCACGACCATCTCCGGGCCGTGAGCCGGAGCCGGCTCAAGCTCGTGCTCGCGTTGACGGCCACCTTCATGGTGGTCGAATTCCTGGGCGGCCTCCTCGCCAATTCGCTGGCGCTGCTCGCGGATGCGGCGCACATGCTCACGGATGTGGGCGCGGTCGCGCTCTCGCTCTTCGCGCTGTGGTTCGCCCAGCGGCCGGCCACGGCGGCGAAGACCTACGGCTACCTGCGCCTCGAGATCCTGGCCGCGCTGATCAACGGCGCTGCACTGATCGCCATTTCGCTCGGGATCTTCTACAACGCCTACCAGCGCCTGCGCACGCCCGCGGAGGTCGAGTCCGGGCTGATGCTGGGCGTGGCCGCCGCCGGCTTCGCGGTCAACGTGGCCGCGGCCCTGATCCTGCACCGGTCGGCGGGCCACAACCTGAACGTGCGGGCGGCGTACCTGCACGTGATGGGGGACCTGCTCGGCTCCGTGGGCGCCATAGCCGCGGCGCTGGTCATCATGCTGACGGGCTGGCATCAGGCCGACCCGCTGATCTCCGTGTTCATCGGGGTCCTGATCCTGGTCGGCAGCTGGAAGCTCGTGCGCGAGTCCGTAGACGTGCTGCTCGAAGCCGTGCCCCGGCACATCGACCTCTGGGAGGTTCATCGCGCCATCGCGGAGATCCCCGGGGTGACGGAGGTGCACGACCTCCACGTCTGGACCGTGACCAGCGGGTTCTTCGCGATGAGCGGGCACGCGGTGGTCGAGGATCCGGAACGGCACCAGGGCATCCTCGAGGAGATCCACGCCCGGATGCGCGATCGGTTCGGCATCCGGCACGTGACGTTCCAGCTCGAGCGCCGCAGGATCTACATCTGCGAGGATCCACACTGACGCGCGCACCACGGGGACGCCCATGATCCAGCGCATTCACGTGGAGACCCGGTCCCGGGAGGAGCTCGTCGACATTACGGAGCAGATCCGCCAGGCCGTCCGCGCGACCGCGATCCAGGAGGGCGTGGTGCACCTGTGGTCCCTGCATACGACGTGCGGTCTCACGGTGAACGAAGGCGCCGACCCGGACGTGGCCCGGGACATGGTGGCCGCCCTGCGCCGCCTCGTCCCGCAAGCCGGGGACTACCGCCACGTGGAGGGGAATTCCGACTCCCACGTGAAGACGTCGCTGTTCGGACCGGGGCTCACGCTCCTGCTGGACGACGGGGATCTCGTGCTGGGCACGTGGCAGCGGGTGTTCCTCGCGGAGTGGGACGGTCCACGCCGCCGGACCATCGCGCTGCGCGTGGTCCCGGGCAGCTGACAGGCGCGACCCCACCCGGGGGGCCGGCAACGGGGCCGTCGGCGCGGACGAGCATCCGGGCCCGGCTCCGGCCGCCGGCCGGCCAGCGTTCTCTCCGATCCTGATCACTCCCCGCAACGAGGCGATCGAAGGAATACGGCCCGCGCGGACCGCGCCGCGGCGACGTGGCAGGCGTGCCCGCCCCGCCGCGGGAGGAGGTGGCGCCGCCGGGTGCGTGGCGTTGGGCCGGGAAGGTCGCGGAGGATGACGTCGCCCGGGAAACGCGGCCGCGTAGCGGCCCGCCTCGATCCCGGCCCTTGTCACCCCGTGCTCCCGGAGCGCAATCCGACCTCCTCCAGGGGCGGAGACGATCCGGAGCGAGCCGCGTCCGGGCTAGGGCCCATCCGGCACCGACCGATATCCCTCCCTGCATCTCGCGCGGCGACGCCATCGGCCGACCTTCCACGGTCTGCGATCCATTCCCGGCAGGGCGCCGGTCCGCGGAGCGTGCCAGCCACCGGCGGGCGGACCGACGGCGTATTCGCCCCGGGCGGGAGCCGGGGGGCATCGCCCGGGCGGGTCGTTCCTCCGTCCGTTGCCGGGTGCGGTGGGGGGGGCGAGTGGAACACCCGGGGCGGTCGCGGCAGGCGCATGAGGCGCGTTGGCGGCGGGCGGGCGATGCCGGGGCAGGCCAGGCCGTGGCGAGAGCGGATCGGCGTGCGCCCGCGTCGCGCCCGGGGGCACGGGACCTGTGGGGTACAGCCCGGTGCGCGTCTTCAGAGGCGGTGGTACCTGGACCGGCGGCGACCGGGGATTCGCGGGTCGGGCTTCCGGGCTCGTCGGAAAACGCTGCCGGGGGCGGGCACGGGCGCTTTGGGGACCGGGAGGAGTTCCTCGTGAAGGTGACGCTCTACCAGCATTAC
>CALCID010000047.1 GCA_937907535.1 uncultured bacterium | reverse complement strand
CGTTCGGCCGTGACAAGGCCGGCAACCGGACGAACACGCTCACGCGCACGGTCCTCATGGACAACACGCCGCCTGTCGCAGGGACGATCTCGGTTCCGGCGATCATGAAAGGTGGCGAACCTGCCACGTTCGGCGTGCTGCTCCAGGACAACGTGGACCTCCGCGACGTGAGCTTCCGGCTGATGTTCACGCCCGGCGCTCCGTTCGAGCTGCCGTTGCTGCCGAGGATCCAGATCTCGGACTTCGGCGCGCCCATCGTGCGCAGGCAGTACGTCGAGGCGACGTTCCCGTTCCCGCGGGCCGCCTACGGGGCGGGGGCCGGCGGAGTGGTCGATCCGACGCCGCTTCCGGCGGTGAAAGTCCGCGTCCGGGCGACCGACGTCGCGGGGAACTCCCTCGTGGCCGACCGGGACCTCGCGCCGATCAGCGTGGAGGAGACGGATGGTCCGCCGCCCGGACTGCAGACCTTCCGGATGTTGCCGTCGCTCGACGGGGCCGTGGTGTGCGGCGGCCTGTCCGGAGCGTGCGGCGCCACGACGCCGAACCGGATCACGCTGGTCGTGCAGGCCACCGGACCGTCCGGCACCTTCGCGAACCCGTTCGAGCAGGTGTACTTCTTCCGTAAATCGATCGACCTGATCGGCGAACTGATCGGCACGGCCGAGACGGTCACGGTCTCGGACGACGGGACGACCCGCACCTGGACGTACACGATCACGTTCGATCCGATGGCGCTGGGCGGGCTCCCGGCGCAGGTGGACGCGACGATGTACGCGGTCGGCATCGCGGCGGACGGCGACTTCGTGGTGACCGACTGGGACGCTACGATCGACGTCATTATCGAGTAGCAGGCGCCAGCGCCCGCTTCTCGGAGTGCGGGACACAGCACGAGGGTGCCGCCGGGAGGCGGCACCCTCGTCGCGTTTCCGGGTGGGCCCGGTCAGCCGCGTGCCCCTACCCGCCTCAATGGACCGTCCGCTCCTCGGGCCACACGGCCCGGACCAGCGCGGGGAGCATCGCGGCGGCAGGGCCGAGCAGCAGGTAGGCATCCGGGACGAGTCCGCCTTCCTGCGGGCGGGTGTTCACCACGGCCACGGTCGCGCCGGACCGAGCCGCCAGGGGAAGTAGTGACGCCGCCGGGAACACGACGCCGGACGTGCCGATG
Source organism: uncultured bacterium (assembly GCA_937907535.1). Classification (GTDB taxonomy): domain Bacteria; phylum Gemmatimonadota; class Gemmatimonadetes; order Longimicrobiales; family RSA9; genus CALCID01. Next base: position 31,332 of record CALCID010000047.1, on the reverse strand, counting down.
GACAGGAAGACGTCGCACGCCGATGCGGCATCCACGGCACGCCGGAACGCCTCCTCGGGGAGCGGCTCGCCGAACCAGACCACGTCCGGCCGGAGCGGCGCGCCGCACGACGGGCAGCGCGGCGGCACCTCCTCCGTCTCCGGCCAGGTGTCCACAATCCGGCCCTCCACCGAGCACTTCGTCCGGGTGATCCGGCCGTGCAGCTCGACCACGTTCCGGCTCCCTGCCCGATGGTGCAGCCCGTCCACGTTCTGCGTGATCAGCGTGAAGCGTGGCGCCCGGCGTTCGAGGGCGACCAGCGCCAGGTGCCCTGCGTTCGGCTCCGCGGCCGCGACGAGCGAGCGGCGCCATTCATACCATTTCCAGACCAGGTCGGGCTGCCGGGCGAACGCCTCGGGCGTGGCCAGCTCCTCCGGCCGATACCGCGCCCAGAGGCCCGTCTGCTTCTCCCGGAAGGTCGGCAGGCCGCTCTCCGCGGAGATGCCGGCGCCCGTCAGCGCCACGACGTGCTCCGCCGCGCGCAGCCGCTCCACCAACCTGTCCGGGATCTGGATCGTCGCCATGCGCTACTGCCTCGGGGTGAGGTGGGGGCCGGCGGTTCTCTGACCCGCTCCGGGAACGACGAATCCGCGATCGGCCGCCAGCATGCGCCGGTCGAGCCCGAGACGCGGCGGCGGCCGCCACACCCGGGACATTCAGGGTCGGGAATCCACCCCGGCCGCAGTGTCCGGGATCGCGGTTCTCGCACCGCCGGTGACTTTCACCGATCTGCGGACCACCGCGTACCGACCGACGAAGGGATTGGCGTGCCCGCTCCCGGGCGGCGCCGATCGGTGCCGACGTCGGCGCGACCGCCCCGCCGTGCGCCCCGTACCCATGGGCCGGACGGCAACCAACCGCCGTCCGTCGCCCGTGGCCGAATCAACCGCCGCCTTGCACCGGAATGCCGATCCGTTTCAGGGCATCATCGTCGCCATCGAGCGGCGACTCCCCGGCAGGGTACCCGTTCAGCCGGAGGAGATAGCTGACCACGTCCAGGTACTCCTGACGTGTCAGCCCGCCCGGATTGTCCATCGGCATCGTGGTCCGGAGCTGCTCGAAGATGTCGAACGCCGTGAGGCCGCCCCAGTTCACTTCGAACGTGGGGCCGGTGAACTCGGCGGGGCTGTGGCACGCCCCGCACGACCGCCTGAACGTCTCTTCGCCGCGGTCGGCCAGGGACGCCGAGTATATGCCGTCCCGCGCCGATCGCTGCGGCTCCGCCGACGACTGCCTCGCCGCCGCACCGTCAGGAGCCGCGCCCAGCGCGGCCGCCACGGCGATACACCACAGAATTCCTCGCATCCGTCGTTCGCGCGACAGGGATCCGCCCGCCGTGTCGGCGGTCCGGGGACCGCCGGGCACGCGGGGCGGAATCGAGCTGTATCGGGGATCGTATGGGCCGCGAGAATACGATCTGCTCGCGAGACTGGTCAAGGGCTTCCTCGACCGCCGCAGCCGCGCGAACGCTTCCCGACCCGCGAGGCCTCAGGGGACGACGGCGGTGCGGGCACACTACGCCACAGCGGCGTTCCGCCTCACAGCCTGGCCAGGATGATCACGAACTCCAGCGCGACCGCGATCGAGAGAACGGTCACGTAACACGTGCTCAGCATGGCGAACTTGACCGCGGTCTTGAGTTTCGACTGCCCGTAGACCTCGCGCATGGAGAGGAACAGGTAGGCCGGGATCCACCACAGCAGCATGGTGCTGAGCTCGACCCGCCAGGCCAGGAAGAGGAGGCCGAGCGAGTAGAGCACGAGACGAACGGGCGACGCCCGGTATCCCTTCACGATCCGGGTGAACGCGTAGCCCACGACGACGCCGGTCAACGCCAGGTCGAGGGGGCGGAACTTGCCCGCCACCAGCAGGACCAGGAGCACGAGGTACGTGAACGCGTGGGAGTGCAGCCCGAAGATCAGGTGCTCGACGTAGCTGCGGCCCGATCGGATGTAGAGGAGCTTGAGCAGGAGCGCAAAGACCGGGAGGAGCAGGAAGATCATGGTCGGCGCCTGCTGCGCCAATTCGCGCTTGAGGATCTGACCGATGCCCTGGGCGCCGGCCTGTCGCTCGACCTCGCCGAGCCGCTCGGCCCGGTCCAGGAGCCACCGGGTCACGAAGCGGCCGGCGGCGGTCGTGTCCCGGGGCTCGGATGCACCGCTATCGCCCTCCAGCGCGATGCGGAGTGCGCCACCCAGCCCGGAAACCTCCACCATGGACTGACCGTCGGGCGTGCGGCCCGCGCCGGGCGCTGCGGAATCGCCGGCGGGCGTTCCGGGCGACGTCGCATCGGCCGCCTCCGACGCCGGAGCGGTCCTCGCGGCGTCATCCCCGGGCGCCGGGGTCTGTCCGACCCCCATCCGCGCCGCGGTCTCCGCGAGCGTACTGTCCCGCAACGCCGCCGTGGTTTCCAGCATCTCGGCGCGCATTGCCTCCAGCTCCTCCCGGGATGTGTCCGAGAATACGAGGACGCGCCCCGAGCCGAGGGAGAACAGGAAGAAGAACACGAGGCTCGAGACAAGGTAGAGCCGGAGCGGACGGACGTAGCGGGTGCGGCGTCCCTGCAGGTACTCCCGGGTCAGGAAACCGGGTCGGACCAGCAGTGGGACGATGCTGCGGAAGAACCTGGAGTCGACGTTCAGGTACTCGTCCGCGAGCTCGCCGAGCAGCTTGCGGAGCGAGAGCTGGGCGTCCCCGGCGGGTTGGCCGCAGTTCGCGCAGAACCGGCCGGTCAGCGGCGCTCCGCAGTCCAGGCAGGAGGCGGGCAAGGCCCCGGGAGTCGATGCGCCGCCCGGGGGTGTTCCGCCCCGACCGTGGCCGTCGGCAACCGCGGACGTAGCGATCCCGCCAGGCCCTGCGCCGGGCCCGTACGTCGGCTCCCCGCCCTGCATATCGCCCGAGTGACCCATACGACCTCCGAATCGACACCCTTGCCACGCCCGACCGCGCCTGCCCCCCGGCGGCGCGGCGTTCACCCGTCAGCGCGGTGACCGAGCAGCGCCCACGCCCCCGGACCCGCCCACGGGCTCCGATCCGGTGAAACGGCTCCAACCGGAAAGCGCGGCGCCGGACAGCCCGCACTATGATCTCCGATCCCGCAGACCATGGCGCGCCCCCATTCCGGACCGGCCCGGCAGTCGCCCTAGGACGGACAGACCGAAGGCACCCTCCGTCCCGGGTCCCGCGCACGGGGCCACGCCGGACTCAGATGCCGGTATCCCGGTCCGCACCCGGCCGCGCCCGGAGCAGCGCGCGCACGAGATGCCAGCCGTCCGTACCCAGGACCGGCAGCGGGATCAGGTTCAGGACCGCCCAGACCGTGGACACGGCCGCGCTCACGTAGAGGAAGCCGGCCGCGCCTTCACTCCTGAGCAGCCTCAGGAGCACGCCCATCGCCCGACCCAGCTCCGCGGTCTGGCCGGTGGCGACCAGCTCGCGGACCGCGCGCGGAATCAGCCACGCCCAAACCCTCACCTCGGCCAGCGCATATTCGGCGGCGCTCGCGCCGCTCGCTCCGTACGGCAGGTCGCCCGGCCCCGCGACCCACGCCGCCAGGCCGAGGACCACCAGCGCGAAGACCAGGTTCGCCACGGGCCCGCTCACCGCCACCACCGCCTCCGCCGTCCCCGGAGCGACCCCTTCGTACCGGATCCGCCCGCCCACCGGAAAGAGCGCGATGACGTAATCCGTCTCCCCCCACCGCCGCCCCCAGAGCACCGTGCCGTACCCGACCTGTACCTTCAGCACGCGACCGCCCCGGACCCGGACCGCAAGGCCGTGCCCCGCCTCGTGCACCGCGGTCACCAGCCCCAGCACCAGCGCGACCGCGGCCGCAAGGAGCACGGCTTCCACCGCCATCTCGCCTCCGACGACTCCTGCTCAGGAACCCGACGCCCCAAGGTAACACCACGCCGCCCGTCCATGCACACACTCCGCGCCCGATGCCACGCCACCCGGCTCGACGAACGAATCCGCTCCCCGGCGTGCTCCCGCGCGGTACCGCCCGAATGCGATCCTGTTCCGCCGCAGCCGTGGTCATTAATTTCAGGCATCCCAGGACACGTCCACACCGGCCCCGGCCGTGGAGCGGCGACCGGGCTCCCCATGGAGCCACCCGGCCGGCGCGCACGCCTCGCGCAACCACGTACGCCGGGCCCTCGAGGACGCTCACCCCTACGGACAGGAGCGCCCGACATGCCGCACATCGGGAAGGACCTGGTCCGCTTCATACTGCGCGAGGCGCGCGAAGCGGCAGACGCCGGCCACTGGGACCCGCAGGCCGGGAACGTCGAGCGCCACGTCGAACGCTCCATCCTGCGCTTCGTCAGCAGCCTGATCTGCGCCGACGATACGATCGACTCCGCCGAGCTCGGGCTCCTGAGACAGATCCTCCCCGGCACGGACGAGCTGCCGCAGGCCGGACCCGCGCTCCACGACCTGGTCGAACGGGCCGCCGGTGAATTCGACAGGACCGGCCACGGCACGGCGCAATCGGACTTCCCGCCCGCGTACATCCGCGCGATCATCGCCCGGGACCTGGCCTCGGGCTCCCACCGCGCGGCCATGGTCGTGGATGCGCTCTTCCACCTCGGGATCACCGTGATCGCCGTGGACGGCCGCGAAACCGAGAGCGAGGTCCGCGCCCTCATCGCGTACACCCACGCCCTGCGCAGCGAGCTCATGCGCGCCGGGCTCGACCCCGATCCGCCGGACTACGCGCGGGAGACCGACCTCCGCACCGCGTCCCAGTCCGCGGATGCACGCTTCCTCGAGAGCCTGCAGGGCCGCCTCGACGCGCTCTCCGCCCACGAGCGCCTCGGGCAGGACGTGCTCGCACTGGCCAACCTCATCCGCGTCCGCCGGATCCGGGCCGACCGCGGACTCCCGGTGCTGCCGATGTCTTTCCACATCGTGTGCACCGGCGGCTCCGACAACGCCAGGTCCGCCCTCGCCGCGCTGATCGCCGACCTGTACCGGGAGCTCCGCGTGGTCTCCCGCGGACACCTGGTAGAGGCCGACCGCTCGCTCCTGGCCACGGGCCATGGCCAGCGCCTCGTCAGCCATCTCGAGGCCGCGGCCTCCGAGGCCCTCGGCGGCGTGCTCCTCGTCGATCCGGTGCCCGCGCCCGCGGCGAATCGGCCCGGCACGGACCCCGCCCGCCACGTAGCGGAGACGCTCACCCGCGCCATCGACCGGCACGGCCACGACTTCGCCCTCATCATCGCCGGACCCGCCCGGGAGATGCGCGCGTTCCTGGACGCCAATCCCGCCATCCGGGCCCGGATCAACATCCAGCTCGCCCTCGACCCGCCCGCCCTCGCCGATAAGCCCGCCCCGACACGCACGTTGTAGCGGAATCGCGCAGATTCTAGCGAGGAATCCGGGTGGGCGACGCCGCGCCGGGAACGCCCATCTCTTTGCCCGACCCACACTTGCCGGGAAGCCTCCGGTTTGGCCCGCGCCGTGCACTATCCTGCCGGCGACAACTGGGTACCGCGGCGAATGGGAACTCCGGGGAGAGCGCCGCGGATGGTCGGACGGCCGCCGAAGTACTGGCGGCCGTTCGACGTTTCGGCCCCCCCGCGCCGACCGCCTCCCCCCGGTCCGGACCCGACGGACTCCACGAATCCCGGCAGCCTCCGCCGCCCCCGCCCGCGACGCCGCTCCGGCCGCCCACCCCGGCACGCGGGCGCGTACTTCCGGTCTCGACGCCGCGCTTGGAAAGGCTATCGCGGCACCGGGATCCGCGTCGGGCCGCCGCGCGTGACGCACTGCCCGGGCCCATCGGCCAAACCGCCCACGCCCGCCCCGGGATACCGCGAGCGCCGCGCAGCGCCGTGGTCACCGCTCCGCACCGGCGCCGCGGCCGAGCCCTTCTCCGTCTCCCGGTCGGCGCCCGGTTTGCCGGCGCCCCGCGACCCCGGCGCCCCGCGACCCCGGCGACCCGCTAAGGACGGGACGCCGCTCCGGCCATGAGGAGATGCCCCCATCACCCCAACCCGGAACCCGGTTCCGCCGGAACGATAACGGCCCGCCCCGGGCTCCGGATGACTGCAGGCTGCCCCGCCGGCAGCGAAGGAATCCCCCGGAACGTTGCCCACCCCGACGTCGCCTCGACCACCCCCGACCTCTGGCGCCCACCACCCCTCCCTACGCCCCCCGGATCTCCCGGTTTCAGGCGCGCCCCCGCCCATACGCGGGTTATGGTCAGACTTCCGACGACCTTGTTAGATTACCCGGTTATGATGTCCAACCCGAACGAGCGCCGAACGGCGGCGAACTCGAATCGCCATGACCAGCAAGACCACGTTCTTCGATGATCTCGAGGCGCGCGGCCTCATCTACGAAGCCACCGAGGGCGCGCGCGAGCTCTTCGCCGAATCCCGGTCCATCACCGGATACATCGGCTTCGATCCGACCGCCCGGAGCCTCCACGTCGGATCCCTCCTCCCGATCCTCGCCCTCGCCCGGCTCCAGCGCGCGGGGCACCGCCCCATCGCCCTGGTGGGCGGCGGGACCGGCATGATCGGCGACCCCAGCGGCAAGACCCGCGAACGCCAGCTCCTGACCCGCGAGCAGGTCGAGGAGAACGTCGAGGGCATCCGCGCGCAGCTCGCCCGGTTCCTCGATTTCGAGGGCGAGTTCGCGGCTCGGCTCCTCGACAACCACGACTGGCTCGGCTCCCTCGGCGTCATCGAGTTCCTCCGCGACGTCGGCAAGCACTTCACCATCAACTACATGCTCGCCAAGGAGTCCGTGGCCCGGCGCCTCCAGGACGGCGGCGGCCTCTCGGTCACCGAGTTCAGCTACATGCTCCTGCAGGCGTACGACTTCCTCGTCCTCTCCGACCGCCACGACTGCGTGCTCCAGCTCGGCGGCAGCGACCAGTGGGGGAACATCACGGCGGGGATCGAGCTCATCCGCCGGGCCCGCGGCCGGGCGGCCTACGGGATCGTCCTCCCGCTCGTCACCACGGCGAGCGGCGTGAAGTTCGGCAAGACGGAAGCGGGCACAGTTTGGCTTGATTCCGAACTGACTTCTCCGTATCGTTTCTATCAATTCTGGCTGAACACCGACGACCGGGACGCTGAGCATTACCTGAAGGCGTTCACCTTCCTCCCCCTGGACGAAATCGCCGGAATCATGGAGGACCACGCCCGGAACCCGGCGGCCAGGGGCGCGCAGCGTCGGCTCGCCACGGAGGTCACCCGCCTCGTGCACGGCGACGACGGACTGGCCCGCGCGGAGCGCGTCACGGCGGTCCTGTTCGGCGGCCGGCCGGTGCGGGACCTGAGCGCGGCCGAACTGCTGGACGTGTTCGCGGACGTCCCGTCCACGGAGATGGCGAGGGCGCGCCTCGAAGGGGAGGGCCTGTCGGCGGTGGAGCTGCTCGCGGACACGGGCGTCGCGGCATCGAAGGGCGAAGCGCGGCGGCTGATCCTGGGTGGCGGGGTCTACCTGAACGGGGAGCGGGTGACGGATCCGGACCAGCGTGTGCGGACGGAAGACGCCATCGAGGGGAAGGTGCTCGTGCTGCGCAAGGGGAAGAAGTCGAACCACGTGGTCCGTCTGGTGGCCTGACGGGGGCGCCGCACACGGGCGTGCGGCGACGGTTGCGGGATCGTCCTATGGATCTGTTCTTCGCACGGCAGCCGATCTTCGATCGGGAAGACCGGGTGGTGGGCTACGAGCTGCTGTACCGTCCGCGCGCCGACAGCGAGCATGCGGGGGTTGGGAACGTAGCCGCGATGGCCAGCCAGGTCATCGTGTCTTCGGTGCTGGATGCGGGTGTGGAGAAGGTGACGAACGGCACGCCCGCCTGGGTCAACGTGCCGCGGGAGCTGTTGGTGAGCGGCGCGCTGGAGGCGCTGGATCCCCGGCAGGTCGTGATCGAGGTGCTGGAGTCGGTGGAGCCGGATGACGAGGTCGTGGCGGCGTGCCGTCGGCTGACGGACGCCGGCTACCGGCTCGCGCTGGACGATGTGGTGTTCCGGCCCGGGCTCGAGCCGCTGCTCCGGGTGGCCCACATGGTCAAGGTGGACGTGCTCACGTATTCACCGGCGGAGCTCCGGGAGCTGGTCTCACGCCTGCGGCAGTACGACGTCCGGCTCGTGGCGGAGAAGGTGGAGACCCGGCTCGCCCGGGACATCTGCCGGCAGGTCGGGTTCGACTATTTCCAGGGCTACTTCTTCTGTCGGCCGCAGAGCTATGCGAAGCGCTCGCTCCCCATGAACTGGCTGAGCGTGCTGCGGCTGCTGAACATGGTGCAGGACCTGGACGTGTCGGACTCGGAGATCGAGGAAGCGTTCCGCACGGATCTGCCGCTGACGTACAAGCTCCTGCGCATGGTGAACTCCGCCGGCGTCGGCGGGCGGGGGATCGAGTCGGTCGGCCAGGCGCTGCGCCTGCTCGGGCGGGGCGCGGTGTACCGCTGGCTCGCGCTCCTCATGGTCTCCCAGGCCTGCACGAACGGGGGCCTGCAATACGAGCTGTTGCGCCACACGCTGGTCCGCGCCCGGCTCTGCGAGCTGCTCGCGGAACGGACCGGTGGGCCGGTGGGGGCGGACGCCGCGTTCCTGGCGGGGCTCCTCTCCACGCTGGACGCGCTGCTCGGCGTGTCCATGGAGCAGGCGCTGGAGGGCATTGCCCTGTCGACGCCGCTGCGGGACGCGCTCCTCGGGCGCACCGGCCCGATCGCCGGGATGCTCGAGCTGGCGGCGGCCTACCAGCAGGCGGACTGGGACCTGGTGGAGCGCAGTTGCCGGGACTGCGGTCTCGACACGTCCGTGGTCGCCGGCTTCTACCTGGACGCTCTCGTCTGGGCACAGGACCGGATGCCGCCGGCGAACCCGTGACTCCGGCGGTCTGCGGGTCGCGGCGGCGCACCGGCCGGGCGGCCGCCCTCCCGGCCGGTCCCGGCGCGGACCTGGCGGGCGGCGGAGCGCCCGCCTCTTTTTTCACGCGACGTCGCCCCGCCTACTCCCCGGCCCCCGGCGGCTGCACGAAGTAGCCCACCGTCCGCCAGCTCTCGTCCGGCTGGAGCATCAGGATCACGACCTCGCGGGCCTCGGGGATGTTCGCGAAGGAGCCGGCGTACAACACCACGACGTATTCGCCGGCGGGCACGTTGGGCAGAGAGGTGGTGTGCTCCGCCCGCTGGAGCTTGCGACCGCGCGGCGCGCCGATCTGCTGCCGGACCATCCGGCCCTGCTGGACCCACATCTCGCTGGTGACCGCCGATTGGAAGAGCGGGGCCGCCGCCTGCCAGCTCTCCTCGTAGCGTTCCGCGTCCATGAGCGCGAGCCAGGCCTCCGCCGCCTCGACGGCCGCCCGTTCCTTGGCCCCGAGTTCCGGCTCCTGCGCGGCGAGGGCCCTGGGCGCGATGAAGAGCGCGAGCAGCGCCGCGCCGGCGAACATCCGGAAACTACGTGTCATTCTCGACCTCCGGGAGCGAAAGTGATTCGGCGTTCGCGGCGCGCCTGCTCACGCCGCTGGGGCCGAAGGATACTGGGAATGGGCACGGAACGGTAGGGGCCGCACGGGATCCGCCGGTCCGGACCACCCTCGGGGTACCCCCGTAGCCGCCGGCGGGGTCCGGGCGGCGGGCCGGCCGGACGCCGCGGGTGGTGTGCTATTTGCGCGAAACGGCTTGGACGCGTGCGCCGGAGCGCGCACGGCCCGGGCACGCTGCGCCCCAGGCCGGGCCGGGCGCCATCCCCGGCAAGGCCCGTCACGAGGTGAGCCCATGCCGCGCTACGACCAGGACGACGAGATCCGCCGCCGCGCGGCGGCGAGGCGCGTAAAGCCGGGGCCCGGCCGCTTCAAGCTGACCGGCCCGCCGCTCGGGTACGGGTATCCCGCGGACGAGAGCGAACCCGGCGGAGGCTACTTCAGCGGCGGGGGCGTGTACCGGGAGGTCACGGACCGCGGGCACGCGGGGTACTGGTCGCTCCTCCAGCCCAGGGACTGGGCGCGGCTCGCCCGCCAGTCCGGCCGTCGCCGATTCCAGTCCCGGAGCCAGGACCCGGTGCTCGGGCGGCCGTACGTGGGCGAGTACCGCGCCCGGCTGGAGCGCGAGGCCTACGGCCGGCCCCTCGACCCGGAGGAACGATACCTCCCTGGCCTCCCCGAGCCGCGAGATCGGGAGGGCATGTACCGGGACCTGTTCCGGTACCTCGGACCGGGCTACGCGCGGGGCGGCGGCAGGGGGCGCGCCGGGGCGCGGGAGGAGCGCGGAGAGTCGCGGGAAATGCGCGCGTACGAACCCCGCAACATGCGACGCCGCCAGCGCCGCCGCCACGAGCGGCGCATGGCCGAGCGCCGTCTTGCCGACCGCCGGCGCGCCTGGCGGGAGGAATAGCCCCGGATCCCGCCGCCCGGCGCCGCGGGCCGCGCCGCCTTACCGCTTCCGCTCCCGGCCCTCGACCGGCCCCGTGACGCCCGCCTCGGCCCGTGACTCCACGGCGTAGACGTAGTCTCCGTCCACCAGGTCGTCGCCGTTCGCGGCGTTCGCGGCCACGTGGAAGAGCACGGCCCCGGTCGGCTCCCCCGGCGCCGTCCAGAGCACGACCCAGCGCGCGGTGTCCGGCGCCACGGGGAGCGTCCCGGCCACCCGATGGTACGCGTACAGCACGCCGCCGCTCTCGGTCACGACCACGCGCTCCTCTTCCCCGGCGGCCGGCGCGATCGTCCCCGCCTGCGCGCCGCCGCCTTCGAAGCGCGCCGTGAGCTGGAAGCCGCCCAGGACCATGCCGGGCCGCGTGAGCGTGATGGTGAGCGGGTACGTCTCGCCCGGCGAGTACCGGTCCGGCACGCCCGACACCGCGACCGAGCCCGGCGGTTCGTTGACCTCCGCATCGAAGTGACAGGCGTGGCACGTCGACTCGCCGAACCCGCCGGAAAAGCCCGGCGGCGGCCCGTCGCGATAGAGGCGGCCGAGCGGGACGCGTTCGGCGGGCGTGGGACGCGCGCTGGCCGACGTCGCCTCGAACCCGATGCCGGTCCAGAGCAGCCCGCCCGCGAGCGCCGCCACGCCGAGGCGGCGGAGCCCGACGCCGCGACGGGGACCCCGGCCCGCATCCGACCGGGCCAGGCGCCCGGGTTCCACGCCACCCGCCGGACCAACGGCACCGGGTTCCGGCCAGCGGCTACGCGCGCTCCCTGGCTCCGGCCCGACGCCTGTGCCCGGAGGCGCCGGTCCTGAGCCCTGCCCCGTCCGCCTGGGCCCCGTGCCCCTCAATTCTCGTCCGCGCGCGAAGACGGGACCCGGCTGACCACGAGTCGCCCGATCATGTTCGCGTCCGTGCCGAACCACAGGGTGCCGGTCTCGTGGTGGTACATCATGTGACGGATGGTGTGGCTCACCGGGTTGACCGAGAAGAACCGCTCGGTCTTCGGGTCGAAGCCGACGAGCTGCTTCTTTTCGCCCGTCTCCGAGATCCAGAGCCGCTCCTGGCCGTCCTTGGTCAGCGCGTACGGCCGGGAATTCGGCCCGCCCGGCATCTGCCACTCCTTGACCTCGCCCGTCCGGGGATCAATCCGGCCGAGGTAGCCCCGGCGCTCGTCGCCGTACCAGACCATCCCGTCCGACGTCCACTCGATGCGGCGGGAGCGGGACGCCGAGTCCGCCTGCTGGTACTTCGTGACCGCCAGCGTCTCGGGGTCGATGTTGATCACCATGTTCGTACGGAAGAGCGCCACCCACGGACGCCCGTCCCTGTCGATCACGATCCCGTACGGGTTGGACGGCTGGTCGTGGGGCACGACGATGTCGATCTTGCCGGTCGCCATGTTCAGCCGGCCGACCCGGTTCGAGCCCTGGGCCGTGAACCAGATGTTCCCCCGGCCGTCGAAGATCAGGGTGTGCGGATCCCGCACCCCCTCCGGCATCATGTAGATCCGGACCTCGCCCGTGGCCGGGTCGAGCTTCCCGATCCGGCCGTTCCGGTTCCCCGCGTACCAGACGAAGCCGTCCTGGTCCACGATGAGGTTGTGCGGGTTCGTGCCTTCTTCGATCTCGTACCGCTTGAACGTCTCGGTGGCCGGATCGAAGTACGCGATGTAGTTGCCCGCCTGGCCGACGAACCAGACCTTGCCGTCCGGCGCCACGTAGGGATCCCGTGGGCGCCCACCCCACTCGACGGGCCATTCCTTTAGATCCACGGCGCCGTTCGCCGCCGCCGGCTGGGCGTCCTGCGCGGCCATGGGCACCGGCAACGCCAGCGCGCCGGCCAGTACGAAGAGCACGGCCTTCCTCATGGTCACCTCCCTGTGCGGGGTCCAGAGTCGGAAAATGGGCGTCCCGGCAGGGGGATGCAACCCGGAAGGCGTCGGCCGGTGCGGCGGCAGGCGCAGAGAACGGGACGGGCGCGCGGCGGCGCCGCGCGCCCGTCGCCCACCGCGAACGAGACGGTCGGGGGCCGCTTTCCGGCGTCAGCCGCTACGCGGCCCGCCGGGGACGGTGCACGCCCTCCGCGATCTCCTCGATCAGCTTGCGGTTGAAGGCCGGGATGTCCGACGGCTTGCGGCTCGTGACCAACCCCTGGTCCGTGACCACCTCCTGGTCCACCCACTTCGCGCCGGCGTTGCGGAGGTCGGTCCGCAGCGAGGGGTAGGACGTCACGGTGCGGTCCCGGGCGACGTCAGCTTCGACCAGCATCCACGGCCCGTGACAGATGGCGGCCACGGGCTTGCCCGCGTCGAAGAACGCCCGGACGAAGCGGACCGCGCGGTCGTCCATCCGCAGCCGGTCCGGGCTCATGACCCCGCCCGGGACCAGCAACGCGTCGTAGTCCTCGGCGTTCGCGTTGCCGAGCTCCACGTCCACGTCGAACTCATCGCCCCAATCCGTGTGGTTCCAGGCCCGGACCTTCCCGGAGCGGGGCGAGATGATGTGCGTGGTCGCCTCCGCCTGCTCCAGGGCTTCCTTCGGTTCGACCAGCTCCACCTGCTCCACCCCCTCCTCCACCAGGATCGCCACCTTCTTCCCGTGGAGACTGTGCCCTTCGGCCATCGCTCGCTCCTGTCGATCGGGTCCCGAGTGTCGGCTCCGAACCGGGGCGTGGGGCAAGATGCATGCGCGGGGGCGGACCGGCCGGCGCCCCGCGCGAGTCACGACCGAACCCGTGGAGGAGCGCCGGTCCCGGCCGATCAGCCGGCTACCGCGGCTGCGCCGCCGAGCTCTTCACCGCGCCGGCCTCGGGCTGACCCGCGTCCAGGTCGTTCCAGTGGAGGAGCGCGTTGAAGCCGAGGATGAAGGTGCCTTGCGTCTGCCACCGCCAGAACGGGCGCATGGCGAAGCTGACCACGTGCCCCTTCCCGATCGGCGAGTGGACCAGGAGCGCACGGTTCTCCAGGAGACGGCCGCCGGCCAGCCCGCCGGAGAGCAGCATGTCCTCCTCCACCGGCGGGAACTGGATCACCACCCTCGGGCGCCGGCCCGGCAGACCCAGATCCGCCGGCCTGCCGACTTCGCGCTGCGCCGCATGCGCCGGCGGCGTGTAGGTCTCGCCATCCACCCAGGGCGAGAGCTTCAGCGGCCGGGAGTTCGGCTGGAGCAGCGTGCCGCCGTACCGACCCTCGCTCGTGCCCCGATAGTCCCGCTCCTCGGGCGAGAGCGTCACCGGCGGCAGGTTCGACGCGTTCAGGATCGGACCCAGGCTGAAGTACACCGGGAGCTGGTTCGTGTCGAAATCGTAGACGAGCGGGCTCTCCCGGTCCGCGATGATCCCCCGCACGATCACGCCGCGGGCGAACAGCCCCTCCGGCGTCTCCACCTTCACGCCCGGGAGCAGGTGGTGGTTCGGGAAGATCGCCGCCGTGCCGCCCTCCACGATGAGCGTGCCGCCCTGCTCCACGAACTCGTAGAGCGCGGCCAGCCCTTCCAGCCCCAGACCGACGCGCACGTCCGGCGTTGAGTCCGGGGTCCCGAGCGCGGGGAACTCGGGCGTGGCCCGGTACGGCACCGGGATCCCGCCCTCGGGCGCGCCCCGGCCCACCGAGCCGCCGTGCGGCCAGACGATGACGTCGAACCTCTCCCGCAGCCTCCCCTCCCGCACACGATCCTCGCCCATGTACGTGTACGGGATGCCGTAAGGGTCGAACGCTGCCCGGACCCACCCCTCATCCTGCGTGTTCGTCCAGCTGTGGACGTAGCCGATCCGCGGCACGTCCAGGTCGTGGGTGCGCACCGGCGGGATCCGATCGAACGCGTAGCCCGAGAGGCCGAGCTCCTCCAGCGCAGGGGCGAGCCGGGCGACGTCCGCGTCCCGAATGATGATCGAGCCCGGGCCGAACCGGCGCCCGCCCGCCTCGAACGCCTCCCGCGCCGCCTCCATCGCCACATCCGCGAAGCGGAAGCGGAACGTGACGATGTTGTTGTCCCCGGTGTGGTCCACGACGACGATGTTGCCCCGGCCCTCGATCCCGCCCGCCGCCCGCACCTCCGACGTGGCCAGCTCCATGGGCGCACCGAAGATCGTCGTGTCCTGGACGGGCTTCACCACGATGTTCCGCTGGAGGGGGAAGGTCCAGCCGGTGTCGTCATAGGGGCGCGGGTTCGCCGGCGGGTAGTTCTGGAGCGAGAAGTACATGTCCACCAGCATCCGGTACGGCTGGTCCGCCCGGATGATCCAGTCCCCCGGCCGGACGTCCACCCCGCCCGCCCGGAATGCGCCCGTGGCCACGTGCACCTCCACACCCTGCCGCCGGAGCGCGTTCAACGCATCCGCCGCGTCACTCTTGCGCCGCTGGGTGGCCGGGATCACCCACGCGTTCGTCGGACCCGTGCGCCCCCGCTCCACCGAGCGGCGGTTCTTCAACCAGTAGTTCTCCAGGAAGAGCTCGCGGTCATCCGCCACCCGCCCGAGGGCGACCATCAGCGCCGAGATCGTGATGTTCGTGCTGCTCCGCGGGCCCCAGGCCAGCGAGTCCAGGATCGGGTTCGGCCGGAACCACTCCTTGCTCACCCGCTCCCACTCCCCGATCGCCACCTTCGGGTCCGGGCCGTACGCGCCCACCTCGTAGAAACGCCCGATGGCGTTGTGCGTGTTGCCGATGAAGAAGAGGTAGTTCGGCGCCCAGCCGTCGTAGAAGCCGTACGTCCACACGCCGGGGACGTCCCGTTTCGTCAGCTCCATGACCTCCGTCTGCGCCAGCAGCCACCACTCGTGGATGACGATGGGGTCCAGCGCGGGACTGTACGGGCCGGTGCCCGTCGACGTGTACAGGTACAGCACCTCCTCGTGCAGGTCGTGCAGCACCGTGGGCGTCCAGACCAGATACTCCCGCATCAGGTGCCGCGTGAGCGCCAGCATCTGGCCGATGCCGTCCCGGTTGTTGTCGTGCCGCACGTAGCGGCCCCAGTACACGAGCGGGAGCGGGGCCGACCCCTCCGGGCGGGACTTGTTGAAGTAGTAGGTGTCGACCTGCTTGTCCCGGCCGTCCACCTCCAGGATCGGCGTGATGAACGTGATCACGTTCTCCCGGATCTTCCGGACGTGCGGGCTCTCATCCACCGCGAGCCGGTACGCGAACTCCATCATGTTCTCCGGCCCGCCCGTCTCCGGCGAGTGGATCCCCGTGGTGATCCAGTAGATCGGCTTCGCCGTGGAGATCAGCCGGCGCGCCTCCTCCTCACTGGTCCTCCGCGGGTCGGTCAGCGCGTTGAGCATGGCCCGGTACTCGTCCAGGCGGGCGATCGTCTCCTCATCCGCGATGGCCGCCACGATGAGGTCCCGGCCCTCCTCCGTCTTTCCGATCCGCCAGACCTTCACCCGGGGCGAGGCCTCGTCGAGGATGTCGAAATAGCGGTAGATCTCCGCGGACCTGTGCAGGACGCCCGGCTCGCCGATGATCGTGCCCAGCACCTCGAGCGGCGTCGGCACCGTGGGCGAGTACGGCATGTACGTGACGAACTCGGTGGAGATGCGCGGGTCCGGCAGGGTCTCCCGCATGCGGCGGGTATACGCCTCGTGGATCGGCTGCTGCGCGGACGCCAGGGACGCCCAGATGCAGGCCATGGCGGCCGCGGCCGCCCGGATGGTCCACCGCGTTCTCGCTGTCCTCATCGTCATGCCCCTTTTCGTGGCGGGATGCGACGTCGCGCCGGAGGCCGCCCGCGCAGCGAGACTCCCCGGCGCCGCTCATGGATGCTCGTCGATTCTCTGTCCAGGAGGTGCTCGGGTCTCTGCCAGGACCCGCCGCGACCCGGCGTGGACACGGGCCGGGCCCGGCTCCCGGATTCGCGGCCGGCGAACCGCGCGCACGCCGGGGTCCCGCGGATCGCGCCGCGGTCGGTCCGATCGGCCGGACACCCCGTGTGTCCTACCGACGGCGGCCGGCTCACGCCCTGCGCTCTCACTGGCGAGGCGGTCGCGAACATGCCGCTGGGGCCGACGGCGGCAGAACGGCACGGCATTGCGCGACAAGCTTGCCACGCTCCCGCTCTGCCGCCGTCCTGTCCTGACACTGGTGATCGAAGGCTCCCCCTCGGGCGCGCCGGTCCCTGAAACGGGCCACGTCCCATGCAGGTCGTGATCCGGATCCCCTGCGGGTGCTCCGCCGCGGTGGCTCGACCCGCACTGACCGTTCGGTGCCGGCCGCGGCGCCTGCCCATTACACGACGCGCACGGCGGTGATATACCATTGGAGGGCGCTGCGACGCGATCATCGACGTCGATCGGGGGCCACCGCGCGGCCTCGTCCGCCGCGGTCAGCAGCGCCCGGGCGCCTCGCCCTATCGATCACGTGAAAGACAACATGCAGCTCCTTTCACGTGAAAGACCGATCCTTGACGGTCGCGCGTTGGACCGCGCGCCTGTCGCCCTGGTGGCCGGAAACTAGCAGTAGCCGGTAGGATACCGGCAACCGGCGCGGGGGATGAACGCGGGAAACCGGCGGCGCCTGGCGGGTGGACGTGGAGCGACGGACCGGCGGCGGATGACGTCGCCCGGAACCCCGAATGCAACGGGCGATCTGGCTGCCCCCGCTGCTGACCGCCGGAACACCGGGCCAACGGCGCCTCCATGGCCCGGGCGCCCGGGAAGGTACGGAGGTATTTCGGCGGCTCCGGCCCCGGCCGCCGACCCGTGCCGTGGCGCTCCGCGTGGTCCGGCTGCCCGCAGAACGGCCCGGTGCGCCGGGGGATGCGTCGAGACGGGAGCGTGAGCCATGATCCGGATCAAGCGTGTGTACGACCCTCCCGCCCGGGGCGACGGGAAGCGATTCCTGGTCGAACGGCTCTGGCCGCGCGGGATGAAGAAGGAGGCGCTGGAGCTGGACGGCTGGCTCAAGGACGTGGCGCCCAGCACCGAGCTCCGGAAGTGGTTCGGGCATCGGGTGGAGCGCTGGGAGGAGTTCAGGAAGCGGTACGAGGCGGAGCTGCGCGCCAATCCGGACGCCTGGCAGCCGATCCTGGACGCGGCCCGCAAAGGCAACGTGACACTCCTCTACAGCGCCCGGGACACCGAGCACAACGGCGCGGTGGTGCTGCGGGATTTTCTCGAGAAGCGCAGGAAGGCGAAGCGAGCGGCCTGACCGCGCGTCGTGTCGGGCTCCCGACCGGCGGGCGGATCCGCGCCCTGACCGCCCTCGTGTTCGGGTCCGGGAACCGACCTGGCCGCCAGGAGCCGCGCCCCCAGCCACGGCGAAGGCCGCCCTGGCCCTTCCTGTCGCAGGGCTTCTCCCCGAACTGCGCTGCACGCCGACCGCCATGCTGGCCGATCCTCCGACGCGGCCCGGGCATGAGTCGATGTGCCCTCGCGCCTCGCACCCGGGCGACGCCCTGCAGTCCCGGCGAGGCGCCGGGCCCGCGCACCCCGAGTGGACGGCCTCCGTTGGCGCTCCGCGGCGTAGCCGAGCCTGCGTCCCGCCCCGTCGCCTCAGCGCCCCGGCCGGGCCGCCGCCCCCTCGCGGAACAGGAAGAAATCCGGCGGCGCGAACGTCAGCGTCGAGAAGACCAGGGTGGTGAGGACGAGGAGCCCGTACGCGCCGATCCGGGATTTGCGCCCGAACCTGTGGGTGAGCGCCGCGTGGCCGAGGAGCTCCCCGGCGAGGACCGCGGAGGCGAAGATCCCGAGGTCGACCGGGAGGGCGTGTCCGCCGGTCAGGGCCCGGTACCCGTGGGCCAGCGCCACGATCAGGCACGACGGGAGCAGGCAGCGGATCGCCACGGCGGGCGGCCAGCCCGGCAAGGGGCCGTAGAGGGCGCGCTGGATCGGCGTGATGGCGAGCGCGGGCCAGAACGCGAGCTTGAGGTGCTCCCACGTGCTCTCGCTCGTCGCGGCGACGACGGCGACGGCCGCGCTCCGGCCGGACCACGCCCACACGAAGTGCAGCAGGGACCCCAGGGCGGTCACGGCGGCGGCGCTCACGATCGCGCGACGGATCATCCGTCGGGTCATGGCGGCCCTCCGGGGAAGGGGCGGAACGTAAGCGCGTGCGGCGGCCGCGTGATCTACCATCTGGGGCCCCGCCACGGCGCCTTCCCGGCCAGGAACCACCTGCCTTCCGAGGGAAGAGTCGTGCCCGGGCAACGGTCGGACCGCCGGATGGCGGTGTGCGATTGCCGGAACACCCGCGCCCCGGGCCGGCGTGGTGCGGAGTGCTCCGAGGCGACGCCGGCGGTGGCCGCGCTCCCCGCAGACCGGCCGCCTGCGACTCCACGGCACCCTCCCTGGCGTTCGGCAAAGCGCCCTCCGGGACTCCGTCGCGAGGCCTCGCGCTGCCGCGTCCATCTCCGGATGCACCCCCTTCGTCCCGGGGATGCTCTCGTGAGCTCGCGCGGCCCGCCCGCTACTCGACCCGCAACGCCTCCATCGGGTGGACGTCTGCCGCGCGCCGGGCCGGCAGGTACGCCGCGGCCGCGGCCACCACGATCACGAGCACGGGCACGAGCGCGAAGGTGACCGGGTCCCGCGCCGTGATGCCGAAGACCAGCCCATCCATGAAGCGGCTGAGCGCCAGCGCGGCGCCGAGCCCGATGACGACGCCGATCCCGGTGATCACGAGGGCCTGGGCGATCACCATGCGGAGCACGGACTCCCGGGTCGCGCCCAGGGCCACGCGCACGCCGATCTCGCGGGTGCGCTGGGTCGTGCTGTAGCGCATGACGCCGTAGACGCCGAGCATGGCCAGGAGCAGGGACACCGCGGCGAACGCGCCGAGCGCGCCCATGGCGAAGCGGCGGTCGCCGAGGGAACGGCGGATCCGCTGCTCCATGGTCGCGATGTCGTAAACCGGAATATCGGGGTCCACCTCGGCGATCGCGGCGCGGATCAGTCCGATCGCGGCGGCCGGCTCCAGCCGGGTGCGCACCGCCAGCCCGAACTCGGGACTGCCCGCCTGCCGATAGTGATAGTAGATCAGCGCCTTGGAATCCTCACCGAGCTGGCTGTGCTGGACCCGCCCGGCCACCCCGACGATGGTGGCGGTCTGGCCGAACTGTACGATTTCCCGGCCGATCGGCTCCTCGCCCGGGAAGAAGAGCTCCGCGAAGTGCCCATCGACCACGATCCGGCGCGGCGCGCCGACCTGCTCCTCGGAACCGAGCGGCCGCCCGGCGAGGATCGGGATCCCGAACGTGCGGAAGTAGTCGTCGCTCACCACCCGGTATTCGGCGTGGCGTTCCGGCTCGCCCGGCCCGGCCGGCGGGCGGCCGGGCAGCTCGATGGGGCCGCTGTCCCGGATCTGGTTCGAGAACGGCCGGGGCGACCCGAGTGCCGCGACCTCGATCCCTGGCGTGTTCCGGAGCCGCTCGAGCAAGGCATCGTAGAACGCGGCTCGCTCCGCGGTCTGCTCGTACCGCCACCGCGGCAGCGCGATCTGCGCGGTCACGAGCCGCTCGGGCGTGAAGCCGGGGTCCGTGTCCAGGAGGCGGGCGAGGCTCCGGATCATGAGCCCGGTGCCGAGCAGGAGCACCAGGGTCATCGCCACCTGGACCACGACGCTGGCTTTGAGCAACCGGTGGCGCGACAGGTCCGCGGTCGCGCCGGACGACGCCCGGAACGCATCCGCGGGGGTGGTGCGGGACGCGCGCAGCGCCGGCGCGAGCCCGGACACCAGCGCCGCGACGAGCGAGACGAGCGCGGTGAAGGCGAGCACCGTGCCGTTCAGCCCGAGCCCGTCCAGCGCGTGCCGCCGGGTCGGGTCCCAGCGCCCGAGGAGCTGCAGCGTGGCGTCTGCGACCAGGAGGCCGACCAGGCCGCCGGCCAGCGCGATGACCGTACTCTCCATGAGGAGTTGCCGGACGATGCGCCCCCGTCTGGCGCCCATCGCGGCGCGTACGGCCAGCTCGCGGGCCCGGGCGCCCGCACGTACGAGCTGGAGGCTCGCCACGTTCGCGCACGCGATCAGCAGCACGAGTCCGACCGCGCCCATGAGCACCAGCAGGACCAGCCGCAGCTCCCCGGCCTGGTGCTCGACAAACGGCACCGCATAGAGCTCCCGGCCGATCGCCGCGCCCGTGTAGATTTCCCGATTCCACGCCGCGGACTGGGCATCCAGCTCCGCGGCGATCTGCTCGCGGCTCAGGCCCGGTCTCATCCGGCCGAGCACCGGCTTCATGAGCCAGTTGTTGAGGTTCTGCCGCTCGGCCGGCGTCAGCGGGTACGGCTTGTAGATCTCCGTGCCCCGCGGGTAGTCGAAGCCCGGCGGGAGAACGCCGATCACCTCCCGCGCCACGCCGTCCAGGTACAGCGTCCTGCCGACGATGGACGGGTCCCCACCCGTGAGCCGCTGCCAGGCGCCGTGGCCGAGCACGATGACGTCGTGCTCCCCGCTCGTGGACTGTTCGGGGCCGAAGAGACGGCCGAGGAACGGCCGCACGCCGAAGATCCCGAAGAAGTCGCCGAACGTCTCGACGCCGTTCACCCGCACCGGGTCGCCCGCGCCGGTCAGGCTCCACGCCGCCATCCGGAGCGCGGCCGCGGCGCTGAACAGGTCCTCCCGCTCGACGACATCCGCGGCCTCCCTGGGCGTGAGCCACGTGTCCGTCAGCCCGAGCTCCCGGAAATCGGCACCGACGACCACGATCCTGTCGAGATCGGGCGCGTTGACCGGTCGTAGCAGCACGCCCTGGATCGCGCTGAAGATGGCGGTGTTCGCGCCGATTCCCACGCCCAGCGTGAGGATCGCGATCAACGCGAAGCCCGGCGCCCGCGCGAAGAGGCGCAGCGCCTGGCGCAGGTCGTGGAGGAAGGCATCCATCGCTCGCTGCCTCCTTGCCGCGGGTCCGCGGTCGGTTGCGGGTCGCGGCGGCGGTGGGGGGAGGTGACTCGACAGATCCGGGAGCGGCCGGAAGCGGCCGGGGCTCTTGCGGGACACGCACCCCGGACGCGGCGCGCCGCCGGGACCGTGCAAGGGAAAAGATCCGTGCCAGGCGCGGCGCGGACGGCCATCGCCTTGCCGGTCAATGATTTCGGCCCATCTCGCAGGCCGCCGGGACGGATCGGAGGTCTTCGAGGGCGGACACCGTGTCGCGGTGGCGAACACCGGGTGGCGGGACCGGGCCGCGCCGGACGGCGGCTCACGCGACGCGCGTGGATCCACGCGACGTCGCCCCGCTCACCCCGTCGTCGCCTTCACCGCCTGCGCGAGGTTCGCGAGCTCCGCCCGGTACACCCGCCGCAGCATCCCCGGCGCGAGCAGGCGTTCGATGAGCCCGGCCACGCCCGACACCTCCCAGGTCGTGCGGATCGTGACCCGGACGCGGCCAGGGCCCGTCGGCTCCACGATGAACGTGGTGGTCGTCCCGCGCTGGTCCCGGATCCGCTCCTCGAGCACCCGGCCCGGCTCGGGCTCCGAAATATCCGCCACGGCCTCCTGGTACTTCCCGCCGATCCTCATCCCCATGCGGATCACCGTCCCGGCGCCCCGCCCCCCTTCTTCCACGTGCAGATGCGTGAAGTACGGTTTCGGCAGGATGGACGGGTGGCCCTGGCGATAGTCGGCCAGGATCCCGTAGACGACCTCCGCCGCGCCGTCGAATTCGGCGGATTCCTCGGCGATCACAAGTGCCACGATCTACTCCAGTTCAGTGCCGGACTTGTGCTGCGCCGTCATGTTGGACTCTTCCCCCGATCCCGAGGCCGGTACCGACCCGAACATGCAGGTCGCCGCGTGCCAGACATGACGGACACCGCGAAGGAACGAAGGCTACCGGGCTCTGGCGCGCGGCTCGTCCTGCGGAGCACACGGTCAGGCCGCCCGGCCCTCCAAACTACGAGGGAACCATCGACCGGCGCGAGGCACCTCGGGCCGGGACCCACGAGATCCGCCGTTCGCCGGCCCTTCGTCCTGCAATCGGAGCTTGGCCGAATCGCGGGATCTCGGTATTGACCGGCGGGCAACGGCTTCACTTTGCCGCCGTGCCGGGCGGTGACTCGACGGTCGTGGGTCAGCGCGCATCGGGGAGCGGGCTTCGATCATTGCTGCCACGCGTAGCCCGGGCCGAGTACCGCCGACCTGTGGCAGCGAACGCTGGTCGGCTGGCGGCGACCCTGCGACAGTACGCCTTGTCCCTCACCTCGACATCGCCCAGATCACCACGTTGATCGCCAGGGCGTAGGCCTCCGGGGAGAAGAGGAGGAAGAACTCCTCGCTCTCCCCTTCCCGCTCCCAGCCGTCGGCGATGTCGGTGTTGTGGGTCATGAGGACGAGGAGTCGGCCGCGTTCGTCGAAGATGCCGTGCATGCGGGGGACGGCGCTCTCGGCGCCGCGCTCGGAGGTGAGCCCGCCGCTCCGCCGCCAGAACTGGATGGAGGGGATCTGGGGGAGGCGAGGCACGTGGTAGAGGGTCGAGAAGATCGGGTGGTCCGGCGTCAGCTCCACGACCGGGTATTCCGGGAGCACGCGCCGGATCTGGTCCAGCCAGTGACGCCACGCGCGCTCGCCCCAGAAGTCGTCCGCCCAGAGGAACCCGCCCTTGAGCAGGAATTCCCGCAGCCGCCGGACCTCCAAGTCATCGAACGCGGCGGTCCCGACGTCGGACGCGAAGAGGAACGGGCAGGTGAAGAGCTCCGGGTCGGTGGCGCGGACCACGGCGTGGCCGAGGTCGCCGTCCTCCCACGTGTTCACCGCGGCCTCGGTGAGCTGCGGGAGGCGGATCATGAAGTTGCGGTCCGAGAGCGGGTAGTCGGTGCGCCACCCCTGCCCGCCGGGCTCGCGGCGGACGCTCGTGTACATGAGGCGGCAGAAGGTGAAGCCGTCCCGCATGGCGGGCACGCCCTCACGGAGCGGCGTCGTCCGCCACCCTCCTTGCCACCAGCCCGGGGGGTCCTGGGCGCGGATCCCGGCGGGGGCCACGGCCAGTGCGCCCACGAAGAGGATCAGCGTGTATGCGACGTCGCCAAGGCCACCCCACCGGGCCTTCCGGGCCCGCTCCCGGCCGCCGCCGGTGTTCCGTGCCACGGCCCACGCCACGGCGCGGGACCGGCCGGATCCGAAGCAGGGCGCTCCACGCCCCGCCGCGGCGGGCCGACCCGACGCCCCGGCGGCTCCACCGCGCACGGTCCCCGCCGCGAAGGCGGGATCACGCGTGGGAGGGGGAACGATGACGTCGCATACCATGGGGTTCAGCGCTCCGGGCACACGGCGATGCGGGCCCGCGCCTCCGGGTGCACGTTCCGTGCTCGGGGCAACACCCGATGCGGGCGGCTCCCCTACCTCGCCTCCGCCCGCCCGGCGTCCCGCGCCCGCTCGAGCGACTCGAACCACTCGGCCCGGGGGAACACCGTCGCCACGCCGACGGCGAGGGTGGCGAGACCGACCCAGAGGAAGTCGGAGGCCGCGAAGAGGAGGAAGAACACGCCGGCTACGAGCGCGGCCATCTCGAAGAGCGAAGCGGCGATGATGAGCCGCGTCTGGACATCGGCCAGCGTCGCGGACGCCTCGCCCGGGTCCGTCACGAACCGCGCCTCATCGACGCGCGCGACCACGCGATTCCGCATCGTCAGAGCGATCACGACACACCCGACGGCGATCGCGAGCCAGATCCAGAGCGCGGTCCGCGCCGTGAACCCCGAGTCGGGGGGCAGGAGCCCGCCGCCGAACCGGCCGATCAGGAACGACACCAGCCCGAAGAACACGAGCGGCGCGATGAAGAGCGCACCGACCACACTCCGGGCGGTGCGGAGCGATGGCTGGGAGTGCTGCATCGTGATCGCCTCCAGCGTGTCGTTCTCGGGCGACGTCGCGTCGGCCGCGTCCGGGGCGCCGATCCACCCTCGACCGGCCCCGCCGGCTCAGCGCCGGCGGAGCGCCGGGACCGCGCGGGTCGGGATCCGGTAGAAGCTGCCTGGCACGAGCTCCGGCCTCAGCACGGTGCGCACGAAGTAGAGCGTACGGCCGTCCCGCGAGAGCGTGGCGTGGAACTCGTCGTGCTCCGTGTTCACCCGCGGGCCCAGGTTCTCGGGCTCCGTCCAGGCGCCGTTCCGGAAGTGGGTCACGTAGAGGTCGCCGTAGCCGTAGCCGCCCGGGCGATGGGACGTGAAGATCAACATCCGCCCGTCCGGCGAGATCTCGGGGTTGAACTCCCAGTCCACGGTCGGCTCGCCCGGGACGAACGGCACGCTCGTGTTCACCGCGACGAGCGGCTCCCGCGGCGCGAAGCCGGACCCGGTGGGGCGCGCGAAGTAGATGTCCCAGTCGGCCGCTTCCGTGGGCCGATCCGGGCCGCTGGCGAAGTAGAGCACGCCCGCCGAATCCGCCGATGGGTACAGCTCGTCCAGCTCCGAGTTGACCTCGGGCCCGAGGCGGACCGGCTCGCCCCAGCCATCGCCCACCCGGTCCATGTAGAAGATGTCCAGGTCCGGCTTCGGCTCGCCGTCCACGGGCCGGATGGACGCGAAGTACATGCGGCTGCCGTCCGGCGTGATGAACGGGTCGATGTCCGGGTACGTGCCGGAGAAGGGCGCCACCCGCGGCTCGGTCCACTCGCCGTCCTCGCCCAGTTCCGAGACGTAGATCGTGGCCTGCCGGGAGCCGGGGAAGAACTCGTCCGCCACCGAGAAGTAGGCGGTCCTGCCGTCCGGCGTGAAGGTGAGCCGGTACTGCCAGCGGTGATC
This sequence comes from uncultured bacterium, assembly GCA_937907535.1. Lineage (GTDB taxonomy): Bacteria > Gemmatimonadota > Gemmatimonadetes > Longimicrobiales > RSA9 > CALCID01. The sequence goes on along the minus strand of CALCID010000047.1, from coordinate 6,232 downwards.
GGAGATCACGCCGGCCGCGAAGAGCGTGGCCTTGCCGCCGAGTGCGCCGGTCCACGCCAGGTACGCCGCCGTGGCGAGCACCACGGCGATCAGGGCGACGGCCAGGCCGGACGGCCCGCTCGCCCCCGCATCGTTGCGCCGCCGGCCCGCCCCCCGGCCGTCCCCCCGCAGCCCGGAACCCTGAATCTCGTTGTACCCGTTCGTCATATACCCTGGACTGCTCGGCGATGGAGCGCGGAATATGGCGCCGGTCCGCACCCCGGACAAGGCGCCGGCCGGTACGTACGCCGCGCCGGCAACCGCTGTTCCGGTCCCGCTCAGAGCGCCACCACGTCCCCGGTTTCCGCGCTCCGCCGCTCAGCCTCGAGGATGCGGGCCACGGCCTCGGCCTCCGCCACGGTCGCGAGGATGTCCCGCCGGCCCTCCCGGATCGCGGAAAGGAGGTGCATGGCCTGGCCGGCGTAGGCGCTCCGGTCCGGGAGCGGGACCGGCTCGGTCTCGCCGTTCCGGGTGAGGAGGAGCGGGTGCTCCCGGTCGTGCCGGAAGTCGGCGATGGCGTCCTCGAACTCGACCCGGTAGCGCATGCGGAACGGCGCGCCGGGCACGGCGACCCAGCCGCCGTCCGCGGTCACGATCCGGGGCCCCGCCGGATAGCGGTACTGGGTGACCACCCGGCGCAGCGATCCCACGCTGGACACCGCCGCGGGGTGGCCGAAGCACCAGCGGATGAAGTCCACGTCGTGCACGTGCAGGTCGTGGAGCCCGCCGCCGGACTTCGAGAAGTCCTCGTAGAAATGCCGGCCCCACGTGGGCGGGAGCCCGGTCCGCTCGAACATGGCCGCCCGGACCTCCCCGAAATCGCCCGCCAGGATCCGGTCCCGCAGCCAGTCCCACCCCGGCCAGAAGCGCATGCACATGGCGGGCATGCAGAGCGTGCCCGCCCGGGCCGCGGCCTCGGTGAGCGGCCGGATCGCGTCCGCGCTGAGCGCCACGGGCTTCTCGACCAGCACGTGCTTGCCGGCATCGAGCGCCCGGAGCGCGAGCTCCACGTGCGTATCCGTGTGGGTGCAGATGCTGACGAGCCGGACCCGGGGATCGTTGAGGAGCTCGTCCACGGACGCGGCGATCCGGACGTCGGGGTCGAGGCCGGTATCGCCGCCCAGCTCCGCCAGGTTCGCGGAGGTGTCCGCGCCCGCGCGGCCGAGCGAACGGCTGTGGATGGCGACGACGCGGCAGCCGAATCCCGCCCTCGCCGCCTCCGCGTACGCGGCCGCGTGCGTGCGGCCGACCACGCCGAAGCCGATGATCCCGATCCCGATGACGTCGGAGGTGTTCGTACCGGTCATGGAGTTCCGATGGCTGCGGAGTGAGCGCCCGTGGTGGAGCGGGGCCGGGCCCGGCGTCTACGCGGGGAACCCGGCCGCCGGGGGAAACGGCCCACGACCGACATCCGGACGTGGCCCGTCACGCGTCGCCCCCACCGGCCGCCGCGGCAGCCGAGGCGAGATGCCGCAACACGACGTCCCGGGCAGCGATGATGTCCGCCACCCGGTCGTCGCCCGCCTCGCGCTCGATCATGAGGTCGGCGGTCACGCCGGACTCGCGGAGCACGGCGAAGAACGCGGCCCAGTCGACGTCGCCCGTACCGACGCGCACCTCCGTCCCCCACTCCCCCGGCACGGGCGATGGCCGCGCGTCCTTGACGTGGAGCTGGAGCACCCGCGGCGCGAGCCGCCGCAGCGCCTCGATCGGGTCCCCCATCCCGTAGAGGATCATGTTCGCCGGGTCGAAGTTCACGCCGGGCGCCGGCACGCCGGCGGGCATTGCACCCTCCAGCTCCGCGAGCAGCTCGAGGAGCGTGTCCGCCGTCTCCTGGCCGGTCTCAAGGGCCACGCGGACGCCATGCTCCGCGAAGACCACCGCCAGCTCCCGGATCCGGCCCAGCAGGACGGGCCGGAGCGGGTCGCCGGGATCGTGCGGGATGAATCCCGCGTGGAAGGTGACCAGGTCGATCCCGAGCGCCGCGGCGATCGGCGCGGTGGCGCGCGCCGCGGCCAGGTTCTCCGGCCAGGTCCCGTCCGGCACCACGCCGCCGGTCCGCCGGATGGACTCCAGCGTCGAATAGTCCTCGCCCGCCATGCGCATCATGCCGGAGGCGACGACGGCGCCGACACGCCCCAACGCCTCCCGGACCTCGTCGAGCCCCATGGCCCCGGTGCGGATCGGGTCCAGGTCGAGCTGCACGGCGGCCAGTCCGGTCTGCCGCACGAGCTCGGCCAGGTGCGCGGCGTTCCGCGGGCGGAGCGACCAGGAGCAGACGCCGACCCGGGGTCCTCCGCCTACGGCCCGACCGGCGAGGTCGGCTCCGGCCGGCGTCGGGGCGGTCGCGTCCGCCGATTGCGTCGTTCCTGAGAGTGTCTCCTGGCCGTACGAGGGATCACGCATGTCCGGGACTTCGGGTTCGGGCATGGTTCGGCTAGAGGTCGGAGCCACGTCCATCGGTTCCGCGGCGGACGGTAGCCGCCGGAGCGCGCGGCGGCAAGGGGCGGCTCGGGGTCCATGCGACGCCGCGCGGGGCTTCCTCCCCGGCGATCCGAGGGCGCCGCGCCCCGGCCGGCCTCAGCGCAGGTGGCGGTACGCCATGTCGACCAGCTCGTCGTACATGCGCTCGGCCTCGTCCCCGCCGGCCTCGATCGCCGCCCGCGCGCAGTGCTTGAGGTGGTTGCGGAGCAGTTCCTTGCCCACGCTGCGGAGCGCCTCGTGCACGGACGAGATCTGCGTCAGGATGTCCGCGCAGTAGCGCTCCTCCTCGACCATCCGCTGGAGGCCGCGGATCTGCCCCTCGATGCGGCGCAGCCGCTTCAGGTTCCGCTCCTTGATCTCCGGGTCCACGCCCACCGCCCGGCGGGCGCCGTGGGCGTCCTCCAGGTCCCCGCAGCACACCCCCACTGGCGCGTCCATCGTCCGATCCTGCCTCGTCTCCGCCATCACGCACTCCTCGCCTCTGTATCCGCGCCCCCGCTCTCGCCACCGACCGCGCCGGCGGACGGCGTCCCTGCCGCCTGCACGGCATCGTCCGCGGGAACCGGCGCCGCCGACGCTGCCGGCCGAAGCGCCGGGAACGCTGCCCCGGACGACGTCGCCCCGGACCCCGTGGCGCCCCCGGCCGGAGCCCCCGCCCCGGCCGCCCGGACCGACGGCTCCCCGGCCGCCACCGCCCGCGCCCCGTGCCTCGCGCCGCGCCGGAACGCACGCCCCGTGCGCCCCAGCCGCAGGCTGTTCCCGACCACGCTGACCGAGCTGAACGCCATGGCCGCGCTCGCCAGGATCGGGCTCAGCAGCACCCCGAACGCCGGGTACAGCGCGCCCGCGGCGATCGGGATCCCGGCGCTGTTGTAGAAGAACGCCCAGAACAGGTTCTGTTTCATGATCCGGAGCGTGCGCCGGGAGAGCCCGATCGCGTCCGCCACGCCCATGAGGTCCCCGCGCATGAGCACCATGTCCCCGGCCTCCGCGGCGATGTCCGTCCCGGTCCCGATCGCGATCCCGATGTCCGCCCGGGCCAGCGCGGGCGCATCGTTCACGCCGTCCCCCACCATGGCCACCACCCGGCCCTCCTCCTGGAGCCGCCGGACCTCCTCGACCTTGCCGTCCGGGAGCACGCCCGCCACGACCCGGTCGATCCCCACCTCCCGCGCCACCGCCGCCGCCGTGCGCGGGTCGTCGCCCGTCAGCATCACCACCTCGAGACCCATGCGCCGCAGCCGCGCGACCGCCTCGGGCGAGGTGGCCTTGATGGGATCCGCCACGCCGATCAGCGCCGCGAGCCGGCCGTCCACCGCCAGGTAGAACACCGTCCTCCCGCGCTCCGCGAGCCGGGCGGCCTGCGCCTCCATCGGCGAGACGTCCACGCCGCGCTCGGCCATGAGCCGCGCGCTCCCGATCACGACCTCCGCGCCGTCCACCACCCCCGCCGCGCCCCGGCCCGCCGCGGACTCGAACCGCTCGACCGGGAGCCGCTCGATCCCGTGCTCCTCCGCGTACCGGACCACCGCCTCGGCGAGGGGATGCTCCGAGTGGGCCTCGACGGACGCCGCGAGCGCCACGAGCCGATGCTCCGGCCATGCTCCGCCCGGAGCCGGGAGCACGTCCGTGACCCCGGGCCGACCCTCCGTGACCGTGCCCGTCTTGTCCAGCACGATCGTCGTCACGGACCGCGCCCGCTGCAGCGCCTCGCCCCCCTTGATCAGGATCCCGGCCCGCGCGCCCGCGCCCGTGGCCACCATGACCGCGGTCGGGACCGCCAGCCCCATCGCGCACGGACACGCGATGATCAGCACCGCCACCGCCGCGGCGAAGCCCCGCACGCCCGGCGCGGCGTCCGCCGCGATGAACCAGACCGCGAACGTCACGATGGCGATCGAGATCACCACCGGCACGAACACCGCGGTCACCCGGTCGACGAGCCGCTGGATCGGCGCCCGGGAGGCCTGGGCGTCCCGCATGAGCCGGACGATCCGCTCGAGCACGCTGTCCGCGCCGAGGGTCGTGGCCCGGAGCCGGAACGCGCCCGAGCGGTTGATCGTGCCCCCGATCACCACGTCACCCTCGGCCTTCTCGACCGGCAGGCTCTCCCCCGTGAGCATCGACTCGTCGACCGCGCCCCGGCCCGACACCACCACGCCGTCCACCGGGACCCGCTCGCCGGGCCGGACGAGCACCAGGTCGCCCCGGACCACGGACTCGACCGGGATCTCCATCTCCGCGCCGTCCCGGAGCACCCGGGCGGTCGGCGGGCGGAGCGACGCCAGCGCCCGCAGCGCCCGGGAGGTCTGCCGCTTCGCCCGCGCCTCCGCCGTGTTCCCCACCAGGATCAGTCCGATGATGAACAGCACGGCCTCGTAGTACACGTCCGGCCGCACGCCCCGGCTCAGGAACGCCTCCGGCGCGAAGGTCGCCGCCAGCGAGTAGCCGAACGCGGCCAGCGTCCCGACCGCGACCAGCGTGTTCATGTCCGCGGTCCGGTGCCGGAAGGCCGCCCACGCCCGGGTGTAGAAGTGACGCCCGGCCCACGCCATGACCGCCACGGTCAGGCCGAGCAGTACGAACTCCAGGATCCGCGGATCGATCCTGTACAGCCACGGCACGACCCGCTCGAGCCACGGGTCCAGCACCCGATGGCTCCAGGCCATGAACGGGTCCGTCGGGAGTGCGTGCGCCGCGTGCTCCCCGCCCCGCGGCGCGCTCATGACCGGCATGGTCAGGAGCATCCCGACTACCGCGGCCGCCAGCCCGACCACGGCCTTCAGCCGCAGCGCCCGGAACTCCTCGTCCTGCGCCCGGTCCTGCTCCTCCTGCTCCTCGAACGCGGTGCGGCCCGGCGCGGGGAGCTCGGCGTCGTACCCGACCTTGCGGATCACCTCCACCAGCCGCTCGGCCGTGGTCTCCGCCGCATCGAACGCCACGACGGCGTTGTTCAGCATCAGGTTCACCGACGCCTCGCGCACGCCCGGCGTACGCTCGAGCGCGCGCTGCACTCGCGCCGAGCACGCCGCGCAGGTCATGCCGGAGACCGGGATCGTGATCCGGACCGGCTCCGACCCGCCGCCGTTCACGGACGGGACCGCACCGTTGGCCGCGGGCCGCGCATCGCGTCCAGCGCTGGCCCCGGACGACCGCGCCGCCCCGGACGGCGACACGGTTCCCGCGCCGCCATCGCCCGCGCCGCCCGTTGGCGCCGCCGGCGCGGCCTCATCGCTCCGGCCGAACAGGAAGTAGCGGTTCACCGCCACCAGCGCGGCGGCGGCGACCAGCAGGACGAGGAGCTCCGCGGCGCCCATTACCGCCCGAGCCCGGTCGGCTGAGCCACGCGGTAACCGGCCTCCTCGATGGCCGAGACGATCCGGTCCCGCGAGACCCGCGCCGGATCCACCAGGATCGTGGCCGAGCCGATCTGCACGCCCTCGACCTGCACGCCGTCGATCTCTCCGAGCGCCTGCTCCACCGCCTTCACGCAGTGCCCGCAGCTCATGTCCTGGATCGCGATCGTCACCCGCTCCATACGTCACACTCCGTTGGTCTCGCGTCGTCGCAAGGTACCCCTGGGGGGTATCCGGTACCGTCAAGCTATGATACCCCGTGGGGGTATGTCAAGAGGGCGGCCTTCGCGGCGAGGCAACCTTGCCGGGTCGAGCACGAGCACGAGCACGTGTACGGGGCAACCTATGAACCG
>CALCID010000046.1 GCA_937907535.1 uncultured bacterium | reverse complement strand
GTGATCCGCCCGGCGCGCACGGGCACGACGCCGAGCTCCACGGGCGGGCCGGAGCCCGCCAGGTCGAGCCGGAGCTCGTGCTCGCCCGGCGGGAGGCGCAGACGAGCCAGGCCGATGGACCCCGGGATCAGGTGCCAGGACCGGGTGTCCGCCTGCTCGAGCAGGGCGCCGCCGAGGTTCGCGAGCAGCCCGAGGATCCGCCCCGTCGTTTCGTCCCTCTCCGAGACCTCTTCTTCGATCTTCGCGCCGATCACGGCTTTGGCCGCGGCCCTCGCGATGGTGCGCGCGAGGAGCGCGGTGCGCTGCTCGCGGAAGTCGCGGGCCACGGCATCCGAGAGATCCGCGGTGAGCGCGAACGGCGCAATCGTGGCCATATCCGGACCGACCACGCCGCCGCTGATCCTCGTCGATTTCTCGAGTCGGAGCGCCGGCCACGCGATGCGCAGCCACATCGGGTTGGCTCGCCGGGATGTCTCTTCGTCACACGACCGGTCGGCCGGCCGGCGGTCGGCGTCTCCGGGTGCGCCCCTTCCGGGGGGCGGGGGGGCTTCGGGGTGCGGGAGCTTCGGCCGCCGTTGCGCCTCCGTCGTGTCCTTGCCCGCTGCCGTGAGGTTCGCGTCCTCGCACGCCTCGGCCACGCGCCGCGTACGCTGCGGGGGGACGTAGTCCGGCGGCGGCCGGACGACCAGGGTGCGGGGGCGGTCCCCGCCCAGGTAGAGCTCCCGCGTCGCGTGGCTCGCCACGCGCGCGGCGAGGAGGAGCGCGAGCTCGGCCCGCTCGCCGCCGCTCCCATCCGCGAAGACCTCCACCTCTTCGGGGAGCAGGAGGAGGTTGATCGATTCTTCGACGCGGTGGGCCACGAAACCGCGCTCCAGGATCACCACCACCTCCCCGAGCGCGTCGGGGGCGGGCACCGTGTCCCAGGGGAGCGCGCCACCGGCCAGGACCGCAGCGTTGCGATACGCGACGTCGGCGTCGTTCCACTCCCCGGCCGCTTCGAAGATCGTTCCGGTGAAGTAGCGGAGGACCGCGCGGAGGGAGCGGTCCGCGTCGGCGTCGCCTCGCTCGTCGTCGTACCTCTGGAGCAGGAACGCGAGTCGGCGGGCCTCGACCGCCGCGCCTTCCAGATCGCCCTGGCGCATGCGGTTCAGGGCCGCGTAGTACGGGATCATGAGCCGCTCGGTCGGGCCGGGCTCGTAGTCCAGGACCCGGTCGCTGGTCACGAAGCTGAGCGCGGTGCGTGAGAGGCTCCGGGTGTAGCGCTCCTCGGCGAGGAGCGCGGCGCGCTCGAAGGCGGCGTTGCTGACGTCGTAGGAGCCCGCGTAGTGCGCCGCCGTCCCTTCGTAGAGGAGACGGAGGAGCTCATCCACAGGGTCGGCCCGTTCGGACGGCGCGAGCTGCTCGAGGACCGCATCGTAGCGGCCGGCGGCGAGGAGGGAACGTACCCGGTCGTCCGCCTTGCGCAGCCCGCTCGGAGCAACGTCGAACGCGCCGAAGAGGGTGGCGCAACCGGTCAGCGCCAGGGCGACAGGAGCGGCGAGCAAGGGCGGGAGCCACGCCGGGCGCCGCCTCGGAGCGGGCCATTGACGTGGTGCTCGGTGCGCGCCCCACGGCGCCGGCACCGGCCGGGACCGTACCGGGAGCATCGTCAGCGCGCTTGCTTCTCCAGCACGATGACGCGCTCGCGCGCGTGGGCGATGGCATCCGCCAGCTTCGCGTACGCCTCGCCCCGGGCTTCGATCCTCTCGAGCTCGAGGCGGTGCAGGAAGAGCCGGTAGCGCACCAGCGCCTCGATGGGCCGGAGCTGTTTGTCGAGCACCGTGGCGATCCGGTAGTCCAGCTCCGGGTCGCCGGGGAGGAGCACGTCCGCCCGGTCGTAGCGGTCGAGGGCGCCGGCCAGGTCCCCCCGGGCGGCGAGGTCATCGCCCTCGCGGATCAGCGCGCGGGCCATGCTCGCGGCGCGGCCGGCGGTGGTCGCATCGTAGGGCTCGCTCACCACGCGGACGCCCTGGGATTCCCGGTATCCGTACGCCGCGACCCGGCCGCCCCGGAGCTGGACCATGGCCAGCTCGCCGGCCGCGTCTCGCGGGGCGTAGTCCCGGGCGCGGGGCACCATGACGGTCGAGGAGCCGACGCGGCGGACCGTCTAGCCGTCCTCGGTGGTACGGGTGGCCGCGAGTACCTGGATCTCGGTCATGCCCAGGGCGACCTCGCCTCGGGCGAGGGCGTCGCAGACGTCGCCGATGCAGTGGGCCATGGCCTCGGCGGCGAGGGAATCCCTGCGCGCCTCGATCAGCGACCGGGTCCACTCCGCGTCGGCGCGGGTGGCCCGGACCGCGTCCGTCGCATCCGCCACGCGATCGCCGGTCTCCAGGATCGGCTCCTCGTGGATCCGCTTCGGCGCGCACGCCGTCACGACGATGGTGGCGGCGAGGAGCGCTGCGGCTCGTTTCATGGTTCACCTCGTGACCGGTCGTTCCGCCCGACCGTCGAGGCCCGGATGCTTGCGCGGGCCCTGCGGCCGTACGGACTTGGCCTGCCCGAATCGGGGAAAAGTTCCGATGCCCGCGGGCGGGGACGCCGGTGGGGCAGGGCGAGCGTGCAGCGCGCGCGTCGTTTGCGTGACCGGCCGACCCGACCGGGCACGGCTCTTGCCCTTCGCGAGGGTTGCGGGCGGGCATCGACCGCGAGGGTGGGGAGGTGTGGGGGGCGAGCCGCGACGGACGGTTGCGGCACACCGGGGCGAGGCGGGGCTGCGGGGGTTGCGGACTCGCAGGGAGCATCGAGGAGCGCGGGAAGACGCCCGGACCGCATGCCGCGCCCGGGGCGATGATTGAGCCGAATCCACCGGCGATGCAGCTCGGTTTTCAGGGCCGCCGTCCCGCAACAGGTCGGGGCGGCGGTCCGCCGTTTGGTCCGGGGCGCTCCGCGGCCGTGGAATCCGCCGGGGCAAGCATGGTCCACACCGTGATGAGGCGACGTCGCGCGGCGCAGGCCCCACGTGGGTGGCTACCTCCTCGGCGTGCTCCGGCCTCCGGTTCCATGGGGGGCGGCCGCCAGCACGGCGCTGGTCAAGGATGCCGGAGGGATGGGGTTCGGGGGCCTGGTGGGCCTTCGGGGCGGGGGCGGTGAGACCCACCGCGCCGCGCGCACCGACTGGCGCTCGTGGCGCGGATGACCAGGCGGGTTGCCTAGGCGAGGAGTCGGCGGATCGCCGCGGGGGCCGGCATCGACGACGTCGCCTCCCCGTGCTTCGAGGACCCCGGCCGGTCCGCTATGGGCGAGCCGACCGTTACGGAGAGGGCCAATCCGCCGATTCCTGCGCGGCGGGAGCGGGCTCCGGCCAATCCGCGGGATCGAGCTCGAGCAGGCTGAGCGGATTCACGGTCACGGTCCCGTAGCGCGCGATCCAGTGGAGGTGCGGGCCGGTCACGCGGCCGGTGGCGCCGACGCGGCCGATGATCTGCCCCGCCTCGACCGTGTCCCCCTGCGCCACTTCGGCCTTGCTCAGGTGGAAGTAACCGGTGACGAGTCCGCCGCCGTGGTCGATGTAGACCGCGGTCCCCGCGAGGTAGAAGTCCGCGACGAGGGCAGCGACGCCACGGTTCGTGGCCCGGACGGGCGCGCCGACCGCGCCGGCGAAGTCCACCCCCATGTGCCGGCTCTGCACCTCGCCGTTGAACTCGCGGCCGTGCCCGAACCCGCTCGTGATCCGGCTGTCCCGCGGGCGCAGGAAGGCGCCCTGCCACAGCCGGGGCGTGTCATGGGAGCGCCGGGACACCTCCCGGGCCTGCTCCGCCTCCCTGGCGATGCGCTCCGCGATCTCCGGGGTCGGCTGCGTGCCGTAGCGCGGCGCCACGGTCAGCCGCTCGTGCCGGTACTCGCCGGCGGCGACCGGGAGCCAGACGAAGCGGGGATGGATCCCGCCGGCACGGTCCTCGATGAACACCGCCGCCTGGATCGAGTCCTCCACCGTTATGGGCAGACCGGCCAGGGCGCGATACGCGCCGGACCGGTCCCGGACGAAGTGCAGCGGCTCGCCGGCGAACTCGCCACGCACCTCCGCGATGGCGTCCGGGTCTCCCGTCCCATCCTCCGGCCGGACGATGAGCTGGAGCAGCGTGCCCTGGACAGGGCGGTCGGGATGCCATGCGATCTGGATCTCCGGGAGCTCCGGCGCGGCGGGTTCCCGGGCATCCGCGGAGCGCCAGAGGGCTCCGCCCGGGCCGTCCACGGCCCCGCAAGCCCAGAGCCCCAGCGCGAGGGCGGCCGCGCACACCGCGGCGATGCGGACCTTTCCCATGTCGGGTCGTCAGCGTTCGGCGTCCACCTCCCCGGGAGCGGCTCGTTGCGCGAGCAACGCCGGTTGCCCCGCATGGCCGCTCCGGGCCGATTGTCCGAGGACTTTAATCGGCCAGCGCCTCCCCCACCAGGGCACGGAAGTTCCGGGCAAAGGTGCGGGCGGTACCCTCCGGGATCCGGATCGCCCACTCCTGCCCCGGGGGTGTCATGCCGCGGATGAGGTGGGGGTTGAGGTCCCGGATCTCCTCAC
>CALCID010000045.1 GCA_937907535.1 uncultured bacterium | reverse complement strand
GGGCGGCCTTCGCGGCAGGGCTGCGTTTCCGGGTCGTGCACGAGCACGGGGCAACCCTCGCGGCAAGGCCACCATTCCGGGTCGAGCACGTAGGGCGGCCTTCGCGGCAGGGCCACCTATCCGGGTCGTGCACGAGCACGAGCACGAGCACGGAACCTCCATGAGCAGGCCGGGCGGCGCTGGTGCGTGTGCCCGGCCGTTCCATACATGGAGGCGACCATGCCTGACCAGGGATCCCTGAGCTTCACGGGGGGCTTCTCGACACGCCCCGGGGAAGAGGGGCGTCCGTTGGCAGCGGGGCTCGATCATGAGTGGCTGGACGTCGTCTACCGGGGCTCCAGCGGGCTGAGCCGGGGCGTTGCCCGGATGGTCAGGCAGGTGGGAGGCCTGCGGCCAAACCTCGCAGACCAGCTCGAGAGGGCCACCGCCCCCATCCCGGTGAACACGGCGGAAGCGAACGGCGAGCCGACCTGCCGGCACCGGGCGTACTTTCTTCGCGTGGCCCGGGCTTCGGCCACCGAGGCCGCTCCAGCGCTCGATCCCATGGTCGATATCGGTCTGCCGGACCGAGCCGACATCCGGACCGGTAAGGCCCCAGTCGTGCGCACCGTCCCGGTGCTGGTTCGCCCGATGGTGTGATGACGGTCTCAGGACGACCAACCTCGAGGACCGAGACGCCCACCTGCACCCTCTCCTCCGCTGTCGATCAAGGTCGGCTGCGCCACCGCGAGCAGCAGTACCCAGCCGTACCCATAGGTGTAGGCGTCCACGTGCACGACCTCGACCCGGCAGAGCGGTCCTACCGTGAGGGGTACCTTCCCGCACGACCGGTCGGCTTGTCCAGCCGCGAAGTTGCAATCATACTCGTGCACGTGCACGTGCTCGTGCTCGACCCGGCAAGGTAGCTGTGCCGCGAAGGCCGCCATGGAACGGCCTGCGTGCGTGCGAGTACGAACACCCCGACCGCAGTGTGGATCTCCAGCAAGCGGGACCTGCCTTGAACGTGACCGTGAGACTTCCGGCGCCGTTGCGGCCGTACGCCGATGGCCGGGATGCGGTGGTCGTTGGGGGGCGAACCGTCGGAGAGGCGCTCGGCGCGCTCGCGGAACGGTATCCGGTGCTGCGCCGGCATCTGTACGCGGACGATGGCCGGCTGCGGGCGTACGTCAACGTATATCTCAACGAAGAGGACGTTCGGCACTTGGAGGGCGAGGCGACGGTGGTCGCCGAAGGGGACGTGCTGACCATCGTGCCGAGCATCGCCGGTGGGTGAACGGACGGGGCGCGACCGCGCCCCGCGTCATGGATCGTGGTGCAGCGGGACGTCGATTCGCGGATTTGGTACGCACCATGCCGTGGACTACGCCGGCTGCAGCATCATGGCCGCCCCTCGGCGTCGGCGCGACGCGGATCCCGGGCGCAGCCGTTGACCGGAACCGAACCTGGCGAGCGTGCAAATGCGGAGATTGCGGAGAGTTGCGCGTCGTCGGCGGCACGCGCTCGTGGCGAGTGTCGCCGGGATCCTGGCGGTATGCGTTGCCGCTGTGGCCGTGAGAGCGCTGCTGACCGGCGGCGATGCGGGCATCCGGGGCGGCGTGGACGTCGACGCACCGGTTCCCGAGGCGGCAGCGGAGCCGGCGCTCGCCGGGATGGCTGCGGACGACGCCGGGATCCCGGAGGAGGATGACGTCGCCCGGAGCATGGGACCGGACGGAGCCGGGCCCGAGGAGGGTGGGAACGGCGCCGCGGCGCCCGCCCCCGAGGCGGTCGAGCCCAGGCCGATCTCCACGGAGGGGATCTTCCCGCTCCAGGATGCGGTGCCGCCGGGGGAGCGGGTGCCGAAGCCTGCCGCGGTGCGGGGGCTCTACCTGAACGCGTGGGCCGCGGGGTCGCCGAAGCGGCGGGCGCAGCTCATCGACCTCGCGAACCGGACCGAGATCAACGCCTTCGTGATCGACATCAAGGACGCGTCCGGCTACGTGAGCTACCGGAGCGTGGTGCCGGAAGTGTCCAGGATCGGCGCGGACCGGGACATCCGCATCCGGGACGTGCGCGGGATGCTGGCCGAGCTGCGCGAGCACGGGATCTACCCGATCGCGCGGATCGTGGTGTTCAAGGACCCGATCCTGGCGGAGCGGCGGCCGGACCTGGCGATCCAGCACGTGGAGGGCGGGATCTGGCGGGACCACAACGGGGAAGTCTGGGTCGACCCGCACAACCGGCAGGTCTGGGAGTACAACATCGCGCTCGCCCGCGAGGCGCTGGAGCTGGGGTTCTCGGAGATCCAGTGGGATTACGTGCGGTTCCCCGACGTGCCGCGGCGGTACATGGCCACCGCGGTCTACCCGGCGAGGGAGAATGGCGAGACGCGGGAGCAGGCGATCCGCGAGTTCCTGCGTTATTCCCGGGATGAGCTCGCCCCGTTGAAGGCGCCGGTCACGGCGGACGTGTTCGGCCTCACCACCTCCGCCGGGGATGACATGGGGATCGGCCAGCGGTGGGAGATGATGGTGGACGTGACGGACGTGCTGCTGCCGATGGTCTACCCGTCCCACTATGCGCCCGGCTCCTACGGGATCGCGCATCCGAACGCGCGACCGTACGAGACGGTGAAGATCGCGCTGGAGCATGCCATCCGCCGGACGCGGGGCGTGGATGGCGCGGCCACGATCCGGCCCTGGCTCCAGGACTTCACCCTCGGCTGGCCGCCGTACGGCGCCGTCGAGGTGCGCGCCCAGATCCGCGCCGTCTACGACGTGGGGCTGGACGAATGGGTGCTGTGGAACCCGGGGAGCCGGTACACCGCCGGGGCACTGGCGGATGCATCGGGCAAGGCGCCGGACCTGCCGCTCCCGGACCACGGCTCGCCGCCGGACCGGCGGGCGCCGGACGTGGTCACGCCGGAGCCGGCGGCGGCGCGCCTCCTCGGCCGGCCCGTCAACCAGGCGCAGGACACGATCCCGCCGGATCGCTGACGGCGGCGTGATGTAGGCCAGGCCTGGATTCTCCTGGCGCACGGGCGTGTCTCTTCGGCAACCGATGGCCGCGGCGCCGCACGACGAGCGCAACGTCGCCGCTGTCGGAGGTCGTGCGTACACGTCGATCTCCACGGAAGGCGCTCGCGTCGCCCGGGCCGCAATCCGCACGGGTGACCGCGTCCCGGAGCCGGCAACGGTACGGGCGCGCGACCGGCGGCCTCGCCGCGGACCCGGAGGGCGATGACGTCGCCTACATCATGGGGCGATGGGGTGCGTCCGGCCCGAGGAGGAGGGGGATCCGGCCGGCCTGGAAGACGCCACGCCGCCGTGCAGCGTTCGGGGGCCAGGCGCGTCCGCTCCCTCCGGCGGCTCAGGCGGCGGACCGGCGGACCCGGTTCGAGCGGTGGAAGTAGAAGCCCTGCGCGAGGTGCACCCCGAGCTTCCGCACGGTCTCGAACTCCTCGCTCCGCTCCACCCCTTCCGCCACCACCTTCGCCCCGTGGCCCTCGGCGAAGTTGACCAGCGTCTCCACGAGGTTCTGCTTCAGGAAGTTCGTGTCGATCTCCGAGATCAACGAGATGTCCAGCTTGATGTAGTCCGGCGCCAGATTCGCGATGGAGCCGAGCCCGGCGTAGCCGCTCCCCGCGTCGTCCACCGCGAAACGGAAGCCCAGGCTGCGGAACGTGTCGAGCTGCTCCTTGAACCGGGGATAGTCCGTGATCGCCACGCGCTCGGTGATCTCGAAGACCACGCGGCTCGGGTCGTCGATCCCCATGGCCGAGGGGTCCGGCTTGCGGAAGAGGGGATCCTCGAAGTCGTGCGGGTCCACGTTCAGGAAGAGGCGCTGGTCCGGCGAGAGGTCCCGGATGATCCCCTGCACGGCGCGTCGTCGCAGGAGCCGGCTCAGCTCCCAGACCAGGTTCGCTTCCTCGGCCACTTCGAAGAGGACTTCGGGCGAGCGCAGCTCCTGGCGCACGCCGCGGGCGAGGGCCTCGTAGCCGTACACCTCTTCGGTGTGCGTGTCGATGATGGGGTGGTACTCGATGAAGACCGCGCCGTCCCGGATCGTGCGTTTGAGGTCCGCCACCCGGCTCGCCAGTTCCCAGTGCTCCGCGCTCCGGGCCGCCTGCGCCGCCTCGCGGATCCCGCGGTAGAGGAGCCGCTCGGTCCGGACGCGGGGATTCGGCTCCGGGACCGAGATGCCCATGTACAGGGTCGCGAGGGCGGCCAGCTGCTCCCCGTGCTCCCGTTCGATGCGCTCCCGGACGAACGGCTCGAGCCGGCGGGACAGCTTGACCAGCCAGGCCGCGGGCTCGGAATGGGTCGAGCGGTCCGTGGCGGTCAGGATCACGAAGTCTTCGTCGAAGACGAAGGGGATCGCGATGAGGCTTCCGGACCCGGTCGACTCCATGGCGCAGAAGTCCCGGAGCGCGTCCGCGGTCGTCTTCAGGACCGCGTCCAGCTTCTCGCGGCCGAAGCTCTCCTCGAGGCGCTCGAAGCGGAAGAAGTGCAGGTACAGGACGGTGAGCCGGCCGGAACGTTCCAGCAGCTCGCGGGCCTGCTCCATCGTGGTGGGGAGGGTGGCGGTCCCCGTCGTCGCGTCGAAGAGGAGCTCCTGATAGCGGAGCAGGTCCGCGGA
Source organism: uncultured bacterium (assembly GCA_937907535.1). Taxonomy (GTDB): domain Bacteria; phylum Gemmatimonadota; class Gemmatimonadetes; order Longimicrobiales; family RSA9; genus CALCID01. The sequence goes on along the minus strand of CALCID010000045.1, from coordinate 22,757 downwards.
CGCCGCGGGCGGGAGCTCTCCACCGGCCGAACGCTGCATGGCGCTCCGGAGGCGGGCCTCGAGCTCGTAGCTGCTCACGGGCAGGATCAGCCACTCGTCGGCCTGGGCGGTCACGGCCTCACCACACTCCTGCTCCGGTGAGCAGGCCACGACCAGGGCCGCGCCCGCGGCGTGGGCCTCTTGCCGGACCCGGGACAGGTCCACGTCCGGCTCCAGCTCGAGGACGACGACATTGGCGCCCGCCCGCACGGCCTCCAGCATGCCGTCCGGGGACAGCCCGCTCGTGTCCACGACCGCCGCCCCCAACCGGGATGCCACATCGGCCAGCCCACGACGAAGCCCCTCATCGCGGACGCGGCCGACGATCTTCACGCGGAGCGCCTCCTGACCTCCAGGTTCCGCTCGACCGTCTGCCCGAGGTCATCCAGCCGGACGGGTTTCACGATGTAGTCATCCGCGCCGGAGCGCAGGCCTTCCTGCTTGTCCGTGAAATCCCCGCGCGCGGTGAACATGATCACGCGGACGTCCCGGAACCGCGGGTGGTTCTTGATGGCCCGGCTGACCTCCCAGCCGTCCATCTCCGGCATCATCACGTCGAGGAGAACGGCGTCCGGCTGGACCTCCTCCAGCTTGGCGAGCGCCTCCTGGCCGCCGTACGCGGTGTGGACCTCGTAACCCTGCGCCGACAGGTAGCTCTCCGCGATCTCCACCGCATCGGGGTCGTCATCCACGACCAGGATCGTGGCTTTCGCCATGCCGCTCACCTCCTTCGTGTCCGGGACGGCTTCGGGCCTGCGAACATCCAGGCCAGGAGCCCTACGACAGGGAGCGCGACGATCGCCGCGATCCAGCGCAGCTTCGCCCCGAACCCTACGCGGCTCGCGAGCACCGACGCGATGGCCCAGGTCCCCAGCAGGAACACGACCAGCGTCAGAGCCAGGCGCATGTTCGACACGCTCACGTGAAGCTCCTCGCGCACCTCCCCGGCGGGGCCGGGGGGGCAAGAAATACGCCACGGGTGGCCCGGCACGGCCCCGGATCTCCACGAAATTCAGAGGCCGGCGGGAGCGCATCCGCGCTCCGCCGGCCTCCGCGACCGGGGACGGCCGACCGATGATCGAACGGTCAGTCGTTCGTGGACGGCCCCGCGATGATGTGGAACTCCGCCCGCCGGTTCCGCGCCCAGGCGGCCTCGTTGCTCGCCGGATCGAGCGGACGCTCCTCACCGTAGCTCACGACCTCGAAGCGGCCCTCATCCAGGCCGAACCCGACCAGGTACTGCTTCGCCGCGTTCGCCCGGCGCAGGCCCAGCGCCAGGTTGTACTCCGCGGAGCCGCGCTCGTCCGCGTGCCCTTCGATGCGCAGCCGGATCGACGGATCCTGACGCAGGAGCGGGACCTTCCGGTCCAGGATCGCCCGCGCGTCCGGGCGGATGTCCGACCGGTCGAAGTCAAAGTGGATCATCTCCATGAGCGTATTGCGGATCCGCTCGCGCTCCGCCGCGCCGTCGTCATTCGAAGGGGGCGGTGTGGGGGTCGGCGTCGGAGTCGGGGTCGGAGCAGGGGTCGGAGCCGGCGCCGCCTCCGGCTGCTTCTTGCTGCACGCGCCAAACGCCACAGCGGCCGCCAGCGCCAGCGTCATCACTTTGATTCCGTGCCTCATTGCATCTCCTCGCATCGGTATGGGGCCTCCGGGTCCTGCCCGGTTCAGGAAGGCCTCGGCGCTACGCGCGCTCAGGCCGGAGTGTCGCTTTCGATTCAGTTCGTTTCCGGGGCGTCAGGGCTCGCAACAGGGTCCGGCTTCGCGTATGCCACGACCGCGAGTACCGGTCACGACGGACCGAAACGCACCCGGTCCGCATCCAGCCCGGCGCCGGTGGTACGGGGGGATCCACGGCGATTGCCCACCCTTCGCGAGGCCGGGCTCGAGAACGCCAATCGCGAGACCGACGCGTGCGGCAGTCCCGATACAGCGATCCGATCCGACCGGTTCCGGGATGCGACGTCGTCCTGCCCACCTACCGGTCGTTCCGCGCTCGACCGGCGATTCTCCGCTCGCGTCCCCGCGCCCGCCGGGTGACGCCCGGCTCCGGCATGGTCATCGATCCCCGGGCCAGGCGACCGGATCGCCCGCCTGCAGATCCGGAGCGCGGGACCGGCATGCCCGCCGACCCCGCCCGGAACGCAACCGTGAACCGCGCCCGGCCGAGCGAGAAGTGCGGACGGGGGACGCGATTCGCGGCGCGGGTGCACCCAGTGGCTTGGCGCGGAGAGTTGCATACGACCACCAGCTGCGGGCGCGCGGAAGAACCCGGCAGAGTGCCGAACGATCCGCGCAACTCGCGAACCCGGCGCCGACTCAGGCCTCCGGCTCCGGGACACCGGTCAATGAATGTGTAATCATAAGTGGTCGAAAGGAATTTGCAAGGGCGCCAGAGCCGGCTGACGCCGCGTCATTGAACCGCGCGGAGGGGACCCGTGGTGGTCGGGGTGAGGAGCGGGCGGAGGACGTGGTGGACGAAGAGACGCGAGAGGAACGGCAGGCCGCCGCCGGCCAGGTCCCGGAGCGTCAAGCCCGCCAGGCGGCGGGCAATCCGGGCGATGGTGTGCTCGTGGACGCCCAGCTCGGCGGCCACGGCGGACCACTTCACGCCGGGGACCTTGAGCCCCGTGGCCCGGAGGAGGAGCAGCCAGTCCACGAAGTCCGAGAGCTGGAGCGGCGGCGGGCTGCCGAACGCCTGACGCCACTGGCGCCAGAGCGTGCGGCGGTCGCAGCCGACGGCGGCCGCCAGGCCCGCGACGGAGGAGATCGGCGCGTCGCTCCGGAACGCGTGAACGACGGCCTCGCGGAGCTTCGGCGGGAGCGACAACGCCCCTTCGAAGCTCGACGCCATCTGGCGGAGGAGGCTGGTCGCCCGGGCGCGGCAGACCGCGGCCCACAGCTCTCGCTCGAACTCGTGCAGGCCGACCAGCTCCTCGACCTTCATGCCCTCCAGGTGGCGGAGGTTGTCCGCGTGCTTCTCCGTGACGAGAACCGTGGGATGGAGCGGCGACCGGCGCCGGAACTCACGGAACTTCGGGAGCGCTCCGGACTCCGCGAGCCAGGGGATGGCGATCACGGAGCAGACCGCGGTGGCAGCGGCCCGCTCGAATGCGTCCCAATCCGAGCAGCGGAGCAGGTCCATGCTCATGGGGAGCGCGCCCGGGAGGCGCTCCATGAGGGACGCATCGGCGCAGTATATGGAGAGCGCACTTCGCCGGGGGTAGGCGCCAGGCGAATACGGCCACGTACCGGGCCGTGCGTGCATCGGTTTGACGGGAAGGACGATCGTCGCCAGAGTTCCTCGCCCTGTGGAGTTCATGGTGGAGCCCTGCGAACGGCGCGGAGCGCGCCGCCTGGCGCCTGGACAGGATGCGTGCCAACGGGCGCGGTCCGCATACCCGGCTGCGCGTCTACGGGGTCAATCCCTTGTAGGAACGAAACATACCGTTGTCGGGCGATGGCCTGCCCGGGGGCGGCGCGGCGGTGTTCGGGCCCGGCCGGAGGCTGGCTTGCGCGCCACACTGGGGCACGCTCGGGTCACCTGCGCCCGTTGGAAACGGCGGCGTCGGGCGCGCCGTGCGCCGCGAACTGAAGCTCGTGCAGGCGCGCATAGATCCCGTTCTTCGCCAGCAGTTCCTCATGGGTGCCCTCCTCGCGGAGCTCGCCCCGGTGCAGCACCAGGATCCGGTCGGCGTTCCGGATCGTGGACAGGCGGTGCGCGATGACGATCGCGGTACGGCCCGCGAGCACGGTATCCACCGCCTGTTCGATACGCGCCTCGAGCTCCGAGTCGACGGCGCTCGTGGCCTCGTCCAGCGCCAGGACCAGTGGATCGAACGCCAGCACGCGCGCGAAGGCCAGGAGCTGCCGCTCGCCGGCGGACAACCGGGCGCCTCGCTCGCCGAGCGGTTCCTGGTAGCCGCGAGGGAGCCGGGCCACGATCCGGTCCACGCCGACCCGCTCCGCGGCGGCGCGCACCCGCGCATCATCGATGTCCGTGCGGCCGAGCCGGATGTTGTACGCCACATCCCGGCTGAAGATGAACACGTCCTGGAGCACGAGGCCGATGCGCGAGCGCAGCTCGTCGATCGGGACGCGGTGGATCGGGACCCCGTCGAAGAGGATCTCGCCCCGCTGCGGCTCGTAGAACCGCATGAGCAGGTTGATGATGCTCGTCTTGCCCGCGCCCGTGTGCCCCACGATGGCCACGCGCTCGCCCGGCGCGACCTTGAAGCTGATGCCTCGCAGGACCCAATCCCATTCGACGTCGCCGGCGCCGCCCTCCGCGCGGTGACTCGCGCCCTCTGCGGGCTCCACCGGCCGGTAGGCAAACCACACGTCCCGGAACTCGATCTCGCCCCGCCCGGGCTCGGGGAGCGAGAGCGGCGCGGGCGGGACGGCGGGCACCGCCTCGGTGTCGAGCAGGCGGAAGATGCGCTCCGAAGACGCCATCGCGCCCTGGAGCATGTTGTACTTCTCGGACAGGTCCTGGATCGGCTGGAAGAACCGGCGCACGTACTGGAGGAACGCGGCCACCACGCCCACCGTGACCGTGCCGCCGAGGACGCGGGAGCCGCCGCTGGTGATGATCAGCGCGAGCGCGACCGCGGACAGCAGTTCGATGGCGGGGAAGAAGAGCGCGTAGTACGTGATGGACCGGAGGTGGGCGTCCAGGTAGTCCCGGTCGATGGCCCGGAACGCATCCGCGGTCCGGCGCTCCCTCCCGAAGAGCTGGACCACCGTGATCCCGGAGATCCGTTCCTGGAGGAACGCGTTCAGACGGGCGAGCCGCAGCCGGATCTCACGGTACGCGTCGCGGATCCGGGCGCGGAACGCGAAGGCGGTGAGCGCCACGAGCGGCAGGACGGCGAGCACGACCAGGGCGAGGCGCCAGTCGAGCACGAACATGGCGCCCATGATGAGGGCGAGGGTGAACACGTCCCCGAACACGGTGACCACGCCCGAGGAGAAGAGCTCGTTGAGCGTCTCCACGTCATTGGTGACGCGGGTCATGAGCCGCCCGACCGGGTTGCGGTCGAAGAACGGGAGCTCCAGCCGCTGGAGGTGCCCGAAGATCTCCCGGCGCAGGTCGTACATGACCCGCTGGCCGATGGAGGTGGTGAGCAGCGTCTGTACGTACTCGAGCGCGAAGGCGAGCAGGAGAGAGGCGGTGTAAGCACCCGCGAGGACGGCGAGGAGCCGGTGGTCGCGGGCGGGGATCGCGTGGTCGAGGACCAGCTTCGTGATCCAGGGTCCGACGAGCTGGAGCGCGGCGCCGGCGAGGAGCACGAGGACGGCGAGGGCGACGCGGTCGCGGTACGGCCGGAGGTAGCGGAGCAGCCGTCGCATGAGACGGCTGTCGTACGCCTTGCCGAGTGCCTCCTCTTCGTGCGCCGCCTGGACCGGACTCACTTGTGCTGCTGCCTCCGTTCCTCGCGCTGTCGGCGCCTGGCGTCCTTCGCGGACTCGCCGGGGAGCCGCTCGCTGAGCTCGACGCCGCCCATGAAGGCGAAGCCGCCGATGCGGAGGACCGGCGCGTCCGGATCGGACGCGGGCGGCGGCCGGTCTATGTACTGGAACTCGCCCATGACGGCGATCCCGCTCATCTCGACCGCGAGTCCCGGCGGGACGATGATCTCCGTGCTGCCCATGACGGTGAAGATGGAGACCTCGGTGACGCCGGGCGGGAGCGCCACGTCCCGGAAATCCAGCTCCACGCTGCCCATGATGGAAACGGCGAGGTTGTTGGCGGCCGGGCTCCAGTGCCCCTTGCGGACGGCGGTGCCCATGACGGCCACGACCGGGCTGCGGGCGCGGCTATGCTGGAGCGGCCGGACGGGGCGCTGTGCGACCGTGGTCGTGTTCGTTTCCGCGGCGCCCGCCGATCCCGGGAGCTCGGGGAGGTCCGCCACGAGCCCGTCCAGCTCCTCGAGGGTCGTGGCCCGGTGGGCGCGGTCGATCCGGCGCTCGAATTCTTCGACGGTGAGGTCATCCCGTGCGAAGTGCTTGCACAGCGCCTCGATGATGAGTTCGCGCTTCCGGGGGAGCGGGATCGGGTACGAGCTCGTCGGTTCCGTCATGAGATTCGGTCTGTATGGCGGCGATCGTGGCGTCCATGTCACGGGCGCGGCGGATGCTGGCGCGGCCGGCCCGCCGGACGGACGCCCGTCGGGCCGGTCGTACCGGCCGCATTCCAGCCTCGGGGGCCGGAGCGTTCGAATCCGTAGACGCGCGGACCGGCGGCGTCGACCCAGCGCCGCCCGTCGGTCCCGACACGGGCACGACCACGGATCCATTCGCCGTAACCGATTACCCGCGTGGCGGGCGAGCGTGCCCTGCGGCGGCCCGCCGGCAAGATACTGTTGACAGCGAGGTCTCGCACCGCCTATTTTCGCTCTCCTCCCCGGAAATTCCTCCGTGTTTCATGCTCAAGATCAAGGCGTATCTCGACCGGATCCGTGGCCGACTCACGGTTGCGTTCGGCGTGCTCATGATCGGCACCGTCGTGACGTGGTGGTCCGGTGCCGCGTCGCTCGCGCGGTTGACGGATGAGTTGACCGGTCAACTGGACCGGTTGCAGGCGAGCACGGGGCTGGGGGCGCGGCTCGAGTCTCAGATCCTGGCCCAGATCGCGGCTGGCGAGCGCTACCTGGTGACCGGCGCGCGGGCGGCCGGCGAGGAGTTCGCGCGGCTCGGGGCGAACGCCCATCAGTTGCGGCGCCAGTTCGCGGGGCTCCCCGGACTGAACGCGAGCGAGCGGGTGCAGGTCGAGCGGATCGATGCGCTCCATGCGCGGCTGGAGGTCGACTATTCGCTCGCGCACGCGTTGCGGGACCTGGGGCGGGCGGATGCGGCGGTGCGCCGTACCGCGGCGGCGCAGTCGGTGGTCGACGAACTGACGGACGGGATCCGGACGCTGGCGGCGGCGCAGGCGGCGCGGATCGGGGAGGCGACCGGGGCGCTCCAGGCGAGCGCGAACCGACGGCAGTACCTCCTGATCTTCGCGCTGGCCGGCACCGCGCTGGTGGCCACGCTCTTCCTCTGGCGCACCCTCGAGTCCATCGACCGGCCGCTGGCCCGGCTGACCGCCGCGGCGGACCGGCTCGGCAACGGCGAGCTGAACGTGGACGTGGGTGGGAAGATGCCCGGCGAGCTGGCGGTGCTCGCGGGTGCGTTCGTCGGGATGGCGGACCGGTTGCGGACGATCGTGGCGGAGACGGTGACCACGGCGGAGCAGATCGGCGCATCGGCGTCGGACCTGTCGAGCATTTCGGAGGAGGTGGCCGCGTCCAGCGGCGAGGTCTCGACGGCCATGGTCGGGATCACGACCGGGGCGGAGGACCAGGTCGAGGGGCTGCGGTCGGTGGACGAGGCGTTGGCCCGGGTCCGGGAGCGGGCGGCGGACATCAGCGCCGCGACCGGACAGGTCCGCGAACTGACCGGCCAGATCAGCGAGCTCGCGGCGGCCAAACGGGAGGACATCGGCCGTGCGCTGCGGATGCTGCGGGAAGTGCGGGAGGTGGTGGAGACGTCGTCCCGGGAGGTCACGGAGCTGGCCGAGGCGTACGACCAGATCGACACGTTCGTGGAGACGATCCAGGGGATCGCCCGGCAAACGAACCTGCTCGCGCTGAACGCGGCGATCGAGGCGGCGAGGGCGGGCGATTACGGCCGGGGCTTCGCGGTGGTGGCGGACGAGGTGAGGAAGCTGGCGGACGAGAGCGCGGAGGCGGCGGAGCGGGTCGCGCGGACGGTCCGGCAGGTCCGGAAGGAGGTCGAGGAGGTCGTCGCCATCATGGCGACGGGGACGAACCGGACCGCGGACGTGGCGGAAGCGTCCCGGGGCGCCGAGGCGGCGTTCGAGGAGATCATTGCGGCCGTGGCCGAGGTCCGGGCGGCGGCGGAGCGGGTGGCCGCCGCGGCGGAAGGAAACACGGAGATCCTGGCGGAAGTAGAGAACACGGTGCATGCGGTGGCCGTGACGGCGGAGTCTCACGCGGCCAGCGCCGAGGAGGTGAGCGCGGCGGCGCAGGAGCAGTCCGCGGCCACCGAGGAGATGAGCGCCGCCGCCGTTCAGTTGCTCACCGCGGCGGAGCGGCTCAAGGAACTCGTGTCGGGATTCAGGCTCTGATCGATGAACCTCCTGTCGTGGATCCTGTTCGGTCTGATCGCGGGCGCGCTCGCGAAGTGGATCCTGCCCGGCAAAGACCCTGGCGGGTGCCTGGTCACCATCCTGATCGGCATTGCCGGTGCCCTGATCGGCGGGTTCCTCGGCACGGAGGTCTTCGATTTCGGCACCGTCACGGGCTTCAACTTGAGGTCGTTCGGGATCGCGATCCTCGGGGCGGTCATTCTCCTGCTCGTGTACCGGCTCCTGGTGCGGCGGCCACGCTAGCCGGGAGCCGGCGCTCCAGCGCGGCGAGCACGCGCTCCGGCGGCACGCCCGCGGCCAGGCATGCCACGAGGGTGTGGTAGACGACGTCGGCCGCTTCCTCCGCCACGCGTTCCCGATCCTCATCCGCGCACGCCAGCGCCAGCTCCAGCGCCTCCTCCCCCAGCTTCTTCAGCCGGAGATTGCGGTCCGCGAGGAGCTTCGCCGTGTAGCTCCGCTCGGGGGGCGCGGCGAGCCGCTCCTGCAGCACGGCGGAGAGGGCGGCGAGGGTGGGCGGTGCGCCGAAGCAGCTCCAATCCCCGGTATGACAGGTCGGGCCCGCCGGATCGACCCGGGCGACGATGGCGTCCCCGTCGCAGTCCGTGTACAGCGAGACGAGGCGGTGCACGTTGCCGCTCGTCTCACCCTTCTGCCAGAGACGCTGCCTGCTCCGCGAGTAATACCAGACCACGCCCGTCTCCAGCGTGCGGGCCAGGGCCTCCCGGTTCGCGTACCCGACCATCAGCACCTCGCCGGTTCGGGCGTGCTGCGCCACCACCGGCACGAGTCCCTGTCCTTTCGCGAAGTCCAGCCGGTCGAGCTGGTCCTCGTTTTCGATCCTCATTGCGCTACTCCGTAGGTGGCTGCCGCGGACGGCTCGAGCGCCGGCGCCTCGCGCATGCATGGATCGGCCCGGCGGGCCTATCGGATCGGAGCGCGGGCGTCGAGGGCGCTCGTGGCCGGCCGGTCACGGGTTTCGGTCGTGGGGCGACGTCGCCCTGGCCGCCTTCGCAAGCAGTGCGCGGACCTCGCGGGCAAGGGCCGCGTTCGTCGCGATTCCATGGCCGCCGCGGTGCGTGGCGTTGCCGTCCCAGTCCGTGAACACGCCGCCGGCTTCCTCGATGATGGGCCGGAGCGCGGCGGCGTCCCAGGGCGCGAGCCTCGGGTCGAGCATGACCTCGGCGCGGCCCGTCGCCACGAGGGCGTAGCCGTAGCAGTCCCCCCAGGTCCGGACCAGGCCGGCCCGGGCGCGCAGCAGGTTCCAGCCGGGACCGCGGCCGTCGGCCTCGATCATCTCCGCGTCCGTGGTCAGCACGAGCGCGTCCGACAGCCGGTCCACGTCCGACACCCGGGCGGGACGGCCATCCCACCAGCAGCCGAGTCCGCGGGCGGCCCAGACGGATTCCCCGAGGGCGGGGAAGTGGAGCACCCCGAGCACGGCGTCGTCCTCGACCTCGAGGGCGACCATCACGCCGTAGAAGGGGACCCCGTGGACGAACGGGCGCGTGCCATCGATGGGATCCAGGACCCAGCGGTACTGCGCGTCCGGCCGCGTGACCCCGAACTCCTCGCCCACGATCCCGTGCTCCGGGAAGCGGGCCTCGATCCGTTCGCGGAGGAGCCGCTCGGCCTCGCGGTCCGCGATCGTCACGGGCGACGCGTCGGCCTTCGACTCGGCGGCCACGCCCGTCTGGTAGTACGCCAGCGTGACCCGGCCGGCGCGCCAGGCCAGGTCCACGGCGAAATCGAGCAGGTCGCGGAGGGTTTCCCGGTCCATGGTTCAGGCGTCTCCTTGTGTGAGTCGCACCGGCACGCCGGCGGCGGCAAGGAAGCGCTTGACGTCACGCACCGTGGTCGTGCCGTCGTGGAAGATGCCGGCGGCGAGGGCGGCGTCCGCGCCGGCGTGGAAGGCATCGCGGAAGTGTTCGGCCGCGCCGGCGCCACCGCTGGCGATGACGGGGACGGACACGCTGCGAGCGACCGCGGCGGTGAGCTCGAGGTCGTAGCCGCTGCGGCGTCCGTCCTCGTCGATGCTGGTGAGCAGGATCTCACCGGCGCCGCGCTCGGCGCACTCGCGAGCCCATGCAACGGCATCGAGCGATGTGGCGGTGCGGCCGCCGCGGGTGAAGACGGTGAAGCTCCCGTCCCCGGAGTGGGCGGCATCGATGCTCGCCACCACGCACTGGCGGCCGAACCGCTCGGCGGCCTCGGTGAGCAGCTCGGGCCGGCGGACGGCGGCGGTGTTGATGCTGACCTTGTCGGCGCCGGCGCGGAGGACGCGCGCGATGTCGTCCACGCTGCCGATGCCGCCGCCGACGGTGAGCGGAATGAACAGGCGCTCGGCGGTGCGCCGCACGACGTCCAGCAGGGTGGCGCGGCCCTCGACGGTGGCGGAGATGTCGAGGAACACGATCTCGTCCGCGCCCTCGGCTTCGTAGCGCACGGCGAGCTCGACGGGGTCGCCCATGTCGCGCAGGTCCACGAAGCGGGTGCCCTTCACGACGCGGCCGTCACGCACGTCCAGGCACACGATCACGCGCTTGCGCAGCATCACACCTCCGTGGTTGGCTGGTCGCCGCCGGCACGCGACGCGGCGGTGTCCGGGGGGGCGCCGCGGTCGGCCGATCGCTCGATGCGGATCGCGCCCTTGGTGCTGAACACGGCGTCGCCCGGAGCGAGCGCCTGGCGCAGCGCAAGGCCCAACGCCTTGAACGCGGCTTCGACGATGTGGTGGCGGTCGCGTCCGCGGAGCACGCGGAGGTGGAGCGTAATGTCCGCATTGTCCGCGAGCGAGCGGAAGAAGTGGTCGTAGATCCGGACGGGGAGCGGGCCCCGGTAGTAGGGGCGGCCGCCGGCGTCGAGGGCGGCGTGCACCAGCGCGTCGTCCATGGGGACCGTCGCATCGCCGTAGCGCTGGCAGGTGGCGGGGATCTCGTCCCGCAGCGCAAGGCCGATGGTGATGGCCACGTCCTCAATGAGGTGGTGGCGCAGGTCGCCGGTTGCCTCCACCTCGAGCTCGAGGCCGGAATACCGGGCGAAGGTCTCGAGCATGTGGTCCAGGAACCGGTCGGTGGTCCGGATCGGAGGTGGAGCGGCTTCCTCGGCAGCCCGCCCGTCGCCGTCATCCGCGCCCCGATCCGGCAAGCCATTGCCCGGCGCCGCGCCTTCCGAAGCGATGGGGACGCCGCCGGACGCGAAGCCGTTGCCGGGCGCGGACTCCTCGGGGCTCGGCCGGCGCTGACCGGCAGGACCTGCGCCCGGCGCCGCGGGGTGCGGAGCGACGCCCCCGGCGCGACCCGGCTCCGGCTCTCCAGCGGCCCGGCGCCCCGGCCGTCGGACCGTCACACGTACCCGCGTCTCACGGGTCTCCCGAAGAATGGTGCTCATGCGACGAACTCCCGCGTGATGGCGCGCGCATCGATCGCGCCCGTGTACAGCGCCATGCCGAGCACCGCGGCGGCCACGCCGCTCGCCGCGAGCGCTCGCAAGTCTTCGATCCCCGCAATGCCGCCGGCGGCCTGGAGCGGATGCCGGGTGGCGGCGGCCAGCCGCCCGAACCTGGGAGCATCGACGCCGGCCATGCGCCCCTCGCGGCCCACGTCCGTGACCAGCAGGCCCGCGAGCGGCAGCGGCTCGAGCCGGCGCAGCAGCGCATCCACGGTGATGCCGGCGCCCGCGGTCCAGCCCCGTGTGACGACGACGTCGCCGCGCACGTCCGCGGCGACGATGATGCGGCCCGGGTGCCGCTCCGCCAGCGCCTCGATCCACGCCGCGTCCTCCACCGCACGCGTTCCGGCGATGATGCGCGCCGCGCCCGCAGTGAGAAGCGCGTCGGCTGCCTCATCATCGCGCACACCGCCGCCCACCTGCACGGGCACGTCCACGGCGGCGAGGATCGCCTCGACGGCGGCGCGGTTCGAGCCCGTGCCCAGCGCGGCGTCGAGGTCCACCACGTGTAGCGCACGGAAGCCCGCGTCCACCCACTGTCGTGCGACGGCCACCGGATCCGGGAGCCGCACCCGTTCGTCCGCGGGTCGGCCGCCCACGAGCTGTACCACCGCGCCGTCCTTCAGGTCCACCGCCGGCAGCGCGATCATCTTGCGACCTCCGCGACGAAGTTGCGGATCAGCCGCAGCCCCTGGGCGCCGCTCTTCTCCGGGTGGAATTGCACGCCCCACGTCCGAGCGCGACGCACGGCTGTGGGGAAGCGTTCGTCGCCGTACCCCGTCCACGCGACCACCACGGCCGGATCCGCGGGCTCGACGACGAAGCCGTTGGCGTAGTAAACGACGAGGTCATCCAGGCCGGCGAACAACGGGTCGAGCGCGCGAACACCGCGAGCCTCTCCTCCACCCGCCGTTCTACCCGTCTCTCCCGCGCCCGGGAGGCGGGGCGTGGGCGCAGTGGCGGCCCCGGCCCCGCCCGGAAGCGGGGCAGGGGCGGGGCGGACAGCGTTCCAGCCCATGTGGGGCACGCGCCGCGCCCGCAGCCGTCGGACCCGGCCGGCCAGGACGCCGATCCCGCGACCGGCCCCCTCCTCGCTCGTCTCGAACAGCAGGTGCATGCCGAGGCAAACGCCCAGGCAGGGCAGGCCGCCCTCGAGCGCGCGGCGCACCTCGTCCACCGCCGGCGCGAGCCGCGCGGCCGCGGCGCCGAACGCGCCGACGCCGGGGAGCACGAGCGCATCGGCGTCCAGGGCGCGCAGCGGGTCCGGCTCAACGCGCACCCGAGCGCCCGCGACCTCGAGCGCCTTCGCCAGCGAGTGCAGGTTGCCCGCGCCGTAGTCGAACAGCGCAATGCTCGGCGCGCGCGTCATGACAGCACCTCCCGCAACGCGTCCAGGAACCGCTGCATCAGCGGCCACGGCCCGAGGCTCACCCGGATGCAGTCGCCGGCGTGCGGCAGGCCGGGGAACACACGCACCGCAACGCCCCGCTCCCGCAGCGCCGCGCCGAGGCGGCGGGCCGCGTTCGGCTCGCCGTCGCCGCCGGCACCGGCTAGGGGCGGCGCCTGGACCAGCAGGAAGTTGGTCTGGGACGGCCACACGCGCAGGCCGAGGGCGCGCAGCTCGCCGGCGAGCCGCGCCCGGTTCTCGCGCACCTGTCGGACGGCGTCCCGCACCCAGGGCTCGTCTTCCGTGAGCGCCGCCAGCGCGGCGGCGTTCGCCGTGGCGGTGACCTTGTACGGCCCGCGCGACTTCTCGATCTCGCGGATCAGCGGCGCCGGGCCGAGGGCGTAGCCGACCCGCAGCCCCGCGAGGCCGTAGGCCTTCGAGAAGGTGCGCAGCACGACGATGCGATCCGACGCCGCGAGCCAGTCCGGCGGCGGCTCGTCCATGAAGTCCGCGTACGCCTCGTCCAGGAGCACGATGCCGTGGCACTCCGCCGCCACGCGGAGCACGGCGGTGGCATCGGGAACGGTGCCGGTCGGGTTGTTCGGGCGGCAGATGTAGGTGACGCGGGCTCGTGCGGCGATGAGCGCGTCGGCGTCCAGCGAGAAGTCCGGCGCGAGCGGCACGGCCACGGGGCGCGCGGCGTTCATGCGGGCGAACAGCGCGATCATGCCGAACGTCGGGTCGGCGTAGGCGATGGTGTCGCCCGGCTCGCAGAACGCGCGCAGCGCGGAGTCGATCACGTCGTCGGATCCGCAGCCGGTGGTGATGTTCTCCGGGGTGACGCCGTGCTTCTGCGCGAGGAGCGCCTTCAGCTCGTCCGCGAACACGGGCGGGTAACGGGTGACGCCCGCGCCGCGGAGCTCCGCGAGCGCGCGGGCGGCGGCGGGCGGCGCGCCGAAGAGGTTGGTGTTGTCGCTCAAGTCGAGCTCGACGGGAACGCGCTCCGGGTCGTAGAGCTCGATGTCCGCGTACGCTGCGCGGGGCCTGAACGGGAAACGATGCTGAATCGCAGGCGAGGGCGGGGGCGACCCTTCCGCACTGCCCTCCCACCCGGGCGGAGGAACTTCGGGAGAGAGCCGGGCGGGGGCATTCGCGGTGGCGCTCCGCACGCCGTCGCTGCCCCGCGCCAGCGCGGCGCGGCCGTGTGCGGGGAGGCCTTCCGCCGCCGCGAGTGTGGCCGTCGGCCGGGCGAGCACGGCGGCGGCGTCGGCCGTGATCTCCTGCACCGTGAAGGAGCGCAGGAAGTCCAGCACCGAGAGACCGGAGAACGCGCGGGCCAGGCCGCCGGTGGGGAGCACGTGGTTGGCGCCGGTGATGTAGTCGCCGAACGCGACGGAGCTGTGCGGCCCCAGGAACACGGTACCGGCGGCGCGGATGCGTCCGAGGGCGGCGCGCGGCTCGCGCACCAGCAGCAGGAGGTGCTCGGGCGCGTAGCGCTCGACGAACGCCAGCGCGTCGTCCGGCGAGTCGGCCAGCAGCAGCGCGCCGTTGGCGGCCAGCGCGGCGGCGACGATCTCGCGGCGCGGCTCCTCGGGGAGCATGCGCTCGAGGGCGGCGGCCGTGGCATCCAGCAACGCCTCGTCCGTGGCGACGACGGCGACCGCGGCATCCGGGTCGTGCTCCGCCTGTGCGAGCAGTTCGAGCGCGATGATCTCCGGATCCGCGGAGTGGTCGGCCACGACCAGCAGCTCCGATGGCCCTGCGGGCGAGTCGATGCCGACGCTCCCCGCGACCTGGCGCTTGGCCTCGTTCACGTACGCGTTGCCGGGGCCGACGATGCGGTCCACCCGCGGCACGGACCCGGTGCCGTACGCGAGTGCGGCGATGGCGCCGGCGCCGCCGAGGGCGAACACCCGGTCCGCGCCGGCCAGCGCGCACGCGGCGAGCACCGCGGGGTGCGGCAGTCCGTCCGGCCCCGGCGGCGAGCAGACCACCACCTCATCCACGCCCGCGACCTTTGCGGGGACCACGCCCATGAGCACGCTGCTCGGATAGGCCGCCCGGCCGCCGGGCGCGTAGACGCCCGCGCGGCGCAGAGGCTCGACGCGACGGCCGAGGCGCACGCCCGGCCGGATCTCGATGTCGAGCGGCGGCGGGAGCTGCGCGCGGTGGAACGCGGCGATCGCAGCAGCGGCTTCCTCGAGCGCGGCGCGCACCGAACCGTCGAGCGCGGCGAGCGCGGCCTCGCACGCTTCGCGCGGCACTTCGAGTGTGCTGATCTCGACGCGGTCGAAGCGGCGGGCGAGGTCACGGAGCGCGGCGTCGCCGCGGGCACGCACGTCGGCGATGATCGCCGCGACGGCGCGCTCCACCTCGGGGTCGGCATCACGGCCGCGGACGAAGAGGCGCGCCTCGTCGGCTTCGCTCAAGTCCCGGAGGGAGCGGCGCAGCGCGATCACGGCATCAGCCTCTCGATGCGGGTGACCAGGATGCCTTCCGCGCCCAGCTCCTTGAGCTCCGCGATGGTGCGATAGACATCGCGGCGGTCCACGACCGCGTGCGCGGCCACGAAATCGCCGGAATCCATGACGTCCACGATCGTGGGGCCGGAGATCCCCGGGAGCACGCGCTTGATCTCGGCCAGGGCGGCGCGGGGCACGTTGGCCATGAGGTAGCGCTTGTCCGTTGCGCGGATCACCGATTCGAGGGCGGCCACGAGCTCCCGCACCTGCTGGCCGTACTCCGGGTCCTGGGCGAGGCCCGGCCGCGAAACGAGCACGGCGGTGGACTCGAGGATCGTGGCGATCTCGCGCAGCCCGTTGACCTTGAGGGTCGAGCCGGTGGCCACCAGGTCCACGATCACGTCGGCCACACCGAGGTGCGGAGCGATCTCGGCGGCGCCCGTGACCGGCACGATGTCCACCTGCAGTCCGGCTTCCTGGAAGAATCGGGCGGCGGTGCGCGGGAATGCGGTGGCGACGCGGGTGCCGGAGGGCAGGTCCTGGAGGCGGGTCGCGGCGGCGTCGTCGCGGCCGGCCACCACGAGGCGGCAGCGGCCGAACCCGAGGTCCAGGAGGACGTCCACGTCCCGGCCGGCCTCGGTCACGAGGTCGCGGCCGGTGATGCCGACATCCGCGGCGCCGTCAGCCACGAATTCGGGGATGTCCTGGGCGCGGACGAAGAGCGCCAGGAACTCACCGCCGAGGGAGGCGAGGAGCGAGCGTTCGCCGCGGAACTCGAATTCCAGGCCGGCGCGCTCGAACAGGTCGCGCGCGTCGTCCGTGAGCCGCCCCTTGTTGGGGAGCGCGATGCGGAGCATGGTCCGGGTCCATCCAGTCGGTCGGAAAAAGAAAACCGCGGCTCGCCATACGACGAGCCGCGGTGCATGATCGATCGTGCTCTGTTCCGCCTGTCAGCAAATCGGGAACGCACGCCGACGCAGCCGCGACCCGTCGGGGCCGTGGTGATGGGCGTGGTGCCGATGCGAGAACAGGGAAACCGTCAGCATGGGATCGAAGGTAGCGGGTGGTCCCGGGGGGTGTCAACGGGGGTCGCGCCACGCGGGTCATGGCCGGCCCGATCGCATGGAAGCATCGGAGCATCGGTGCGCCGGAGCACCGGAGCACGCCCCGCAACGAGCTCGTGCGTCCACCAACCAGGACGGTGCCTGGCCGCGGGGGCTCGTGCCGCCCCGCGCCCGCTCGCGGAGCCGGCCCGGGAGGGGGCGGACCCGCGCGGCGCCGGGAGAAGGCACCGGCCGGGGAACGTAGCGATCGGACGCCGGTTCTTTTCCGCTGCAGGATCGCGGTCCGAGGCACCGCTCGCGCCAACGGGTACGGACGGCGGCCCTCCTCGGTCGCTCCCGAAAATCAGTGGAGATGCGCGGCCAGGAACTCCGCGGCGAGCCGCTCGGCCCAGAAGACCGGCGCCCAGGGGGTGCCGCCGGAGATGAAGCCCACGTGCCCGCCCTGGCGGGTGAAGGCCGGGATGAGGTTCGGGTTCCGGGCCACGGCGTCGCGCGGGATCGTGGACGGCGGGGTGATCGGGTCGTCCTCGGCGTGGACGAGCAGGGTGCGGACGCGGATCCGGTCGAGGAGCGGCCCACAGCTCGAGCGGCGGTAGTAGTCGGACGCGTCGCGGAAGCCGTGGATCGGCGCGGTCGCGGCGTCGTCGAACTCGTGGAAGGTGCGGGCCGCCTGGACGCGCGCCCAGTCCACGACCCCTTCCAGGAGCGGGAGCTTCTGCCGGACCCTGGCGCGCAGCGAGCGCAGGAAGTGGTTCGTGTAGAACCGGCCCATGAACGACCGGGTCAGGAACCGTGCTCCGGCCTCGAGGTCGTAGGGGACGGAGATGGCTGCGGCCGCCCGGAACGCGGCGCACGCGGCGTCGCCTTCCTCCCCCAGGTACTTCAGGAGCACGTTACCGCCGAGGGAAAAGCCGATGGCGGCGCGAGGCACGTCCGGGAAGCGGTCCATGAGGAGCCGGACGACGTGGCGGACATCCTCCGTATCCCCGGAATGGTAGTACCGGGCGAGGCGATTGGGCTCGCCGCTGCAGCCGCGGAAGTTGAGGCCCACGGCGCGGATCCCGCGGGCGGCGAGCTCGCGGTACGTGTTCAGGGCGTAGCCACGGCGGGCCGAGCCCTCGAGGCCGTGCAGGAGGAGGACGAGCGGCGCGTCCTTCGGGAGGCCCGCATCCGCGAAGTCGAGGTCCACGAAATCGCCGTCCGGCGTGTCGATCCGCTCCCGGCGCAACGGGATGTCGAGCCGAGGGCGAAGTAACCGACTCGCGATCGTCTGGGCGTGGCGGTTCTGCAGCCACCACGCGGGCCGGAACACCGTCGCCTGGCGGGCGATGTCCGGCAGCTTCGGGGACGTCTCGGCTTTCATGCGCAACGGGGACACCGGTAGAAGTTCGGCCGCCCACCGCCGCCGCGGGAGTGGCGGGGCTGGCGGGCGGCCGACAGGTCGAGGAGCGCGCTCCAGGCACGAGGCCGGGACGAATCATTCGCCCCGGCCCGTGCTCGCGCCGTGACTACGACTCCGGCTGCGTTTCCGGCTCCGTGCCCGGCCCGGCAGCCTTGGCGTTGGCGAAATCGCCCGCCTTCACGAAGGTCATCTTGTTCAGGTCGAGATGCCGGCGCAAGGCAGCGTGGATCTGTTCCGGGGTGAGGGCCCGGATCTTCTCGTCCAGCTCGGCGTCGTGCTGCATGGTGCGGTCCAGGTACAGGCCGTTGGCCAGCATGCGCGCCAGGGAGCCGTCCTGCGCCCGGGAGAGATGCCGGGACTGGAGGAGCCCCTGCTTCGCGGCCTCGACCTCCTCGGCCGTGAAGCCCTCCCGGAGCACGCGCTCGATCTCCTCCCGGAACGCGGCCTCGAGCCGCTCCGCGTTCTGCGGCGCATAGATCGCGTTCGCGAGCCACTGGCCGACCCGATCGGTCGCCCCGGCGGAGAAGCTCGATCCGACGCCGTAGCTCAGCCCGTCCTTCTGCCGGATCCGGACCGCGAGGCGCGAGTTCAGGAACCCGCCGCCGAGCATGTAGTTGCCCAGGACCATCGCCGGATAGTCCGGGTCGTCGTCCCGCATCGGGAACGTCATCCCGGCGAGGAAGACGGCGTTCGCCTTGTCCGGCGTCTCGATCGTGAAGGACTTCGGCTCCACCTCCTGGTAGGTGCTGGCGATCCGCTGGAACGGCTGCGGGCTCTTCCAGTCACCGAACAGCTCGGTGAGGAGCGCGCGGATCTCGTCCGGGTCGAAGTCGCCGACCACCGCGATCTCACCGTGGCTCCCGCCGTAGAACGACTCGTAGAAGTTCTTCACGTCCTCGAGCGTGACGGCTTCGACCTCCGCGATCGATTCCTCGATCGTGTTCGTGCGCAGCGGATGCCCCGCCGGGCGCGGGTTCAGGTGCGCGCTGAAGGTCGAGATGGCACGGGCGATGGGCTCGGAGCGCTGCGACTCCAGGGCCGCGAGCTGCTGCCGCTTGAGCTGCTCGAACTCGGTGGGATCGAACGCCGGCTCACGCAGGACCTCGGCCACGAGCCGCAGCACGTCCACGAAGTTCTCCCGCGTGGTCTCGATGTATGCGCCCGCCGAGGTCGCGCCGCCCGACACGTTGGCCTGCGCCTTGAGCCGGCTCAGCTCGTCCTGGATCTGTTGACGGGACCGGTTCTTCGTCCCGCGCATCAGCATCGCGCCGGCCATGCCCGGGGCCGCGCCCTTGTTCATCAGCGCTTCCTCGCTGCCATGCCGGAAGGTGAGCTGCGCCACCACGGTCCGGCCGCGGGTCCGCTTCGGCATCAGCGCGATCTTGAGACCGCTGTCGAGGGTGAAGCGGATCGTGCGCGCCTCGATGTTCTCCGGCGTCGGCTCGAACGCCTCGCCCTCGGCCACCTCGGTGCTCCCCGTGTACCCTTCGACCAGCGCCCGGATGTCCGGCGCCTCCGGGATCTCCGCACGGTCCGGTTGCTCCGTCGGGATGAACATCCCCAGCGTCCGGTTCGCCGGCTTCAGGTACGCCGCGGCGACGCGCTGCACATCCGCCGGCGTGACCTTCTTCAGCCGGTCCCGATGGATGTACATGAGCCGCCAGTCGCCCATGGCCGCCCATTCGCTGAGCTCGAGCGCCACCCGTTCCGTGGAGTTGTACGCCAGCTCCCAGTTGCGGAGCAGCGACGCCCTGGCCCGTTCGACCTCCTCCTCGGTGAACTCGGTCGTCGGCGCCTCCTCGATCGTCTTCAGCATCACGTCCCGGGTCGCCTCGATCGAGTCCTCCTTGCGCAGCGTCGCGCTGAAGATCAGCATGCCCGGCTCGCGGAGCTGGTATCCGAACGCGCCGGCGGACGTGGCCAGCTTCGGCTCGACCAGCGCCTTGTAGAGCCGCCCCGAGGGCGCATTCCCCATGACGTGCGCGAGGATGCTGATCGCCGCGAAGTCCTCGTGGGAGCCCGGCGGCACGTGGTAAGCGACGTTGATCATCTGCACGTCCCCGACGCGCCGCAGCGTCACCTGCCGCTCACCGTCCTGCGTGGGCTCCCGCGTATAGGTCGGGTAGATCCTGGTCTCGTCGGTCCGCTCCGGCCGCGGGATCTTGCCGAACGTCTCCTGGATCATCTCCAGGGCCTTCGCTTCATCGAACTTCCCCGCGACCACCAGCATGGCGTTGTCCGGCTGGTAGTAGCGGCGGTAGAACGCGCGCAGGCGCTCGATCGGCACGTTCTCGATGTCCGAACGCGCGCCGATCGTCGACTTCCCGTAGTTGTGCCAGAGGTACGCCGTGGCGAGGGTCCGCTCCATGAGCACGCGGCCGGGGCTGTTCTCACCGGACTCCAACTCGTTCCGGACCACCGTCATCTCGGAGGCGAGGTCCTCGGCGCTGACGAAGCTGTTGACCATCCGGTCGGCTTCCAGCTCGAGCGCCCAGCGCAGGTTGTCCTCGCTCGCCGGGAACGTCTCGAAGTAGTTCGTCCGGTCGAACCAGGTGGTGCCGTTCGGCCGGGCGCCCCGCTCCGTCAACTCCTGCGGGATGTTCGGATGGTTCGGCGTCCCCTTGAAGAGCAGGTGCTCCAGGAGGTGCGCCATCCCCGTTTCGCCATACGACTCATGACGCGAGCCGACGAAGTAGGTGACGTTCACCGTGATCATCGGCTTCGTTTCGTCGGGGAAGAGGAGCACGCGGAGTCCGTTCGGGAACACGTACTCCGTGATTCCCTCGACGGTCGCGACCTTCGTCGGTCCGGACGAAGCCTGCCTGGCCTGGTCCCCCGCCTGCGCCGCCAGCGTGGCGGGCGGCACGACGATGGACGGAACGGCCGGAGCGACCGCGAGCCATGCGGCCGCGAGCACAGAGACCACCCACTTCCGATGCGGCTGGCATTTCCTTGTCATGGTTGCCTGCCTTTCATGGAGTACGGTTTGGGCCTGGCTTGCACACGATAGACAAGCTCGGGATATTGTGCAATACGTTCTCGGTGCGGAAGAAGTTTTGATCGGCGGAGCGGAAATCGGCCGGGATTCGGCCAATTCACGGCGACCTCCGGGGCTCGCCCGCCCGCCGTTTCGTGTGCGTCCGCGGGAACCGCCCAGATTCTCGTCGAAAGTGGACGCATTGCGGGCCCCGTGCGCGACGCGCGGGGCCCGCGGCGCGCTGTGCCGCATACACGTTTGGCGGGAGTGGTGATCGGACGATGCTGGAGAACGAACTGACGCGCTGGCGGGAGGACACGCCGGGCGTGGAGGCCGGGCGGATCCACCTGAACAACGCCGGCGCCTCGCTCATGCCGCGGCCGGTGTACCGGGCGGTGGTGGAGCACCTCCGTCTCGAAGCGGAGATCGGGGGGTATGAGGCGGCCGACGCGGCGTCGGAACGCATCGCGGGGGTGTACGACGACGTCGCCTCGCTGATCGGCGCGCGCGCCCGGAACATCGCGGTGGTGGAGAACGCGACCGTGGCGTTCGCCCAGGCGCTGAGCGCGTTCGACTTCCGCCCCGGCGACGTGATCCTGACCACGCGCAACGACTACATCTCGAACCAGATCATGTACCTGTCGCTGGCGCGGCGGCAGGGAGTGCGGGTGGTGAGGGCGGAGGACGCGCCGGAGGGCGGGGTGGACCCGGAATCGGTACGGGAGCTGATCGGCCGGCATCGGCCGAAGCTCGTGGCGGTCACGCACGTGCCCACGAACTCCGGGCTCGTACAGCCGGTGGAGACGGTGGGCGAGATCTGCGCCTCCGCCGGCGTGCCCTACCTGATCGATGCCTGCCAGGCCGTCGGCCAGATCCCGCTGGACGTGAGCCGGCTCCATTGTGATTTCCTGTCGGCGACAGCCCGCAAATTCCTCCGGGGGCCGCGCGGCGTCGGGTTCCTGTACGTTTCGGACCGGATCCTGGAAGAAAATCGCTACCCCCTGTTCTTGGACATGCGCGGCGCCCGCTGGGTTGCCCGGGACGAATTCGTCCTCGCCGATGGCGCCACGCGGTTCGAGAACTGGGAGTACGCGTACGCGCTCGTGCTCGGACTGGGGGAAGCGGCGAGGTACGCCCTGGAGGTGGGGGTGGAGCGGGCGAGCACCCGGGCGCGGTCCCTCGCGGCGCTGATCCGGTCGCGCTTCGCGGAGATGGAAGGCGTGCGGGTGCTGGACCGGGGGCCGGAACTGGCCGCCATCGTGACCGTGGAGGTGAAGGGCAAAGAGGCGCCGGCCATCGTGCGGGCGCTGCGGGAGCGCGGGATCAACATCGGTGCCACGGGCCGGGACGTGGCCGTGATCGACATGGACGAGAAGGGCGTGCGGACGGCGCTCCGGATCTCGCCGCACTACTACAACACGGAGGAGGAGTGTGAGCGGGTGGTGGGGGAGGTGGCGGCGTTCACGGCGATTTGACGCGGTGGACGGGATTCGGCGTTGGACGGGTCGCTGGCCGCGCGATGGACGCAGGATTCCATCATGGCGAATGGTCTTCGGAGACTGTAGCGGGTAGCGGCTTCGCTGATTCTCTGATACGGGTTACCGTCTGTACTCGTTGCTGCGGCGCGGAGCAGCTCCCACGAAAACACCCGGGATCGTGACACATCTGGAGGAGATGTCGACTGTCATGGAGGCTAGGTTCTGGACGATCGGCGAAGTGCGGCAGAGCGTTCTCGAGCTGGTGCGCAAGTACTACGACTACGAAACTGCGTCGGCCTGCGGCCGTCTGATCGACGAGCTCGTTGCGTGGAGTAGGGCGAAGGGC